>JBHEOO010000024.1:0-40969 GCA_046260765.1 Chromatocurvus sp.
AACGCCCATCCTGATGCTCACCACAGAGTCCAGCGACGAAAAAAAGCAGGAGGGTCGCAAGGCCGGCGCCACCGGCTGGATTGTCAAGCCCTTCAGCCCGGAACAACTGCTGGGCATCGTGGAAAAAGTCCTCGGCAAGACCAGTGCGGCGTGAGGAGAACGGCATGAATCCAGGGGAAGCTTTCGGTATTGGCAGCAATGGAGATCCCACGAACCAGTACCTGACCTTCATCCTGGATGGCGAGGAATATGGCATCGACATTCTGCGCGTCCAGGAAATACGCGGCTGGAGCAAGACCCGTCCCATACCTAACGCGCCATCGTGGCTTAAAGGCATTATCGACCTCAGGGGCAGTATCGTCCCCATCATCGACCTGCGCGAGCGTTTCCACATCGAGCCGCTGGAGTACGGCCCCAAGACGGTGGTGATCGTGGTGCGTTTCCACAACGAAAAGAACCGGGACCAGCGCGACCTGGGCATTGTTGTCGACGCCGTCTCCGAGGTTTATAGCGTAGCGCCAAAGTCCGTCAAGTCTGCCCCCAACATCGGCAGCGCGATAGACGAGCAGCTGATCGAAGGTATCGCGATGATCAATGATAAAATTATCGTACTACTCGACATGAACTGCCTTCGCGCGGGAATACTCACACCCGGTTCTAACATCGCCAGACCATTAAAACACGAGGCACAGGCATGAACACGGAGGCCAGCGTGCCCTCAGGGGAAACTGACAACAGCGAGATCAAGGGTACTCTGCAGCTCAACCTGCTTGAGGAGAGCTTTGCAATCCTGGAGCCCTACAGCGAGCAGGTTGTAGGGCTATTTTTAGACAAGCTTTACGCCGACGCTCCTTCGATGAAATCTCTGTTCACCGGCACCACTGTCGCAAAACAGCAACTCCGACTACTTGCAGCAATGAAGCTTGTGGTCAATAACCTGCACAAACCCGAGCAGCTGGAACAGACCCTGATCGACATGGGCGCCCGACTCCAGACCCATGGCGTGCAGCCGGCGCATTACGAGGCAGGTGGTGCAACCTTGCTGGACGCAATGGCAGAGACCGCCGGCAGTGTCTGGAACACGCAGTATGAAAACGCCTGGCGCGGCGCGCTGAATCTGATTGTCGATATGATGACAAGCGCTTATGAACCCGTGGAGGAGACCCCAATGACGGTCAGCAGCAATGCAATGAATTCAGCACCCGACCCTGCGGGAAACAACAGCATGCACGATAACGGCGTGATAGCCGGCGAGCTAATGCGCTCAGCAATTGATGGTGCGTTGACCGCGATTATGATGGTGGACCGCGACCTGAACATCATTTATGTGAACAACGCCACAACGGAATTGATGCGCGAGAACGAGTCGGTCATGCGCGATATGTACCGGGGCTTTGACGCCAACAAGATGGTCGGCTGCTGCATCGACATGTTCTACGCCAACCCGGCACATCAACGTCGCATCCTCGACGATCCGAAAAACCTGCCCTGGAGGACGGATATCAGCGTTGGCCCCTTGCGCTTTAATATCAATGTGACTGCCACGATCAACGGACATGGCGAGTACATCGGCAACACGCTGGAATGGTCTGATGTGACCAAGCTGCGTGAGCGCGAGATGGACGTGGCTCGTTTGAGCTCAGCCGTTGAAAGTGCCTCCACAAACATCATGATGTGTGACGCCGACCTCAATGTTGTCTACGCAAATCCGTCGGCCATCGCCACGTTCAGTAAGCGGGCCAGGGAAATGCGCCAGCGTTTCCCCGGTTTTGATCCGAACAACCTGATCGGTCAGAACATCGACCAGTTCCATACCGACCCCGCGCATCAACGCGGAATGCTGCGCGACCCCAGACGCATGCCTATGAATTCCCAGATTGAAATAGGCGGCGTTGAGCTTGAGCTCAATGCGAACATGATCAGGGACCCGGACGGGGAGGATATCGGCAACGTAGTGGAGTTGTTGGATATTACTGCGCTGGTTGAGTTACGTAACGTCATATCTGCCGCCAGCGAGGGCGACTTCACGCAACGGGTCGATACCAGCGAGATGGAAAGCATTTTCAAGGTCGTGGGCGACCTGGTGAATAATCTCCTGAGCGTCAGCGAACAAAGCCTCACCGATGTGGCCGATGTCGCACAGCGGCTGGCCGAGGGTGATCTGACCAAGACGGTGGATAACGACTACCCGGGTCTGTTCGGCAAGCTCAGGGACGACGTCAACACCACCGTAAACAACCTGCGCAACATGATCGGGCAGATTCGCGAGGGCGCAATGAGCATCAGCTCTTCCGCCTCGGAAATTTCCCAGGGCAATACCGACCTGTCCCAGCGCACGGAAGAGCAGGCGTCTTCGCTGGAAGAAACCGCATCCAGCATGGAACAGATGACATCCGCCGTGAAATCCAGTGCCGACAATGCACGCCAGGCGAATCAGCTGTCGACCACGGCGCGCGAGGAGGCAGAAAAAGGCGGACACGTGGTCGCCCAGGCGGTATCTGCCATGGCAGAGATCAATAAATCCTCTGACAAGATTTCAGAAATTATCGGCGTCATCGACGAGATCGCCTTCCAGACCAACCTGCTGGCGCTGAATGCAGCGGTTGAGGCGGCCCGCGCCGGCGAGCAGGGCCGCGGTTTTGCGGTAGTCGCCGCTGAGGTGCGCAACCTGGCGCAGCGCAGCGCCCAGGCGGCCAAGGAGATCAAGACCCTGATCAAGGATAGCGTCGGCAAGGTGGAAGATGGCACCAAGCTGGTGGATGACTCAGGGTCAACGCTCGCCGAGATTGTCACCGCAGTAAAGAAAGTCAGCGACATCATCGCGGAGATAGCCGCGGCGGCCCAGGAACAGTCGAGCGGCATAGAGCAGGTCAACAAGGCCATCGCGCAGCTGGATGAAGTTACCCAGCAGAACGCGGCGCTGGTTGAGGAGGCCGCCGCTGCGTCGAAGTCGATGGACGATCAATCCAAGTCGCTACAGGAGCTGGTATCCATTTTCGATGCCGGCGACGAGCTGGAAATGGCGCCGCCGGCCCCGAGAATGCGACAGCCCACGGCATCCGCCAGCGCTGCAGGCAACCGACGTAGCGGCAGTAACAGCTATAGCAACAACAAAAACAACAACAGCCAGCAGCGCTCCGCGCCGTCTCCCATGCGTCAGCGTCCGCGTCCGCGTCCGAGCGAGAACACCGAAGACTGGGAAGAGTTCTGAGCCCTGCGGGGCAGCAACCCAACCCACCCGGGCGGACTTCACCCTTCGTTGCAGGGTGATCCGGCGTTCAGGCGAGCGACAATAGTGTGGCGATGATAGAAAAGACAATGCGGTCCGGGCGGGTAGAGAAGGCCGGCAGCACGATCCCTGCAACCCGCGACAGTGAGTTTCAGCTCACGGATAGCGACTTCAGCTTTATCAAGCAGTTCATCGCCGGGCAGGCGGGTATCGAACTGAGTGAGGCCAAGCGCAACCTGGTCTACAGCCGTCTGGTGCGCCGTTTACGCGTACTCAAGCTGCCCAGCTTCAGCGCTTACTGCCGCTATCTTGACACCGGCGATGAGGAAGAGCTTGAGCACTGCGTCAACGCACTGACCACCAACCTCACCTCTTTTTTCCGGGAAGCTCACCATTTCGACTTTCTGAAACGCGAGCTGTTGCCGGCACTGATGCGCGAGAAGCGAAACAAGGAGCTGCGCGTGTGGTCAGCTGGGTGCTCCACGGGCGAAGAGCCCTATTCAATCGCCATGGTGCTGGCGGAAAACATACCCGAAGACTGGACCCTGCGCGTGCTCGCCACCGATCTGGACAGCTCGGTTGTGGCCACGGGCGAGGCGGGGCAATACACGCTTGAGCGCATCACCGGCATTAGCGATGCACGCCGCAAGCGCTGGTTTCTGCGCGGCAAGGGCAGCAACGAAGGCCAGGTCAAGGTGCGTCAGGAGCTTCGCGACATGATTACGTTCAAGCGACTCAACCTGCAGAACAGCTGGCCCCTGAAGAATCAGTTCGACTTCATATTCTGTCGCAACGTCGTCATTTACTTCAACAAGGATACCCAGCGGGTTCTGTTCGACCGCTTCGCGGAGCAGCTGACCCCGGGGGGGCATCTTTTCATCGGACATTCGGAAACCCTGTACAAAGTGAGTGACCGCTTCAAGTTGCTCGGAAGCACTGTCTATCAGCGAGTGAAATAAGGCGGTCGGCATGGGATTTCTGCACGCCAACCGCGCCAATGTTCCGGAGTCACCGCCCGCCCCGCCTGGTTTTGACCATATCAAGCGCTACTGGGATCCGTCCCGGGATGTGCATGTGGCGAAGCTGCTCCCCGGCGAATACTACATTTCCATGCGTGGCGAGATGATCACCACGGTTCTCGGGTCCTGCATCTCGGCCTGCATCCGGGATCGCAAGCTGGGTATTGGTGGCATGAATCATTTCATGTTGCCGAGCAGCGCCAAGCCGGGGGACTGGGGAGGCAGCTCGAGCTCTGCACGCTACGGCAGTTACGCCATGGAAAAACTGATCAACGAGATTCTCAAGTCCGGCGGGCGCCGCGAAAACCTTGAGGTCAAGGCCTTCGGTGGCGGCCGGATCGTGACTGCGATGACCGATGTGGGCCGCAAGAATATTGATTTTCTGCATGAGTTTTTGCAGATTGAGGGGCTCAAGCTCATCGCGGAGGATCTGGGCAGCCTGTATCCTCGCAAGGTCAACTATTTCCCCGACAGCGGTCGGGCGCAGGTCAAAAAACTGCGCTCGATACACAACGACACGATCGTGCGGCGCGAAAGCCGGTACATGGATGAACTGGTGGAGGCCCCTGTGCAGGGCGACATCGAACTTTTCTGATAACAGGGTTGTTGCTACATGGCAGGAAAAATTCGTGTTCTGGTCGTAGATGATTCTGCACTTATCCGTCGCCTGCTCACAGACATGCTCAACAGCGCTCCGGATATCGAGGTAGTGGGAACGGCGCCGGATCCATTCATCGCCCGGGACAAGATCAAGAGCCTGGAGCCGGATGTCCTGACCCTCGATATTGAAATGCCGCGCATGGATGGCATCACCTTCCTGCGCAACCTCATGCGTCTGCGGCCAATGCCGGTTGTCATGGTATCTACCCTCACCGAGCAGGGCGCGGATGTCACCCTCGAGGCGCTGGCGCTCGGCGCCGTCGACTTTGTCACCAAGCCAAAAATGGACGTTACCCGCGCCCTCGGCGACTACGTCGACGAACTGACAGCGAAAGTCAGGGCGGCGTCTGTGGCAAAAGTCAGGCGCCTTGCCTCGCTCGGTACACCGGAGCCCTTGCACTCCTCGGATGCCGTAATACCCCAGCGTCCAGCGCATCTCCTTCGCACAACGGATCAGATTATCGCGATCGGCGCCTCAACCGGCGGTACCGAGGCGATAAAGGCGGTACTGATGGGTATGCCGCGGGACGCGCCGGGCATCGTGATTGCCCAGCACATTCCGCCCGGCTTCAGCACGGCCTTCGCCGATCGCATGAATCGCATCACGCTGCTCAACGTGAAGGAGGCCGAGGATGGCGACGTTGTCATACCGGGTCATGCCTATGTTGCTCCCGGGGACTGGCACCTGATGCTGGTTCGAAACGGTGCGCGCTACGTCTGCAGGTTAAACCAGGGAGAGCCGGTCAATCGTCACCGCCCCAGCGTCGACGTTCTGTTTCGGTCCGTGCTGCAGTCTGCCGGTGTCAATGCTGTCGCCGCCCTGCTGACGGGCATGGGCGCGGACGGTGCGGCGGGCCTGCTGGAAATGCACCAGGCCGGACTGCACACCGTCGCCCAGGACGAGGAAAGCAGCGTGGTGTGGGGAATGCCGGGGGAAGCGGTCAAACGCGGCGCAGCCAGCGAAGTTGCTGCCCTCGACAAGGTCGCCAGGCATTTGCTCGATGCGGTGTGGAAATGCCCGCGAGCGATGTCGCGATGACTGCCCGCCATGAATAACCCCCACGATCCAAAACATCCACCATCAGATAAACACAGCAAGGGCACTGACGCCGCGACTGCGCCAGAAATCCAGGCCTGCAACGAGCTCGGCATGATTCTGGGCAGTGAACTGGCACAGGTTGAGGAAGAGATCGAGCGCGTGACAGGCATTATTGCCGAGGCGGTGACGGCGCTGTCATCCAGCTTTGACCAGATGTATCACCTGTGCGCGGATAAGCGGGCAGAGACAGGCGACGACGAGCTCGGTCGGGCGGCATCCGGTGCCATACGGGCGCTGCAGTTCGAGGACATCACCGCCCAGGCACTGGCGGAAGCGCTACGCAGTATCACCTATCTTCGCGGTGTGGCAGAAGAAGTGCGCACGGTACATGATGCGGGGGAGCTGGCCGAGCGCATACGTAAGCAGCACCGCATCTGGGCGGAAATGCGGCGCAAGGCAGTGCTGCAGGAAAATCTGGATGAGGGCTCAGTCGACCTTTTCTGAGCCGTGGGGTAACGGCAGAGCCTGACTCAGGCGTAGTCATCGATCAGTGGATCACCGCCCTCGTGCCGGCCGGGAGCGTCAGTCTCATCGGCGCTGGACGGCCCATGCATCCTGTCGTCGTAGGTCAGCTCGCCGGCATCCGGCCTGTTTTCGCGATTGCTCTTGTAATTGTCCTCGTGACTGTCGTCGCGCTTGTCTTCACGAGTGTCTTCACGAGTGTCTTCGTGACTGTCTTCGCGAATGTCTTCTCCTTCCTGGTCGCGAACGTCCTCACCTCCGTGATCAGCGGTATCATCCTGCCGGCGCCGTCCCAGGCCGGGCACGCGATGTCGCGCCGGAGGCCGTGGTGGCAGCGCCGGGCTCAGCGGATCAAGCGGCTGCGCCATGCTGTCCGACGACCATATTGATACCCGCCATGCTGCGGGCGTCTACCAGAATCATCATGCCAGTCTCGGTTTCGATAACACCCTCCACATCGAAAGACGTGTCACCCTGCAGTTTCTCCACCAGATTCTCGTCGAGCACCTGAACCTCCAGCACTTCGTCTACCACCAGGCCGACGTGTTCGTCATTAACGTCCAGAATAACAATCCAGTCAATGTTGTCACCCGGCTCTCTCACCGGCAGGCGCATGCGCCGCCTGGCGTCGACCACGGTCACGATGTTGCCACGCACGTTGATAACCCCCAGAACGAAGTGCGCAGCACCGGACACCGGGGTGATATCGCCGGCGCAGAGGATTTCCTGCACCTGCAGCACACTGATGCCATAGTCCTGCCCATCCACGACGTACCGCAGCCACTCGTTGCGGTTGGCGCTGACGCGCTCGTTGAGGTCATCGAGCGCATCACCGCGCAGATCAGTCGCGCGGCTGTACTCTTCGTGATCTAGATTCATTGTCTGTGACTCCCTCACTCAGTATGCAGCGATCTCTTCTCCCGACAGCGCCGCCGGGATGTCGTCCGATACGGCGTCGTCAGCAAGAATGACGACGGTGACGCGACGATTGCGATCACGCCCCTCGGCAGTATCGTTGTCTACAGCCGGCTGGTACTCCCCGAGCCCGACAGCAACCATGCGCTCCGGCGCCACACCTTTTTCCTGGAACAGGCGAATAACACTGCTGGCGCGCGCGGAAGACAGCTCCCAGTTGGACGGAAAGCGCGCCGTGCTGATGGGTACGTTATCGGTGTGTCCCTCTACCCGCAGCGGGTTGACCATGGGCTGCAGAATGTCACCAATACGCTCCAGAACAGGCAGTGCGGCGTCAGTGACCTCTGCCACACCTACCCGGAACAGAAGATCGGTCTTGATCTCGACCTCCAGCCACAGAGGCGTCTTCCGAATTCGAACCTGCTCCAGTTCGATGAGCTCGGACAAGGCCTCGCGAATATCATCTGCCATGCTTTCGAGGCTTGCCCGTGTGGGGTCCTCGCCGGTGGCGCGGATGCCAGCGATGCCACCCGGCATGCTATCCATGGGCAGCGAAAGGGTGCTTCTGTCGACAGACCCCTGGGGTAACGCATCCTGGCGCCCCTGCTCGGCCCCCCCGGAGGGCGGATTATCCCCGATCTGAATCGGTCGTGTAGTCTTGGGTGTACCGCGAAAGGCGGCAACCAGAGAGTCCGACAGAACACGATACTTGCCCTCGTTCACCGAGGATATGGAATACATCACCACAAAAAACGCCAGCAGGAGCGTCACGAGATCGCCGTAGGGAATTGCCCAGGCTTCGTGATTGATGTGGTCCTCGTGGCGTTTTTTGCGTCCCATCGTCTGCCCGTCCTACACCAGATAGCCTTTGAGTTTGGTTTCGATGTTGCGCGGGTTTTCACCCTTGGCAATCGACACCACGCCCTCGACAACCATCTCGCGGGCCTTGGTCTGACCGTTGATGATCGATTTCAACTTGCCCGCCATCGGCAGAAAGAACAGATTGGCGGAGCCGATGCCATAAATGGTGGCAACGAAGGCCGCCGCAATACCCGTTCCCAGCTTCGACGGATCCGCCAGATTCTGCATGACCGCCATCAAGCCGAGCACCGCCCCGACAATACCCATGGTGGGCGCGTAGATCCCCATGGCCTCGAACACCTTCGCCGCGGCCGTATCCATTTCTTCCCGGGTGCCGATTTCAACATCCATGATGCTCTGGATGACGTCCGGCTCACTGCCGTCGACCAGAAGCTGCAACAGCTTTTTGACGAAGGGGTCATCTTCGCTCTCGACGACAGACTCGAGGCCAAGAAGACCCTCTTTTCTTGCCAGCTGACTCCAGCTCACAATCTTTTCAATCATGTCGTCGGCGTCCACCCCCGGCGGACGGAATATCCAGCCAACGATATTCATCGAGCGCTTCATGACCGGAATGGAAGTCTGCAGCATCGTGGCTGCCAGCGTACCCAGAATCACGATAACGAACGCGGCACCGGAGACCAGTGCGGCAATGCCGGCGCCCTTCAGGGTCGACCCGAGCAAAACGGCAACAAGCGCGAGAATAACGCCTATGAGGCTCAGAATATCCACGTGGCCCCCGTCAGGCTGCTGCTTTGCCGACGCGCTTCATGAGGCCGTTGACGTCAAAAATGAGAGCGATGTTGCCGTCGCCGGTGATTGTCGCGCCGGCAAACCCCGGAACGTCCTGCAGCATCGCGCCCAGGGGCTTGATCACCACTTCTTCCTGCCCCAGAACGTCGTCTGTCACGAAGCCCACCATCCCGCTCCCTACCTGCAGGACCACAACGTAGGCCAGGCCATTGCCACCTTCATCGCCCTCGACAGCGAGGCAGCTGCGCAGGAACACAATAGGCAGCGGCTTGCCGCGCACCATGATCACCGGGCGTCCCGCTACCTGATGCACCCTGGTGGCGTCGAGAGAAAATACCTCAAGTACCTGTGACAGCGGAAAGGCGTAGGTGCGCTGCTGCACCCGCACCATCAGCGTTGGCATGATTGCCAGCGTGAGCGGCACGCGAACCTTTACTGATGTGCCCTTGCCCAATTCCGACTGAATTTCGACATTGCCGTTGAGTTCGGCGATGCGCGTCTTGACCACGTCCATGCCGACCCCGCGCCCGGAAAGATCGGATACGATCTCCTTGGTCGAGAAGCCCGGTAGAAACACCAGATCAAAACACTCTGCATCACTCAGTTTGGCTGCCGCGTCTGCCGTGAACAGGCCCTTGCGGACGGCTTTTTCCCGCAGCACTTCCGGATTGATACCGGCGCCATCGTCACGGATGAGAATGACAATATTGTTACCTTCCTGCTGCGCGGAGAGTTCCACCTTGCCGGTGCGCGGCTTACCGTTTGCCTCACGCACGTCAGGCGCTTCAATGCCGTGGTCCATGGCGTTGCGCACGAGGTGCACCAGCGGATCGGACAGTGCCTGTACCAGATTCTTGTCGAGGTCTGTGTCTTCCCCGCGCATCGTCAGGTCAATTTCCTTGCGCAGACTCCGCGCAACGTCCCGGGCCAGCCTCGGGAAGCGGGAAAACACCTTGCCGATCGGCTGCATACGCGCCTGCATGACGCCGTTCTGCAGGTCCGCCGTCACCAGGTCGAGATTGGCGACCGTTTTCTTCAGCTCTTCGTTCTCAAGATCTGCACCCAGATTGGTCAGACGGTTGCGCACCAGAACCAGCTCACCCACAAGATTCATGACGGTGTCGAGCCGGGACACGCTGACCCGGATGGTGGCCTCGGCAGCGGACACAGGCCCGGCGTTGCGGGTATTGGCCTCAAGCTTGTTGTCCGCGGAGGCGGCGCCCGAGGGTGCAGCGGTGATCGTTTGCGACGGCGTGACTGCAGGCGCAGCCGACGCCTGTGGCGGCACCTCCCTGGGCGACGGTTCTCTCGGCGGCGCTTCTCTTGGCGCTGTGTCCCCGGCGGCATCCCGCTGCATCTGGTCGAGCAGCGCCTCGAACTCGTCCTCGGTAATTTCGTCGCTACCGCTGGCGGGCGGCGCGTCGACTGATGCGGTCGATGCGCCATCCGCACCCGGGGCATCCGTGAAAAGACCAGCGCGCACACCATCGATAATGTCGTCAAACTCGCTGTGAGCGTCGCTTATCTCTGGCGCTTCTGGAGCAGACGCTTCTGGAGCAGACGCTACAGGGGCAGGTGACTGCGCAGCGGCAGTCGCACCCGGGGCGCTGCCCGAGCGCACGTAGGTCTGCAGTTTATCGAGCAATTCCGGTGGCGCCGGCTCCGGTGTCTGTCCTTCCCCAACCTGCGCCAGAATCTCGACAACCCGGTCCGACACCTGGAGCACGGTATCCATGATCTCGTTGTTCAGCGCCAGCTTGCCATTGCGCAGCGAATCGAAGACCTCCTCTGCACCATGACAGATCAGGACCAGCGGCTCCACGCTGAGGAACCCTGCCCCGCCCTTGATAGTATGAAAACCGCGGAAAATGCTGTTCAAGAGCTGGACGTCGTCGGGTCGCCGCTCAAGCTCTACCAGTTCAGAGCCCAGCTTCTCGACAATCTCGTTGGCCTCAACCAGGAAATCCTCACGGATGCTGTCGTCAAGTTCAAAGCTCATGGCAGTCTCCGTCAGAATCCCAGGCTGGAAAGCAGTTCGTCGGCTTCGTCCTGGCTCGTAATTCGCTGCTCTCCTTCAGGCAGGCTCGCCGGCCCCTCGCGCTTGCGCTGAGTCAGCATGCCGCCTTTACCGGCAACGCGAATCATGTTGATCAGGGTTTCCTCCACTTCGGTCACCAGGTGAATCACCTTGCGGATTTCCTGACCCGCCAGGTCCTGATAGTTCTGCGAAATAATCACCTCCGACAGGCCGGCGCGGATAGTCCCGGTCTGCTCACTCACTTCGGCAGCGAAGGTCTGCAACTCCGGCGCGAGCGTCGGCCAGTCGGCCCCGGCGTTTAATCGTGGCGTGATGGACCCGGCAAGGTCGATAAGGGCATCCGCCTGGGGTAGCATAGCCTCCACAAGGTCCATCGTCTTGTGCGCTGATTGCTCGGTGATGGCAATGACCTGGTCCAGGCGCTGACGCGCATCGGGAAATTCATCCGCAGCGAAATCAGCCACCCGGTCGTCCAGCTGAGAGTTGGACAGGGCCTCGTGCAGTTGACGGGTGAGTCTCCCCACGTCCTGGAACAGCGCCTGTTCACGCATGGCGGTCAGGTCATCGAGCAGTTCGGAAAAATGCGCCTCGTCATTGCCGTGCGCGGCTTCGAGCAGGGATTCAAGCGCAGGGATATAGCCCGCCGGCGACTGACGCTCACCTTCCGGGTGGCTGGCCTTCCCTGTATCGGTCATGAACCCTGCTCTATGCGTTCGAATACCCGGTCAATCTTTTCCTTGAGTGCGGCCGCCGTAAATGGCTTGACCACGTAGCCATTCACGCCCGCCTGTGCAGCCTCGATGATCTGCTCGCGCTTGGCTTCCGCCGTCACCATGAGTACCGGCAGGTGCTTCATTTTTTCGTCGGCTCGGATAGTCTTCAGCAGATCGATGCCCGCCATGCCGGGCATGTTCCAGTCGGTCACGACAAACTCGATGTGTGTCGCCTTGAGCACGTCCAGCGCCGAGGATCCGTCATCCGCCTCACGTATATTGCTGAACCCGAGCTCCCTGAGCTGATTCTTCACAATTCGGCGCATGGTCGAGAAATCATCGACCACCAGAATCTGCATGTCTTTATCCAATCTGTATCCTCCGTGGGGCACTTGCGGCTCGGCATTGCCCCGTTTAAAACGCTGATCGCGCCCTGATTCTGGCGAGCGCCTGACCGTGCAGCTGGCAGACCCGCGATTCGCTGACCCCCAGTACCTCGCCGATCTCTCGCAGATTCAGCTCGTCCGAGTAATAGAGACTGATGATCAGTCGCTCCCGCTCGGGTAGATTTTCCACCGATCCCGCCAGTGCGGTGATCATGTCCTCTTGTTCCAGCGCCTGTTCAGGTGACGCCGTATTCTCACTGACGTCGCGGACATCGCTATCCGCTCCCACCAGCTCTTCCACACTGAACATTCTACAGTGGGACGCCTCGCGGGCGATGTCATGGTATTCCGATAGCGAGACGCGCATCTCAGCTGCGACATCGGCATCACTGGCCATGCCGCCGCTGCGCCCTTCAACCACGCGAATCGCCTCGATCATTTCACGCACCCTGCGGTGAACCGAGCGCGGCACCCAGTCCATACGGCGCAACTCGTCGAGCATGGCACCCCGGATGCGTATGCCGGCGTAGGTCTCGAAGTTGGCACCCCGGTCCCCCGCATATTTCTTCGCCGCCTCCATCAGGCCCAGCATCCCGGCCTGCATCAGATCGTTGATGTCCACGCTCGGCGGCAGGCGCCCCCCCAGGTGGTAGGCGATACGCCTGACCAGCTGGGCATACTTCTCTACCAATGCATCCGCTGACAGATCGCGGACCGCTGCATACTCCGCCACCCGAGCCGAGGCTCTGGAGCCTTCACTCATTGCGCTACCCCAAGTGCACGCTCAAGAAAAAACTCAACCTGCCCGTTGCCTCCCGGCGCGCCTACCCATGTATCGGCCACTCCGGCCAGTTTCTTGAATGCTTCTGTCGCCCGTGAAGCGGGATAGGCTGTGACCACCGGCTCCTGTCGCTGCAGGGCCCGGCGCAGAAAATCGTCGTGAGGAATAAAGCCGGCATAGCGGGCGGTGACGTCCAGGTAACGGTCGGTCACCCGGGCAATTTTCTGGTAGAGATCCCGCCCTTCCAGCTGGCTGCGCACCATATTCGACAGCACCTGGACCTCGCGTATCCCGTGGTCGCGTGACAGTACCTTCACCAGGGCATAGCCGTCGGTGATGGACGCCGGCTCGTTGCACAGCACCACCAGCACCTGGTGCGCCGCGGCGGCGAACATGGACACGGAACTGCTGATACCGGCGGCGGTATCGACGATCAGGACATCAATATCTTCTGCTATTTCGGAGAAGGCGTGAATAATGCCGCTGGACTCGGCCCTGGACAGCTCAGCCATTCTCTGGATGCCGGATGATGCAGGCACCACCTTCACGCCCTCGGGGCCATCCAGCACGATATCCCTCAGCTCACATTCACCCTGCAGCACGTGCGACAGGTTACGTTTGGGACTGAGGCCCAGCAATACGTCAACATTGGCAAGCCCCAGGTCTGCGTCCATGATCCAGGTCCTGCGGCCTTTCATGGCCAGTGCAACGGCCAGGTTCATTGACACATTGGTCTTGCCCACTCCCCCCTTTCCACTGGCAACCGCAATGACGACGCCAGGTCGTCCAGCCCCCGGCGCTCTTGTACCCGCGCCGTAGGCTTCAGGGGTCTTATCCAAGGGCATAATGCATTTCTCCAATATGCTGGGCCACCGACTCCTTGTCCATGCGTCGCGGCGATTCCCGCATCAACGACACCGCACGCTTGACCAGCTTGCGACTGCTCAGCGCTCGCAGGGGCCGGGAAAGATCGGCACTGTCTGATACCCGCGCCAGCGGCAGGCCACTTTGTGCGACGACACTCAGGAGTCCACCCAGACTGGCGGTTTCATCCAGCTTGGTAGCAATGATACCGATCAGAGGCAGCCTACTGTACAGCATCACCGCCTCTTCCAGCGCCTGAATCTGCGCATTCGCGGCCAGAACCAGGTAACGCGTCACAGACCGGCCATCCGGACGCCCAAGCCCGGCGCTCTCCTTGAACTGGTGGTCATCCCGAGCGGCGCCCGCGGTGTCTACCAGCACAATGCGGACATGCGCCAGTCGCGCCAGCCGATTCTGCAGCTCATCGGCGCCGGCAGCCTGGTACACCGGAATATTCAGCAGGCGCCCGGCGGAAAAAAGACACTCCTGCGCGCCCGGACGGCTATTGTCGGTGCTGATCATGGCCACATGCTCGGAGCCGTGCATCTGGGCATAGTGCGCCGCCAGCCTGGCAATCGCCGTTGTCTTGCCGACCCCTGTGGGCCCGACCAGCACCATAACGCCGCCCTTCATCACGGGATCTTCCGCGTCCACCGGCACCCTGTGCGCAAAATCGGTCAGCGCCTGTCGCCAGGCGCTCGTGGGGTCGCGCTCATCGGCGGGCACCCGGGCAGTAATGTCCTGGGCCAGCGGCGATGGCAGCCCCAGGTGCAGCAGATTGCGCAGGAGGTCGGCACGCACCGGACTCTGCCGGGAGAAGTCGTTCCAGGCCAGGCTGGACAGCTGGCACTCCAGCATGCGGCGCAGCGCCTTGATCTCTTCACGCATCCCTGATAACGAGGCTTCATCGCGCTCTGTCGGGGGCCGCGGCGTTGCCGTGCCATCGGTTGGCGCACGATAGCTTGGCGCACCATTGTCTGGCGCACCATAAGTCGACGGACGGCGGCGGGAGGTGGACGCGGCCGGGCGCGACGGCCGGGGCGCGGCGTCAGCGAGATGCGGCCCGGGGCGCGGCGGCGCCGCAGGCGGCGCCTTCTGCAGCGTCTGGTCAATCAGCGTCTCGTCGTAATCGACGGCGGCCACTACCTCGAGACCGTCGGGAATCTGACGGCTGGACAGGATAACGGCGTCGGGCCCCTGCTCGTCCCGGACCCGCTTTAACGCCTGGCGCATGTCTTCCGCCACATAGCGCTTGATTTGCATGCGTGTTACTCCCCTTTAATACCCTGATCAGGCTGCCTGGGTCGCATTTCGGGCAACCGACTGAACCAATCGCAGCTGTTTGTCTTCTGGAATTTCACTGTGGGCCAGCACATGCAGCCCCGGCACTGCCTGGCGCGCAAACCGCGCCAGCATAGGCCGGATATCGGCGGGCACCAGGAGCACGGCCGGCTCACCGCGCGCCTCCTGGTCCCGCGTCGCCGACTGCAGCGACTCCTGAATGCGCTCTGCCAGCCCGGGCTCCAGCGCCGCAGAGCCCTGCTGCGTCAGCTGCACCAGCAGGGCCTCAAGATCCGGCGCCAGCGTCACCACCGGCAGCTCTTCCGCCATCCCGTTGAGCTCCTGGACGATCTGGCGCCCCAGCGCCACCCGCACGCCCCCCAGCAGCGTGTCAATATCCTGACTCCTGGCACCGTGCTCGGCCAGGGCCTCGCTGATACCGCGGAAATTGCGTATGGGCACCTGCTCTGCCAGCAGCTGCTGCAGCACGCGGACGATTGCGGACAGCGGCAGGGTCTTTGGCGTCAGGTCTTCCACCAGCCTGGGTGCGGACTTGGCCAGCTGGTCCAGCAGATTCTGCACTTCCTGGTGACCGAGCAATTCGTGGGCGTGTTTCTTCAATGTCTGGCTGAGGTGTGTGGCAATGACCGTGGCCGAGTCGGCAACGGTGTAGCCCATTGTCTGCGCGTGCTCACGTGACGCCGGATCTATCCACACCGCCGGCATACCGAAGGCCGGATCGACCGCCTCCAGCCCTTGCACCGTGCCGCTGACGCCGCCGGGGTTGATCGCCAGCTCGCGGTCGGGCCGCACCTCAGCCTCGGCACAGGGCACCCCGAATATGGAAATCCGGTACTGATTGGGGGCGAGCTCAAGATTGTCGCGAATGTGCACCGCCGATATGAGAAAGCCGAGGGACTGGGAAAGCTTCTTGCGCACACCCTTGATGCGGCCCATCAGTTCGCCACCCTGCGCCCGGTCCACCAGCGGCACCAGCCGGTAGCCCACCTCCAGACCCACTGGATCCACCTGGGCAATGTCACCCCAGTCGAGCTCCCGCGGCGCTTCGGGCTGCGCCTGCGGCGGCTTTTGCTGCTCCTGCTGAACCAGCGCCGCCACTTCCTCCCGACGCTTGTGCAGCAGCCATGCCGCCGCGCCCGCCACCGCGGCGAGCAGCAGGAACGCCACGTTCGGCATGCCGGGAATCACACCCATCAGGCCGAGTACCACCGCAGTGAAGGTAAGCACCCGCGGCTGGCCGAACACCTGCTGGAACAGCTCCTGGCCCATGTCCTGTGAACGCGACATGCGGGTCACGATCATGGCGACGGCGGTTGACAGCAGCAGCGCCGGAATCTGGGCCACCAGGCCGTCACCTACCGTCAGCAGCGCGTAGCGCTCGACGGCGGCGCCGAAGTCCATGCCGCGCTGCATAGTTCCGATCAGCAGACCGCCGATGATATTGATCACCAGGATAATGATGCCGGCCACGGCGTCACCGCGAACAAATTTGCTGGCACCGTCCATGGCACCATAAAAATCCGCTTCCTGGCGGATTTCCTCGCGTCGGCCGCGGGCCTCCTCCTGATCTATAAGGCCGGCGTTGACGTCGGCGTCGATCGCCATCTGCTTGCCCGGCATGGCGTCCAGTGTGAAGCGGGCAGTCACCTCGGAGACCCGGGTCGCGCCCTTGGTGACGACCACAAAGTTGATGATGACCAGGATGGCAAACACCACCAGACCCACCGCATAGTTGCCGCCGATCACGAACTCACCGAAGGCCTGGATCACCTTGCCGGCGGCATCGCCACCGGTGTGACCTTCCAGCAGCACGACCCGGGTGGAGGCAATGTTGAGCGCCAGGCGCAGCAGGGTAGACAGCAGCAGCACCGTGGGGAAAACAGCGAACTCGAGCGGCTTGCGAATATAGATAACGCTGAGAACTACCGCGATAGACAGGGTGATGTTGAACGTGAACAGGATATCCAGCACAGCGGCGGGCAGGGGCAGCACCACCATGGCCAGCACGAGCATGACCAGCAGTGGGCCGCCGATACCAACCAGGCTGGAGCGCTGGAAAAACGCCGGCAATTTGACACTATCGAGCACGAATCGGCACCGTCAGAGAGATTCTCCAGGTTAAAAGCAATTATTAAGCCAACTCTCAGTGGGCTATCAGGGCGTGCCCGGGTCTGCCTCGTCGACCTCGGGATTCGGCGCGGGCGGTGCCGGTGCATTCGCCGGCCGGGTGCGCACCTGGTGCACCCAGGCCAGAACCTCGGCCACGGCAACGTACAGATCTGCGGGAATGGCGTCGCCGATATCCACGCTGCGATACAGTGCACGGGCCAGTGGCGGCGCCTCCAGCAGCGGGACACCCGATTCCTCGGCCACCCGGCGAATGGCCAGCGCCACCAGCTCAGCGCCCTTGGCGACCACCTCGGGCGCGGCCATTTTTGTGGCGTCAAAGCGCAGCGCCACCGCGAAGTGCGTCGGGTTGGTGATGACGATGTCGGCATCTGGCACCGCGTTCATCATGCGCCGACTGGCCATCTCCTGCTGCAGGCTGCGGATGCGCCCCTTGACCTCGGGCCTGCCCTCGGTCTGCTTCAGTTCGTCGCGCACTTCCTGTCGTGTCATGCGCAGCTGCTTGTTGTGGGTCGCCACCTGGAATGGCACATCAATGGCCGCAATCACCAGCAGGGCAGCGCTGGCGACGAACAGCGCCAGCCCCGCCAGCCAGACACTGTCGGCGATCGCCGGCACAATCGGCAGCCGGGACAGCGACAGGAAGCGGTCCATGATCAGCCAGAGGAAAAACCCGGCAGCGGCGCCGACCAGCAGAAACTTGCCCATGGCCTTGAGCAGCTCCATCAGGCCCTGGGCGCCAAAAACGCGCTTCAATCCCTTGATCGGGTCCAGTCGACTCAGCTTGGGTGCCATTGCCTGACCGCTGAATATCCAGCCACCGATCAGGGCCGGCGCCGCCAGCGCCGCCACCGTCAAGGCCAGCATAAACGGCGCCAGCACCAGAAACGCGCCCACCGCCAGATCGACAAACTGGCGCGCCATGAAGCCGTCGTCGAAAATCGCCGCGCGATCTATGCGAAAACCTTGTGTCAGCAGCGCCTCGAACTGATCGGAAAACCAGCGGCCCGAGACCAGCAGAGTCCCGGACCCGACCAGCATGACCATGGTCATGGTCAATTCCTTGGAACGCGGCACCTGCCCCTTGTCACGGCTCTCCTGTAGCCGTTTCGGGGTGGGCTGTTCGGTGCGTTCCTGGTTGTCGTCCTGACCTTCAGCCATCAGCTCAGCCTCTACTCTCTTTCAACTTACCATCCACCTGCGTTCAACCTGCCATCAGCAGCAGACGATCCACGCTGAGCAGCGCCTGCTCCAGCAGGAACAGCAGCGACCCCTGCAGCGTTGGCATGGTGGCGATAAGCACCAGGAAGCCGACCATCATGGTGGTCGGCAGGCCGATAGCAAACAGATTGAGGGTGGGCGCAGCACGGCTGATCACGCCGATCGAGATATTGACAATCAGCACTGCCGTCGCCGCCGGTAACGCCACCTTGAGAGCACCCACGAACATCGTGCTGCCCCAGGAGGCGATCAGCCAGAAAGCGTCCGCATTGAGGCCGCCGGCGCCGATGGGCAGGATGCGGAAACTGTCCGCCAGCAGCTGCACCAGCATCAGATGGCCGTCGAAGGCCAGGAACAGCAGCATGGCAATAATCAGGTGCAGCTGGCTGAGCACCGGCACCTGAACCCCGTTCTGGCTGTCGATGAACACGGCAAAGCCCAGACCCATGCTCATCGAGACCGTCTGGATGCCGATGACAATGGCGTCAAAAACCAGCTGCAGCAGAAAACCCATGGCAACGCCGATCAGCACCTGCTGAAACACCAGCACCACACCGGCCGGCGAAAACGGCGGCACCGAGGGCGGTGCCGGCAGCAGGGGGAACAGCACCAGGGAGCAGGCAAACGCCAGCGCCACCCGAATCCGCACCGGAATGTAGCGGGCGCCGAACAGCGGCGCCACCATGAACATGGCGGCAATCCGGAACATCGCCCAGGAGAACTGCCCCAGCCACTCCAGCAGCACGCGCTCATCCAGCGCGAAGGGCGTCATGGCAGGCCGATCAGCTCCGGAATGCTGGTGATCAGATCTCTCGAGAAAGACACAATCAGCTCCAGCATCCAGGAACCCGTAATCATCAGGGCGATGGCCAGCACGATCAGCTTGGGAATGAAGCTCAGCGTCATTTCGTTGATCGAGGTGGCGGCCTGGAACATGCCGATGAGCAGACCCGCCGCCAGCGCCGAAATCAGCAGCGGCCCGACCAGCAGGGCAATCACCCACAGTGACTGTCGTCCGATCTCCACCACCATATCCGGCGACACGTCAGACCACCCCCGTGTAGAAGCTGGCCGCCAGGGTTCCCATGATCAGGCCCCAGCCATCAATCAGCACGAACAGCATCAGCTTGAAGGGCAGGGACACAACCATCGGCGACAGCATGATCATGCCCATGGACATCAGCACGCTGGCTACCGCCAGGTCAATGATCACGAAGGGAATAAAAATCAAAAAGCCGATCTGGAAGGCGGTTTTCAATTCGCTGGTGAGGAACGCGGGGATGAGCACCGTCAGCGGCACGTCGGCAGGTTCGTTGAAGCCCTCGTCGTAGCCCCCCAGCGACGCGAACAGGGCGAGGTCGCTCTCGCGCACCTGGTGTCGCATGAAGCGGTGCAGGGGCTCCACGCCACTTACCAGCGCCTCCGGCAGGGCCATTTCCTCGTTCAGATAGGGCTCCACGGCGCCCTCGTAAAGCTCCGTGAGTACCGGCATCATCACGAACAGCGTCAGGAACAATGCCAGCCCGATCAGCACCTGGTTGGACGGCGTGGTGCCGGTACCCAGCGCCTGGCGCAGAATGGCCAGCACCACAATAATGCGGGTAAATGAGGTGAACATAAGCAGAATTGACGGCAACAGCGTCAACACTGTCATTAGCGCCAGCACCTGGATAGTCAGGCTCCAGGTCTGGCTGCCATCCTCTGCCGGCGTGACCTTGAGCAGCTCCAGCTCGCCAACCCCCTGGGAGAATGCCGGGAACACCGGGACCAGCAAAAGCAGTAGCGCGATCCACAGGCGCAGGCGCATTCAGGTTCTGCTCCGCTGGGCTGCATCTTTATGCGCCGCAGACAGGCGCGATGAAAATCCGTCCCCCGAGGCTGCAGAATCGCTGGCATCCAGCCGGGTAATGGAGCCCGGAACCACCCCCAGCAGCACCCGCCGGCCATCGACTTCCACCAGCAGCAGCCGTTCCCGGGTACCGAGGGCAAGCTGGCCGACCACCTGTATCGGGCCGCCGGGGGACCCGGACAGGCCGCGCATGGCCGACACCCGCCGCGCCACCCAGGCGAGACCGAACACCAGCGCAATGACAACGCCAAGGCCCAGCATGGTTCGCCCCAGGTTGACTGCGGAATCCACCGCGGGCACCTCGGCTGCCAGCAGTGGCGGCGACAGTCCAGCAAGTGCCAGTCCGGAAAATGACAGCGACTGGCAGAGCAGCGACGGGAGACGTGTTTTCATTGCAGTTTCTTGATGCGTTCCGACGGACTGATCACGTCCGTGAGCCGGATACCGAACTTTTCGTTCACCACCACCACTTCGCCGTGGGCGACCAGCGTACCGTTGACGAACACGTCCAGCGGCTCGCCGGCCACCCGGTCGAGCTCTACCACCGAGCCCTGGTTGAGCTGCAGCAGGTTGCGGATGGTGATCGCAGTGCGGCCCACTTCCATGGACAGCGTTACCGGCACATCGACAATGAGGTCGAGATTGACGTCACCCTGTGCCGGCGGTTCGCTGCGCTCGAAGCTGTCAAAGCTGGCTTTTTCGGGAGCGGCTTTGTCGTCCTGCTCCGCTGTCTGATTGTCGTCGTCGGCTGTCACCACGTTCTCCCGCTCTCTGTCATTGGTCTTTACCGCGGTTCAGGCGTCTGGCGATCTTTACCGCGTACTTGTTCCGCGACAGGCCTACGCTGCCCTCGAAACAGGGCACCCCTTCAAGCAGCACCGTCGCATGGTCAGGCATGTCGACCGGAATCACATCGCCCGGCCGAATGCGCACGAGGTCCCGCAGCGTGATGCGTTTGCGGCACAGCACCACGCTGAGATCCATGGTCGCGTCGCGGATTTCGTCGCGCAGGGCGTTCATCCAGCGCTCGTCCTTCTCCATCCTGTCCGAGGCCATCCCGGAATCCAGTGCCTCACGGATAGGCTCGATGGCGGAGTAGGGAATCGTAAAATGAATCTCGCCAGAGGCGCCCTCGAGCTCCACACTGAAGCGGCTGACTACCACCAGCTCGGAGGGACTCACGATATTGGCGAACTGGGGATTGATCTCCATGCTGTGGAAATCAAAATCGATATCCATCACCGGCTTCCAGGCTTCCTTCAGGTCGCCGAAAATCTGCGTCCGCAGGCGCTCGATGATGCGCGTCTCCATGGGGGTGAACTCACGACCCTCGATACGCGCGTAGTGGCTGCCATCTCCCCCGAAATAGCTGTCCACAACCGCAAAGATCAGACGCGCATCCAGCACCAGCAGATTGCTGCCGCGCATTGGTGGCACGGAGATGATGTTCAGGCTGGTGGGCAGCGGCAGTGTGCGCATATAGTCCTGGAACTTGACCATGTCGACGCCGACCACCGAGATTTCCGCGGTCCGTCGCAGCATGTTGAACAGGCCCAGGCGCAGATAACGGGCGAAGCGCTCGTTGATCATCTCCAGGGTCGGCAGTCGCCCGCGGACAATCCGGTCCTGACTGGCGAGGTCGAAAGACTGGACTTCACCCTCTACCGCAGTGCCGGTGCCGCTCTCCACATCGCCGGAATCGACCCCGTAAAGCAGGGCATCGATCTCGTCCTGCGAAAGTATGTCATCCGTACTCACGGGGCGGGCGACCTACTGCACAACCAGGGACGTGAAGTAGAGATCTTCCACCTCCGCTGGCTCTCCCAGATTGGCGAGGAGCGACTGCAGCTCAGCCAGCGCCGCGCGGCGCAGCTCTTCCTTGCCCTCTGAACTGCCGATGGAGGATGGCGTCTGCGCGGAAAACAGGAGCAATAGATTGTTGCGCAGCAGCGGGCGGTGCTTCTGCACCGCCTCGATCACCTTGTCCTCCCGCGCCATGATCTCCACCGTGACCTGCAGAAAGCGCGTCCCCTGGGTCGCCAGATTGACGATGAAGGGTTCGTCGAGCGAATAGTAAATAGGCGGCTGCTTGGATTTCTGCGCCGCTTTGTCCGCATCGGCACCTCCGGGCTGCTGTGCCGCAATCTGCGGCTGCAGCACAAAATACAGACCGGCACCGACGCCGCCGGACATGACAAGACTCACCAACAGGCTGACCACCAGAAGTTTACCCGTGCCGATACCACCGCTTTTCGGGGTGCCGGAGCCAGGTGTCACCGCGTCGATATCGTTATCAGCCATGGAATTCGTTTCCTTGAGGGTATGAGTAAAAAAGCCCCTGCAAACCGGATCTGCAAAGGACATGCCAAAAAGAATCAGGCACTGCGCGTGCGTGATACAGGGGTATCTGCCACAGGTCAGCACCTAACCGCGCGTCAAGCGTCAGCTTTTTGACTTTATGGTGAGATAATGATGCCCATGGCGACAGGTGCCTGACGCATCAGGAGGGCGTGATGGTAACGCTCGCGGGATCAGGCGTAAATGTCGAGCAGTCCTGAATCGCTCATGCCAGGCAGTCCGGAATCTGCCTGCTCGCTGGTGGCGGCGTCATCCGCGAACGCGGTGGATGCGCCGGCAGCGTCACCACGACCGGATTCGCCCGAGGCGTCATCGCGACCCGAATGCGACACCGAGGCGTCCGTGAGGCTCATGCCGTGCTCGGCCAACGCCTCACGCAGTCGCGGCAACACCGCTTCCAGGGCTTCGCGCACTTGCGCCTGCTGGGCACCGAGATGCAGCCTGGCTTCGCTACCCTCGAGATCCAGCCAGATATCCACCCGGCCCAGGTGCGCGGGCTCCAGCTGCAGTCTGGCCTGGTGCACACCCTCCCGGCTCATCCAGGCGACCTGCTCGAGCGTCTGGGAAACGGTGGCGCGCAGTTCCTGCGGTGGCAGCGGGCCTGGCTGCGGCAGGCGACCCGCCGTGATCTCCAGCTGTCGCTCGGGGGCGGACGCCTGCAGTGCTGCAGCGAGTGTGCTGCTGCCCTGCGCGTCCGTGCCTGCCGGCTGCTGGCCGGCGGTCGCCAGGCTCTGCAGTGCGTCGAGCAGGCCAGGGGGCGGCGCGGTATTCGCGCCAAGTGCGCTATTCCCAATAGCAGAAGCGCTCGCCAGCATCACCGGCTCGGAACCGGCGAGACGACTCTCCACACCCGCAGCCAGAGCGGGCGGGAGGCGCGCCGCATCCTCTGCCAGCAGTTCGGCGTCGGTGACCACCCCATCAGTGGCCGGTCGATTTTGCAGCAGCCACTGCTGGATGTCGTTGATCGGGTCGCTGGCGCCCTCGCCCGGTCGCAGCTGCAGCGCAAGGGCGCCGTCAGGTTCGAGACTCGCCAGCAGCTCAAGGATACTGGCAGACAGCGCCTCGGGGGCGCCCTCCTCCTGGGGGATGGCGACATCGAGCCCGGATAGATCTTGTGCCAGTTCCTGAGTCAGTTCCTGAGCCAGTTCCTGAGATAGAGCCTCAGATAGCCCCTGGGGCGCTGCGTCGGCGGATGTCATCGCACTGAGCAGATCGCCGAAAATGCTTGCCAGGGGCGAACTGTCGGAATCCAGGTTAGACGGTTCCCCCGCCGCCAGCTTTGCTGCCGGGCCGGCGACAGGCGTGGCGACCAGCTGCGGTATCACCGGCGGCCGCCGAGAAAGCGCTGCAAAGAGAGCTCATCCAGCTGCCGCTGCTCCGCCCGGTCGAGTTCCTTGCGCTCGACCTCGGCGCTGCGATCCGCCGCCTGCTCGACGGCGCGCACCTGGGTGCGGGCCCGATGCCACACGTCTTTCTGGCGCTCGAAGGCGACACGGGCGTTTTCAACGTGTTTTTGCTGCTGCTCCAGGGCGCCCTGCAGCTGGCCGAGAAAGGCCGTGTAATTCTGCAGTCTGGCCGCGCTGGTTCCCGAGCGGTGCACCTGATCGAACTCGGCGTGGTAGGAATCGAGGTATCTGCGCAGATCCTGCAGACGCTCGTCAGCCTGGTCCATGGCGGCGCGCAGCTCACCGAGCCTGCGCGAGGCGAGATCACGATCCCCGCCGAAGTGCTCCGCCACACGTTTCAACCGATCCGAGCGCCTGGTGCTCAACTCTCAACTCCCGTTGTCCGACCCTGACACAGACGTGACGAAGGTGGTCTGCAACGCGGCCTGTTGCATCGCTGCTGGCTGGCCACAGTTTAGCCCATAGCTGTGGCGGGGGGCACGATTGCTTACGTCCATTGCTCACAGTCCTTGCGTGGTTTTTTGCGAGTCATGTGCTAGTCAATTGCAAGCCACGTTCAAGTCACCTGCGAATGCTTTGCAAGTCATGTGCCAGCTGCCGCCACCGCAGATTCGCCGCGCAGGAGGTGCTCCAGGGCTGAGAAGCTGGACGCCAGATTCATCGGCTCGGCGCTTCCCTGACGCAGGAAATCGAGCATGGCCGGGCGCATCGCGATGGCCTCGTCGATGCGCGGGTCAGCGCCCTTGCGATAGGCGCCCACCGCGATCAGATCCTGGTTTTGCCGGTAGGCGGCAAAAATCTGCCGGAAGCGCCGCACCTCGAGCTGATGCGCCTCAGAGGTGATATCCGGCATGACCCGGCTGATGGACGCCTCGACATCGATCGCCGGATACACCCCCTCCTCCGCCAGCGTCCGCGACAGCACGATATGGCCATCGAGAATGGCCCGCGCCGCGTCGGCGATCGGATCGTTGGTATCGTCCCCCTCGGCGAGCACGGTGTAGAAGGCGGTAATCGACCCGGCGCCGGTGAGTCCGGTGCCGGCGCGCTCCACCAGGGCCGGCAGGCTGGCAAATACCGAGGGCGGGTAGCCCTTTGTGGCCGGCGGCTCACCCACCGCCAGGGCGATTTCACGCTTGGCCTGGGCGAAGCGCGTCAGGGAGTCCATCAGCAGCAGGACTTTCAGGCCCTGATCGCGAAAATGCTCGGCGATCGCCGTTGCCAGCCAGGCGCCGCGCATGCGCATCAGCGGCGCCTGGTCCGCCGGCGTGGCAACAATGACTGCCCGGCGCAGGCCCTCGGGGCCGAGGGTATTCTCGATAAAATCGCGCACCTCGCGACCGCGCTCGCCTATCAATGCGACGACCACCACGTCCGCCGAGGTGAAGCGCGTCATCATCCCCAGCAGGGTGGATTTACCGACGCCGGAGCCGGCAAACAGGCCCAGGCGCTGGCCACGGCCCACGGTCAGCAGGGAATTGATGGTTCGCACCCCCACATCCAGCGGCTCGCGAATGGGGTGACGGTCCAGCGGGTTGATCAAAGGCCCCATCAGCGGGGACCGTGCATCGGGCAGCAGCGGGCCGAGGCTGTCCAGCGGATTGCCGGCGCCGTCAATCACCCGTCCCAGCAGTCTGTTGCCCACCGGGGCGTCCAGCGCCATCCCCGCCGGCACTACCCGTGCGCGCGGTGACAGACCGCGGATTTCCTCGACCGGCATCAGAAACAGACTGTCATCCGAAAACCCGACAACCTCGGTTTCCAGGCGCGGTCCGCGATCGGGCAGTACCCAGCAGCGCTCACCCAACGCGGCTTCAACGCCCACGGCTTCCAGCGTGAGACCCACCACCCGGCGCAGCCTGCCGGTTGCCCACAAGGTTGATCCGGGCACCGACTCTTCCCGCCGTTTGCGGAGGCTGGCGGCCCAGCGTGCGTTGCGCGCGTCGCTCACGGAGATTCCGGCGGCGGACTCTGGTGCGTGCTATCGACCCCGCTATCGACGCCGCCATCTACGTCCCGGTCGCCGCCAAGGACCCGGGATGCCACCGCGCGGATACGTGCCTCCAGCGAGGCATCCACCGTGGTGTTCGGGCTGATCACTCTGCAGCCCCCGTGCTCGATTACCGGGTCTTCCACTATCTCCCAGGTGGCGGGCCCACTGGGCTGGGACAGGGCCTCGCGCACCAGCTGGGCATCATCCGGATTGAGCACCACGCGGATATCGCGGGTGCTGGAGGGCAGCTCGGCAAGGGCCTCGCGCACCGCGGCAATCACGTGCGAGGGATTGACCGCCAGCTCGCGCCGTATGATCTGCCGCGCCACCGCCAGCGACAGCCGGGCCAGCTCTTCTTCCACCTGATCGTCAATATCCTGCAGCGGACTGACCATGGCCTCCACAATCTTGCCCAGGCGCGCAGCCTGGCGGTCTATCTCCGCCTTGCCCGCGGCACGACCCGCCTCCAGGCCCCGGGCGTAGGATTCATCCCAGGCCTGCTTCTGCAGCGCCTCGAGCTCGGCGGCGCTCGGCTTCGGGGTCGTCGTGCTAGCGGGCCGCGCGCCGCCGACCCGGGCGGGGCGTGCCGTTGCGACATCCTCAAGCTGCCAGCGCTCCATGGGCGGCAGCTGTTCCCGGAACAGGATGTCAGACATATTCGTCGCCCTTGCCACCGAGCTCTATCTGGCCCTGGTCGGCAAGGTTGCGCACCGTTCCCAGTATCTCTCTCTGCGCCGCCTCCACCTCGGCCAGCCGAACCGGGCCCTTGGCCTCGAGATCCTCGTTGAGCATTTCGGCGGCGCGCCGCGACATGTTCTTCATCAGCTTGTCCTTCACCGACTGGTCGGCCCCTTTCAATGCAACGACCAGAATATCTGTCTGCACTTCACGCAGAATCGTCTGTATACCGCGATCATCAATGTCGGCCAGGTTCTCGAACACGAACATCTCGTCCTGAATACGATGGCCCAGATCTTCATTGGAATTTCTTACCGCGTCCAGCACGCCCTGCTCGGTCACGCCATCCACCAGGTTGAGAATCTCGGCCGCCGTGCGCACACCGCCAACGCTGGATGACTTGACGTTCTCACGGCCGGTGGACTGTTTCTGTATGACATCATCCAGCTCGCTGAGCGCCGAGGGCGGAATGCCGTCCAGCGTGGCGATGCGCATGATCACGTCGGGCCGGGTGCGATCGGGAAGAAACCCCAGAATCTCTGCCGCTTGATCGCTGTCGAGGTAGGACAGCACGATGGCGATAATCTGCGGATGCTCCTGGCGGATCATGTCCGCCACGCTGCGCGCATCCATCCACTTCAGGGACTCCAGCCCCTTGCTGTCGCGGCCGAGCAGAATCCGGTCAATCATGTTGGATGCCTTGTCGCCGAGGGCGTCCTGCATCACTCGTCGCACGTAATCATCCGAGCCCACCCCGAGGGAGGTCTTCTCCTCCGCCGAGGCAATAAAGTCATCCAGCACCTGATTGACCTGGTCCCGGCTGACCCCGGTGAGGGACGCCATGGAGTTGCCGATTTTCTGCACTTCCCGGGCACCCATGTGCTTGAGGACCGTGGACGCCTCCTGCTCACCGAGTGACATCAACAGAATCGCCGCGCGGTCGACACCCGAGAGCTGCTCCTGCGCACCCTTTTTCTCGTCACTCACCCTGCTTCACCCTCGTTAACCCAATCGCGCACCACCTGCGCCACCCGCTTCGGATCCTGATTGACAATGGTTTTCGCACTCGACACCCGCTGCTCGAATTCCTCAGCGGGCCCGCGCTTTTGCGCTTCCCGGGTTTCCCGCTCGGCAGGCGCCCGCGACGCACCCTCGCCCTGCGCGCCCGTGCCGGCGGGCAATCCCTGGGCAAAGGCCTGCGGCAGCATCTGCGCCCGCGGCGGCACCGCCAGCAGCTGCCGCAGCGTCGGCCGGATGATCATCAGCATCAACATGATAATCACCACCAGCGCCGCAATCACGCGCAGCGCGCCCAGCAGATCAAAATCGTCAAGGAATGAGGGCTCGGGCAGCTCCAGCTCATCGAGGGTATCCCGGTAAAGGAAGTTTGTCCCGACAACGGTGACAGCGTCACCGCGCGCCTCCTCGAAACCAACGGCCTTGCGCACCAGTTCGCTGAAGCGCTCGAGCTCCTCGGCGGTGTAGGGAACCGACTCGGGCTCACCCTCGGCATTGGCCACCGTACGCTGGTTCAGCACCACCGCGACGTTAAGCCGGCGCACCGCACCCACCGGGGCCTGCACATAGCGCACCGTGCGGCTGATTTCGTAATTGCGCAGGCTGCGCGTGGCCATGGGCTCCTCGTCGGCCGGGTCAACATTCTCCGGATCGTCCGCCGCGGGCTCGGGCACCGGCGGCTGGTTCGCCAGGGCACCCGGCACACCCCGCCCGCCGCGCATCGCGTCTGCCGGCTCGGCGCTCAGCTGCTCGCTGCGCACCACCGGACTTTCCGGGTCGTAGATCTCCTGGGTTTCCTCGCGCATTTCGGGATTGAGACTGACCGCCACCTGGGCGCGCACGTTGTCCATGCCGACAATGGACGCCAGCAGTTCCTCCACCCGCTGCGTCAGGCGAGTCTCCATGCGCTCCGCCTGTTCGTCGATGCTTTTTTTACCGTCGGCGTTATCGGCATCCGGGTCGGGGGACAGCAGATTACCGTTCTGATCCACCACAGTGACCTGGCTGCGTTCCATATCCGGCACAGAGGACGCAATAAGATTGATGATGCTGCCGACCTGCGCCGGCTCCAGTCGGCGACCCGGGTAGAGGTTGACCAGAACCGAGGCACCCGCCGGCGCGCGGTCGCGAACAAACACCGTCTGGCGCGGCACGGCGAGGTGAACCCGCGCCGCTGACACGGCACTGATGCTGCCGATGGTGCGCTGCAGCTCCACCTCCAGCGCACGCTGGAAGCGGGCGGTCTCGACAAACTGGCTGTCGGAGAGCCCGTTGCTCTGGTTGAGCATTTCAAAACCGACGCCAGCGCTGTTCGGCAGATCCTGTGAGGCCAGCTGTAAACGCGCCGAGTGCACCTGGTCTGAAGGCACCAGCACGGCACCGCCGCCGGATTCGTAGCGGTAAGGCACGCCGGCGGTCTCAAGCACCTGGACAATCTCGACCGCGTCGCGGTCTGCCAGGTTGCTGAACAGCACCTCGTAGCTGTCCTCCTGTGACCAGAGCACCACCCACACACCCAGCGCCACAGCGGCGGCCAGCCCCACCAGCAAGAGCAGCTGGCGCAGGCCGGGCACCTGGTCGACAAGGTTTTCGGCGGTTCTTGCAGTTGTCAGTTCCTGAGCGGCCACCAGATCAGTTCCTTACGCTTGTCGTCAGAACAGTCGTCATCATATGGGCATGTTCTGGATTTCCCGGTAGGCCTCAACCAGGCGATTGCGCACCTGCACCAGCGCCTCGAAAGACACCCGGGCTTTCTGGCCGGCGATCATCACGCTGGCCAGATCGGCATCCGGCTCGCCGCGCTCGAAGGCTTCACTGAGCTGCACCGATGCCTGCTGATTGGCATTTACCTGCTCGATGGAGCGATTGAGCAGGCTGGTGAATTCGCTCTGGTCCACTGGCTCCGCTTCGCGGGCACCCGACCCGGCCTCGATTTTTATCTGACGCATCTGCGTCAGCACCTGCTGGATGGCAATATCGTTCACGCGCTATCTCCTTTTGCTGCAGTCCATTCTTTTGTCTTTCCCGCGACGCACCACTCGGCCCTGCACCACTCGGCCCTGAACCACTCGGCCCTGCACCACGGGGCCCTGCACCACGGGGCCGTGCGCCACTCGCCGTGCGCCACGTCTCAGCGCCCCGCCGCGGCGTAGGCACCGCTGCCGTCGCCGGGAATGAGAACGCCGCTTTTACGGATGCGCGACAGCTTGTAGCGCAGCGTGCGCGGGCTGATGCCCAGCCGCTGTGCGGCGCGCCCGCGGTGCCCGTCCTCTTCGCGCAGCACCGCGACAATCTCGTCGGACTCCCGGTCTTCCATGGTTTCCTGTAGAGTGCTACTCCTTTCTGATCCGGGCGTCGCATTCGGCATTGCTCTGGTGCCTGTTTCGGGCGTTGTTGCCGACGTTGTCGCGGACATTGTTCCGGGCATTGTCGCGGACGTTGTCGCGGACATTGCTCCGGGCATTCCCGAGTGTCCGGCCTGCTCAAAAAACAGATGCTCGGCCTGCAGTTCTTCCGCGTCGGATGACAGCACCAGCGCCCGCTGAATGACGTTGTCCAGTTCACGGACGTTGCCCGGCCAGGGGTGCGCACGCATGCGCCGCAGGGCCGACGCCCCCAGGCCCGGTGGCCGACCGCGAGCGTGCAACGACAGTGCGCGCAGGGCCAAAGGCTCGATATCGCCGGGGCGGTCACGCAGGGGCGGCAAATGCAGCGGAAATACGTTCAATCGGTAGTACAGATCCTCACGGAAGCGGCCCGCAGCCACCTCGGCCGCCAGATCGCGATTGGTGGTGGCAATGACTCGCACATCCAGCTGTATGATGCGGTTGCTGCCCAGTCGCTCCACCTCGCGCTCCTGCAGCACGCGCAGCAGCTTGGCCTGCAGACCCAGATCCATTTCGGAAATCTCGTCCAGCAGCAGCGTGCCGCCCTCGGCGCTCTCGAACTTGCCCTCCCGGGCCTTGGCGGCACCGGTGAAAGCGCCCTTCTCGTGACCAAACAGCTCGGCTTCCAGCATCTGCTCGGGAATGGCCGCGCAGTTCACGGCCACAAACGGCGCGGCAGCGCGATCCGACTCGTTGTGAATGAAGCGCGCAAACACTTCCTTACCGCTGCCGCTGGGGCCGGACAGCAGAACGCTGATATCGACGGCGGCCACCTTGCGCGCCAGGCCGACCAGGGATTGCGTCTGCGGATCTTCCGCCACCAGCTCGAAGGCGCTGCCGGCAAGGTCCTGGAAGCGACGCACCCGCTCCAGCAGCTGATTCACCTCAACCGGCTTCACCAGGTAATCCATGGCGCCCTGGCGGATGGCCTGCACCGCCTGGGGCACCGTGCCAAAGGCGGTCATCAGCATCATTGGAATATCGCGATACTGCTCACGCACGGCGCCCAGCAGCTCCAGGCCGCTCATGGGCTGCATCTGGATATCGGAGATAATCAGTGCATAGGGCTGCTCGGACAGCCGCCGCAGGGCCTCGCGCCCATCGCTCGCTGCCACCACCGAGAAACCGCCCAGCGCCAGCGTATCGTGCAGCGCCTCACGCAGATTGTCGTCATCCTCCACCAGCAGTACGCGGAAGTCGCTCATCGGCTACCTCCGGCGAGGGCAAGCTGATAGCCGGACGTCGTCTCGGGCTGATGCAGTGGCAGGTGCAGGACAAAGCGCGCACCGCTGCCCTGGTGATTTTCCAGCCGCAGCGTTCCCTGGTGTGCTTCCGCCACCGAGCGCGCCAGCGGCAAACCCAGCCCCGTACCACCGCTGCGGCCGGTGAAAAACGGTTCAAAAATACGCTCCCTGAGGTCGGCGGTGATCCCCGGGCCATTGTCTTCAACGACGATCTCCACATCGCCATCCGCCGATTCCCGCGCCGCCAGCTCAACCACTACCTCCGGTCCGCCCACCTGCCACGCATTCTCTATCAGGTTGCACAGGGCGCCGGCCAGGGCCTGCCGGTCGCCGCGCAACACACCCGCGACATGACTGTCACGAATGCGCAGCTGCCGACCTTCACGGACAGCAGCGTCGAGTGTCTGGTAAACATCGTCAAACAGGGCAACAAGGGGCAGCTCGCGTGGACGACCCGGCGCGGAGCGGACAAAACCCAGCATGTCGCGGGTAAGGCGGTCGAGATCCCGCAGGCGCGCCAGCAGCCTGGCGCCAAAACCCTGACGCTGGGATGTACTCAGTTCGCTGTCAGTCAAATGGTTGGCGTAGAGCAGCGCGGTGGCCAGGGGTGTGCGAATCTGGTGGGCAAGACGGGCAGCCATCTCGCCCATGGTGGCGAGGCGGCGGTTCTGTTCCAGCTCGGCCTGCAGGCGTCGCTCTTCCGTCACATCCGTGAGAAGAACAATGGTTTCCTCCCGGCCCGGCACATAGCGCTGCGAGATAACCAGCTGCGTGCCATCCGCCATTTCCAGCTCCCGGCCGTCATCCAGAAGTCGCAGGCGGCCAGAGGTCAGCAGCTCAGACCAGCGCTGGCCCTGCAGCTCCGCGCCAAACCAGTCCCGGGCCACGGCATTGCTGGACGTGACATAACCCGCACTGGCGTACACCACAACGCCACCGGGCAGCGAATCCAGCAGCGCCGCCAGCCTGTCGGCCAGGTGCTCTTTCTCCTCCCGCTGCCGTTCCTTTTCTTCTCGCTGCCGTTCCTTCTCGCGCCTCGAGCGTGCCAGCTCTGCCTCCAGCCCGGCCGCGCGCTCCGCCAGCCCAAGGTAAGCGGATGACAGCTCCTCGGACAGACGATTGAAGGCGTTGTAGGGACTTTCTAGCGGGTCGTGATTGCCGTCCATGAGACAGACTTCTCCTGCTGCAGAGACACTTTTCAACAGGAGCTAGCAATTAACGTACCAGAACCGGGCCGGGCGGCCCGGACAATCAGATGGCGTCGAGATCGATGCCGTATTTCTTGATCTTCTCCACCAGCGTGGTGCGCCGCAGACCCAGCAATTCCGCGCTGTGGGCAACAATGCCGTTAGTGCGCTGCAGTGCCTGCTCTACCAGTGATACCTCGATGCTGGCGAGATAGTCCTTCAGGTTGGCGCCCTCCTCCGGCAGGGTGGGGACGGCGAGTTCCGCCAGTTCCGCATCGGAGCACGGCGCAGGCATAGCGTTATCCACGGCCACCAGATGCGCCGGCGGCTGGCCCTGAAGATAGCGCTCGGGGAGGTCGCGCAGCTGCACCTGGTGGCCGGGCTGCATGATGCCCATGCGCTCGACCAGATTCCCCAGCTCGCGCACATTGCCCGGCCAGTCGTAGGTCTGCAGAGCGGCGAGCGCGGCGGGGGTGAACTCGGGGGGCTCGGCAAGCTGCGACTGGAAGTGGCGAACAAGCTGCGGCACGTCTTCCAGTCGCTCGCAAAGGGCGGGCATCTGAATGGGAAAAACATTGAGGCGATAGTAAAGGTCTTCGCGAAAGAGGCCATCGCCAATGCGACCCTCTATATCCCGGTGAGTCGCAGCGATAATGCGCACATCGCTGGTGAGTGTCTGGGTGCCGCCGACGCGCTCAAAGCTGCGATCCTGCAGCACCCGCAGCAGCTTCACCTGCATGGCAAGCGGCATATCGCCGATTTCGTCAAGGAAGAGCGTACCGCCATCGGCCAGCTCGAAACGGCCGCGGCGTCGGGTGAGGGCTCCCGTGAAAGCCCCTTTTTCGTGACCGAACAGCTCGCTTTCGAGCAGCTCGCCGGGAATGGCGCCACAGTTTACCGGGACAAAAGGCTTTCCTGCACGGCTGGAGAGATCATGAATACCCCGCGCCACCAGCTCTTTGCCGGTGCCGGACTGGCCGAGTATGAGCACGGAGGCCGCCTCTGAGGTGGCTACCTTCTCCATGAGCGAGCGGACAGCGGCCATGGCGGCAGAATCGCCGATCAGACGTGTGATCTGAGGCTGGTTGTTGCTGCTGCTATTGATCACGCTGTCGTTGTAGGGGGCAGGCTCTTGCGGTGCGTGCACGTGCTGGTGTCTCCCTCAATCTGGCGTAATGCAGGGGTTCTCGTTCTGATCATTTTCAAGCCACCTGGATGTTTCGTGAATCATGGATATATCGAGGATCTCGGATATCTCGACAATCTTGGATGTTTCAGGAACCTGGAAATGTCCGTGCGTCTAATCGCTTGACCACGTTACACGCATTTTAGTAGCGTCGCGACGTCAAACAACAATATTTTGACGCAGAGGCGTCAACAAATGAGACCTGACGCTCAGACCGGCGGGCCGGCCTGCCGGGCCGCGGCAATTCCCCGACGGTGGTGCCGGAAAACGTGACGGGAAAGCGCCTCCTTTTCTGCGTCCGACAGAAGTCCAGGCTGAAAGTGCAGCCAGTGGCCATCGTCATCGCTGGTATCATCCACCACGCTGCCGTAGAACTGCAGCGGCGCGGGGATGGCGGGGTGTATGTGAAGTGAGAGTATACCCTCGGTACCGAACGTCATGCCAGGCAGACCCGCCGCCACCTCAATCTGGTCGACTGATATACGCACGGCATGCTGCTGCGGAAAGCGCTCATCGCGACTGAGCAGGCGCGCCACCATGTCCATGAGCAGCTGCAGTTTGGCGTCCAGACGCTGCAGCTCCTGCTGCAGCTCCGGCTGCTCTTCCTGCAGACGGCCGGGCACGTTTTCCTCAACCGAGGCAGCTGCCGACAACACATGTATATTCGTGGCGACGCGCTGCTTGTCGTCGACCCCGGTCTGCTCTCCCGGCATCCACTCAAGAGGCAGATAATCGCTGTAGCTAAGCAAGACGGCCGCCGTACCCGCTAACGGCCGTGATTCTCGGCCACGGACGCATAGGCCCGTGCATTGCGCAGCGAGCGGCGGCTGTCGCCGAGCTGCAGCTCCATGCGGCTGCGCAGTTCGGCCAGGGCCGCCATCAGGCTCTGGTCCTCCTCGAGGATTTCTCGTAGCCACTGGGCCATGGCTTCGTTGTTGGTTTGGTCGCTTGCTTTGACATTGGCTGCGTCGCTGGTTTCGATACTTGTTTCGCCACTCGTTTCGACATTCGATTCTTCACTGCCTTCGACGTTGTCTTCGTCACTGGCTTCGAGATTGCCTTCGAAATTGCCTTCGAAATTGGCTTCGAGATTGTCTTGGACATTGGCGTGATCGAACAGCGCCAGTAGCTGCCGATGTCGCTCGGCGGCGAGCTGGCCCGCCGTTTCCAGGTCGGCATCTTCAACGTGCTGGCGGATAACGCGGCCTAGGGTGACCACGTCATCCATACGGCTGCGGGTTGCCGGTGTCATGCAGTGCCCGACGTCCGCAAGGTCTCATCAGCGCCGGCTGTAGACGGCGCCACATCCGCGGCCGCCTCGGGCGCTATGGCGCGCCAGGCGTCCGCCAGGCCGTTGAGCAGCTGGTGCACCTCGGTCATCATGGCCGGGTCCGAACGCAGGTTGGCCTCCGTGAGACGCCGCATCATGTAGTCGTACAGATCAGACAGGTTGCCTGCAATCTGGCCGTCGCCCGCCGCCTGATCAAGGCTGGCCTGCAGGCTGTCAAGAATCATGACCACGCGGCCGATACACTCGCCCTTGGCCGCCACTTCACCGCGCTCGGCGTGACCGATGGCGCGCGCCAGGCGCTCAAGCGCGCCGTCGAACAGCATGCCGATAAGCTGGTGCGGGCTGGCGTATTCCGCGGCGGCGGCCTTGTTGCTGCGGTAGGCGTTGACCATTTCATTCATGTGCTTTCTTCACTCTCTGGCTGGCTGATTGTTGTTTGCTTTCGGGCATTGCTCGCGTCCACTGATCGAACTTGGTGCTTATTGGCGAGCTTCACCGCCTCTGGCGTTGAGACCAGTCGCTGCTGGTATTGTGCTCATTCGCTGCAAGCGTGCTGTTCGTTCGCTGCTAGCATTCTGTTCATACGCATCCAGCGTTGTGTCCAATGTCTGCCCTGTCGTCTCGCTACTCAGGGTTAGCGGCGACGATCAGTGTGCCTTTAGTTTCTGTTGCGACTGCCTATCACGCCAGGCAGATTGGACAGCTGTTGCTGCAGGAAATCACCCGTCTGCGACAGCTGCGCAACCAGGCCATCCAGCGCCGAGAACTGCGAGATGAAGCGCGCCTCGACACTTTCAATACGCCGGTCCAGCGCCTCACGCTGATCGCCAATGGCGTCCAGGCTGGTGCGCAGACCCTGCTCGCGGTTGGCGATCAGGCTGTTAGAGCCCAGAACGTCCCCGAGATAGCTGCCCAAGCGGGTCGCGATGCCGTTCTCACCGCCCAGCACCGTTGTCAGAACATTCGGGCTCTCGTCGAGCGCGCGATTGAGGGCGCTTTCATTCAGCTCCAGCAAACCGGCCTCGTTTGTGGTGATGCCCAGCGCCGGCAGGCTGTTAAATGCAGGCCCAGCGGCACCCACCTGCGCACCGAGAATCTGCTGGACCCGGCTGTTAATGCCGCGTAGCGTGGCGTCGCCCAGGAGCGGCCCCGCCTCGCCTGTATCCGCATCGTAGGAGGCCACGCGGCCGGTGGCCGAGGTGAGGGCATTCAGTCGCTCCACCAGGCCACGCACCTTGTCAACCGCCGCCGAGCGATCCTCGGCAATCGTGACCGTCTGCACATTGCCCGGATCGGCCTTGACCAGATCCAGGGTCAGACCTTCGATGATGCCATCCACCCGGTTGCTGGGGCTTGAGAACGTGAAGGTATCGACGTTGACTACCGCGTCACTCGCCGCCTGCAGCTCGGTGGTTGTGGTGAGTGCGGACAGGCCGCCATCACCGCCGGTCGCGGCAATGGCGATTGAGTTGGCCGCCCCGGTATTGCGCGCCGTCAGGATCAGGCGGCTGCCGCCATCTTCATTCAGCACCGCGGCGGATACGCTGGTGTTGCCCGGTGCCCGATTGATGGCATCGCGGATATCCGCGAGCGAGCCGGCGCCCTCGTCCACATCTATGCTGAAACTGTTGTCGCCCACCGAAAGCGTGAGCGTGCCGCTGCCGACCTGCGTATCCGCCGTGGCAACGGGGTCACTGGCCACCTTGTTCGCGCTGGCCAGGGACACCACTTCAATACCAAAACTGCTCGGCGCCAGTCCGGGGGCTGCGCTGGCGGTAAATACCTCGGGGTCGCTGCTGGTCACCGTGCGCGCATCCAGACCACTGCCGCCACCCAGTGACTGACTTGCATCGCGCAATGCGGACAGCGCGCCCTTGACGGTGCCGATAGCCGACAGCTGCGACTGGAAGCGCGCCTCATTGCGATCAAGGCGTGTTTCCGTGGGCTGCCGTTCTGCGGCGACGAGGCGCTGGACCAGGCTGTCCAGATCAAGCCCGGATCCGGCACCCAGTGAACTGATTCCTGCCATGCTTGTGCTGCTCCCTGTCGGTTGTTCTTGCTGTCGCGCTCTGCTGATTCGCTGTTTAGCTTGTTAACTGATTAGCTGCTCAGCTATTGAGCCTTCTTAATGAAAGCAAGAACCATACCGTCATCAGGCCAGTTGTGAAAAAAGAATGGAAGCGCCGCTGTCCAGGTTATCAACCAGGTCCCGAGCCTCCTCCGGCGGAATGCTGCGAAGCACTTCGCCGGTTTCCGATTGCTTGACCAGTATGACTACCCGACCGCCCTCGTCGTTCACCTGAAACTCCAGTTCCCGGGCATTCTCCTGCACAAATTCGTTCAGGCGCTGGCTCAGGCCTTCAAGCAGTTCGGTCAGATCCTCGCCGGGATTTGCCTCCGGTATCCCGCGCGGCGGCTGCACTTCTGCTGGTGGCTGAACAGGCTGCGGTGCTGCTGTGTCAGGCGTCGCGGCTGCTCCACTCCCCGAACCAGCAGCGGAGGCCGCGGCATCACCACGGATAGCGGCTGGCTTGGCCAGAGCCTGATTCGCTGAAATTATATTATCCATAAGCAAGAACCTCCCGCCCCTACGCAAGAGGGGGCCTGACGCATGCGCCAGGCCCCCTCCCACACACTGCAATGTTACCTGCTATTAGTTGAGCAGCGCCAACACGTTCTGCGGCTGGGCGTTGGCCTGGGACAGTACCGAGATACCGGCCTGCTGCAGAATCTGCGCCCGGGTCAGTGCCGCCGTCTCGGCCGCGAAGTCCGCATCCTGAATCCGGCTGCGCGAGGCATCCAGGTTTTCCGTAGTGCCGGCCAGGTTGGAGATCGTAGACTCGAAGCGGTTCTGGATGGCACCGAAAGTGCTCCGCAGATCGCTGGCGGAGTTCAATGCTGCATCGATACGCTGGATGGCTTCGTTGGACTTGTCTACCGTGAGGACGTTGACATCATTGAGGCTACCGCCGGTAGCGAGCGTAGTACCATCAGCTACACCGAACACCGCGTTGGCATCAGTCGCACCACCAATCGTGATCGCTTCGCCTGAAGTGATGCTAAGCTCGCCGGTTTCGCTATCCAGGATCGCCGTTCCGTTGCTGCCCAAGGCTGTGTTTATGGCGTTAACGAAGGACTCCACCGTTGAATAGTCACCGGTGGCAACCTCACCTGCGCCACTGTCACCAAACTGGATCTCAAGATCAGTGACAGTAAAGTCTACATCTGGATCTCCATTAGTTGTAGTAATAGAAGCACCTGCGGCCAAATTAGCAAAACTTGGATCCGTACCGTCAAACGTGCCATTCTCAACTGAGGCAGCAAGTGTAAAATTGGTTCCATCAACACGCGAAAACAGGCCAGCCGCTTCTAGGTTGGTTTCAATTTCAGTAGCGTCAGCACCGTTGATGGTAAATCCCGCTGCCTCAATGTCAGCACGAGAGTTTTCGATAGCGCCCGCGATGCCTGCGGCGGTAATGTTATCGCTGGCGCTAACATCCGTATCGATATTGATGCTGTTAACGCCGTCACTTAAATTTAGACGGAAAGTCGCACCACCAGTGTCTGCGACTCCGCCCGGTGTTAAAGTGCCCAGCGCATCAGTGCTTGCCGGATCCGCGAACAACGTATTTAAATCTACAGAGGTAGCCGTAGCGGTCGCGCCCACCTCCGCAGTTCGCACACTGGTTTCAAGATCCAAGCCAATTGTCTCTCCGACATTGGCGCCAACCTGGAACAATGCGCTACCGAAGCTACCATCCAGCACGTTACGTCCGTTGAACGAGGTCTGACTGGCGATACGATCCACCTCTGAAAGGCGCTGCTGTACTTCCTGGTTGAGCGCAGCGCGGTCGCTATCGGAGTTAGTTGCGTTGACAGACTGCACAGCCAACTCGCGAACACGCTGAAGGTTGGCGGAGATTTCGCCCAGCGCACCCTCGGCCGTTTGAGACAAGGAAATACCGTCATTGGCGTTACGGATAGCCTGATTCAAACCGCGAATCTGAGTTGAGAAGCGCTCAGAAATCGCCAGGCCCGCCGCGTCGTCTTTGGCGCTGTTGATACGCAGGCCGGATGACAGACGCTCCAGAGAGGTCGCCAGTGCGCCCTGTGAGCTGTTGAGGTTACGCTGAGCGGTCAGCGACAGAATATTGGTGTTGATTACCTGTGCCATTGTGAATTCCTCCCGGGAATTTCTGTTCCTGTTTACACTGCCTTTGGGTCACATCGGTCTCGCCCGGTGAGGCCTGCGGCTGCAGGGAGTATCGGGCAGACCCAGCTGTCTGGTCTTCATTAGAGTTATCGGAACGGGAAGGGAAAACTTTAGGGGGAAATTCATCTGTGGGTGTGCGCGAGAGGAAGTGAGCGCCAAATCACACTCTAACGCTCAGGTTGTGCGCGTCGCGCCAGATGAAAGTGAACAAGCTTTTTCCCTGAATGAGATTAAAAGCCTGCTGTGTTGCCTGAGGAATGAATTGCTGCGCGGGCGCCGCAATGCACGGACATCGGGTTGACGGTCGAGACAGACCAATTGCCTGTTAGCAGTGCGGCAAAAGACCATTGCTTCGACGCTAAGCGCTATCGTATTTTGCAATAATTGTATCGTGCGAAGTTCTGTAACTTTCTAAGGAAAGCGACATGACATGCGTCACCCTGTCCAGCAAGTTCCAACTCTGCATTCCCAAGGCCATTCGCGAAGAGATGCGACTGGAAGCTGGACAGACCTTCGCCATTATTCCCAAAGGCGACACCATTGTACTGGCACCCGTCCGCCGTCTCGACGAGATGCGAGGCGCATTGAAGGGGGCAGATCCCGATAACTACAGGGATCGTGGGGAGCGCCTGGATCGTTACAGTTGACCTTGGTCGATACCTGCGGCTGGATCGAGTGGCTCACCGACGGCCCCCGAGGCGCACAGCCTCGCACCTTATCTGCAAGACGCCGCAGCATTGCTGGTGCCCACCACCGTGCAGTATGAGCTGTACCAGTGGGTAAAGCGCGAATTCGACGAGAAGACTGCGCTGACTGTTGTCGCGCTGGCGGAGGACAGCCTGATCATCTCCATGACTACGGCTATTGCCCTGGCGGCCGCCGATCTGTCGCTGGCGCACAGGCTCGCCTTTGCCGATGCCGTCATCTACGCCAGCGCCCGAAAGTTCAGCGTCGAGCTTGTGACCTGTGACGATCATTTTGAAGGCCTGCCCGGCGTCATCTACTTCCCGAAAACCTGACGCCGTGATGTCGCGCGCTTCGTCGAGGCAAGGCGCCGCGACGAAGCGCGGTGTGGCCGTTCGCTGGTCGTTGCGGCGTTTATGTCGGAAGTAATCACCGGGACGGCGGCGGCCACTGGCGCTAAGGGGGCGCTGGTTATTGAAAGATGGATAGGACGTTGTCCTGAATACGGCTGAAGGCCTGCTGTAATGCCCCTCGAAGAGTGATCTGCTGCACGCAGATTGGTCGAATTTGATGTAACACGGTCCTTGGGGTGGCGACTGGCGCCGACTAATCTACTGTATATACGTCCAGCTTCGAGGCTTTGTCATGGGGATGCCAGCAATTGTGGAAGATTCGCCTGAACGGCTGACTGGAGCTCAGTTGGGTCATGCGATAAGTCTGCTCGCGGGGCAGATCAATGCGGCGAATCACCGCCTGTTGCGCATGATCGCCAAGTTTGACCGCAGTGGTGGCTGGCGCGAGCGGGAAACAATGCGTTCCTGTGCCCACTGGCTGGTGGCCCACTGTGGTATCACCCTGGGCGCTGCACGGGAGAAGGTGCGGGTGGCGCGTCAGCTGGAAGTGCTGTCCGAGATCAATGACGCCTTCTCGGAGGGCGACATCTCCTACTCCAAGGTGCGCGCCATCACCCGCGTGGCCACGCCGGAGAACGAGGGCTTTATGGTGCACCTGGCGCAGCAGAACAGCGCGGGGCATCTGGAGAAGCT
>JBHEOO010000025.1:0-496 GCA_046260765.1 Chromatocurvus sp.
ATTGTGAGCTATTCTTGCGACGTGCAGTGTGACGCGCGCTTTCGTGCGGCAGGAGGTATTGCTCTTCCCGTATCGTCTGCCCTGGGGTTTTTCGCGTTCGGTATCGTACAGTGTCAGGTGCATAGAGACTGCTTGAATCAGACTGCAACAGGCGCATCATACGGGTCAACGCCCGGCTACCTTGAAAGGGGATAGGGCCTTTCTCGCCCTGCAGGAGAGTTCAGCTTGTCCATAGCTGCATGGTTTTTGATTGTCGGCAGCCTGTTGCTCCTCATGGGCCTGCGTTCATCGTTTCTGCAGCGTTTCCAGCTCACCCCGACGCTGGTTTATCTGGCGGTCGGCGTCATTCTGGGCCCTTCGGTTGTCGGTGCGTTTCACTTTAATCCGCTGAAGCAGTCACATCTCCTGGAAGTTCTCGCAGAAATTGCGGTTCTGGTATCCCTTTTCGTTGCCGGCATGAAGATGCCCGTTCCCTTCATCTGGCGAGAGTGGCGGG
>JBHEOO010000025.1:506-39465 GCA_046260765.1 Chromatocurvus sp.
GTCCGACACATGGGTGACAAGGACCCGCTACGTTTTACGCTGACCAGCGAAGCGGGCATGAACGATGGCACGGCATTTCCATTCATCATGCTGGGATTGCTTCTGCTTAACGCCCCGGTAAGCGACGAAGCGCTTGGCATTTGGATGTTGAAGGATGTCCTCTGGTCCACGCTCTCCGCGCTCATCGTGGGTCTCCTGCTGGGGCGGTTCCTTGCGCGCGTTGTCCACAGGCAGCGGTTTATCCAGATCGAAGATCGACTGCTGGATGACTTCCTTGGCCTTGGCCTTATTGGCGTGGTTTACGGTGTGTGCCTGTTCATTGAGTCCTGGGGGTTCCTCGGTGTTTTTGCGGCGGCCCTTTCTTTTCGCCAGTCAGAGCTGAAGCTCGACCGGAGCGCAAAATCTGCAGACGGGCCGGAGCCAACGCATTCACCGCCCGCGCAGAAGGAGGTGTCTGCGCTACAACCCAGTCCGCAGATGTCCAAGGGTTCACTTGAGTTCAAGGAGTCACTTGAGCGTCTGTCCGAGGTGGCGCTTGTGTTACTGCTGGGTGGCATGCTGTTTACTGATTCCTGGAGTGTCAGAGCCGTTGGTCTGGCTTTGTTTCTGTTTACTGTGGTGCGCCCTGTCAGTGTTCTCGCCGGGTTGATCGGCTCGGGCGCTCCCATGAAGCTGAGACTGCTGATTGGCTGGTTCGGCGTGCGCGGCATCGGCTCAATCTACTATTTGATGTTTGCAATAGTCTCGGGTCTCCCGGAGGAACTGGCTGTCGAATTAATTCACTTCACGCTGATTGTCATTGTGCTGTCGATTATTGTGCATGGTTTGACCGTTAAGCCGATGATGGCAAAGTGGTGGACGTAGCGGGCGCTTGGTAAATGATCCACATCGCCCTGCACTTCATCGTCCCGCTGTTACTGGCTTTGCTGTTCTACCGTTCGCGGTGGTGCAGTGCGACCCTCATCATGACGGCGACAATGGTTGTCGATGCCGATCATTTGCTCGCCGACACCATTTACGACCCGAACCGGTGCTCTATCGGGTTTCATCCGCTGCACCAGACCGAATGGATCTTTCTGTATCTCGCGTTGTTTGTGCTTCCTCCGCTCTTCCGGGACGGGGCTTGGCGTGCGGGTGTCGCCTCTGTGCTGCCTGTGGTGCAGCTGACTGGCCTTGGATTGCTGGTTCACATGGCGCTCGACGGGATAGACTGCGTGGCGTGATTCTGTTGACCGCCTGGAGTCAGCTGCCTGCATCCGGCAAAGTTGCACGAGGCTTTTGCATGCAAACCGCTCAGAGAACTGCTCAGAGAACTACTCAGAGAGCAGTTCAAATACGACTGACGAACATACCGACCATTCTGCTGTGCGTCATATTGACCGCCTGCACCTCCGGGGATTCCCCGCCATTTCCTGCCGCGCCATCCTGGTTTCTTGACGATAACAAGGATGATCTGCGGGTCGCCTCCTGCCCTGACGGAACGGTTGGTAGTAGCGGGTCGCCCCTGGTGCTGAAATCAGAGGGCGTATCACTCAGCAATATCGATCCCGAGACAGATCTTCCCGCTGCCGTTTTCGTCGGCGGTTGGCACCTCACCAGCCCGGACCCGGCTTTCGGCGGGTTGTCTGGCCTTGTTGTTGAGCCGGATGGCAACCTTCTCGCTCTCTCTGACGAAGGCGCCTTTGTCTGGATCGAGCTTGTTGACGATGTGCCTGTTGAGGCGGCGCGTATAGCGCAGATGCGCAACGCCGCTGGCGATGTCATTACCGACAAGCAGTGGCGTGATGCAGAAGGCCTCGACCTGAGCGACGGTATTGCATTCGTCAGCTTTGAACGCGAGCACCGGCTTCTGGCGTTCAACCTCGCCGGGTGCGGCGCGGCGGCGCGTGGTGCGGAAGTGGCGCGGTTCGGCAGTCGCATAGCAGGCATGAGTGATGCGATGCCGGCAAATCGCGGTGCCGAGGGTGTGGCGCTGACGACGGAGGGTGAATTGCTGCTGGCCATCGAATCCCCGGATGCAGGCCTTCCCATCGCGCAGCTGGATGCGCTTGGAGGTGCCCGGCTTGTGGGTCGCATCGCCCGGCGCGGGGCGCCGGTTCTCACGGGCATTGACCGGATTGGCGATACACTCTACGCCGTATTGCGCAGTTACACGCCGCTGGTTGGAAATACCATTGACGTTGTTTCTTTCCCGCTGCCGGGGGGTGAGCAGATCCTGCCCGCACGGCGGATTCTTCGTCTGCAGCCGAAGCACGGCACGGACAATTTTGAGGGTATTGCACTGCAGCGGCGCGACGAGGGTAACCTGCGCCTGTGGCTGGTATCGGATGACAATTTTTCAAGCCGGCAGCGCACGCTGCTTTATGCGTTTGACCTGCGCGCGCCTGTACCGGACAACGAGCCGTGAGTTAGTCAGTGTTACCCGGCCAACCAGTAGATGAACGGTATGCTGTCACCAGGTCGCGCTGTGATAGACGTTCTGCACGTCGTCCAGGTAGTTGAGCATGTCCAGCAGCTTTTCCATGGTCTGGATATCGTCGTCGGATTCAAGGGCAACCGAGGCCTGCGGCACGAACTGAACTTCGTCGACATCGAACTCAATGGCGCCAAATGCATCTAACAGCGCCTGACGCGCCTTGAAGTGATCCGATTGCGGTACGAAAGCGCTGATCATTCCGTCTTCGCACTCGATCTCCGTAACATCCACATCTGCGTCCATCAGGACTTCAAGGGCCGCGTCTTCGTCGTCGCCGGGAAAGACCAGTATCGCACTGTGGTCGAACAGATGACTGACGCTGCCCGGCGTGCCAAGCTTGCATTTGGTTTTGGTAAAGCAGAGACGAACATCACCGAAGGTGCGGTTGTTGTTGTCGGTCAGGCATTCCACAATGACCATGCTGCCGGCGGGACCGAAACCTTCATAGCGTGCCAGCGCAAAATCCTCACCGCCGCCGCCCCGGGCCTTGTCGATGGCTTTTTCGATGACGTGTGCCGGGACCTGGTCCCGTTTGGCGCGCTCAATAAGACTGCGCAGGGCAAGATTGCCGTCGGTGTCAGTGCCGCCGGCCTTACCGGTAACGTATATCTCCCGGGCATATTTGCTGTAGACCCGGGCCTTGGCATCTGAGGTCTTGGCAATGGAGTCCTTGCGGTTCTGGTAAGCGCGGCCCATGCGGGTGTCCTGTGTCGCTGATTTGAGGCGTCGAATTGTGCCCGATGAGGCCGGTTGAGGTGAAGCGTAAATATTCAGATCCAGCCGCGTCGGCGGAAGAACCAGAGCAACCCTGCCGTGATCGTCAGCATGATTCCCCAGACCATGGGGTAGCCGTAGTACCAGCCCAGCTCCGGCATGGCCCATGGGCTGTCGTCATTCGAGAAGTTCATACCGTAGATGCCCACCATGAACGTCAGCGGTATGAAGATGGTGGCGATGATGGTCAGCACGCGCATCGTTTCATTGGTGCGCTGGCTGATGCTCGACAGGTACATGTCGAGCATGCTCGTCGCCATGTCGCGAAAACTTTCCAGGAGCTCAATGATCTGCACGCTGTGATCGTGGCAGTCGCGGAAATAGATCAGGGTGTCGGCGTTGATCAAACGATCTTCTGCGCGCATCAGCGTGGTCAGCAGCTCACGCTGTGGCCACAGTACACGCCGAAGCAGCAGTAATTCGCGCTTTACATTGTGAATCTCGGACAGTATCTGCTGGCTCGGGCGTTCCAGCAAAGCGGTTTCCATTTCCTCCAGCTGATAGCCGAAGCGCTCCAGCACGGGAAATCCGGAGTCGATGACGAGGTCCAGCAGGGCATACAGCAGATAATCGATGTCGCGGCTGGTGAAGCGCCGGTTGTTTGCCATGCGCAAGCGCTTGCGCACAGGCTCGAACGGATCTTCGGTCAGGGGGCACAGGCAGATGAGGTAGTTCCTGCCGACGAACAGGCTGACCTGCACGATCTCAAGATCCTTGCCGTCGTAGTACGGAATGGCCGCAATAAGGAAAATCTGGTCATCGTACAGTTCGACCTTTGGACGCTGCCCCGAATTCAGCACATCCTCAAGTGCCAGGTCGTGGAGATCGAAAAGTTCCCCGAGTTTTTTCAGCGTTTCAGGATCGGCGGGCCCGTTAACCTGAATCCAGGTCTTTGAGTCGCGCTGTAGAAACTCGTGACAGTCTTCGGCTCTGGCGAGTCGAATTTCCTCTACCGATTCCGCCGTGTAGTCGAGTAAATGTATTGCTACCGACGCCGGCGTTTCGCGACTGGAGACCAGGGTTCCCGGTGCCGTACCCGGGTCGTGGTAGTGCTTGCTGAAATAAGCCATCGGATTACTCGCGCAGGTGTGTGGTTGCACCGCCAAGGGTTGTATGAGGACGGGTATCAGCCACCGTAGTGTTCCGAGTTCGTTCCTGCGAGAGCGGAAATATTCAGCAGTCCACGCGCGGTAATTGACGGCGTAACGATGTGCGCGCGATTGCTCATGCCCATGAGTATCGGGCCTACCTCAAGTGCGCCGGCACGCATCTTGAGAATATTGCGCACGCCCGAGGCGGCATCACTATTGGCAAAAACCAGCACGTTGGCAGGACCCTCAAGCCGGGAATCCGGGAATATGCGCCGGCGCAGCTCCGGATCCAGCGCGCTGTCCGTGTGCATTTCGCCTTCGTAGGCGAAGTCGGGCTCTCGCAGCGCCAACAATTCAAGGGCCTCGCGCATACGCCTGCCGGTGTCGATGTCGAGGTTGCCGAACTGGGAGTGTGAACACAGTGCGATATTAGGCGTCAGGCCAAAGCGTCGCACATGCTGCGCTGCGCCCATGACGGTTTGCATAATCTGGTTGGGTGTGGGTTCCGGATGTACATGGGTATCGGCGATGAACAGAGGCTCATCTTCCATAATCATCAGCGACAGTGCCCCCAGCGGCTTGCGGCCATCGCGGGCGAGAATCTGACTGACATAGTTCAGGTGCCACAGGTACTGGCCGAAGGTGCCGCAGACCAGGCTGTCGGCATCGCCCCTATGTACCATGATGGCGGCGATTGCGGTGGTATTGGTGCGCATGATGACCTTCGCCAGATCAGGCGTGACGCCGCGCCGGGCCATGAGCTTGAGGTAGGTCTCCCAGTAATCCCGGTAGCGGGCATCGTCAGCGGGATTGACAATATCGTAGTGCTCCCCTGGACGAATCGTCAGGCCCGCGCGCTCGCTCTGGCTGGCGATGACGTCCGGACGGCCGATCAGAATGGGGCGATCGATCATCTCCTCTACAATCGCCTGGGCAGTGCGCAGCACGCGCTCGTCCTCGCCTTCGGCAAACACGATGCGTCGCTCTGACTGCGCGGCAGCGGCAAACACCGGACGCATCAGCAGTGCGGAGCGGAATACCGAACCGTCCAGGCGCTCCTTGTATGCCGTGAAGTCTTCGAGTGGGCGTGTCGCTACCCCGGATTCAATGGCGGCCCTCGCCACTGCGGTGGCGACCACTCCCATCAGTCTAGGGTCAAAGGGCTTTGGAATAAGGTACTCGGGCCCAAAGACCAGCTGTTCACCCTGGTAGGCGGCTGCGGCCTCTGCGCTCGTGGTTGCCCGCGCCAGTGCCGCAATACCTTCGATACAGCCGATCTGCATGGCGTCGTTGATTTCCGTCGCGCCAACGTCCAGTGCGCCGCGGAAGATAAACGGAAAACAGAGCACGTTGTTGACCTGGTTCGGGTAGTCCGAGCGTCCGGTGGCGATTATGGCGTCGGGCGCTACGCTGCGCACCTCATCGGGCATGATCTCCGGTGTCGGGTTGGCCAATGCAAACACCACCGGTCGCGGCGCCATTTTTTTCACCATTGCGGCATTCAGGGCACCGGGTCCCGACAGGCCAAGAAAGAAGTCTGCGTCGTCGATAACATCATCCAGCGTGCGTCCGCTGCTGTCCTGCGCAAACGCGGCTTTCTGGGGATTCATGTCTTCTGTCCGACCGGTGTAGACCAGTCCGTGGATATCGCACAGCCAGATATTCTCCTGGCGCACGCCAAGCTTGACCAGCATGTTCAGACAGGCGATGCCCGCCGCGCCACCCCCGGCGGAGACGACCTTGATGTCCTCGAAGCGCTTGCCGGCCAGCATCAGGGCGTTGGTGGCGGCGGCGCCGACGACGATGGCGGTGCCGTGCTGGTCGTCGTGGAAGACCGGGATGTTCATGCGCTCGCGGCAGAGCTTCTCGACAATAAAGCAGTCAGGCGCCTTGATGTCCTCGAGATTGATGGCGCCGAATGAGGGCTCCAGAGAGCAGATAATGTTGGCCAGTTTCTCGGGGTCGGACTCGTCCAGCTCCAGATCAAAGCAGTCGATATTGGCGAACTTCTTGAACAGAACCGCCTTGCCTTCCATGACCGGCTTCGCCGCGAGCGGGCCGATATTGCCAAGACCGAGCACAGCGCTGCCGTTGCTGACCACCGCCACAAGGTTGCCCCTCGCCGTGTAGTCAGCGGCGCGCTGCGGATCCTTCTGGATTTCGATGCAGGCCTCTGCCACCCCCGGTGAGTAGGCCCGGGCAAGGTCCTGTCCGTTGGCCAGCGGCTTGGTGGCGCGTATTTCCAGTTTCCCCGGCTTCGGGTGCGAGTGGTAGTGAAGGGCTGCCTGTCGTGCCGCTTCCCGGTTTTTACTGTTATCCATGCTGTTCTGGCCCTGAAAAAACTCGAGTATAAAGCATGAGTGCGGGGCTTGAACCGCTGGCGACAGCATCGGTGTGGACAACTAGGCGCCCGCGGCCCTCCCGCAGAGGTCGAGGCGCATCACCGGGCGGTGGATGCCTCTGCCTCTGCGCGGGGATCACCCAGATAGCGACCGGTCAGCACGCCGGCGGTTATGGAGCCGTTCACGTTGAGTGACGTCCGCGCCATGTCAATAAGCGGTTCGATGGAGATCAGCAAGGCCGCTACCGTCACCGGGAAGCCCATTGCCGGGAGTACGATAAATGCAGCAAAGGTGGCACCACCGCCTACCCCCGCGACGCCGAAGGAGCTGATTGCGATGATGCCAACGAGGCCCGCGATGAACGTTGGGTCTATCGGGTTGATGCCCATGCTGGGTGCCACCATGGTGGCCAGCATCGCGGGATAGATGCCCGCGCAGCCGTTCTGGCCGATTGTGGCGCCAAAGCTGGCCGCGAGATTGGCGATCGGCGACGGCACGTTCAGCGAGTCGATCTGGGTTTCCACACTGAGCGGGATGCTGGCCGCGGAGCTGCGCGAGGTGAAAGCAAAGGTCAGCACCGGCCACACCTGTTTTACATAATGAATCACGTTGATTCCGCTTGCAGCGAGCAGACTCGCGTGCACGCCAAACATGATGGTGATGGCGAGGTAGGATGCGGCGATGAAGCCCAGCAGATTGAGAATATCCGAGGCGTCAGATCCCGCCACCACGCGGGTTATCAACGCGAGAATGCCGTAGGGCGTCAGTGCCATGATCATCTGCACCAGCTTCATGACAATGGCCTGGGCGGTGTCGATGAACTCGCGGATGGCGCGGCCGCGCTCCGGATTCTCGCGCGAGACACCAAGGGCGGCGATGCCAAACAGTATGCCGAATATCACCACGCCAATAATTGACGTCGGTCGCGCCTCGGTCAGGTCAAGGAACACGTTGGATGGAATAAAGCGAATCAGCATGTCGGCGAGTCCCAGGTCGCCGAACTCCGCGTACTGGCTGCTGAGATCACGGGCGCTCTCCATTTCCCGTGCGCCGCGGGTGAGGCTTTCGGCGGACAATCCGAACAATCGGGTCACGGTGATGCCGACGAGCGCTGCAATCATGGTAGTGCCGATGAGAATGCCAATGACCATGCCGCCTATGCGGCCGAGGGCCGCGACATCCTGCATGCGCACAACGGCGGCGATCATCATGACCAGCACCAGCGGGGTAATGATCATGCGCAGCAGATTGATATAGCTGCTGCCGATGACGCCAGTCCACACGAGTGTTTCGTCGATGACGTCTGCCCGCGAGGCATATAGAAGCTGCAGGGCAAGGCCAAAAAGCACGCCTGCGACCAGGCCGGCGAGGATCCGTCTGGACAGGGTGATTCGCGGTCCACGCAATCGGGCCAGCGCAAAGATAACGCCAGCGAAGGCGGTCAGGTTAAGAATGACGGGGATAGACATACCTGTCCTCGCGAGGTGGGCAGCGCGCAGAATGGCGTGCACGGGCCAAAAATACAACACCGGCACATCGTCGGGCGTCGCCAGCTCGCGACCCGGGTGCAGCCGCCGGCGTCATGCTGCGTCGCAATTTGGCTTCACGGCGGGCGCACATCCACGTAGACATGCGTTATGCTGGAGGAAGATCACAGAAGTCCGGAGGAACATTGTAATGCAGGGCTTATTACGTGAATGGTTGATACTGGGGTTGCTGGTCACCGCAACGCTGCCGTCGGTTGCTGTGCGAGGGGAGGCATCGCTGCCCGAGGGGGAGGAAAAGAAGCTGGTGGAGGCTGTCTGCAGCCGCTGCCACAGCATTAGCCTGATCACCCGATCCGCCGGTTTTGCATCAGCGGAGGAATGGCGAGCGCTGATCGACAGCATGGTGAACCTCTCCGATCCGCAGGCACAGACCATTGCCTCATACCTGTCGCAGGCTATCGAACCCGATATGAGCCGGCGTCCGACGCTGGTCGATGGCGAGACCCGCATCCGCATCGACGAGTGGCTGGTGCCCACGCTGGGGCAGCGCTCCCGCGATCCGGTGGAGACGCCGGACGGGATGATCTGGTGGACAGGCATGTGGGCCAGCCTGATCGGTCGACTGGATCCGCAAAGCGGTGAAATGGCGGAATACCATCTGCCACCGGCGGCGCGTCCGCACAGCATCGTGCCCGACAGCGACGGCCATCTCTGGTACCTGGGTAACAGCAACGGCACGATCGGTCGGCTCGATCCAGCTACTGGCCTGATCAAAGAATACCCCACCGAGGCGCAGGATCCTCACACCGGTGTCTTTCATCCCAACGGTCAGTTTTACTTTACCGCCCAGCAGGCCGGGCGACTCGGGCGCCTGGATCCGGATACGGGCGAGCTCCGCGAGATCGAGACACGCAAGCGGCCCTATGGCATACGCGTGGGTCCCGAAGGCCGCCTGTGGATTGCCTACAACGGCACCAACAGCATCGGTGCAATGTCGCCTGACAGCATGGAGGTCACCTATTTCGAGTTGCCTGATCCGGCGTCACGCGTGCGTCGGCTCGACCTGGATAGCCAGGGGCAGGTCTGGTTTGTTAACTCGACGCTCGGTCGTATTGGCCGACTTGATCCCGCCACCGGTGATATTCAGGAATGGCCGTCGCCAAGTGGACCCGATTCACACCCCTATGCACTGGCGGTCGTGGACGATGTGGTCTGGTACAACGAGTCGGCCATGCGTCCCGATACCCTGGTGCGCTTTGATCCGGCGAGCGAGCAGTTTCAGAGTTGGGCGATTCCTTCAGGCGTCGGCATTGTGCGGCATATGTGGGTGACGGCCGCCGGCGAGCTGCTGATCCACCAGAGCAGTAGCAATCGTGTCGGCCGCGTCGTGATAGGGTCCTGACCATGTTGCTGAGGACACGCTGCGAGCTGGAATTCACGATCACGGAGCCAACGCCCTTCGTGCTCATGCTGCGTCCCTACCGTGGACCCAGTCAATGGGTCGTGCAGGAGGAGTGCCGACTGTCGCCGACGGTGCGAGCCTCGGAGTTCATCGACACGTTTGGCAATCTTTGTCTGCGCCTGGTCGCGCCGCCGGGCGAATTTGCGGTGCGCGCCTCTGCCGAGGTCATGACCGCGGACAACTCGGATCGCGGTCCCGGCGCGCCCTTTATCGAGGTGCAATACCTGCCAAATTCCGCGCTTACCTATCTGCTGCCCAGTCGGTACTGTGAATCCGATCGGTTCCACACTATGGCGAGCGAGATCACCGCGGGTCAGCAACCCGGTTACAATCAGGTGGCGGCGATCGAATCCTGGCTGCGTGAGCGTATCCGCTACCTGCCAGGGACCAGTGAGTTTCCCGAATCAGCGGTGGAGGTCAATTTGCGTCAGTCTGGTGTCTGTCGGGACCTGACTCACCTTGGCATTGCCCTGTGTCGCAGTCTCAGTATCCCGTCCCGGATTGTGGTGGGCTATCTGCACGATCTGCAGCCGATGGATATGCACGCCTGGTTCGAGGCTTATGTCGGTGGTCGATGGTATACCTTCGACGCTACCCAGGAGCACCTGCGCCGCGGCTATGTTGTGATTGGGTACGGGCGCGACGCGGCGGACGTGGCACTTTATAACCAGTTCGGCGCACCGGTGAACTGCAACCGGCAGGCAACCAGCGTTGAGCGTATAGACTGAGAGCGCCGCCTGCGTTCACTGCAGAGGCAATGAGGGGAAAGAATACATGCGACAAATCAAGCGGGTTATCCTGCTGGCGGCCATTGCGGTGCTGTCAGGATGCCTTGGCATGCCTGATGGCGTTGAGCCGGTGGGTGACTTCGAGGCAGAGCGTTACCTGGGCCGCTGGTACGAGATTGCGCGGCTTGACCACAGCTTTGAGCGCGGGCTGGAGGCAGTCAACGCGACGTACAGCGTGCGTGAAGACGGCGGTATCGAAGTGGTCAATCGCGGGTTCGATACCGAAGACGGCGAATGGCGTGAAGCGGTTGGCAAGGCCTATTTCGTTGAAGATGACAGCATCGCGCATCTCAAGGTGTCGTTCTTCGGGCCTTTTTACGGCTCCTATGTTGTGTTCGACCTGGACAGGCGCGATTATGGAACGGCGTTTGTGTCCGGTTACAACCATTCCTACCTGTGGTTGCTGGCGCGCTCGGCGTCAGTCAGCGAGGCGGTCAAGGCCGATTTCGTGCGCCAGGCCGAAGCACTGGGCTTCGCCACGGAAGATCTTGTGTGGGTGGATCAGTCCCGCGATGCGGATTCGCAGGCAAATTGATAATGCGGGGCCTTGAGGGCCCCGCAATCACGATGTATCAGAGGCGCATGTCGTCTCTGCGATCTATCAGGCGCCACTGGCGCTTGCCCTCTACATCTTCGGTATAGCGGTATTTCACTTTCGAGCCATGCGGCGCATCAACAATGTCGTTGTCGCTGGGGACCTTGAACTGTATGCGACGGCTGCGGTCGACGCGTGACATGCGGCAGGGGGCCTGCTCGCCGCGTTCCGCGCTGCGAAATACCAGATGCACTGCCTCACCGCCTGAGGCAGCGCGGGTCTGGTTCACGGTGCCCTCCAGAATACAGTCCTGGGTTATTTCTGCGTTAGCCTGTGCTGCGACCGGTGGTGCGACGTGTGTTGCGAGAAGCAGCGCGAGTGCAGATGTAATGCCCGATAGTGTTTTCATGGTTTGTCTCCTTCGCCTCCCGGCGATTAATACCCCGCTGCTGGGGCGTTATGTCGGTCGAGCACTGGCGGCTTAAGTTCTTTTGCCGACAGTGCCGATTTTCATTCGATTGTCATATTCCTGTAATAATAAAGTGCTAGGGACAAACGGATATTAAGTTGGCTTCCTCATAAAAGCCAGACTGTAACCTGATTGTCACAATAAATTCATAAACGGAGCGACGTTGGTTGCGCCGGTTATTTTTCGATAACTTCAGTTAAAACAAAGGTTTGTGCTCGAAGACAGGTCAGTCGAAGATGCCGTGGACGAACCACTGTCGTTCAATTCGGTCAAAAAACACCCAGAATGCCTCGCCGAGCGCATTTTTTGCCACGAAATAGTCGCGACTGGCGGGGCGGTGCCACCAGCCGTCTTCGATGCGTTCCGGGCCACAAACCAGTGTCAGCAGGCCGTTCCAGTACAGCGTATGGGCATCCTGCTGTCGCGCGGGCTGCGGCTGTGGCAGCAGCCAGAAGGGTCGCAGCGACGTATGCGCGCTGCTGCTCTGTAAAGCGGTGGAGAGATCGGCTGTGCACTCCACGGCGAATTCCGGCAGGTGTTCACTGCGCGACGCAACATGCTGTACCGCCGGCAGGCCCAGGCGATTGCGCAGTCGGTCCGGCAGGCTCTCGAGGGGCTCGTCGTCAGCACGACCGAACAGATCGGCGCTGGCCTGGGTTGCGCACTCCAGGTGCGGGCTTTCCAGCACGATGGTCTCCACGCCGTCGATCAGGGTCTGGCGCTCCATGCGGGCAGTGGTCAGCAGACGCCAGTGCCTGGCGCTGATCATGCCCTCGCTGGCGCGGACAGACAGCGACTGTCGCCTGCGGTCGGCACTGATGAAATGCCAGTGAATCTCCCGTGTCTGCTGTTGCGTGTTGTGCATAAAATGCTGCAGTGATTGCAGCAGCAGCGTGATTGCCGGCTGCATTTCCTGCAGATTGCTGATTTCATAGCCGAACAGGTAACTGTCACTGAATGCTGACGGTGGCTTGAAGTCTGCCTCGCGGTCGTGGATGCGCCCGGTGATCTGTCCCAGCAGCGTGACCAGAATCTGTCCGCAGCGCTTGCCGAGTGCGGCTGCCGGCAAATGCAGGAGGTCGCCCAGCGTACGCAGTCCGGCCCGCTCAAGGGCGTCAACGCCCGGTGCCAGGGGGGCCAGGAGGGACAAGGGGAGCGGTCCCAGGCGCAGCTCCAGAGCACTGCCCGGGTCGAGGGCGGTGTCGGTCGGAGCAAAGGTAAGTAGCCAGGCAGCCTTCGGGGTTGCCGCAACCCCGCTGTCAACATGGTAGCGGCGCTGCGCGAGTTCGCGATCGACCTGATGCAGAAGGCTGTGCAGCCCACCGAACAGACGCAGACTGCCGCCGACTTCAAGTAACAGGCAATCGCCGCGCCAGGGATACAGGTTTGGCGTGATGCTGTAAGCCCAGCAGCACAGTTCCTGCAGGCAGCGGGCTTCGGCCCCGGGGTCGCGCTCGAGAAGTTGCAGGCCCTGTTCGCCACAGAGGGTCCTTGCTGTGGCAATGCCCATTCCCGGCTGCAGGCCGCAGGCGGCCGCACTGTCATTCAGGCACAACAATCGCTGCCGCGCCACCACGGCCCGCGGGGCGTCGTCATCCCGGCTCAGGCACTGCAGCGAAAGCCGGCTGAATCGTAGGCACAACCAGAGCATGGCAAATAAAATACTGTATGGATATACAGTATCCATGATCAAATGCCGCGTTGTCTACCCACTGCATGTCTACCCACAGCATTGGTATTTTGCTGGTCGTTACGCCATTATCCTGTCCGTTACTTATGCTGAGGGAGTCGACTTTGAAACAACAACGTAACTGTGTACTCGCGCTGGCGCTGGCCTCCGCCATTGGCCTGAGCGCGTGCTCTGGCAAGGACGATAACGCCATGCCGGGTACGTCAACGGCGGAAACGACCAGCAGCATGACCTCGGGCATGGAACAGGAGTCCCCCGCAAGTTTTCGCGAGTTCCTGGAGGAGGCCTATGCCACGGACATGCAGCGTTATCCGCTGACGGCAACCTATCGCGGCATCAAGGCCAATAACGACAAGTGGAACCCGGTTTCCGAAAGATTCCAGCAGGAGACCCGTGAGCTGAATCTGGCGCGCCTGCAGCAGCTGCGCAGGTTTGATCGCAGCAGTCTGAGTAGCAGTGAGCAGCTCTCTTATGATCTGTATGAGCTGAATCTGGAGCGACAGCTGGCCAATGACCAGTTCCGTCATCACCATTACGTTATTCACCAGTTCCGTGGCCCGCATACCGCCGTTCCCAGTGCGCTGATCAATATTCATCGCATAGCTGGTCGCCAGGATGCCGAGGACTATATTGGTCGACTGCGTAACGTGCCGATGTATTTTGACCAGGTCATTTCGCAAATGGCTATCCGCACCGAAAAAGGCCTGTTGCTGGCAGACTGGCAGTATCCGAAGATGCTGGAGTCGGCGCAGAACGTCATCACCGGCGCTCCTTACGACGACAGCGGCACGGACTCCACGCTCTGGGAGGACTTCAAGACCAAGGTGGCAGCGCTGGACGTTGATGACCAGATGCGTCAGGCGCTGCTCGATGAGGCAGAGACCGTCCTGGTGGATGTGGTCAAGCCGGCGTATCAGCGGCTGATTGCCGCTATTGCCCAGCAGGCGCGGGAAGCGTCGGAAGACGACGGCGTGTGGAAGTTCGCCGATGGCGATGAATTCTATGCCCAGCGCCTGCGCTGGTTTACCACGACCGATCTCAGCGCCGACGATATCCACACCATTGGACTCAGCGAGGTCGAACGCATTCATGGCGAGATGCGTTCGATCATGCGGGCAGTGGGCTTTGAAGGTGATCTGCCCGCGTTCTTTGATTTCATGCGCGAGGATGAGCAGTTTTATTATCCGAACACTGACGCGGGGCGCCAGGCCTACCTGACAGAAGCGCGGGCGGCGATCGACGCCATGCGTGAGCGCCTGCCGGATTATTTTGGCCTGCTGCCCGAGGCCGAGCTGGTGGTCAAGCGTGTAGAAGCGTTCCGTGAGCGCTCCGCTGGCAAGGCGTTCTACCAGGCACCGCCGAAGGACGGTTCGCGTCCTGGCATTTATTACGCCAACCTGTATGACATGGCGGATATGCCGAAATACCAGCTCGAAGCACTGGCGTTTCACGAAGGTGTTCCGGGGCATCACATGCAGCGTGCCATCACCGTGGCGCTGGACGACATTCCCGAGTTCCAGAAGTATGCAAGTTTCACGGCATTCACCGAAGGGTGGGGGCTGTATGCCGAGGAGTTGGCCAGGGACATGGGCTTTTACCAGGATCCCTATTCGGACTTTGGTCGTCTGGCTATGGAGCTGTGGCGCGCCTGTCGTCTGGTGGTCGACACAGGGATACACAGCAAGCGCTGGACCCGCGAAGAGGCAATCAGTTACCTGGCTGAAAATACACCGAACTCACTGGGTGACTCCACCAGGGCGATTGAGCGGTATATCGCCATGCCCGGGCAGGCGACGGCTTATCTGATTGGCAAGCTGAAGATCATGGAGATGCGCGAAAAAGCCCGTGTCGCCCTCGGTGAGGATTTTGACATCCGCAATTTCCACGATGAGGTTCTCAAGGACGGTCCGGTGCCCTTGTCCATTCTTGAAAAGAAGATCGATGCGATGATTGAGAGGCAGGCGGGTTAGTGGTTCTAGACCCCGCCGCTCTCCATGAGGTAGGTGATGACACCCTTGATCAGGAAGCCCAGAATTCCCATTCCGAGGGCGATGAACAGGATCAGGGTGCCAAATTTGCCGGCATTGCTGCGGCGGGCCAGGTCCCAGACGATAAAGATCATGAACAGGATTAATCCGCCAACGCCGATAGTGACCCCGTAGTCGGTCAGCCACGCGTCCATAAAACGATCTCAGCTATTGTGATTGACGCGAGTTGTCAGCTGCGGTTCTACGTTCAGTGAATTGGTAATCAGGCAGTTCTCCTCCGCTTTGTGCAGCAGTTTTTCTGCTTTTTCCGGGTCTGTTCCTTCTGGCACTGTGAGTGTGGCGGTAATGTGCACGGCCGTGAAGCGGGTTACACGCTCCACGCGATCCAGTGTTCCTTCGGCGCTGCATTCCAGGTTAGCCCAGTCCAGCTTTGAGGCGCGGGCAATAGCGCGAAACGTCAATACGAAGCAGTCGGCTATCGCGGCAACCAGCAGTGATTCCGGAGACCACTGATCACCTGGTCCACCGAATTCAGCGGGTGCTGCGCTGCTGATATCGGGGACATTGGATGCACTCAGCGTGATGGTGCCAGTATCAGCACCATTGGCGCTTACAGTGTAGTTGTGCGGCAAATCCTGCATGTTCAGCTCCTTGTTGATGTATACCTCCGTTATAACGATAAAGATCGGTGGCGGCTACCCCCGGACGGTGCATGCACCGTGCGCCATGTTGCCCGATGGAGTCAACGTGCTGCCGGTGCCGCCACAGAGGCCGTATCTGCTGGACTGGCTGGCAATTCCCATAACTGCGGTTGACCGGGAATGTCTTCCGCTACAGGCAGTTCCACAGTCAGACCCTGCTTGCCGCCACGTTGCTTCAGTAGCTGGACCTGGCGGTACGCCGTCATCTGCAGGCGCAGGGCGGCAGGCGCATTCTGTTGACCCGTTTGTGCGGCGCGAAACAAAACTGACAGACTGTTGCGACTGGTGGCGGCGAGCTGCAGCTTGCGCAGTTCGCTGTAGCGATAGTCGGTACTGCCAAGCCAGCTGAATACTGCGCTGCAGGTGCTGCTACGCAGCGCCTGCTCGGTGCTCCAGAGCAGATCCTCGCGATTGCGCGGGTGTACCAGCAGCACCTGCCGGGTGTCGATGCCGCGGGCTTCCAGCAGTGGAGCATAGGGAATGAAAGGCGGAGCAATGAATACCAGCCATTGTTGCTGTTGCGCGCTGAGACTGGCCATAGCGGGGAGGAACAGGCCCATGGCGCCTATGCCCGAGGCGTCGCTGAGCAGTTCAATGGTGTTGCCAAGGGGCCAGCCATTCCCGCGAAGTGCGGTATCCAGCGTTCTGTAGCCGGTAGACAGATGTTCACGACCGTAGCTGTCGCTATTGGCCGCGGCGCGGGCGGGGGCAAAATGTTCGGCACGGCCGACCCAGGTGTCCTGGCGGCGCATGACCTGCTCGAGTACGCTGTTCACGATGGCTCTCCTCACAATGACCGTCTGCAATAACTGTATGGATATACAGTATAGTCGGTTGTGTAGAAGCGCAAGTTCAATGATTTACCACCTGCCTGAAAAAACGACAGGTGAGTGGACGCCTTACAACACCGGGTGCAGGACGGTACGCCGCGCGATTGCCAGCAGCAGGGTTTCCAGGTGTTGCCACGCGTCCCCCGGACCATAGCCCTTGGCAGCAGCGTCCGCCTGCAGCCCCAGTTGGAGAATCTGCGACAGGCTGCGACGGTCATGTCGCTCCAGAGCGGCGCCGACTGCTCCCATGCGCGATTTCCATACCCGATGTTGCTGCAGGGCCTGCTGAGGCCGCTTGCCCTGCGCGCAGTCCGCTACCAGCGCCTGCAGCAGGCGCAGTTCCCGGGCCAGCACCCACATCACAACCGCCAGTTCCACTCCTTCGGCTCGCAGACCCTGCAGCATGCGCAGGGCGCTGCGGGCATCACCTGCGAGGGCAGTGTCCACCATGCTGAATACGCCAAAGCGCGCACTGCTGAGCACGTTATCGGTGACGCTGTCGATATCGATGCGCTGGTTATCGCCCAGCAGCGCAAGCTTTTCGATCTCCTGCGCCGCCGCGAGCAGGTTTCCCTCGGTGCGTTCTGCCAGCAGCGCGGCGGCGTCGGCGGTCAGGGTCAGGCCCGCTGCGGACGCGCGCTGTTGCAGCCAGCGCGGCAGCTCAGCGGGATTCACAGGCCACAGACTGAGCGTTGCCCCTGCGCTGTCGATGGTGCGGAACCACTTGCTGTTGGCGGCGGTGCTGTCCAGCTTGCCGGCGACAATCAGGAGGGTGTTATCGGGAGAGGGATTATCGAGGTAGCTGCACAATGCCTTGCTGCCTTCGCTCCCCGGCTTGGCGTCCGGCAGACGCAGTTCCAGGAGCTGCTGCTGCGAGAACAGCGACAGATTGCTGGCATGCTGCAGCAGTTCCTGCCAGTCGAAACCGCGCCCGGCGTCCATGACAATGCGCTCGCTGCAGCCGCGCTCGCGAGCAGCGGCGCGGATGCTATCGGCGCACTCCTGCACCAGCAGTGTCTCATCGCCACTCACCAGGTAAACCGGCAGCAGCCGTTTCTGCAGATCCCCCTTGAGTTTCTCGGGGTAGATACGCATCAGATTTGCGCCCGCACAGAGACTCTGGGCGCTACCGACCTTACCGCGTGGCCCACTAGCGCTCGCTGGCGGCGTAGAAGGAAATACGGCGCATGATCTGCTGCGCCAGTTCGGTGCGCATCTCGTTGCGCAGAATGCGGATTTCCTCTGCCTTGCCCACCACATTGCGCGGATCGTTTTCCATCTGCTTGGTGATGATGGCGTCGTCCGGTGGCAGCAACAGCTTGCCGTCGCTGCCACGAACGGCAAAGTTGGCGCGCAGCGTCAGCTCGAATTCTGCCGCCCGCGCCTGCGCATTGATGGAAAGATTGCGCTGGGTAAAACGTTCATTGCCCAGCTCAAGTCTGTAGGCCGCCTCGTTGCCGGGTAGCCAGCGAATGCCGCTGGCCGTAAAGCGCGTGCGCACCACGCGGCTCAGTTCGCTGTTCGGGCTTGGCGTATCCAGGTGCATGGATTGCCAGGCGTCGGGCAGGGACGATCCGCCTTCGCCGCCGCGCAGCTGGAAGCCGCAGCCGGCCACGGCAATGAGCAACAGGGCAAGCGTGCAGGATGCGAGGTGCCTGAGAATCATGTTCAGCCCACCACGATATTGACCAGTTTGCCGGGAACAACGATGACCTTGCGCACCGCCTTGTTCTCGATAAAGCGCTGGGCGTTTTCCTGTGCCAGGGCGGCCGCCTCCGCACCGTCGCGATCGATGTCTGCCGGCACGGACATTTTCGCCCGCACCTTGCCGTTGACCTGAACGACCATCTCGATGCTGTCGCGCGCGAGTGCCGTTTCATCAACTGTCGGCCAGGCTGCGAACATGGCGTCGCCGTTGCCGCCCATCATGCGCCACAGATGATGGCAGACGTGTGGGACGATAGGACACAGCATGCGGATGACCGCATCCAGCGCTTCGCCGATAACGGCGCGGGACTGATCGCTGTCGTCGTTCAGCCTGGTGATATCGTTGCACAGCTCCATGATGGCCGCGATGGCGGTGTTGAAGGTCAGTCGCCGGCCGTAATCGTCGCTGACCTTGGCAATGGTGGCGTGAGTCTTGCGGCGCAGATCGCGCTGCGCGTCATTCAGGGTCGCCACGTCCAGAGGCGGTATTGCTGCGCCACCGTCAACATGCGCGGTGACCAGCCGCCACAGGCGCTTGAGAAAGCGGTTGGCGCCCTCGACGGCGGAATCCGACCATTCAAGAGATTGCTCCGGAGGTGCTGCAAACATGCTGAACAGGCGCACGGTGTCGGCACCGTAGGCGTCGATGAGGGCTTGTGGGTCAACGGTATTGCCCTTGGACTTGGACATCTTGGCGCCATCTTTCAGTACCATACCCTGGGTGAGCAGTCGCGTGAACGGTTCACTGGAGGTGATCAGGCCCTCGTCGCGCATCAGCTTGTGGAAAAAACGCGCGTAAAGAAGGTGCAGAATGGCGTGTTCGATGCCGCCGACATACTGATCCACCGGCAGCCAGTAGTTGGCGCGTTCGCTGTCCAGCATGCCGTCTTCGTAGTCGGGACAGGTGAAGCGGGCGTAGTACCAGGACGATTCCATGAAGGTGTCGAAAGTATCGGTCTCGCGCTCGCAGGCGACGCCATCGAGATCAAACTGACGCCACTGCGGATCCGTCTTCAGAGGCGAGGAAACGCCGTCCATCACCACGTCTTCCGGCAGCAGGGCGGGCAGGCGACTTTCGGGGATGGGAATTTCGCCACCACCCGGCAGGTTCAGCATGGGAATCGGTGCGCCCCAGTAGCGCTGGCGGGAGACGCCCCAGTCGCGCAGCCGGTACTGGGTGGTGACTTCGCCGGCGCCGCGCGCTTCCAGGGCGGCGGCAATGGCGTCAAAGGCGGCTTCGAACTCAAGGCCATCAAACTTGCCGGAGTTAATGAGCCGCCCGCGACCGATGTAGCTCTCTTTTGAGATATCGGGTGCATTACCCTCGCCGTCGCTGACCACGACACGCAATGGCAGGCCGTAGCGCGTGGCGAACTCCCAGTCGCGCTGGTCGTGGGCTGGCACCGCCATGATGGCGCCCGAGCCGTAGTCCATGAGGACATAGTTGGCCAGCCACACCGGCAGCGGGTCGCCGGTGAGTGGATGCAGGGCCCTCAGGCCGGTATCCATGCCGCGCTTCTCCTGCTGCGCGAGATCGGCCTCGGCGACTGATCCGTGGCGACATTCATCAATGAAGGCCGAGAGTTCGGGCTTGTTCTCGGCCACCGCCAGTGACACCGGGTGGGTGGCTGCCAGGCTGAGGTAGGTGGCGCCCATCAGGGTATCCGGGCGCGTCGTATAAACCTCGAGGCTCTCGACGCCGGCCACGGGGGATTCCAGGTCAAACCGCAGGTTGGCTCCGCGGCTCTTGCCGATCCAGTTGCGCTGCATGGTGCGCACCTGCTCGGGCCAGTGTTCGAGCTTGTCCAGGTCGTCGAGCAATTCTTCGGCGTAGGCGGTAATGCGGATAAACCACTGCGGAATATCGCGTCGCTCGATGGGCGCGCCCGAGCGCCAGCCGCAGCCATCGATAACCTGTTCGTTGGCCAGCACGGTCTGGTCGACCGGATCCCAGTTCACTGTCGACATCTTCTTGTAGACCAGGCCCTTTTCATACAGCCGCGTGAAAAACCACTGCTCCCAGCGATAGTACTCCGGCCGACAGGTGGCGATTTCCCGCGACCAGTCAAAGCTGAAGCCGAGTGCCTGCAGCTGGCGCCGCATGTCGTCGATATTGGCGTAGGTCCATGTCGCCGGGGCCGTCTTGTTGGCGATGGCGGCATTTTCGGCAGGCAGCCCGAAGGCGTCCCAGCCCATAGGGTGCAGGACGTTCTTGCCCAGCATGCGCTGATAGCGCGCGATGACGTCCGAGATGGTGTAGTTGCGCACATGCCCCATATGCAGCTTACCGCTGGGGTAGGGGAACATGGACAGGCAGTAGAATTTTTCGCGTGTGAAGTCGTCGCTGGCGGCGAAGCTCGCGTGCTCCTGCCAGAAGGCCTGCGCTTCGCGCTCAAGATTCTGGGGATCGTATTGCTCTTGCATGCTATAGGTCACTAAAAAGCGGGGATGTTATCACCAAAGCGCAGGGGTCGCGATCATTCGCCCGCTTCCCGCGCTATCGACTGTCGCGCCAGAGGGTGAGATACGCGAGCGTCATCAGGGTCAGCAGAAGCAGGCATGCAAAAATTACAGGCATGGGGCCGAAGCTGGTAAACGGCGTGTGCCCCAGCATGACCTCCGCAGTACCAGTCAGCGTGGTTTCGACAAACTGCTCGGTCTGCGCCGTAATCTTGCCGCGGTGATCGATGATCGCCGACACGCCGTTGTTGGTGCCGCGCAGCAGGTAGCGGCCATTCTCCAAAGCCCGCATGCGCGCCATCTGCAGGTGCTGGAGGGGCCCGATAGAGGCGCCAAACCAGGTGTCATTGCTCACGGTAACAAGTAGCTCCGCCTGCCGCGCTGCCCGGGCCACGAGGTCGGGATAAACGATCTCGTAGCAGATATAGGGCGCAACGCGGTGGCTGCCCGCGCGCAGGGGAGGCTGGTCGGGTGGTCCACTGCTGAAGCTGGACATCGGCATGTCGAAGAAGTCGATCACCCCACGCAGCCAGTCCTCCAGGGGGACATACTCCCCGAAAGGCACCAGACGCTGCTTGTGGTACATACCCTCGCCGAGACCGACGGCGACAATGCTGTTGCGGTAGGCGCCTGCAGCATCGCGGGAAGGGACGCCCGTGATCAGCGTGGAGTCGGTGAGATTGGCGCGGCGGGCCATCGGGTCGAGGAAGTCGCGGGCATTGTCGTAAATGCGGGGGATTGCCGATTCCGGCCACAGAATAATGTCCTTGCCGAACAGCGGTATGACGGCGCGCTCGTACTGCTGCAAAATCGTGTCGTAATAGCGCCGGTCCCACTTCAGCTCCTGCGGTATGTTGGGCTGGTACAGCGCCACGCTGAGGGGCGCCTCGCTCGCGGGCACGACCCACTCGATAGGGCGCAGGACCAGCCCGCCGATCCATATCGTCACCACGATGCCGGTATAGGTGACGAGTGATGCAGGTCCCCGGCTGCGCCAGGCCAGGAACAGGCAGCTCGCGGTGAGTGCGGTGAAAAAGCTCAGTCCGTAGACGCCGGCAATCGGTGCCCAGCCGGCGATCCAGGTATCGATATGGGCGTAACCGAGATACAGCCAGGGAAAGCCGGTCAGCAGCCAGCTGCGCAACCACTCGAACAGGACCCAGAGCGCGGGAAAGCCAATCAGCATTCCGCCGGGTAAACCGCGCACCCAGCGCACATAGACACCCGCGAAAATGGCGGGTAACAGTGCGAGCCCGGCGCAGAACAGGGCGGTGAGTAAGGTCGCCAACCCAGTACTGGCCTGTCCATAAACGTGGATGCTGACGTAGACCCAGGACGCGCCGGTTCCGAACAGCCCGAGCCCGAACAGCCAGCCGCGCCAGATGGCGGCTCCTGTGCTGCAGGTACACAGGAAGTAGCCGAACAGGGCGCAACCGGCAATGCCCGCGGGCCACAGTCCGAAAGGTGCGAAGGATAGCGTCAGCAGCGCCCCGGCGAGGGGCATCAGCAACAGCAAGGCATTTAATCCTTAATGGGACGCATGCGCAGGCTGTGAATCTTGCGCTGGTCGGCGTTGATGATCTTGAATTCGAAATCGTCAATGCGCGTGGTTTCGTTGCGGGCGGGCATGTGCCCGAAGGCGTGAATCACGAGGCCGCCGATGGTGTCGAATTCCTCGTCGCTGAAGTCGGTCTTGAAGTGGTCATTGAAGTCTTCGATGGGCGTCAGGGCCTTGATGAAGAACTCGTCGTCGCCGATGCGACGGATATGCTGGTCTTCCTCGATATCGGTCTCATCTTCGATTTCGCCGACAATCTCCTCGAGCACATCTTCGATAGTGACCAACCCCGCCACGCCGCCATACTCGTCGATGACGATGGCCATGTGGTTGCGGTTCTCTCGAAATTCACGCAGCAGCACGTTAAGGCGCTTGCTCTCCGGAACAACCACGGTCTGGCGCAGCAGGTCGCGGATGTCAAAATCTGTATTATCCTTCTTCAATATCTGCGGGAGCAGATCCTTTGCCAGCAGAATACCGAGGATGTCATCCGGGTTGTCGCCGATCACCGGGTAGCGCGAATGCGCCGAGCGGATAATCTGCGGCAGGATCTCTTCCAGCGTTGACTCCGACTTGATGACCACCATCTGCGCCCGGGGGATCATGATGTCCCTGGCCTGCATGTCGGCGACCTGCATGGCACCCTGGATAATGCTGCGGGCGTCCTCGTCAATAACTTCGTTATCCGCAGCGACGCTCAGGACGTCTTCCAGATCCTTGCGGCTGCGGGGTTCCGAAGAGAACAGCTGTCCGATCTTGCTGAGCCAGGAACGCTCGTCCTGATCCTGGTTATTGCGCTCGTCACTCACGACGCGACACGCTCCTTTTCAATGGTAACTGTATAGGGGCAGGGCAATCCGAGCACATCGAGAATACGCGTCTCCAGCGCCTCCATGATCTCGGCGTCTGCCGCTTCAATATGATCGTAGCCCAGCAGATGCAGGCAGCCGTGGACTGCCATGTGCGCCCAGTGATTGAGTGCCGGCTTGCCCTGCTCGCTGGCCTCGCGCAGGACCACGGGGGCGCAAATCACGATATCGCCGAGCAAGGGCAGTTCGAGACCTGGCGGCAGGTCGGCGGGAAAGGACAGGACGTTGGTGGCGCCGTCGCGCTGGCGGTAGCGGCTGTTCAGCGCGGCCATTTCGGCCTCGTCAGTCAGGCGCAGGGATATCTCGGCCACGCGGGTATAGCCCGCTTCTGTGAGGGTGCAGTCCAGCCAGCGGCGTAACTCGGATTCCTCCGGCGCCGGGTCGGAGCAGGCCGTCTGTACGTCCAGCGTGAGGGTCATCGGCGGGTATTGTCGATCGCCGTGGTGCGGGCATCGTGACTGTCGTAGGCTTCAACCACGCGCTGCACCAGCGGATGACGGACAACGTCCTTATTGGCGAAATAGGTGAAACCAATGCCCTCGACATCCTCGAGGATGTTCGCCGCGTGGGTCAGACCCGACTGTGAGCCACGGGGCAGGTCGATCTGGGTGGCATCGCCGGTGATAACGGCGGTAGAGCCGAAGCCGATGCGGGTCAGGAACATCTTCATTTGTTCCCGCGTGGTGTTCTGCGCTTCGTCAAGAATAATGAAGGCATTGTTCAGTGTGCGACCGCGCATGAATGCCAGCGGAGCCACCTCGATAATGCTGCGCTCGATGTACTTGTTGACGGTCTCAAAACCGAGCATCTCGTAAAGGGCGTCGTACAGCGGCCGCAGGTAGGGATCAATTTTCTGGCTCAGGTCGCCGGGCAGAAAGCCGAGCTTTTCACCGGCCTCCACCGCTGGGCGCACCAGCAGAATGCGGCGCACTTTTTCTTCCAGCAGTGCCTCTACCGCGCAGGCCACCGCGAGGTAAGTCTTGCCGGTGCCGGCAGGGCCGATGCCGAAATTGATATCCGTGTTCTTGATCGCACGCACGTAGCCCTGCTGGTTGCGGCCGCGGGGCTTGACTGATGCACGTCGTGTGCGGATGACCTGAATTGCCTCTACCGAGGATGATTGCCCACCCTGGGATTCATCGTCCTGCGCGTCGATTCCGGCATGCTGCAGCTGCAGATGCAGGGATTCAGGGCTCAGACCGACGCCCTGGCAGACCTCGCTGTAGACATGCTGCAGCAGGTCGGCACAGGATTGAACGGCGTCGGGGCTTCCCGTGAGCACGAAAAGGTTGCCGCGCGCCGCTATGGAGACGCGCAAACGTGCTTCTATCTGCCGCAAATGCGCGTCGAACTGGCCGCAAAGTACGGCCAGGCAAGTCGCGTCATTCGGTTCCAGGGTGAGGTTTTGCTGAACGGATTCAGTCTGTGGGGTTTCTGTAGTCAAAATGTCCAGGCGTGATCGCCCTCGCTGAATGGAATTTAAAGAATATACGGGATTCCCGCACAGTCAACCATGCGATGCGTGCACTGGCGTGGCCAGCGGCAGCAGCGTGCCCCGCAGTGAGTTTGGCAGGGCCTCGTCAATGGCCACCTCTGCGAACTCGCCGACCAGACTCATGTCCGCGCAGGAGAAATTCACTACCCGGTTGTTTTCCGTGCGCCCCTGCAGCTGGCCCGGGTCCTTGCGTGACACGCCAGTCACAAGAACTGTCTCCACGCCACCGACCATGCGTCGACTGATAGCCTGGGCCTGCTGGCTGATGCGCGACTGCAGCGCCGCGAGGCGCGCTTTCTTGACCTCTTCGGGTGTGCTGTCGGGCAATTCTGCCGCCGGTGTACCAGGCCGGGCACTGTAGATAAAGCTGAATGAGGTGTCGAAGCCGATGTCATCGATCAGCTTCATCGTGGCTTCGAAGTCCGCGTCGCTCTCTCCCGGGAAGCCGATAATGAAATCGGAGGAAATGCTGATATTCGGGCGGATGCGGCGCAGGCGGCGGATGCGGGACTTGTACTCCAGCGCGGTGTGGTTGCGCTTCATGGCCGCCAAAATGCGGTCGGAACCGCTCTGCACCGGCAGATGCAGGTGATCCACCAGCGCCGGGATCTCTGCATAGACGTCGATCAGTGCGTCGGAAAACTCCATGGGGTGCGATGTCGTGTAGCGGATGCGGTCGATCCCGGGGATGCGCGATACGTAGCCGAGAAGCTCTGCAAAATCGACCGTTTCACCCAGATGATTGTCACCGCGATAGGCGTTGACATTCTGCCCGAGCAGATTGACCTCGCGTACGCCCTTGTCGGCGAGCTGGCTTACTTCGAGAATCACGTCATCCAGGGGGCGGGAGACCTCCTCACCGCGCGTGTAGGGCACCACACAGAAGCTGCAGTATTTGCTGCAGCCTTCCATAATCGAGACAAACGCGGTCGGACCGTCCACGCTGGGTTCAGGCAGCCGGTCGAACTTTTCGATTTCGGGAAAACTGACGTCGACAACGAGTGTGCCGCCCGGACCGCGCTGGTCCATCATTTCTGGCAGCCGGTGCAGCGTCTGCGGGCCGAACACCAGATCGACATAGGGCGCGCGGCGGCCGATTTCGGCACCTTCCTGGCTGGCAACGCAGCCCCCCACGCCAATAATCAGATCGGGGTTCTTCTGCTTCAGGTGCTTCCAGCGCCCGAGCTGGTGGAAGACCTTTTCCTGGGCCTTTTCGCGAATGGAGCAGGTGTTCAGGAGCAGGACATCCGCCTCTTCCGGATTGTCGGTGGTTTCGAGGCCGTGACTGTCGCGCAGTAGATCCTGCATGCGCGAGGAATCGTACTCGTTCATCTGGCAACCGTGTGTCTTGACGTAGAGTTTTCTGGCCACTGTCTGTCCCTGGGCGCTGTGCCCGCTGCTGCTTCTGAATCAAACGGGGCGTGAATTGTACAGATCGCAGCGAAGCACGAACACCCCCGCTGGCGTCGTTCTGCTGTCTTTTTCAGTGCCCGGTGGTACCATGCTAACCGCTACAAGACTGTGGCCAAAGCGACTGTCTCCAGTGTTCTACTCACGCTACCTGATATCCGGACTATTATGGCTAACAACCCCGTCTACAAGGTCATCTTCCACAACGGTAATGCCGTGGTCGAGCTGTTCGCACGCCAGATCTACCAGAGCGACATGTGGGGCTTTATCGAGGTTGAGGAATTTGTCTTCGGTGAGCGCTCACAGATTGTCGTGGATCCGGGCGAGGAAAAGCTCAAGAACGAGTTCGCCGGTGTCACGCGCAGCTACATCCCGCTGCAGTCGGTCATTCGTATCGACGAGGTGGATAAAGAGGGTACGGCGAAAATTTCCGAGGTAAAGCCGCGTGAGGGGAATGTCGCGGCGTTTCCGTTTCCACCCGGGCGATCCGGTCCCGGGGGTGGCAAGCATGGATTGGATGACTGACGAGCAGGCGCTCGGTGGTATGGCGCATAGGCTGGAAGGGACGCCCACGCTGCCATCCCATTCATCAAGGGTTGGGGTTTCCGGGCATCTCGTTGAGGGCACGATAGGCGACTCGGTCGCCGGCGAAGGTTCCTAGCCACAAGGTTTTGTCGACGACCACGCCCATAGTGATATTGCTGAATGCAGCATCGGGTTCGCCGGTCGCAATGGTGGTTGTCGCGAGGGTCGTCGGGTCGGTAACGACCACGTCCCAGGGACGCGGGCAGGAGCCATATTGCTCAAGGTCGAACCTGCCGGCCTCATCGAAAGGGTTGCAATTCTCATACTCTACCACCATGCCTGCCGTTACCAGCATGCCCTCCGGGTCTTTGTGCAGGTTGTCCGGGGCGATTCGCAGGGTGTCGGTGCTGCCAAGGATTTCCGGGGGCGTCGTGTTGGAGTAGGCAATGATGCGCTGCAAGCCCGAGGAAGCAACGTAAAAGGTGCTCTCGTCCGGTGAGATCTCGATGCCGTTGGCGTAGGGCAGCGCCGTGACGTCAAGTCTTGACCACTCGCCGTCACCCACGCTCCACCGATACACCGCGCCCGTTTCCCTGCCCAGCATGGCGTCAGCAAATTCCTGTCCGTGCTCTACGGGAATGGTTGCCAGAAGGCTGCCGTCGGCGAGGGCCGTGACGCTGTTGGCCTGCTGTCCATCCGGCGTCGGTATGCAGCCGACCCAGGCGATGCGGGGACGATCGGCGCCGTCTGAAAGGGTAATGTCGAACACCTCAATCGCCTCACGCGCGCCATGACCGACGGCGTACAGCGTTGAACGGCCGTTCTGTCCAGGCGTAATGTAAAGGCCGTGGGTCACAATGCCTGTGGCAGGCAGAGGTCCTTGGCAGTTTTCGAAGCGCTGGCTGTCAAACCTTATCCGCGCGGCGTCTGAGGGGAACAGTACTTCCCAGCTCTTTTCCCGGGTGTCTACCAGATTCAGCACTGACTGTCCGGCAAAGGCACTGGCGATAAGCCACCGCGTGCCGGGAATCTGTACCAGGTCCTCGGCACTGGCTATGCCGCAGAGATACTGATCTGGGCCGGTGCTGTCACACTCTGCAGCCTGCATCGGTAGCGTGATCGTCGCGAGGAACAGCGCTGCGATGGCAGCGTGGAAGTGGAGGCGTGCTGGCTTCATGAGCTTGTCTCACGGTGTGTAATCTGGATTGTATCCTGAAGAACAGCAGAATGCGCCCTCGGCCACTCTGGCCTGTCCCGGGTTAAACGCTATCCTGTCGACTGCTTGAAATTCCGCGACCGCAGCCCCACTTCATCTTGTTTAGGGCGGAAAAGTGTCAGACATGATAGATCAGCAGAATGACAATCGGGCGCAGGAAGATCAGTCGCCTGAAAATGAGGAGCAGCGCACCCAGAATTCGCCGGCAGTGGCGGATGAGGTGTTGCCGGATACATTGCACCTGATACCGGTGCCCAACCGCCCTTTTTTCCCGGGTCAGGTGCAGCCTGTGGCGATCAACAGCGAAGAGTGGGAGTCGACGTTGAAAGCTGTGGGGCAATCGGGCAACAGCCTGCTTGGTCTGGCCTTTGTCGAGGGCGCTACGCCTGGAGAAATCACCACGCGGCAGTTCCCGGCCATGGGCTGCGTGGTGCGCCTGCACCGTCCGCCTGGAATGTCGGATAACCCAGGGCATTTCCTCGCCCAGGGCCTGCGTCGCTTCCGCATTGTTCGCTGGCTGTCCGAAACGCCGCCCTATCGGGTGCAGGTGGAGTATCCGCGGGCTCAGGAGGACCGCGATAGTGATGAGGTCAAGGCCTACGCCATGGCCATCATCAAGGCGATCAAGGAGCTGTTGCCACTGAATCCTCTTTACAGCGAGGAGCTCAAGCAGTATCTCGCCAACTTCAATCCCAACCAGCCAAGTCTGCTGGCGGATTTCTCCGCTGCACTGACCACCGCATCCGGGGAGAATCTCCAGGAGATTCTCGACACGCTGCCCCTGCAGTCGCGCATGCAGAAAGTGCTTAACCTTCTGCGCAAGGAGCGCGAGGTGGCGGAGCTGCAGGGCAAGATCAGTGATCAGGTGAACGAGAAGGTCTCCACGCAGCAGCGCGAGTTCTTTCTGCGCGAACAGATGAAGGTGATCCAGAAAGAGCTGGGCATCTCAAAGGACGATCGCACGTCAGACGCGGACATGTTCGAGGCCCGGCTTGAGGGACTTGTGCTGCCGGACCCTGTGAAGCGGCGTATCGACGACGAGCTGCACAAGCTGGGCGTCCTGGAGCCGGGATCTCCTGAGTACGGAGTGACTCGCAATTACCTCGATTGGGCAACATGTGTGCCGTGGGGTCGCTTTTCCGATGATAACCTCAATCTGGACAATGCCAGCAAGGTGCTCGACGCTGAGCACGACGGTCTCGAGGATGTGAAATCGCGTATTCTCGAATTTCTCGCGGTCGGCGCGTTCAGGGGCGAGATAGCCGGCTCCATTCTATTGCTGGTCGGCCCCCCCGGGGTCGGCAAGACCAGTATCGGTCGCTCGGTGGCGACCGCGCTGGGGCGCGAGTTCTACCGCTTCAGTCTCGGCGGTATGCGCGATGAAGCGGAAATCAAAGGACATCGGCGAACGTATATCGGCGCGATGCCGGGCAAGTTCGTGCAGGCGCTGAAGGAAGTGAAGGTGTCCAATCCGGTGATTATGCTCGACGAGATAGACAAGATTGGCGCCTCCTTCCAGGGCGATCCCGCGTCCGCGCTGCTTGAGGTGCTGGACCCTGAGCAGAACGTGGAATTCCTCGACCACTACCTCGATCTGCGCGTGGACCTGTCCAAGGTTCTGTTTATCTGTACCGCCAACCAGCTCGACAGCATACCCGCCCCGCTGCTGGATCGCATGGAAACCCTGCGTCTGGCCGGCTACATCGCAGAGGAAAAGCTGGCAATCGCGCGTAACCATTTATGGCCGAAGCAGCTTGCACGGCACGGCATCAAGCCCGCACAGCTGAAGATCAACGACGCCGCGCTGAAGTACGTGATCGAATCCTACTGTCGCGAAGCGGGAGTGCGCTCCCTCGAAAAGCAGCTGGCGCGGATCATGCGCAAGTCTATTCGCACATTGCTTGATGGCGACAAGAGCACTCGCCTGCGTGTAGGCAAGAAAGACATCGAGGATCTCCTCGGCAAGCCAATCTTTACCCAGGAAAAACCCCAGCGCGGCGTGGGTGTTGTCACTGGGCTGGCCTGGACCGCGATGGGTGGCGCTACGCTGGCCGTGGAATCGTCCCAGGTGCACACGCTCAACCGTGGCTTCAAGCAGACCGGCAGCCTGGGCGACGTAATGAAGGAGTCAGCCGAGATTGCCTACAGCCACGTGACCGCACACCTGAAGGACTACGGCTGCGATGCGGATTTCTTCGAGACGAGCATGGTGCACCTGCACGTGCCTGAGGGCGCTACCAAGAAGGATGGCCCCAGCGCCGGCATTACCATGGCGACCGCGCTCGTGTCCCTGGCGCGCAACCAGCGTATTCGTCGCCATCTGGCGATGACCGGCGAACTGACCCTGACCGGGCAGGTGCTCGCCGTCGGCGGCATTCGCGAGAAGGTGATCGCGGCGCGTCGCAGCAAGGTGATGGAGCTCATTCTGCCGCAGCAAAACAAGCGCGACTTCGACGAACTGCCGGAGTACCTGCGGGATGGGATGACGGTGCATTTTGCGCGGACGTTCCGGGAGGTGTTTGAGTGTGTGTTTGGGGAGCATCGGCGGGAGGGGTCGTTGCATTGATCTGGTTTTTGGCGCTTCGTAGGCCGCGTTTCCCGTGAGGGTGCAGGACGGTGCAGACACGCCGTGAACCCGTCCGTGGGGGCTCAACGGCGCCATCCATGGCGCCGATGGTCTGCACCGCCCCGCACCCCCACGGGAAACGCTGCATCGAGCCTGTATCGACGCTATCGAACGTCGTTCCGTCTACCGATGGTGTGGTCATTTAAAAACGCGTTGATCTGCCGATTATAGAGTCTGCTCCGTCAGGTGAAGAAACGAGCTTGTGAATCTGATGATCGCTCGATAGAGCGGTCTGGTGGGTGGGGCGGGGGTCGCCAGACCATGCGAGGCTGGACGGTGGGGGCGGCCTCCCGCAGCCTGAGCCCCCACGGACGGGTTCACGGCGTGTCTGGCGACCCCCACCCGACCCACCAGACCGCGGCTCGGCAGCGTGATACAGGGTCGCTCACTCCGGCCGAATCACATGTTCCAGCATCTCGGCGTAGATCCCCTCCGCCTCCCGGCACAGCGCCTCATACCGCGCAGGCACCTCTGCTGGCGCTGCGTGCGACTCCGGTTCGGCAAAGCCCGTCGAGGCCTCTACTGATGCGTACCAGTGCGGCGCCCAGACGCCGTCGCTGGCGCGCGGTCCCGCCGGCCAGTGCAGCATCTCGTCCCGGAAGGGAATGTGAATGCGCTCGCACAGCTGCCTGAGCACGCTCTCTGGATTCTGCAGGGTCAGCGCCGAGTCGATCACCGGCGGTGCTTCTCCCAGGCGATCGCGCACACGGCGAAACAGCATGATCTGCTGGCTGAAGCCGAGTTCATCCATGTCGAACTCCGGCACGATTTTCACGAACGATGCGATCATGCGCCGCGGCTCGCGGATCAGGAAGCAGTTGGTGAACCGGTCCATGAAGGAGAAGTCCATCTCCGGGAGCATGTGTTTGGTCATGTGCTTCTGGTAGTACACCTCGGCAGCAGGGTCCGGTGTCTCTACGGTCAGCGATTGCGCGACGCGGCGCCAGTCGCAGTCCATGCCGGCAATGATGTCCTCGCGGCCGGGATGATCGATTCCGGTTCGCGACAGGTAATAGCCGTAAAAGGGCTCGTCGACCACGCAGGTGTCGGGCCGGTTCTCGAAGGACCGCATCATGGCCGTGCTGATGTTGCGCGGGCCGGACCACATGGCAATACGCTGCACGGCGCTCAGCTCTGGCGCGGATGGCTGGCACCGGGGCCGGCAATATAGGCCTGTACGGTGTCGCGATAGCCCTGCTGCAGCTTTTTCAGAAAGGGTCTGTCGCTGGCGTCGCCGATATCGCGACCGTCGACTTCAGACACGGGCACCAGTCCTGCGAAGGTGCCGGTGACGAAGGCTTCCTGGGCGTTGTAGACGTCGGTCAGGGTAAAATTGGTCTCGCGCACAGGAATTTCCAGCGATCGGGCAATGTCCAGAACCTTGCCGCGGGTGATGCCGTCGAGGCAGTAATCGCCGGTGGACGTCCAGAGTTCGTTGCGGCGGATGATAAAAAAGTGGGTCGAGTTGCAGGTGGCGACAAAGCCGTGGGGGTCGAGCATGAGCGCCTCGTCGTGACCGCTCTTGGCGGCCGCTATGCAGGCGGTGATGCAGTTGAGCTTGGAGTGGGTGTTCAGGGTCGGGTCCTGCACGTCGGAGTAGCCACGGCGCACGTGAACCGTAAACAGACGCACGCCTTTCTGTGAGGTTTCAGGCTTGCTCTCCTTGAATTCGGGAATGATCACCACGGTGGGTGGCGTGATGGTCATGCGCGGGTCCTGATAGGGCGTGGCCTTGGTGCCGCGAGACACCATGAGGCGGATATGCACGCCGTCGTGCATGCCGTTCGCAGACAGCAGGGTGTAAATGCGTCGGGTAAGGGCGTCGCGGTCGAAGTCGGGCTGAAAGTCGAGGGTCTTCATGCCTTCGAACAGGCGCTCCAGATGCCGCTCGAGGAAAAGCACGGTGTCGGCCTCTACGCGGATACCCTCCCACACGCCGTCGCCGAGGATAAATCCGGAGTCGAATACGGAGATTTTCGCCTCATCGCGGTGGAAATGCTCGCCGTTGATGTCGATGAGAATATTGGCGTTGCGCTCGTCCTGAACGTATTCGTGGGTGCCCTTCATGCTGTCTTCGTCCTCGGCCAGGAAAACCCGCATGTTATCATTTCCGCAGGTCCCGAGAATGCTTTCCGGGGACACGCACGCCATTCAAGCTGCGAGTGAGAGTAAAAGGCCAAAGCCGTGAGTGAGCCGCGAGACACAATGTTTACCGACCCCCTGGGGGAGACCAACCCGTTTCGCTTTGACGCCGAGGTGGCGCGCGTCTTTCCCGACATGATCCGCCGATCTGTGCCGGGCTACGCTACGGTGGTGTCGATGTCCGGCCTGCTCGCGGGTCGCTACGCGACGGTTGGGAGCAACCTGTATGACCTCGGCTGTTCGCTGGGCGCGTCGACGCTGGCCATGCGCCAGAATGTGCGGGCAGCGGACTGCTGCATCATCGCGGTGGACAATGCCCCGGCGATGCTGGATCGCTGCCGATCGGTGATCGACAGCGACACCCACGAAACGCGCGTGGAACTGGTGCAGGCGGATATCGCCGATATACCTATCGTGGACGCCTCGGTGGTGGTGCTCAATTTCACCCTGCAGTTCATTCCGCTGGCGCAGCGTAGGGGCATAATACGGCGAATCTACCAGGGGCTGCGTCCCGGCGGGATTCTGGTTCTGTCAGAGAAGGTCACTTTTGCCGATCCGCCGCTGGATGCCCTGAATATTGATCTGCACCACCAGTTCAAGCGCGAGCATGGGTACAGTGATCTGGAAATTGCACAGAAGCGCAACGCCATTGACAACGTTCTTATCCCTGAGACGCTGAACACACACCGCGAGAGAGCCCGAGCGGCAGGCTTTGACTCCTGTGATGTCTGGTTCCAGTGTTTCAACTTCGCATCACTCATCGCGTTAAAAGCGTGAGTCTCGAGTCTCTCATCAGCGCCTGGCGCGATACGCCGCTGGCGCACTGGGCGGAACGATTGCCGGGTCAGATCGAGCGCGGTCTGTCGCCGCAGCGCTACGGCGATCTGCCACGCTGGCAGGAGGCGCTGGACGCATTGCCGGATATTGCAGTGGATCGTGTCCATCTCGACCGTTCTGCTGTGGGGGCGACGTCCGCACAGCCGGTTTCCGATACGATGCGCGCCTCTTTACGGGCGGCACTCCAGGGTCTGCATCCCTGGCGTAAAGGGCCGTTTGACCTGTTTGGCGTTTACATTGACACCGAGTGGCGATCGGACTGGAAATGGGATCGCATTGCGGGTGCGATCGCGCCGCTCGCCGGCAGACGGGTCCTGGATGTAGGCTGTGGCAGCGGCTACCACTGCTGGCGCATGCTCGGTGCCGGTGCGGCAGAGGTGATCGGGATCGATCCGACGCCACTGTTCGTGCTGCAGTTTCGCGCCGTTCAGCGCTATCTCAGGCAGGACGGCATACATGTTCTGCCGCTGGCAATGCAGGATGTGCCGTCAGGCCTGCGCGCCTTCGACACGGTGTTCTCCATGGGAATTCTCTATCACCGTCGCTCGCCGATGGATCATCTTCTGGATTTGCGCGAGTGCCTGAGTCCCGACGGCGAGCTGGTACTGGAAACGCTGGTCATCGAGGGGGGCGAGGGGGCTACGCTGGTGCCGTTCGGGCGCTATGCGCGGATGGGAAATGTCTGGTTTCTTCCAAGCCCGGCAACCCTGCTGGTGTGGCTGCGCAAGCTGAAGTTCCGCAATGCACGCATTGTTGATGTCTCTTTGACGTCGACCGATGAGCAGCGCTGCACGGAATGGATGCGGTTCAACTCGCTGGAGGATTTTCTGGATCCTGCCGATGTCTTGCGCACAGTGGAAGGCTATCCCGCGCCGCGGCGGGCGGTGGTCATCGCTAACGCGCCGTGATCAGATGCCGGCCCCTACTGGAGGAGCGACTTCGGTCCGGTCAGTTGGCGCTGCGTATGAGCTGGTAGTCTTCGCTGGTAAACCGCTGCCGGCGAACATCCACTGGCGACTCCAGCTGTGCAAAGTGACTCTCGCAGTCCGGTGTGTCGGTGGATTTTTTTGCCTTGCGAAACTTGATGCTGCGCACGAAGTCGACAAAGGTCTTGCCGGATTTGGCGTTTTTGCCCACGCTTGCTTTTTTCGGTGCCATGATCTTTCAGTTATCTGGTGAGTGTCTTGTTACTCTACCGCAGTCTGTCAAGGGTTGCGCGTAAAAACGTCGCAAAATCCTTGTGACTTTGTGACATTCAATATCTACTGCTCCGCCAGAAAGCTGTCTATGGCGTCGCGACAGGGGATGCTGCTTTGAGCGCCTGCGCGCTGCACCGCGATAGCAGATGCAGCCTGGGCGAAGGGTATGGCGTCAGACAGATCATCCCCCGCCACGAGCCTGGCCACGATGCAGCCATTGAACACATCTCCCGCAGCGGTCGTGTCCACCGCGCTCACTGCGAAGGCCGGCAGATGGTGTGCGCTGTACTGGCCGCCCGATGTCTTTTGCGACAGCGTCACCCCCACGCTACCTCGGGTAATGATAACCTGCGTTACCCCTTTGTCGTGTAGCACACGCGCTGCCCGCTCGGCGTCGCCATTGTTTGTGACGGCGACACCGGTGAGGTGTTCGGCCTCTGTCTCGTTCGGCGTTATCAGGTCGATTAGCGGGAACAGCTCTGGCGGCAGGTCGCAGGCCGGCGCCGGGTTAAGCACGGTGTAGCAATGGTGGCTGCGCGCCGTCTCAAGGGCTTTCTGCACAGTCGTAAGCGGTGTCTCCAACTGCACCAATACGGCTGCTGCGCCGTCAAACAGCGCGTCGGCAGTACTGATGTCGGCGGGCGACAGCAGTGCGTTCGCGCCCGGCGCCACGGCAATACAGTTTTCGCCGTCGGCCGATACCAGTATCTGCGCAACGCCCGATGGCGCTGTGCTATCGCGTCGACTTGCCGTTGTATCAATACCGTCGGCGTCGAGCGCTGCCAGTGCCTGATCGCCCAGTGTGTCGGTGCCGAAACAGCCGATGAAGGCGACGTCGCCGCCGGCGCGAGCGGCGGCGATAGCCTGGTTGGCGCCTTTGCCGCCGCCGCTGGTGCTGAATTCACCACCGAGCCGCGTCTCTCCCGGGCGCGGTAGCCGGTCGAGGCGGATAATCATGTCGGTGTTCGAGGAGCCAACGACCAGGATGCGTGTCATGGGATATCTCTCTGTTGCTGAGGGTCGTGTACGCCGGGAGGCCTCTATTGTGCAGTATCTGGGCGAATGCGCTATTCTGGCACGCCCCGTTAACGTGAAGGATACGACACCATGCTGGACATTCTGCAACGTCTTCCCGATGACCCGATCCTTGGTCTGGCGGCAATCTGTCGCGAGGACAGCAACCCGGACAAGGTGGATCTGACCGTCGGCATCTACATGGATGAAAGCGGTGTCTGCCCGGTATTCAAGTCGATACAGCAGGCCCAGCATACTCTGGTAGAGCAGGAGACGACCAAGGCCTACCTGCCGCCGGCGGGAGATCCGGACTTTAATCGCGGCATGCGTGCACTCGTCTTTGGCGACGACAGCGACGCGCTCGCAGCGGGTCGTATTTCCAGTATTCAGGCTCCCGGAGGCTGTGGTGCGCTGCGCATTGGCGCGGAGGTGGCGTATGCGGCCAGGCCCGACGCCCGGGTGTGGATCAGCGACCCTACCTGGCCGGTGCATATCCCGCTGATTGGCAGCGTCGGCCTGGAATTCTCCAAATACCGTTACTACGATGCCGCATCCCATGGCGTTGATTTCGACGGCATGGTCGAGGACTTAAAGGGTGCTGGCAAGGACGATCTGGTTCTGCTGCACGGCTGCTGCCACAATCCGAGCGGTGCCGATCTGTCACTCGAGCAGTGGCAGGTGATCGCTGATATGGCCGAGCAGCAGGGCTTCGTTCCTTTTATTGATATTGCGTATCAGGGCCTCGGCAGTGGTCTCGATGAAGACGCGGCGGGGCTGCGACTGCTGGCTTCACGCCTGCCGGAGATGATTGTTGCCGCTTCCTGTTCCAAGAACATGGGGCTGTACCGCGAGCGCACCGGCTGCGCCATGTTCCTGTGCAGGATGGAGGACAACGCGGAAGCGCTTCTCAGCCAGGCCAAGGTGGCGGCCCGCCGTCTTTACTCCATGCCCCCAGCCCACGGCGCTATTCTTGCGGGCAAGGTACTCAGTGACGAACAGCTGGGACGCATGTGGCGCGAGGAACTGCTGGCAATGTGTGAGCGCATCAATGGACTGCGCTCACAGCTTGTGGACAGCCTGCAGGCCAGCACCGGTCGCGACTTCGATTTTATCCGCCGCGAGAACGGCATGTTCTCATTTCTCGGCCTGAGCGAAGCCAATGTGCGGCGACTTCGCGAAGAACACAGCGTTTACATGCTGGGTTCATCGCGTATCAACGTGGCCGGGGTCAACGCCGGGAATATCGACTATCTGTCGAAAGCCATTGCGGCCGTTCTTTAGCGATCATTGTCTGACAGATGGCGCGCCGGATCAGGCGCGCTCATCCAGCGCGGTCCAGCGTTCCAGCGCGGCGTCCAGGGATTTCTGTACGTCATCCAGTTCCGCAAGTGCCGCTTCGATAGTGTCCTTGGGCTGCTGATAGAAGTCGGCGGCGCTGGTCATCGCGGCAAGCGCGTCGTGGCGTGATTCCAGCGTCTCGATGCGCTCTGGCAATTGCTCAAGTTCACGTTTTTCCTTGTAGGACAGTCGCTTGCCGTCGCTCTTTGTTGGCGTTTGGGTGGGTTGTGCCGATGCCGCGGCGGGTGCCGCAGATTCACTGAGCGCTGCACGGCCACTGTCAGCGCGCTCCACCAGTCGGCCGCCTCTGGCCTCCCAGTCACTGTAGCTGCCGGCCTGTTCCTCTACGCTGCCATCGCCGCGCACAATCATCAGGCTGGTCACGACGTTATCCATGAAGTCGCGATCGTGGCTGACCAGAAGCACGGTGCCCTTGAAATCCAGCAGAATTTCCTCAAGCAATTCCAGCGTCTCGATATCCAGATCGTTGGTCGGTTCGTCGAGCACCAGCAGGTTGGCGGGGCGGGTGAACAGGCGAGCCATGATGGCCCGGTTCTGCTCACCGCCGGACAGCGCCTTGACCGGGGTACGGATGCGTTCCGGGGAGAACAGGAAATCACCCAGGTAGGAGATGGCGTGGCGGCGCTTGCCGTTGACCTCGATGAAGTCCTGCCCCTCACAGATGTTGTCGATCAGGTTCTTCTCCGGGTCGAGCTTGCCACGCAGCTGGTCGGAGTAGGCGATCTCCAGCTTGGTGCCGAGAATCACCTCGCCGCTGTCAGGCGCCAGCTCACCGAGAATGATCTTGACCAGCGTCGACTTGCCTGCGCCATTGGGGCCGACTATGCCAATGCGGTCACCGCGCTGGATGATGCTGGAGAAGTCGCTCAGCAGGGTCTTGTCGTCGTAGCCGTGAGACACATGCTGGAGCTCGGCGACAATCTTGCCGCTGCGTGCGCCGTCCTCGATGCTGAAACTGGCAGTGCCGGTGCGTTCGCGGCGCTCACTGCGTTCACCGCGCAGTTTCTCCAGTGCCCGCACGCGGCCCTCGTTGCGGGTGCGGCGCGCTTTGATGCCCTGGCGAATCCACTTTTCCTCTTCGGCCAGCTTCTTGTCGAACAGGGCATTGGCTCGCTCTTCAATTTCTGCCTGGTGTGCCTGGTGATCGAGAAAGCCGCGGTAGCTGCCTTCCCACAGCGTAAGATGCCCACGATCCAGCTCGGCGATTCGTCCAGCCACGCGCTGTAGGAAGCGCCGGTCGTGCGTGATGAGGACAATGGCGCCGCCGTACTGGGCAAGCTGGGTTTCCAGCCACTCGATGGAAGGAATATCCAGGTGGTTGGTGGGCTCGTCCAGCAGCAGTATGTCGGGTTCGCCGACCAGCGCCCGCGCCAGAGCAACGCGTCGCCGCCAGCCGCCGGACAGCGAGCCGAGCGTCACGTCGGCGGGCAGCTGCAGCTGACTGAGAACGGTCTCCACGCGCTGCTGCAGTCGCCAGCCATCCGCCGCTTCCAGCTTTTGCTGGACGTTGGAGAGCTCCTGCATGTCCATGTCTTCGCCACTGCCCAGAATGGCGTGGTAGCGGGCAATCAGCTCACCCACGTCATCCAGCCCACCGGCTACCGTGGCGTAGACGGTGGCCTCGTCGCCCTCCGGAAGCGTCTGTTCCAGGCGCGCCATGCGGATCCCGGGGCGCACCCAGCGCTCACCGCTGTCGAGGTCAACGTCACCGGAGAGAACCTTCAACAGTGTGGTCTTGCCGGCACCGTTGCGGCCGAGCAGGCCGAGCCGCTCGCCCCGGCGGAGAGTGAGTTCAACATCGTCCAGCAGCACCTGGGTTCCAAAAGCCAGGGCAGCGCGGTCCAGCCGCAGCAGATCCATAGTTCCTCGTCGGCGTTTTGCCGTTGGTTTGAGAGGCGCGCATCATAAC
>JBHEOO010000026.1:0-37912 GCA_046260765.1 Chromatocurvus sp.
ACATCTCGCTGCGCAGCAGCGTTTCCTGCACGCGCCAACCCACAAAAACGGCCACTGCCAACGCACCCAGCGGGAGAAGGAAGTTTGCAGTCACCCGATCCAGCAAGGGGAACAGGCCGGCGAATAGTGACGCCTCGGCAAGCGAGGCGGCAACCGCCGCTCCGAGCAGCCAGACCAGCACACCGACCAGCAGCGTCGCCGGGACCCGGCGCAGACGGGTGTACTGAACCAGAGATCCAATGCCCGGCTCCAGCAGCGCCACCGCCGATCCGAGGGCGGCGAGCACGGTGAGCAGGAAAAACAGCGCGCCGTAGATCTCACCCTGTGGCAGATTGCCAAACGCGTAAGGAATGCTGAGAAACAGCAGGCCCGGACCCAGGGTAGGCTCCATATGATTGGCGAACACCAGGGGGAAGATCGCAATGCCAGCAGCCACAGCGATCGCCGTATCGAAGAGAGCAACGGCGACTATCGAGCGACCCAGCGGCACGCGGTCGGGGGCATAGGCACCGAACGCAATGCCGATGCCCACGCCCACCGACAGGGTGTAAAAAGCATGCCCCAGTGCGAGGAGAACAGACTCCGAGGTGAAATCCAGCCACTGCACCGAAAACAGGAACTTGCCGGCAGCGGGCACATCGCCGTTCTGAAGCGCAAACTCGATCAGCAGCCATAGCAGGACCAGGAGGCTGGGAACGAGAAGCCACACAAACAACCCAAGCCCCCGGCGCACGCCGCACGCCACAATGAGCAGGGCCAGGCCCAGAAACGCCGACTGCCAGGCCAGCATGTCCGGCAGACTGCCCAGCAGATCCTCGTAGTGCAGCGCTACCTGTCGGGCGCTGGCTGCGGCGAAGTCTCCAGACTGCATGGACCAGAAGTAGTGCAGACCCCAGCCAGCCACCACAATGTAGTAACCGAGTATCAGTATGCCTGTAAGGCAGGCCAGCCAGCCCCAGAATGACCAGGCACCTCCCATCAGCGAGCGCTTGGCGGCCCTTTGATACGCCATGACTGGAGAGCCGCGACCGTGGCTGCCGAGCGCCGTCTCGGCAATCAACACCGGCACGGCCAGAATAAACAGGCAGACGAAATAGGCGATGACAAACGGAGCGCCACCGTTGTCACCGACGAGGTAGGCAAAGCGCCAAAGGTTTCCCAGACCCACGGCAGAGGCGGATAGAGCAAAAACAAAGGTTGTCCGCGAGCGCCAGCGCCCGAGTGGAGTCTCGAGTAAAGTGTTTAGCTGCATGGCTTGTGGACAGTGCCTCCTGGCATAAAAGGTGTTCCAAAGGCATGGCGGTGACACCTGTTGGGCAAGAAAGCCGTTCCACCGCCCGGTGTTGTCCGTATAATGCGCGCCATGTCAAAAAAGAAACCCAAGACTCCCAGCAACGTCATTGTCCAGAACAAGCGCGCGCGCTTCGACTATGAACTGCTTGACACTTTTGAAGCCGGCGTCGCCCTGCACGGCTGGGAGGTCAAATCGTTGCGCGCAGGCAAGGCGCAGCTTACTGACTCCTATGTGCTGATGAAAGATGGCGAGGCATTTCTGCTCGGCTCACAGATCACTCCGCTGGGCACGGTGTCCACGCACTACGTGACCGATCCCATCCGCACGCGAAAGCTGCTTCTGCACAAGAAGGAACTGGCAAAGATCCTCGCGGCAACCCAGCAGAAGGGCCAGACCTGCGTGTGCACCCAGCTGTACTGGAAGGGCCACCTGATCAAGGCGCGCATTTCGCTGGCCCAGGGCAAGCAATCGCACGACAAGCGGGATACCGAGAAGGATCGCGACTGGCAGCGCCAGAAGCGCCGCATCATGCGCGACGCCGTCAAGCAGTAGGCCGACGTCGCCATCGACAGGCAACCCATTGATGATTTTGAGATCATAAATCATGTTGCGCCCGCTCCCGCTTGCTATTATTGAATCGAGTGTAGCACCACCGCGATAACATGATGTGAGGAAACCCGATGCGAACAGATCCCAGGGAGGTATTGCGGTTCTGGTTCGACGAGGCGGGGCCATCATGCTGGTTCAAACGCAGCGATGCCTTTGACGAACAGTTGCGTGAGCGCTTTCTCGCCACCTGGCAGGCCGCGGCGGCGGGCGAGTGCGGTCACTGGCGCAGTAGCCCCGCTGGTCGCGCCGCCGAAATCATTGTTCTCGATCAGTTCTCGCGCAATCTTTTTCGCGGCGAGGGTCGTGCCTTTGCCCAGGACGGCATGGCGCTCGTGCTTGCCCAGTGGGCGGTAGCCGCTGGTGAAGACAATGACATAGAGATTGCCGAAGAAAGAGGCATGACGCCGGATCAACGCTATTTTACCTACATGCCGTTCATGCACTCGGAATCCCTCGCAGTGCATGACGACGCGCTGCGGCTGTTCACCGCACTCGGCAACGAAAAGGCCCTGGAATACGAAATCAGACATCGCGACGTTATATGCACTTACGGACGCTACCCCGGTCGCAACGCGGCACTGGGGCGCACAAGCACCCCCGAAGAGCGCGCTTACCTGGATGCCGGTGGCGGCTTTTAACGCCGCAGCAGGGACCTGTCATGGCGAGTACAATGGCGGTGACAACGCTCAAGACCCACGCAACAGGAGAACATCATGTCGACCACCCCGATCAAAGACAGCCTGAAAACCCGGGATACGCTGACCGTCGACGACAGAACATATGGCTACAGCAGCCTGCCCGCTGCCTCGGGGCACATCGGTGATCTCTCCCGTCTGCCCTACTCGCTGAAGGTACTGCTGGAGAATCTGCTGCGCAACGAGGACGGGATCACCGTCGAACCGAAACATTTCGAGGCCATGGCAGCGTGGATGGAGAACCGACGATCGGATACGGAAATCCAGTTCCGGCCCGCCCGCGTTCTCATGCAGGACTTCACCGGCGTGCCTGCCGTTGTCGACCTCGCGGCCATGCGCGATGCGCTGGCGGCCGCGGGCAGCGATCCGGCACACATCAATCCGATTTCGCCGGTAGACCTCGTGATCGACCACTCTGTGATGGTGGACAATTTCGGCGATGCCGAGGCCTTCAAGGATAACGTGGCCGTTGAAATGCAGCGCAACCGCGAGCGCTACGAATTCTTGCGCTGGGGCCAGCAGGCCTTCGCCAATTTCCGTGTTGTGCCACCGGGCACCGGCATCTGCCATCAGGTCAACCTGGAGTACCTCGCCAAGACGGTCTGGACCCGCGAACAGAATGGCGAGTGCATGGCCTATCCCGACACGCTGGTCGGCACGGATTCGCACACCACCATGATCAACGGCCTGGGCGTGCTCGGCTGGGGCGTCGGCGGCATCGAGGCCGAAGCCGCCATGCTGGGCCAGCCGGTGTCCATGCTGATTCCCGAGGTCATCGGCTTTCGCATCACCGGCGCACTGCGCGAGGGCATGACGGCCACGGACCTGGTGCTGACGGTCACCGAGATGCTGCGCAAGCACGGCGTGGTCGGCAAGTTCGTCGAATTCTACGGCGACGGGCTGGCCAATATGCCGGTGGCGGATCGCGCCACCATCGCCAACATGGCACCGGAATACGGCGCTACCTGTGGTTTCTTCCCGGTGGATGAGCAGACCCTCGACTATCTGCGCCTGACCGGTCGCGATGAGCACCAGGTCTCGCTGGTCGAGGCCTATTGCAAGGCCCAGGGTCTGTGGCGGGAAGACGACCATGAACCGGTATACACCGATACGCTGGCGCTTGACATGGGCGAGGTGGAGGCCAGCCTTGCCGGGCCCAAGCGCCCGCAGGACCGCGTCTCCCTGAAAGACGTCAAGTCGAGCTTTGAGTTGATCATGCAGCAGGGCGAAGGCACCGCGAGCGTCCCCGAGGGCAAGTTCGAGGGCGAGGGCGGCCAGACCGCCGTCGGCGTCGACAACAGCTACGCGCACGCCAGCAGCCAGCTGTGCGAGCTCGGCGGAGCCTCGCTGAGGCTTGACCCCGGCGCAGTGGTCATCGCAGCGATCACGTCCTGCACGAACACCTCCAATCCCAGCGTCATGATGGCCGCCGGTCTGCTGGCGCAAAAGGCCGTAGCGCGCGGGCTCACTACCCGGCCCTGGGTGAAAACCTCGCTGGCGCCCGGCTCCAAGGTGGTCACCGAATACCTCGCGGCCAGCGGCCTGCAGAGTGCACTGGACAGCCTCGGCTTCAACCTCGTGGGCTATGGCTGCACCACCTGCATCGGCAACTCGGGCCCACTGCCGGAGCCAATCGAGAAAGCTGTGGTCACCGGTGACCTTACGGTCGCCTCCGTGCTCTCGGGCAACCGCAATTTCGAAGGCCGGGTACACCCCTTGGTAAAGACCAACTGGCTGGCCTCGCCGCCACTGGTGGTGGCCTATGCGCTGGCGGGGAATATGCGCGTCGACATCAGCAAAGAGCCCCTGGGGCTCGACAGCCATGGCGAGGCGGTGTACCTGTCGGACCTGTGGCCCTCCCAGGCGGAAGTGGCCGAGGCCGTGGCGCAGGTCAAGACCGCCATGTTCAGCAAGGAGTACGCCGCCGTGTTCGAGGGCGATGCCATCTGGCAGGCCATTGAAGTGCCGGATAGCAAGGTCTACAGCTGGTCTTCCGAATCCACCTACATCCAGCATCCGCCCTACTTTGAAGGTATGCAGGCGACGCCCGACGCCGTGAAAGACATCTCGAACGCGCGGGTGCTGGCGCTGCTGGGCGACTCGGTCACGACCGATCACATCTCTCCGGCCGGAGCCTTCAGCGCCGACAGCCCTGCGGGCAAATATCTGTCAGAGCACGGCATCAGCCGCACGGATTTCAACTCCTATGGCTCCCGGCGTGGCAACCATGAAGTGATGATGCGCGGCACCTTCGCCAACGTGCGCATCCGCAACGAAATGCTGGACGGTGTGGAAGGTGGCTACACGCGACACGTCCCCAGCGGCGAACAGATGGCGATTTACGACGCGGCCATGCGCTATGCAGAGGAAAAAACGCCGCTCGTCGTCATCGCAGGCAAGGAGTACGGCACCGGCTCCAGCCGTGACTGGGCGGCCAAGGGTACCCTGCTGCTCGGCGTGCGCGCGGTCATCGCCGAATCCTATGAGCGCATACACCGCTCTAACCTTATCGGCATGGGCGTACTGCCGCTGCAGTTCATGAATGGCGACAATCGGCAGAGCCTGAAAATGACCGGCGACGAAACCATCAGCATTGCCGGTCTGGGTGGCGAGCTCAGCCCGGGGCAGACCGTTGAGTTGCAGGTGGACTATCCCGATGGCTCACAGAAAAGCTGTTCTGTGCGGGTGCGCATCGACACCGCCAACGAGATCGTTTATTACCAGAACGGAGGGATTCTGCACTACGTTCTGCGCGACATGATGGCGGTCTAAGGGGGACTGATGGGGCGGGTCCGGATGGGGCCTGACCACAAAATGCCCCCGGAATAGGAGAAAGCAATGAGCATTCTGTTTTTCATCATCACGGCTCTGGTGCTGCTGTACCGCGGAAGCGGCGGCCGCACCGGGCTGGTTATTCTGGCCGCCGCGACGGCCATCGGCCACCTCCTTTTCGATGGCGGTGTCATCAGCGCCATCCTCGGCGCGGCAGCGGTGGTCATCGCAGGCATACTTATGCTGCCGAATGCCCTGCGCACCAAGCAAATCAGCAAACCGCTGCTGGGCGTGATCCGCGGCATGCTACCCAAGCTATCGGATACCGAGGCCCAGGCCCTGAAATCCGGCTCGGTAGACTGGGATGGCGAGCTGTTCTCCGGCCGGCCGCGCTGGCAGCGTCTGCTCAATGCAAAAGCCACCAGGCTGTCTGACGACGAGCAGGCCTTCCTGGACGGCCCGGTCAACGCCCTGTGCGCCATGCTCAATGACTGGGAGATCACCCACGAGGACTACGACCTGCCCGAGCCGGCGTGGAACTTCATTCGGGAACAGGGCTTTTTCGGGCTGATGATCCCCAAAGAGCACGGTGGCAAGGGCTTTTCCAACACGGCGCACTCCGAGATTGTCACCCGTATCTCCACGCGCAGTGTATCCGCCGCCGTCACCGTGATGGTCCCGAACTCCCTAGGCCCTGGGGAACTGCTGGAGATGTACGGCACCGATGCGCAGAAGCATCACTACCTTCCACGACTGGCCGGCGGCACTGATATTCCCTGTTTCGCCCTGACCTCACCTGTGGCCGGCTCGGATGCCGGCGCCATCCCCGACAAGGGCATCGTCTGCCGGGGCGACTGGAATGGCGAGAGCGTCCTCGGCCTCAAAGTGACCTGGAACAAGCGCTACATTACCCTCGCTCCCGTCGCGACGCTTATCGGTCTGGCCATCAAGGTATACGACCCGGAGCACCTGATCAGCGACGAAGAAGCCATCGGTGTGACCTGTGTGCTGGTGCCGCGAGCGCTGGACGGTGTGAACGCTGGCGCGCGACACCTGCCCATGAACACGGTATTCATGAACGGCCCGACCTGGGGCACCGAGGTCTTCATCCCCATGGATCAGGTAATCGGTGGACAGGACATGCTCGGCAAAGGCTGGACGATGCTGCTTGAGGCCCTGTCGATCGGCCGCTCCATCTCCCTGCCCGCCATGGGCACCGGTGCGGGCAAGATGGCGAGCCTGTCCAGTGGCGCCTACGCCTATGTCCGTGAACAATTCGGCCGCTCCATCAGCCAGTTTGAGGGCGTGCAGGAGGCACTGGAGCCCATTGCGGGCAATACCTACATGATGAACGCCGCACGCCTTCTGACCGCTGGCATGCTGGACCGCGGCATTCGTCCCTCGGTGCCCTCTGCCGTGCTCAAGTATCGCAATACGGACCTCATGCGCACCACGATCAACCATGCCATGGACGTGGTGGCAGGTCGCGGCGTGATCACCGGTCCGCGCAACTTCATGGCCCGGGCCTACCAGGCCGTGCCCATTGCCATCACCGTTGAGGGCGCAAATATCCTGACCCGCAGTCTGATGATCTTCGGCCAGGGTGCCATCCGCTGCCATCCTTACATCACCCGGGAAATCGCCGCGGCGGAAAATCCCGATAACCGCGCAGGTGTCGACGAGTTCGACCGTGTTTTTTACAGGCACATGGCCCACGCCGCGCGCAACGGCCTGCGCGCCTTCACCCTCGCCTACGCCGGCGGACGCCTGGAGTCCGTGCCGGATCGTGGACGCATTCAGCAGCCATACCGCCAGCTGGCGCGCTACTCCGCAGCGTTTTCCCTGCTCACGGATGTCACCTTGCTCTCCATAGGCGGCGGACTGAAGGCCCGTCAGCGACTGTCCGGGCGCATGGCCGATTGCCTCGTGCACCTGTATTACGCCTCCGCGGTAATCAAGTTCTGGCACGAGGAGCAGTACGCCGAAAACCAGCGCCCGGTGGTTGACTGGTGCCTGCAGACCTGCCTGCGCGATCTTGAGCGCGCCCTGCACGCCGCCATCGATAACTTCCCCACCGCCGGACTGCGCCTGCCGCTGAAACTGCTGGTCTTTCCGCCGGGACATACGCGCAACAACGGGCCGGATGACGCACTCGGCGGGCGTGTTGCTGAGGCCATAGTGGACGATACGCCGCTGCGGCAGACAATTACCGCAGGCTGCTATCAGGATGCCGACCCGGAAGATTCACTGGGGAGAGTGCTCAATGCCTACCGGCTGGCGCGGGAGACGCGGGAGCTACGTGGCAAAATCCACGACGCAGTGCGCGCCCGCGACGAGGACGACATCGACGGCATTGCCCTGCTGATGGGACACCAGCGCGTTGAGCTGGTGGACTGGGCAATTGCAGAGGGCACTGTGGGGGCTGAACACCGGGAAAAGCTGATGGAGGCCTTCACGGCGCTCTATGATGTGATTCGCGTGGATGCCTTTGACGCCGAGGGCATCCGCGAGCTTTCCGCCGGTGCCCGGGGCAAGCGCCGCGTGGTTGAACGCCCCGCCACTGACCATGAGCGGGAATATGAGACCAGCGCGGTCGCTGTGGAGACTGCCCTGCGCGACGCGTGACGCGCATTCCCTCCCCGCTAGACGGGGGTCTGCGTAAACCAGCCTTCCTTCTCCAGTTGCCGCCAGATCTTCCTCACGACAGCGCCGCCTTCATCGAGCAGTCGCTGGGGATCATCTGCGATAAACCGCCCATCATGCACCTGCAGGCGTCCATCGGTCATGACGGTTCGCACCGCCTGACCGCTGGCATACAGGAGATTGTTCAGCGGTTCCGGTGGCAGCGCTCCGCTTCCACTTAGCATGCCCGAAACATCTACCGAGACGAGGTCGGCGCGCGCACCGGCGCGGATAACTCCGAGATCATCACGGCGCAGGCCACGGGCAGGCACTCTCGTCGCGCCCTCCACCGCATCCCACACCGTGGGGCGTCGACTCTTTGCCGGACTGCCAAGCTCTGAGAGCAACTCATGACGCGCCTGACCGTAGAGAACGGCCAGCTTCAGATTCTCGAGATAATCGTTGGAGTGCGTATCGATTCCGATATTTACGGAAATCCCCGCTGCCAACGCCTCGGGATACGGCTGCGTACCGTTGCCCGCGCCGCCGGCAGATGGGCAGTGGGCGTACACGACACCATGCTTTGCCAGAATCGGCGGATCAGTCTGCCAGTCCAGACCGCTCATGTGCGCGCCAAAGACTGGTCCGGCTTCGAACATGCCCAGGCTTTCCATCCACTGCGTCGGCGTCTTGCCCCACAGGCGCCGAACGGTGTCGGTTTCACGCTGCCCCTGGGACAGATGTATGTGCAGACCGGTCCCCAGTTCCCTGGCAGCAGCAGTGAGGGCGTTCATCGTCGCTGGCGTATGTGTGTCACAGGCATGGGGTGACATCATGGGCTGAATGCGCCCGTCCCCCTTGCCCATGTGCCGGCGACAGAACGCGAGATTGCGAGCGATCTCCGCAAGCGTGTCTTCCTCGGCATCAAACAGCACCTGGTCCTCGGCGCGGAACCAGATATCGAAAAGACGTTCAATACCCGGGATCATCGCGCCCGGATAGGCACGCACCCCCATTGGCTCCGCTGTGCGCACATAGCTCTCGGCCTGACGCAGGCTGAGGCTCATTTCCACATGCGTCGTACACCCGGAGCGCAGCAGCTCCGCCAGATTCAGCGCCGTGAGCGCATCCATCTCGCTGTCCGAAAGCGTCTCTACGAGCTCCAGTGGACGCCGATAGGAGCGGGGGCCTTCAATAATTCCACGGGTTGGCGTGGCGCTACAGCAGTGGGTATGACCCGAAATAAAACCGGGCAGAAGAATGTCGTTGGGTAGGTGCAGTTTTAGCAGAGAACTGCGAATTGGCTCAGCTTGCACTGTTTCTATCACGCCCTCACGCACCAGAACACTCGCGTTATGCAGCAGGGTCAGCTCACCATCGGATTCCGCCAGAACCCAACCCGCCTCAACGATCAGATCTTCACCCGGCTCGACAGGCAGCCTGGACGCAGCGCTCTGTGCTTTTGCACCTGTGCTTCCCACCGCGAGACCGCTGAGCGCCAGCCCTTGGAGTAATCGTCGACGGGAAAAAGTCGTAATAGCCTTACCTGGCGCTGACGAGTGATGGGGTTCAGACATCGAGGCCTCCGCGGCGCTATCTGACAAAAGATTCCGACGGGTTGAAGGCGCCACCGTGCCCCCCTATTCGCTCTGCATGCTTTTTATGAAGTCTTCCGAGGAGGCGATGGAGCGCTGCATATCCGCGATAAGAGCCCGGATATCCTGCTCAATACTGACAAATTCAACACGGATTTCAGACACTGCTCGCGCGTTGAGGTTGTGCTTCAGATACAGGACGTTGTCCTTGAGTGACGACAGTACAGGATCCATCTTGCGGGTCGAGGTGCGCATGGTTTCGATCATTCCGGCGTAGCGCTCGCGGGTTTCGTGAAGCTTGCGCTGGCTGCTGGCCTTCAGAGACGCGCTGCTGTATTCCTCGATTTCCTTTTCCCATTCCTCGAACAGGGCGTCTGCCACGTTCTCGACCGAGGTCACACGTTCGCGCACTTGTTTCGCCGCGGCCTCGGAGCGCGAATAGTTGCTTTCCGTGTCCTTGTAGATCTTTTCCAGACTACCGCCGTCGTACTCAATCAGCGCCGTGAGCTGCTCGAGAGCAGTCTGGAACGTCTCCTGTGCCTCACCCTGAGCATCCCTGGAATCCTCGACCCGGTCTACCAGAATATCCCGTTTGTGAATGCCGAATTTTTCTGCCGCGCCGTAGTAGGCGGATTGGCAGGCAGCCAGTGTGAGAACCAGACTCAGGGCGATAATGCTACGCATGGCGATATCCTTTTTTTCGGGCATCAGGGTAATAACCCTTGAATTGGGCAAACTGTGATACCATTGTACCTCACATACGGGGGCGATCCGGATTCGACGTCGGTAACGAACCCTGAGGTGCATGCCGTGATGGTAGCGAATCACGTTAATCCAAAGCTGCAAACTATTAGTTGCCAACGACGACAACTACGCTCTGGCGGCATAAACCCCGCTAGCGGTCTTTAGCAAGATGCCAGTATCGCGCTACTGACCGTCATATAGAACTGGATCGCAGTGCGGCTCGCCCTGGGCCAAGCTGTTAAAACCTAACAGGGATCGCCAATCACGTCCTGCCCGTTGGGCTGTGTGCGGCTAAATCAATTAACGGAAACTAAGCATGTAGAGCCGAAGGCAGAGTACTGACGGACGCGGGTTCAATTCCCGCCGCCTCCACCAATTAAACGAAAAGGGGTCGCCAAAAGGTGGCCCCTTTTCGTTTGATCCGCGGCCGACAGCTGAATCCGCGCTCGGAGAGCGCGGGTGGCCGAATTTCATCGGAGGGACTGAACCGGAAGCCATGCATCGGCGGTGCGGGCATCTCGGTCATTGTTCTGTTCCCATGACGGGAACGGACAAACCCAGAACGGGTCCTGCTGGCAAATTCCAAACCGCCCTCTCACCGCCCGCGACCCCCGTGCCCCGCCTGCCGGATTTCCACTGCCCAGACATCTGCCCCGCCTGACGTTTTTCGCTGCGGCTGCTAATCTAAAGGGGTAGAAACAAACAGAGGGAAGCCATCCCGCCGATCGCCACATCCATGGCCGGCATCGGGCAAGCATGAGCAAAGCATCTGACAACACGTTCCTCCGCCGGCTGCGGAGCTCGCCCCTGGCGGGCATTTTTGCGGCCGTCCTCTTCGTCGCGGTGCTGCTTGGGCTGCTGGTGCGCAGCGGCGGCCACGAGCAGATTCTCGGGCTGCTGCGCTGGGTGGAGATGCAGGGCCTATGGGCGCCGCTTTTCTTCATCCTCATCATAGCCACGGCGGTGGTACTGGTGCTGCCCGGCCTGCCGCTGACCGCCGGCGCGGGCTTCGTGTTCGGCGTGGTGGCCGGCTCGATCTACGTGGTGCTGGGCACCACTCTCGGCGCGGTGCTCTCCTTCTTGATCGCGCGCTACTTTTTCGGCGCCCGAGCGCGCCGTTTCATGTTGTCGCACCCCCGACTGCATGCCGTGGGCGCGGAAGTTACCCCGCGAGGCGGCAGGATCGTGCTGCTCACGCGGCTGATCCCCTTTTTCCCCAGCAAGCTCGCGAACTACTTCTTCGGCCTGACACCCTTGCACCTGCGCGACTACACCTTCGGCTCGCTGCTGGGCTTCATTCCCTTCTCGGTCCACAACGTCTACCTGGGCTCGATCGCTGCCGACATCTCCACCCTGACCGTGCGCGACCTGGCCCGCACGCCGCTGCAGTGGGCGCTCTACGGCGGAGGCTTCGTAACCACCATCATCGCCGTGGTCTGGCTCAACCGCCTGGCGCAGCGCGCGCTGAAGCCGTACACGAACAAGGAAAGCAGCGCCGCGGAGACACAATCATGAGTTGGATGACATGGCTGCCCTGGCGCTTCATCATCCGCCGCGTCGCGCGCCGGCAGGGCTTCATCGACCCAATCGCCCTGCTGGCACGGCTGCACAGCTTCGCCCAGCCCTCCGAGGTGGGTGAACCGATCGAACTGCTGGCCGAGGATGGACAGTGCCTGCTGCCCTCGCGCGCGCCGCGCTGATGCGCCAGCTGACACGGGCGGATTGAGCGATGGTTGCCAACATTGAAATCCTGCTGCGGCGCTGGCGCCGCGCACTCAGCCGCAGCGCGTTCATGTCGCGATTGCTGCGCCTGCCGGTTTCTGCAGGACCCTCCACCCGGCCGGGGCTGCTGATGATCCAGGTCGACGGCCTGTCGCGGCCACAGTTCGAGCGCGCGCTGGAAAGCGGGGAGCTGCCCTTCATCCAGCGGCTGTTGCAGCGCGAGCACTACCGCCTTCACAGCCACTATTCAGGCCTGCCCTCCACCACGTCCGCCGTGCAGGGCGAACTGTTCTACGGCGTGAAAGGCGCGGTGCCTGCTTTCTCCTTTCGCGACCACCAGACCGGCGAGGTGGTACGCATGTACGATCCCGAGGCGGCCGCGCGTGTCGAGGAACGGCTGGCGTCGGAGGCGGCGCGGCAGGAGAAGGGAGAGGCGCTGCTCAAGCACGGCAGCGCCTACGCCGACAATTACCATGGCGGTGCCGAGGAGACCCACTTCTGCGCGACATCCATCGGCTGGGGCCCGGCGCTGCGCGCCGCAAATCCTTTCGTGCTGCTGGCCTTCCTTATTTTCAACCTCTACAGCTTTGTGCGCGTCGGCGTGCTGGTGCTGGTCGAGCTGGGGCTGGCCGTGGTCGACTTGATCCGCGGCCTGCGCCGCGGCCAGGACTTCATCAAGGAGCTGAAGTTCGTGCCGACGCGCGCGGGGATTTCCATCCTGCTGCGCGAATTCTGCGTCATCGGTGGCAAGATCGATATCAGCCGCGGGCTACCCGTGATTCACATGAACTTCCTCGGCTATGACGAGCAGTCCCACCGTCGCGGCCCGGGCTCTTTGTTCGCCCATTGGACACTCAAGGGCATCGACGACGCGGTCGCGCGGCTGTGGCGTGCGGCCCATCGCTCCGAACTGCGCCACTACGAAGTGTGGATCTATTCCGATCACGGCCAGGTCGACGCCCGGCCCTATGCGGACGTGACGGGCTATCCGATCAAGAACGCCGTGCAGGCGGCCTGCGCGCAGCTGGGAGGGGAGGGCTTGAAAGTCGTGGCCGGCGACGAGACGAGCATCCAGACACAGCGCATCCGGCTGTTGGGCGGCCGCAAGATCCAGAAGTTGTTTGCTCGTCTGAAAAGCGCGGCCAGCGACGTGACCGGGACGGAGGCCGGGGACGAGGGCCCAGCGCGCCCCGCAGTGGCCGCGCTGGGCCCGCTGGGGCACATTTATCTCGCGCGCCAGCTGTCGTTCGAGGACCGCGCCTTCGTAGCACGCGAATTGGTCGACAAGCATCAGGTTCCTGCAGTGCTTGCAGTGCAGGAACCGGGTGTGGTGCGCGTCTTCACTTCCACAGGCGAGCAGCAGCTGCCGCGCGATCGCGCGCAGCTGCTCGGCGCTGCACATCCTTTCCTCGACGCGGCCGGCGCGGACTTGGTCGCGCTGTGCGAGCACGCTGATGCCGGCGAGCTGGTGCTGCTGGGCTGGCGCGCGGGCATGCGCCCCATCACCTTCGCAGAAGAGAACGGCGCGCACGCAGGCGCGCACCCTGACGAGACCCACGGCTTCGCGCTGCTGCCTGGCGATGCAGCGCTGGATAGCCCACATCCGCCCTTCTTGCGGCCCGGCGACCTGCGCACCGCGGCGCTGCGCGAACTTGGCCGGGCGGGCAAACGCGTGCGGAGCATGCCGCGAAGCGCGCCTGCAGCAGCCGAAGCGTTGCGGGTGATGACCTACAACGTGCACAGCTGCCTGGGCATGGACGGCAAGCTCGACCCCGAGCGCATCGCGCGCGTGATCGCGCGGGCCCGGCCCGATGTGGTCGCGCTGCAGGAGCTGGACGTCGGCCGCAAGCGCACCGACAACATGGACCAAGCCGAGCTGATCGCGCATTACCTGGAGATGGAGTTCCATTTCCATCCGGCGATGCACCTGGAGGAAGAGCGCTACGGCGACGCCGTTTTGACTCGCCTTCCCATGCGGCTGGTGAAGACCGGCGCGCTGCCCGGCCTGGATGACAAGCCGCGGCTCGAGCCGCGCGGCGCGCTGTGGGTCGCGGTGGAAACGAACGGCCAGGAAGTGCAGATCATCAACACTCACCTCGGCCTGCTGCGCCGGGAACGCCTGGCGCAGCTCCGGGCGCTGCTGGGCGACGAGTGGCTCGGCGACGCGCGCTGCCGCGCGCCGGTGATCTTCTGCGGCGACCTGAATGCGCTGCCCTCTTCGCGCGTCTGCCGGCGGCTGGAGAAGCACTTCGAGGATGCGCAGCGCGTCGCCCGCGCGCACCGCCCGCGCGGTACCTACGCGAGCCGAGCGCCGCGCTTTCGCATCGATCATGTGTATGTCACGCCGGGCACCGAAGTGCGCGCCATCGAAGTGCCGGGCTCGGAATTGGCGCGCGTCGCCTCCGACCACCTGCCGCTGGTGGTGGAGATCGCGGTGCCACCGCGCACCGATTGACTGGCGCCAACACAATCTGCCGTTAACAGCCGGCACTACGGCGACCGATGCGAACCAACTGTTCGTCCGGCTGACGCTCGGCCTGAGTGGCATGCCTGCTAAACGAGAATAGCCCTACCTGGTACCTGTTTGCGCCGTCTCCCTGGATGCGGCGGGATTGCCGCGGCGCTGTGTGCGACAAAAGACACGGATAAACAACAGAGCAGATCGACGGCCACCGGGAGGGGGGCAGCGCCAGGAGCGTGTTCCGCGGCGCACAAACGCGGTCTATTCTTCTATACTTAGTGCCGCGAAAGCGTTTTTAGGGGAAAGTGATGCGCGAGCTACGCAAATTGGGCGACATCGAGGGCTACCACCTGCACGCGCGCGACGGTGAGGTCGGAACATTGCGCGAGCTCTACTTCGACGACCGACGCTGGCAGACGCGCTATTTCGTCGTCGAGACGGGCAGTTGGCTGCTGGGACGGGACGTTCTGATCGTGCCCTCGGTGGTGACCGGCATCGACACCGAGGGCAAGCGGCTGGAGGTCGATCTCAGTCGCGAGCAGATCCGCGAAGCACCGCCGGTCGAGACGCAGCTGCCGGTGTCGCAACACTACGAGCAGGAATACTACAGGTATTACGACTGGGAGCCGTATTGGAGCGGCGATCCCCTGTTTGGGCCGCTGCCATCGGCCTCTCCGCCCGGCGATCAAGCGCCACGGGAGCCGCAAAACCCGCACCTGCGCAGCAGCGGCGAGGTCCTTGGCTACCGCATACTCGCCCGCGATGGCGAGATCGGCCGGGTGAGCGATCTCGTCCTCGAGGATACGGGTTGGGCGTTGCGCTACTTCGAGGTCGACATCGGCAATTGGCTGGCAGGTAAATACCTGCTCTTTGCGCCGGCCTGGATCGAGTCGATCGACTGGTCGACCAAGGATGTCGTCGCGAGTCTGGATCGCGAGGCGATCAGGACCGCACCGACCTATGATCCTGCCCAGACCATCAGCCGGGACTATGAGCTCGCGCTATACAAGCACTATGGTATGGAGTTGGTCGAGGACTGACCGCGATCAGCCAGGGTCGCCCCTGCACCACGCAACACTCGGTTCCGGCTGCTTGCCAGCCTTTGCCGGGCAGGCTACCAGCCTGCCGGGTCCCACTAAGAGATTGCTGTCGTGTTATCCATTACATGACTTTCCTCTTTTCCAGGCTTTGCCCGGCGCATTTCCCGGTAAGGAGGGCTTGTGCCTTTCTTTGGCTGGCGCGCAGGGTTGGTCGTCGCAGCCGGGGCCGCATGATTATTCTGCGTTGAGGTTGTATTTCATGATGCGCCCGTGGCGCCCGCTCTTGTCACGCTCCAGATCGAAAACATCCTGCGGCGGCGTGTGCATCTGCGCCTTCAGCGCAGCGATCGCAGCATAATCCGCCTCATCCAACGCCAGCCGAAAAATCTCATGGTAACGCTCGATGTGGTCGGCATTGCGCGAGCCGATGATCACCGCCGCCACCTGAGCCTGGTCCAGCACCCACCGCGAGGCCACGCTGGACAGCGTGACACCGTGCTTGTCGCCGATGGTTTTCAGGGTGCGCAGCAGGGCCTGGAATAACTCCCAGCCGCCGATCTCCTCGATCATCAGGTGGTACTTGACGAGGGAGCGATTTTCCGCCGACTGCGGTTCTGCCTGGCCGAGCCATTTCTCGCTCAGAAACCCGCCGGCCAGCGTGCCGTAACACAACAGGTGCATGCCGCGCGCTGCACACAGCGGCAACAAGGCGTGTTCGGCACGCGGATCCAGCAGAGAGTACTGCACCTGGGTGGTTGCGAGTGCGATGCCGGCCTCGAGAATATCGCGCGTCTTCGGCGTATTGAAGTTGGTGGTGGAGAGCAGCTCTATCTTGCCCGCCTGCTGCAGCTCCGCCAACCAACCCGCCGTCTCCACCCAGCCGGGCACATCGTAGTTCCACCAGTGAAACTGCACCATGTCCAGCCGGTCCACGTTGAGGCGCGCCAGCGAGCGGTCGATGATCGCCTCCACCCGGGTCTTGCTGAGCTGCGCCAGCTCGTCGTAATCCGGCACGTACTTGGTGTGGATGCGGATCGGCCAGGGCTGCTCTCGCTGCCGGTTGGCCAGGATGAACTTGCCGATCAGCTCTTCCACGCCGGTGTAGATGTCGGCGCAGTCGAAGGTGTTGATGCCTTTCTCAACGAAGGCGAACATATCGGCGACCGGATCTTCGGACACCGCGGTGTTGTGGCCCTCGGAGAGTTGCCAGCCGCCCTTGATGACACGCGAGATGCGGTAACCGGGTGCCAGTTCAAAACGATCGATCATTCCGTCCACGGGTTGTTCTCGGGAAGCGGTTCGATGGTGGTGTCAGAGCGGGTCACAATCTGTCGGCCGATGCGGCTGATCCGAAAACGCGCGCCGCAGTGCGGGTCCGGACAGGCGATAACGTGGTCCGTGGCCATCCAGTCGTACTCGTTGAGGGGCCGCTGCTTTGCCGGCAACAGCGGCAACAGGGCCGCGAGCGCAAACAGGGAAAAGGGCCGGCCTTCCTCGAAGTGCAGGTTTTCACCGCGCACTTCAAAGGCGCTGCCAAGCTCGTGGCTGCACACAAAGGGCCTGTCCCCTTCGATGACTTCCACCCGAAGATCATAGAGCGGGAACTGCTGGTCCGTCATGTCAGTCACCTCAGGGTAAGACAAGGAAACGCCGGCCGCCGGGCAGGGCCAGTACGTCGCCAGTGAAGCGGGTAGTTACGATGGCATCGCGTAGATTGATCACGTCCTCGCCGTCGCTCGCCGCCCAGCGGATAGCCTGCAGGGTAAGAACATCGCCGCTGCGTTCATAGTGCCCATAACCGCTGACAGCGCTGGCTTCGTCACCGATCACCAGAATGAAGTAACCATCAGCAAAAGCAAGGGCACCGTTGGCAAAGCGAAACAGCGCTGTATCCGCCGCATCCCCGAGGCGCTCGAAGGTTTGCACGGTACTGGTGCCGCCACCGAATACAAGCGTCAGCGCATTCCCGTCGCGGGTCACTGCCAGGTCGTGCTCCACGCTGCCGGCCGAACTCAGCGATGACGCCGTGCCAGGAGCCATGCTGAGCGTCTGCAGGGAGGTCAGGCGCAGGCCCGCACCACCAGCAACGTAGGGGCCGACGTGGGCCATCGATCCCATGGCATCGAAGGGCTCGCCGTCGAAGATACTCTGCTGCAGGAACATGCCTCCGCTGATGAGGAATAGCCCGGTGAGCGGGAGAGACTCGCCATCCCGGGTCACCAGGCCGGTGTACTCCCACAGTCCCTCGGCGGCCTTAACCGCGTCGCTGACGGACTCGGCGCGTGCGCCCAGGGCGGCTGCCAGCAAAGTAAAAATAAGAAGGATGCGGCGGGGGCATCGAGACATAAAACAATCCTTGATAGCGGCGCTTCGCGGTACAGCAAAGCCAGGTACGAGACATCGCCAATGCCGGACCGCCCTGTGGGAACGTCGTAGGCGGGTGACGTCAGCCTGTTCTTTAAGTCGGCTGACGAATAATATACCCGGCGGTCGCTGAAAAAAATAACCCACGGGACCGATGGGCGGTAACTGGCATGAATCAATTTTGAATCAGGGGGAGAGGGCAATGAGAAAGGTAGGATGCATGGCAGCCGGCAGCGGGGTAAACCGGGTCCCGGCTGCAGCGACCGCGAAAGCAACGTCAGACAGGGGATCGACGGGCATCCTGGCGCGCAGGATTCTGTCGGCAGCCGTTCTGGCCGCCTCCACAGGCTCAAGCATCACCCTGGCACAGGCGCCGGCCCTTGAGGAAATTGTGGTGACGGCCCAGCAGCGCGCGGAAAGCCTGCAGGATGTGCCGATTGCGATCTCGGCCTTCAGCGAGACCGATATCCAGAAGAACATGTTCCGCGATGTCACGGATTTTGTGGCGCGCACCCCCAACGCCAGTTTCATCAGCAACGGGGCACGCTCGCGTCGCGAGATCAGCATGCGTGGTGTGACAAACTTTGTGGGGGCGAACAACGCGCGCCGCACCTCGACATTCGGGTTTTACGTGGACGGCTTCAACCTGTCCGGTAGCAGTATCAACCCGCCGATTATGGACATAGAGCGCATCGAGGTTTTGCGCGGGCCGCAATCCACCTACTTCGGCGCGAACGCTCTCGGTGGCGGCATCAGCGTCACCACCAATGCGCCGAACACAGAAGAACTCGAAGGCTCAGTGATGGTGGACTACGGGCGCTTTGACACGCTGGATGTCGAAGGCATCGTCAATATCCCCATTGTCAAGGACAGGCTGGCAGCGCGCGTCAACTACAAGAGTTTCACCTCAGACGGGAACATCGAGAACATCAATCCGCAGGGTGGCGGCAACGACACAGATTACGAGTATGTGAGAGCGTCGGTACTGTGGACGCCCACGGAAAATCTGGGCGTTACGCTCACATACAGTGACGCCAGTGAGGAAGCCGGCATGCGTGAGGGCATTCCCTCCGGCGTGCTGTCGACATTCGGTGACTTCCTCTACCAGGGCTTTGCAGATCCCGATGGCGTCGGCTTTTTCCCTCAGAATGAGCGCAAGGTGAACTTCAATGCGCCGCAATCTGTGGGCACGGACTTTGAATACGCAATTGCCCGCATTGATTACGACTTTGCGAATATGCGCTTTACCAGCATCAGCGGGTACATGGAGTCGGACTTTTTTCTGCAGGGCGACATCGACGGCGGCAGCATTGACTACTTTCAGGAATTCCGGACCATTCCGCGGGAAAGCAAGACACAGGAATTCCGACTGCAGAACACGGATGACTCGAAGCTGCAGTGGAACGTGGGCCTCTACTATTCCGAAGACGAGGGATTCATCGATAACAAGACCTTTGTCGGCGCGGCCGAGATCTTCGGATTACCCGAAGGTTTCCAGATTGACGGTGAGGAAACCTTCGGCAGTTCCGAAGTCTACGCGGTATTCGGCCAGGCAAACTACGCGATCACCGACCGGCTGACCATGACGGTCGGTGGTCGTTATAGCGAGGAAAAAATCTTCACCGATGCGTCTGGCTTCGGAGGCTCCTCCATTCAGGAACTGACCGTGGAGGATACGTTCACCGATTTCTCCCCCATGGTCGCTGCCCGCTATGACATAAGCGACACCGCGTCCGTCTACGCGACCATTGCGAAGGGCTTCAAATCCGGTGGGGTGCAACTCGCACCGACGCCTGAAAACGAGACTTACGATCCAGAGGAGCTCTGGAACTACGAAATTGGCTACAAGGCCGAGCTGCTGGAAAACACCCTGCGTTTCAATGCGGCGATCTTCTATATGGATTGGACTGATCTGCAGGCCTCGTTCCAGGAGTCGGGCACCGATGCCAATGGCGAATTCTTTATTTTCGGTGGTGTCGACAACGCCGATTCAGCGGAGTCCTACGGGGTTGAGGTGTCGCTGACCTCCGCGCCGATTTCCGGTCTGGTGATGAACCTGAACGTGGGCTGGCTGCAGGCCGAGTACAAAGAGTTCACCACACTCATCGACGGGTCAAACCGTGTGCTGGACGGCAAGACAATCCCCAATTCGCCCGAGTGGACGATTTCTGCGGACGCCGAATACCGCTTTCAGTTGACGGGCGAACTGGACGCCTTCGTGCGCGGCGAATATATCTATCGTGATGAGATTCGGTCATCCACCGCAGCGCTCATTCAGGAGGGCTTCCCCTGGGTCGTGCCCAGCTACTCTCTCTTCAACCTGCGCGCGGGCCTCGAGCATGAAAACGTCACGGTTGCGATGTACGTTGAGAACCTCCTCGACGAAACCTACTTCACCAACGCCTATCAAAAGGCCTTCATGTCCGGTCTGCATATTGAGCCCGGCGTGCAGCGCTACGGCTTGCGGGTCCGATATAACTTCTGAGCAGCGGGTTGTGGGTATGCAGCGGGATAGCTGGGTTTACCGCCCCCCACGGCAGCACTTAACGGAGGAAACGCAGTGAACAGATTGCGCGTGTTGACAACGGTTTTCATGGCCTTGCAGCTGCTGCTCGCGCTGAGCGCCACGGCTGCGGTGACCGCCATCGTGGGCGGAGCAGTCGTCGACGTCGATTCCGGCGATATTCTCGAGGACGCGGTGATCCTGGTCGAGGATCAGCGCATCGCCGCGATCGGCATGCGCGGGGAGGTCATCGTACCGGCGGATGCCACAGTGATCGACGCCGCGGGACAGTGGCTGATTCCAGGTCTGATGAATATGCACGTGCATCCGGGACTGGTTCTGCCGGGTAAAATGGCGACGGAGCTGGCCGGAGAGACGGAGGCGGCCCTGGGCTTGCGCATGGCAGCTGCCGCGCGCGGCATACTGCAGGCCGGCGTTACCACCATCCGCATCCCCGGTGACAGCCGGCATGCGGATCTTGCGCTTGACCGCTCCATCCGCAAGGGCGAGTCCATCGGGCCGCGGATTTTTTCCGCCGGCGAATCCCTTGTGATAACCGGTGGCCACGGCTCCGAGCCGGGAGTCACCTACGCGGATGGCGCCGATGAGCTGGTAAAGGCTGCACGGCAGCAGATCAGCCTCGGCGCCTCATGGGTCAAGATTCTTATATCCGGCGGCATCGCCACCGAGGGCGGTGCCATTGCCGAAGCCCTGATGACGCCCTCGGAAATCAGCGCCGTCGTGGATGCCGCGCATCGCTTTGGCGCGAAGGTCGCAGCGCATTCGGGCTCGTCGGCGGCCACCACGGTGGCAGTGGATGCCGGCGTTGACAGCATCGAGCATGGCTACACCCTGGATCGCACGGTGCTGCGTAAAATGGCAAAAGCGGGCACCTGGCTGGTGCCCACCATCGTCGTCAGTCAGCCAGCCACCGCGCCGTTCTTTGAGCGCATCGGTTCGCCGGCCTGGTATCTCAAGCGTCGTGAATCGGTGGGAAAGGTGCACTGGGAGGCGCTGCGCGCGGCAATTGAGGAGGGCGTCAATATCGCCCTGGGAACGGACCAGCTACCCCAGGAGCCCAACGATGGCACTACGGCGACAGTGCGTGAGGCCGAGTACTACGTCGAGGCCGGAATGTCGCCGCTGCAGGCGCTGCGCTCAGCAACCATCGAGACGGCTCGCATGCTCGGCGCCGAGGATGAGATCGGCTCACTACAAAGGGGCAAGTACGCCGATATCGTGGGCGTCGGCGCCAACCCCCTTGATAACATCAGCGCACTGCGCGGCATCCAGTTCGTGATGAAAGACGGGACGGTCTACCGCCACGACGCCTTGCGGTGAATCCGCTGATAAGACTTTTTACGCACCTGGTAGGCCCCGCCGCCGTCATGGCGGCCGGGACCATGGGCGCGGGAGCGATCGCCTCCTTCCTGCTGGCCGGAGCGTGGTTTCGCTACGACCTGCTCTGGGTGCTGCTCGTGCTATTACCCCTGTTTGTGGTCTCGGCTGACAGCGCTTCGAGAATCGGTGCCCTGAACCCCACCCGCGGCATGCTGACCCTGGTCCGTGAGCGCATCAACGGGGCTCTCGCCTGGCTCATCGTCCTGCTTATTGTACCTGTGCATTTTCTGGTGAGCATGGGCCAGATCTCGGTCATGTCGTCGGCGTTCACGGCGCTGCTGGGCACGGCTGACAATGGCGCCAGTCGCCCGCTACCCCTGCTGGCGGACGTCGTACTTTCCGTACTGCTCTCCGCAGGCGTTCTCTGGCTGGTTTTCTCGCGCGGCTACGACCGCATGCAGCGCGTCATGACCGGGCTTATGCTGCTGATGTTCCTGTGCTTCCTGGTGGTGGCGCTGCGCGGCCTGACGGAATGGCGCGCCATTCTTGCCGGTTTCGTGCCGTCCCTGACGCCGGACCTTCCCGTACCCGGCAGTTCATCCCCCCGGGTGGCCAGCAACTCCGTTATCGCCATGATGGGTGCCGCGATTGCCCCTGCGGCGCTGCTCGGCCTGCCTTACCTGTGCGCTGACGCCGGCGGTGGACGCGAAGCGCTCGCCCGCGCTTTTCGCCAGTCCGTGCTGAACCTCGGCCTCATATTCGGTGCTTACGCATTCTTTGTGCTTGTCGCGGGCGGCTATGCGCTGTATTCACTGGACAACAATGCGAGCTTTGCCGATGTCGGCCAGGCTTCGGCGGTATTTCGCAACGCCGTGCCCGCGGCGCTCTCGTTCCTCGGCCCCATGATTTTCTCCCTCGGCCTGTTTACGGCCGCGCTGACAACCCTGGTAGTCGCGGCGCAGGTTACTGTTTACTTCACCCTGGATTTGCTGGGTCAGGAGTGGCGCTTCACGGCGGACAACCGCGTCTACACTATTTTCTTGAGCGTGTTCGTACTCCTCGCAGCGGCACTGGCGCCGTTCTGGGATTTTCCGGCGCTGCTCAAGGTGGTGCTTCTCATGGGTGTGAACGTGGTGGTGGTCCCGCTTGTCTACGTCTGCGTCATCGTGCTGGTGAACAGCAAGGATGTCATGGGCGAATTCCGGGCAGCCTGGTGGCGCAATGCCGTACTGGTCGCCGGTCTGCTGGTTTCCGTCGTGCTTGCCATCGATAAAGCGCCAGGGTACTACCGACTGCTGGCGAGCTGAGCGCTTCGGCCGGATGGTCCCGAGCACGGGAAGCACGTGTTTGCCTTGATCCCCAGGCGCGGAGGGCAAGTCAGCTGGCGAGGCCCTCCACGTTACGCCGCCGCAGATTCCACTTGTGCAGTTCTTCGACCAGCAGCAGTACGAGAGCCACCGCCAGCAGCAAAAGCCATTGCACCAGCGTTACCGGGCTCAACGCGAGCACGTCGCTGATACCGGGCAGGTACATGGCCGCAATGTGCGCGCCCTGGGCAAAGGGCACCGCCAGGATCAGGAACGGATTGCCCAGCAGACGCATGCGGAACAGAGACAGGGTCTCCGAGCGGCTGCTGAGGGCGTGGATGTTCCCGAACAGCACCATCAGCATCAGGGTAAAATTGCGGGCATCGACAACATCGCTGCCGCTGTTGAGCAACCAGGCAAAGGTCGCGAAGGCCAGCAGGCCCATGGTGGTGCCGGTCACCAGAACATGTTCGATAATGTGCTTCTCGAACACGGCCTCTCGAGGGCTGCGCGGCCGCTGTTCGAGTTCGTGGCCCTCCGCGGGCTCAAAGGCCAGGGCGACATCCTGCAGGCCATTGGCCACCAGGTTGAGCCACAGCAGCTGTACCGCAATCAATGGCATGGGCAGGCCCGCAAGGACAGTCAGGAAAAACAGCAGCAAGGCCGAAAATCCGGTGGCCGTCAGCAGGGCAATCACCTTGCGGATATTGTTATAAACGATGCGTCCCTGCTCAATGCCCGCGACGATGGAGGCAAAGTTGTCGTCGGCAATAATCAGGTCCGCCGTCTCCCGCGCTACATCGGTACCGCGCTTGCCCATGGCAACACCGGCATTGGCCCGGCGCATCGCGGGCGCGTCATTGACGCCATCGCCGGTGACGGCCACGAAATGGCCATTGCGCATCAGGCTGTCGACAATTTGTTCCTTCTGCGTCGGTTCTATCCGCGCAAATACCCTGGCGGGCTGGATCAGCGCATCCAGTGTTGCCTCCCCGTCCACCGTGGCCTGATTGATCATGCTGCCGGTAACCACGAGGTCGCTGCCGCCATCCAGCCCCAGTTCCCGCGCTATCGCCAAGGCAGTGGCGGGATGATCGCCTGTGACCATGGCCACTTCGATGCCGCCACGACGGCAGCGGCGAATGGCTTCCTGTGCCTCGGGGCGCACCGGATCAATCATCGCTACCAGACCCAGGAAGGTCATTTCCCCCAGCTGTTCCAGCGCCCCGCGCTCCTCCGCCTGGCGTCGTGCCAGAGCAATCAGGCGGTATCCCTTGCCCGCCAGATGCTCGATCTGGCCCTCAATCAGGGCACGATCCACCGGGATGTCCCCGTCTTGGGTACGCATGCGGGTGCAGATACCCAGCAGCTTTTCCGGGCTGCCCTTGACATGAAGAACGAACGGGTGCTCCCCACCTTCGTTGAGGCTGCCGCTGAGCGCGCGTTCGGACTCGTAGGGAATCAGTTCCAGCTGCGCTCGCTCGGCGCGAATCTCTTTCAGCGACAGGCCCAGCTTTTTCGCCAGGATCAGAAAGGCGACATCGACAATGTCACCATTGGACACCCACTGGCCACCGGAATAGTCCAGGTGACTCTCATTGGCCAGAAGACCGGTGACGCACAGGTCCCGCAGTCGCTCGGGGACGTCGCCCAGCACCGCCCCCCCAGGCGCAACACCCTCCCCGGTGACTTCAAAGGTAGCCCCATCCGGCAGCACGGCCCGACGCACGGTCAGCTCGTTTACCGTGAGGGTGCCGGTCTTGTCGGAGCAGATGAAGGTACAGGATCCCAGGGCCTCGACCGCTACCAGCTTGCGGATAATCACTTTTTGCGCCGCCATTCGGCGCATGCCGATCGCCAGTGCCACGGTCAGCGCCGCAGGCAATCCCTCAGGGATGGCGGATACCGCCAGACCGATCGCCATGAGGATAATACCCTCGCTGCCATACCCACCCCGGAACAGCATCAGCGCCACCAGCAGCAGGATGGCGACGCCTATCGCTCCGGCCATCTGGTAGGTAAAGAGGCGAATGCGGATCAGCAGCGGAGGCTCCGCGGATTCCCGGCCCAGCACGTGATCGGCAATGTGGCCAAGCTCCGTTTTTAGCCCGGTTGCGGTCACCACGCCCTGAGCGCGGCCGTGAGTCACCGTGCTGCCGGCGAAGCAGTAATTGAAGCGGTCCGCCAGCGATGCGTCATGCGCCACCTCGGCGCTGGCGTTTTTGGTGGTCGCGAGGGACTCACCGGTCAGCATGGATTCGTCCACGCTCAGGCTGTCACTGGTTTCAAGACGGATATCCGCCGGCACCTTGTCGCCGGAAGACAGCAGGACCAGATCACCCGGTACCAGTTCCTCGACATCGATCCGCTCCGCCACGCCATCGCGGATCACATGAGCAACGCCGCGCACCATATTGCGCAGTGCCGCTGCCGAGCGTTGAGCAGAAAACTCCTGCACCGTGCCAATCACCGCGTTCAGCAGCAGCACCGCCATGATGAAAACCGCGTTGGCCATCTGGCTGAGTGCCCACGACACGACAGCCGCCACCAGCAGGATATAGATAAAAGGGCTCAGGAACTGGCGCAGAAAAATGACATGCAGACCGGGCAGCGGCGGCTCCGGCAACTGGTTGCGGCCATGGGTCTCCAGACGCGCCCGCGCTTCTTCGGAACTGAGCCCGCGACTGTTGACCGACACCGCCGCTTCTTCGGGTAGCGCAAACTGCCCGACATCTTCCTTCACCATCCTGACATTTCTCCCCAGACAAGATATACGCAGAATGCGACTGGTCTACGAGCGAACTATTGCAGGTAATGCCACGGGCGACGACCACCCACCCGGTCCGGACGGCCCGACCTGCGAGGCCCGACCTGCGCGGCCCGACCTACGCGGCCCGACCTACGCGGCCCGACCTGCGCGGCCCGACCTACGCGGCCCGACCTACGCGGCCCGACCCACCCGCCAGTATCGTTATTGAGTTTCGATTAAGCTAGCCCGAATAAGCATCTACTGGCCAGACGCACGCCCCATGGACTATCTGATCATCTGCACCACCGCACTTGCGGTATCTGCACTGACTTTGTTCTCCGGGTTCGGCCTGGGCACGGTATTACTGCCCGCCTTTGCGCTGTTCTTTCCGCTGCCGGTAGCAGTGGCCGCAACTGCGGTAGTCCATTTGGCCAACAATCTCTTCAAGCTCGCCCTCGTGGGACGGGCCGCGGACTGGTCGGTGGTGCTGCGCTTCGGTGTGCCCGCAGCCGTAGCCGCCCTGGCCGGCGCCGGCGCCCTTGTGGGCGTCGCCGGTCTCGATGCGGTCGCGGAGTACGAGCTGTTCGGCCGCACCTTAGAAGTGACCCCGCTCAAGTTGACCATTGGTCTGCTTATCATTGTGTTCGCCGCGCTTCAACTCAGTCCAGCGTTCGCCGCGCTGGCAGTCCCGCCCAGGTATCTGCCGGTCGGCGGTATGCTGTCCGGTTTTTTTGGGGGGCTTACCGGCAATCAGGGCGCCTTCCGATCCGCATTTCTCATCAAGGCAGGCCTCGACAAGACGGCCTTCGTTGCCACGGGAGTCGTCTCAGCGGTGATCGTTGACTCCGTCCGGCTCACGGTTTACGGCGCGTCATACGTAAGCACACGTTTCGAGCACTTGCCGAAGGATGTGCTGGGGCTGGTGATTGCGGCAACGCTCGCAGCGTTTCTCGGTGCCTTCGTGGGCACGCGCCTGCTCGAAAAAGTGACCCTTAGCACGGTCCAGTTCATCGTCGCGGTCGGCATGATCGGTATCGGGTCGGGGCTCGTGGCCGGCTGGCTGTGAAACTTCAGCCTGCGCCTATGAATGATAACGATTTTGATTTGCATCAATCGACCCTTTCCTCAGTAGGGAGATAATCCTGGGCAGCCCCAAGACTAACGCTCGAGGAGCCCTCCCATGAAGTCACTCTCTCTGTCCCTGGCCGTGAGTAGCCTGGTGGCCGCCACCGCCACCGCCGCGGACACCCCACCCTCCGCCATCGAGGAGATCACGGTCACCGGCGTCCGCGAGCGCCTCTACGAGGCCGGCATGCTCAAGAACGTCATCCAGAAAACCGAGGTGGTGTCGGCGCTGACCATGGAGAAACGCAACGCCGGCAGTCTCACCGAGGCTATCGCCTTCGCGCCCGGGGTCCGCGTCAATAACGAGTGTTCCATGTGTGGGGTCAAGCGGGTGATGATCAATGGGCTGCGCGGCGAGCATACGACAGTGCTCATCGACGGCATCCCGGCTCACACCATGATGTCCGGTTTCTACGGCCTCGACGCCGCCGCGGCCGCGGGCCTCGAGCGCATCGAGCTGGCCCGCGGCACCGGCGCATCGTTGATCGCTCCGGAAGCTATCGGCGGCACCATCAACCTCGTCACCCGGGAAGCTGACCGCAACGGCCTCGACCTGGATCTCGCCGGGGGCGAGCTCGGCTACGAGAAGGCCAGCGCGGTGGCCACGGCGCTGGCGAACGGCGAGACGACCCGGCTAACCCTCAGCGGCCAGTACCTGCACCGCGACCAGTACGACGGCGACGACAATGCCGTCAGCGAGAGCCCGGCACAGACCCACGAGTCGTTCACCGCCTACCTGTCCCAGGACCTGGGCGACCACGACAATCTGCGCCTGCGCGCAAGCCGCGTGGACTCAGAAATCTTCGGCGGACCCGTGGGCACGGATATCGGCGCGGTGCGCGCCGGCCACGATGCCGATCCGGACTGGGCATCGCCGTCGCTTTTCGCCGACGGCGACGTGCGCAACCGCTTCACCGGCAGGCCCTGGGAAACCACCGAGTGGATCGACACCACCCGCACCGAGCTCTACGGCAGCTGGCTGCACGAGTTCGGCCAGGCGCTCAACATGTCGCTCACCGCCTCGCACAACCGGCACGAGCAGGACTCCTTCTACGAGGGTTTCAGCTATGTCGCAAAGGACGAGATGTCCTTTTTTGATGCACGCGTCAACTGGTCCCTGTCGCAGGCGCACCTGCTCACCGCCGGTGCCGACCTGCGCACCGAGGAACTGCGCTCGACCAGCAACAGCACCAGTGCCGCCTACGTCTCAGACAGCTTCGACTACGACGTTGCCGGCTTCTATCTGCAGGACACCTGGATCGCCAGCGACCGCCTCGAGCTCGCCGCGGCGCTGCGCTACGACCGGGTCCGGGCTAACTTTGTCGACCTGAGCAAACCGGGCAAAGAAATCGACGAGCGCATTCTCTCGCCACGGCTGGATATCCGCTATACCCACGACCTGCGCTGGACCTCTCGCCTGTCCTTTGGCAGCGGCTACCGGGCACCGCTGTCTTTCTTCGAGAGCGACCACGGCATTCTCGACGCCGAGCTCGGTTTCCTCATCGACATCGAGGAGCTCGAGCGTTCTGACTCCCTGAGCTACGCCCTGAGCTTCGAAGACGAGCGCCTGACCGCGACCGGTGCCATCGCCTGGACCCGGGTCGAGAACCTCGCCGCCCTGAGCGAGAATGACGCCGGAGTGCCCAAGCTGACGCAGCTAGACGAGGACGGGCAGGTGCTGGTTGCCGACCTCGCCCTCAGCTGGCAGCTGAGCCCGACGCTGACGATCGGCGGCACGGTGGAGCGCATCGACTACGACGACACCTTCAAGTCCGCTTTTGGGGTGGTGCCCATCGAGGAGCGGCTGGTGCTGAACCTCGACTGGACCATGGCCAACTGGGAATTGTTCGCCTCGGCGACCTGGATCGGCGAGCGCAACCTCGCCGATTACGGCACACCGGCAGCGCCTACTTTTGACGTCGCCGGCACCCTGCCCATGGACCGCAAGGCCGAGGCCTACTGGACAGTGGACCTGCGCGTGGCGCGACACCTCGGCGAGCACTGGCACGTCTACGCAGGCGCCAGCAACCTCCTCGGCTACACGCAGGTCGAGGACGGGCAGACACCGCTGTTCTTCGACGGCGGCGCCTACGACGTCGCCTACCTCTGGGGACCGCTGCGCGGGCGCGAGGCCTATTTAGGCATCAAATATGCCTTTTAGCGCCACGGCCCGGGCAACGCCTGGCAGACGGCCACCGCGACTCGCGTCCAGGTCGACGCGGCGCCGGGCGGGCGAGCCACGTCGCGCAGGGAACTGCACAGGGCCCGCGTCACCTTCCCAGCGGGACGGGCAAGTGCAGCCCTGCTGGCGATGGTCGGTAAAGTGCCGGCGACGCCCTGGACACTACTGCTGGGCCCGGGGGGCGAGGTCGTGGCCACACTTCGCGGCTTCGTCCGCCGGGAGCAGCTGGCGGCGGGGTTTCCGGCCCTATGTAGCTAGCGCCTGAGTCGGGGCCGCCAGGCCATGGCCCAGACCATGGCCTGGGGCTCCCCGCGAGCACCGGAGCCGGGAGCTTCGGTCAGACGATGTCATAGCCCGCCTGGCGAATGCGCCGCGCCAGTTCGGCGATATGGTCGGGGCCCACCTCGCAACAGCCGCCGACGATGGTGGCCCCCTCGCCGATCCACTGCATCGCAGCTGCGGCATAGGCCGCGGGGCTGAGGTCATGGCGCCGCTCCAGCGCATCAACCGTGGGCGCAGGGCCAAGAAAACCCTCGCTGATCCGGGTGAAGCCATTGGCATAGGCCCCGAAAGGCAGGCCGAAGTTCCTGAGCGTGCTGATGCCCTGCGTGATCGCCTCGGGCGTGGCACAGTTAATGAGTATTACCTCAGGGGGCATGGCCTCCAGCAGCGGGGCGAGCTCCGAGAGAGGCTCACCCGAGCGCAGTCTTGTCCCCTCCGTGTCCTGCACCGAGACGGCGAGCCAGACGGGCAAGGCGGTCACGCGAGCCGCCATCATCGCGCCGCGTGCCTGATCGACCGAGGACATGGTTTCCAGCAGCAGCAGATCGACGTGCGGGGCCAGCGCCGCCACCAGTTCGGCGTAAAGGCGAGCCGCCTCGGCGGCGGGTGGGCAGAGATCGGGGCGATAGGACTGCACCAATGGCCCGATCGAACCGGCGACAAGGCCCCGCCCGTGCGCATCGCGCGCACCACACGCGGCAGTAACAGCGATACTCGCGAGGCGGCCCACCTGATCCTCAAGCCCGACCCGCACCAGCCGGTCGCGCAGCGTGGCATAGGTGTTGGTGGTGGCTATCGAGGACCCGGCGGCGAAATAGGCGTCATGCACCACCCGCACCAGCTCGGGGCGGTCGATCATCACCTGCGTGGACCAGAGCGGCGTTGCGCGGTCGCCCGAACGGCGCACCAGCTCCTGCCCGATGGAGCCATCGAGAAGTGTGATTCCGGTCATTCCTGACTACCTCCGGTGAACCCGATCCACACCGTCACGTGACCACCAGGCGATTGATCGGCATCGCAAAGCAACCCTGCACAGATCCGTCATCGCCCGGCTCCGGCACGGCAAGCGATGCGGCAAGCTCTGCCAGCATCTGCACGCGCCGTGCGGGCGACAGGATGAACGCCGCGTAGAAGAACCCCGCGGCGGCTTCGGCAACCTCGGCGGCAGGGCCTTCCATGGTGACGACGCCGGTCTCAACGCTCACGGTCGCTTCCGGGAAGGCCACCTGCACCAGGTCGCTCAGGCTCTCGGTGCCGCGCACCCGCGGATCGCCCAGATCGACCTCGCCATAGCCAGGCAGCTCGGCCTGCACATGACCATAGATCAGATCGTGCACGCCCTCATACCCCGGCGCGGCCTCCATCGGCCCGTCGACGAGCGCTGCGAAGCGGCCCTCCGGCGCCAGCAGGCGCCGCACCTCGCGTAAAACCGGCATGACCGGGTCCATCAGCGTCAGCGCCCAGTGGCACAGCACAGCATCGAAGGAGCCGTCGGGCAGCTCCGCCATGTCCTGCGCATCGGCCTGTACCAGCGTCGCCGCGCCGTGCGGCAGGCGGTCACGCGCCAGCGCCAGCTCTTCCGGGCACATGTCAACGCCGGTCAGCCGAAGCCCGGCCTCCCGCGCGTGCAGAATATTGAGCAGCGGACCCGAACCACAGGCCAGATCAAGTACATGAGCGTCAGCACCTGCAGGCACCACCTCGGCCAACCAGTCATAGCTGGTACGGCCCGATGCGTCGCGGCAGGCCCATGCGCAGATCTCGGTAAACCCCGCATGATCGCGGTGTACCGCGCGCAGATGGGCACGCAGCGCCTCGGCATCGGGTCGCTGGCCGCGGGAAAGACTTTCGGTCCATGCGGATCGTAGGGAGCTGTGATTGTTCACGCGAAGTCTCTTTTGATTTTGGGGGTAATGATGGTCAGACAAATACGTCCATCAGATGAACGACCTGCGGAAAGCGCCAGCCATCAGCCCCTTGGCACGCCTGCAGCCAGTCGGAAACCGGTGCTGTCGCCTGCATCTGCGCAAGCGATGTGCGGTCATCAAACACGCAGCGTTGCAGATATCCCTCGACCGCGGCGCTTGCGTCGGGACCGGCAGCGCTATCATAGCGCACCTCGGTGACATCGACCCGCGCACCCGCAGCCCGCAGCGCCGCGGCGATGTCTTCGGACGACACGTAAGGCGCGGCGTCATATGGCCCAAACGCCTCCAGATACCGCCGGTGAAACTCGATGTAATGCCCTTCTGCCGCACTGTGAGCGATCACGCCACGCCCGTGCGGGCCGATGGCTTCGCAAAACCGCTTCGCCGCAGGTGGCAGATCCCGGGCCGGCACCGCGTAAAGCGCGTGTGTCGCCCAGACAATGTCATAGCCGCCCTGCGGCGGAGTGAAATCCTGCAATGTGGTCTCATGCTCGGCGGCGGGCACGAAGGGCGCGGGCAGCGCCGCGCGGGCCTCGGCGATGGAAAACGCAGACGGATCCAGCAGGTCTGTGGCGACCGGGCGCAGCCTGGCCTCGGCCACGCCCGCATGACGCACCAGCGCGTTAGGGAACTTTCCCGACCCGCAGGCCACGTCAAGCAGGCGCAGTGAGCGACTGCCCGCCTTTTCCTGCGCGCCCCTCAGCCAGTCGGCCCAATCGCGCGCCTCGGCCAGATGGCGGTAATCGTCGGTCGCGAGGGTGTAGAACGCGTCCATGCCCTCGCGCCCGGCCTCGGACCAATGCGCGCTGCTGCGGGTCAGGATATCGTCACTCATAGCTTATTCTCCAGCGGCCAGCACACGGGGTTCAACGGGCTGGCCGCAACATCGCCCGGCCCGACACCGGGCATGAACTTCTGCCAATCGCCCGACACCATGGTCGGCGAGTCCACAATGCGCGCACCGTCGGCATAATAGGTGTTGGCCAGCACGACGCGACTGCGATCGGTGCGATTGCGCGCGGCGGTGTGAAAGCTCAGATTGTGGTGAAAGCTGACCTCGCCGATCTCGAATTCGGTCTCATCGACGGCCACGCCATTGCGCGCGAACACCTCGGCCACGCCGCGATCATAGCCCGTACCGGTTTTCTCGAAGGTCACGGCATCGACCAGTTTGTGCACGTCCAGTGGATAGGCGAAGGCCAGCGGCCCCATGTTCACTGGAATCGGCTGCGCCGGGGCCCAGGCTGTGACCACCTGATGCGTGTCCAGAGGAAAGTGATGGTCGTCGAAATGCCATGGCGTGCGCCCGCACCCTGCCTGCTTGGCCAGCACGTTATCGTGGTAAAGCCGCACGGCATCCGTCTCCAGCAGATCGGCCGAGATCTGACCCAGCCGGGGCGACAGCACATAGGCCCGCAGAAGCGCGTTGTCAGGCCAGATCATCTCGAGGCTAAGAAACCGGTCGCGCGCGCCCGTGTCCGGGTCGACCGCGAACTCGGCCTTGAGCAGCCGGATAAGTTCCCTGCGCAGCTTTAGCACCGCGCCAGCCGAGAAAACCCGCTTCAGCTTGATGAAGCCATTTTCACGGAAAAACGTGATCTGTTCATTGCTCAGCGGATAGGGGGCAGCCAATTCCGCGATCACCTCATCGTCACTCGGGATCGCAACATCTGGCAACGGCGGCGCTTTGAGTATGGGCGCATCCGCATCCTGGTTATCGGCAAGGCTGACATACCAGTCCCACCATGCCTGATTGTCCTGATCCCAGGGCTGGCTGACATCCGTGGCATCAGTCGTCGCGGTCTCAGGCATGGCACCTCCTTTCGATTAACGATCGCATAGCTTACGCAAGGACCCATGTCGGCAAGCGACCCAGAGTATACGCGGTATACACGATATTTTCTGACTGCAACTGAGCAACAGGGGCTTTGACGTGTAACTGCGCCACCGACCTGGCCAGTGAGTCTGGTAAAGTAACGACGCGGCAACTATATCGGATTGAGGAACAGACTGTGACCATCTGGGTTGATGCGGACGCATGTCCGGTTGCTATCAAGGATATTCTTTACCGGGCCGCCGAACGTACCGGGACCAGCCTGGTGCTGGTCGCCAACCAGCCGCTGCAGACGCCGCCGTCCCGATACATTTCGCGTATTCAGGTGTCCCAGGGCTTTGACGTGGCCGACAATGAAATTGTCAGGCGCTGCGAGCCCGGTGATCTGGTGGTGACCAGCGATATTCCTCTGGCGGACGAAGTGATCAGTCACGGTGGTCTGGCACTGAGCCCCAGGGGTGAGCTGTTCACCCGCGAGAACGTCAAGGCGCGAGTCAATATGCGGGATTTCCTGGAAACCCTGCGCAGCAGCGGCATACAGACGGCTGGGCCGGCGGCCTTATCGGCGACGGACAGACAGGCGTTTGCCAACCAGCTTGATAAGTGGCTCGCGGCAATACCGGGGTGAGCGGCGAGGGGAAAAAAGCGGATATCAACGCGCGTGTAGCGTGGGAGACCGACGCGCCGTGCGCTCCCGCCCCATCCCCCCTCTGAGCGTGGGTCCTGCGAGCGTCCGTTGGTAAACCTGTCGGATGAAAGGCTGCTGGTATTTTTCGCAGACGCGATCCTTTTGCTCCACGCATCTATCGTTATATTCGTTGTGCTCGGGTTGTGTGGTATTTTTCTGGGTTATTTCCTGAACTGGCGCTGGGTCAGGAATCGGGTCTTTCGTATGCTTCACCTCTTCGCGATCGGCATTGTTGTCCTCCAGGCCTGGCTTGGTATCGTGTGTCCGCTGACCACCTGGGAGATGGCCTTGAGGGAAGCGGCCGGAGCAGCGCACTACTCTGATTCGTTTATTCAGCACTGGCTGCACAGCCTGCTCTACTACAGCGCGCCCGATTGGGTCTTTATTGCGCTGTACACGGGTTTTGCCGGCCTGGTTGTTATCAGTTGGTGGCGGATACCACCAGGCCCGAGGTCGAGGTGATTCGGCGAGGTCACTCGGCAACGCGGGCAGCCACCACCCGCGCATCAAAGTTACCGGGATTGGCCGCGACCTCGGCTGACAGGGTGACGCCGGAATTCACCACGCTGGTGGCGCCCGCTGCGAGGCTGCCGAGTGTACGGATGCCAGACTGTACGCGACCGGAGACCAGCACACGGAACTCCACCTGTATACCGGACACGGGCAGGCCGCTGGTGTTGACGACCTGGGCCAGCAAACGTCCCTGGTCGTCCACTGCACTTTGCACGCGGAAGTAGTTTGCGGGATTTTCCGGGAGATCGAGTCGCATGAAAGCGGCGCCCGCGCGCTGACCTATCTCGCCCCCGGACTGGGCGGCGGAACGGTAATACGCTTTTGCCGCCTCGCGATCGTTGTCCGCCATGGCCAGATTACCAAGCTCCAGCGCTGCGTAGGCAGTGGGTAGAAAGTCGAGACTGCGGGTGAGATCGCTTTGGGCCTGGCCGGTGTTGCCCAGGCGGGCATTGGCTACGCCGCGACCCAGGTAGTACACGAAATACTGGTCGTTTCTTGACAGCGCGGCGTCGTAACTTTCGACGGCCTCCCGATACCTGCGCTGCTCCAGCAGAATGTCACCACGCAAGCCGTGGAACTTGGCTTCCTGTGGCAGGATGTCCGAAGCGCGCGCCAGCTTTTGCATAGCATCTTCCAGGTCATCTTCCCGGATTTCGGTATAAGCCTCATCAAGCAGCGCGTACGCCGGCTGAACCTGCCTCATGAACGCCAGTTCCTGCTGGTAACGCTGCTCCCCCACGCGCAGGTCCATAGCGCCGGGATCCATGCGCGCGACCTGTTCCCGCGCATTTCGTACGCGTTCCTCGGAGGGAGGATGGCTGGCAAACAGTCCTTCGAACCAGCTCGCGTTTTTCCCCCGCGCCTCCGACAGGGCGACGAACTTCTCCTGCAGAGTGATCGCGCCGCGCGGGTCATAGCCCGCGCGAACCATGTATTGAATACCGTACTCGTCCGATTCGCGCTCAGCGTCCCGTCCATAGCGCTGGCTGATCAACTGGGCACCGAGGGAGGCACCACCCATGATCAGATTGGCATACTCGCTGTTCCCCGCGCCAATGGCGCTGGCAATCAACGCGCCCTGAAGGAGCATGCCCCGGGTCTGCGCCTGTGCCGTGTGTCGGGCGGCGGCATGCACCACCTCATGACCGAGAATCGCCGCCAGTTCGGATTCGTTGTCGAGTTCGGTGAGCAGACCGCGGTTAATGGCGATCTTGCCGCCAGGCAGCGCCCAGGCATTAGGCACTGAGCTGTTGAGGACCACAAACTCGTAGGGCAGCGCGCGATCGCTGACTGCGGCCAGTTTCTGCCCGACCTCATCAACGTACGCGCTCAGGCCCGGATCAATAGTCAGTTCACCGCCCTGGCTCTGTTGCGTGGGCAGGTATTGCTGCTCGCCGATGGCGAGCTCCTGCGACTCGGACATGAAGGTGATTTCCCGCGCACCGGTCACCGGGTTGGTGCTGCAGCCCTGGAACAGGAGTAAAGGCGTTATCAGCAGCGCTGCAAGCAGATTTCTTGGCATGGGTCGTTCCTGTGGGAGGAGCGAGTGAGCATACCCCGACGACGGAGCGTGACCAAGCGCACTCATCTGGCGACCAACAATACTGGAGAGAAGGTGTGACACAAAATTGGAGTATTGGTAGCCTGGTTGATTGACGAAAACTCACCGTTGGGTCGGGCAATCATTTACTATCAGCGCCGCAGACCTGAGGCTGTTTACGGTTGTTTTTCGCTATCCTTCACACCAGGATCTCCACACACTGAGACGTTCAGCGCTAAAGGACAGATCGCCATGAAACCCGAGACCATTGCTCTTCACGCCGGCTACCACGGTGATCCCGTAAGCCACGCCGCCACCACGCCCATTTATCAGACCACCTCCTACACCTTCGACAACACGCAACATGGTGCAGATCTTTTTGATCTGAAGGTCCCGGGTAATATCTACAGCCGCATCATGAACCCGACCAACGCGGTCCTGGAGGAACGCATCGCCGGCCTGGAGGGAGGCATCGGCGCTCTCGCGGTCGCGTCCGGCATGGCCGCCATTCGCTACGCGATCGAGGTCATTGCCGATGTCGGAACAAATATCATCAGCACCTCGCAGTTGTACGGCGGTACCTACAACCTGTTTGCGCACACCTTTCCGCGCCAGGGTATAGAGACGCGCTTTGTTGCTGCTGATGATTTCGAGCGCATTGCGCAGTTGATCGACGACAAGACGCGGGCGCTGTTTTGCGAATCCATCGGCAACCCGGCGGGTAACGTTGTGGACATCGCGCGCTGGGGCGAAATCGCCGAGGAACATGGGGTCCCACTGATTGTCGACAACACCGTCCCGACACCCTTTATCTGCCGTCCGTTTGAGCATGGGGCACATGTGGTCATTCACTCGCTGACCAAGTACATCGGGGGACACGGCACTACCATGGGCGGCGCAATTGTAGATTCCGGGAGGTTTGACTGGAAGGCCAACGCGCAGCGCTTTGCCGTACTCAACACACCAGACCCCTCCTACCATGGCGTGGTGTATACCGAGGCGCTGGGTGAGGCGGCTTACATCGGTCGCTGTCGCGTTGTGCCTTTGCGCAATACAGGGGCAGCATTGGCCGCACACTCCGCGTTTCTGCTCATGCAAGGACTGGAAACGCTGGGCCTGCGCATGGAGCGACACTGTGCCAATGCCGAGTACATTGCCGAATGGTTGAGCCGTCACCCGGCGGTCACTTACGTCAATTATGCAACGCTCCCCGCCAGCCCGTATCGCGAGACCTGTGAGAAAATCTGCGGTGGACGCGCCTCCGGGATACTGAGCTTCGGCGTCAATGGTGGCCGGGACGCCGGTGCACGCTTCATCGATGCGCTGGCGCTGGTTCTACGCCTGGTCAATATTGGCGATGCCAAATCACTCGCCTGCCATCCCGCAAGCACGACTCACCGGCAACTCTCACCCGGGGAACTCAAAGCTGCCGGCGTCAGCGAAGACATGGTGCGGCTGTCCATCGGCATTGAACATGTCGACGACATTATCGCCGACCTTGAGCAGGCGCTCGCGGCCAGTCAGCGCCCCGGCACTGCGTGAAGGAAGAGGCGGCCTGGGGGGCCTATTTTCAGGCCAGGCCCCCAACCGCCAGCGGTGAATCCGGCGCCGGCTTCAGATGTCCATCCGCAGCGACAGCGAGAACGCACGTGGGCTGACATAGCGGTAATCGCCCGTAGCACTGGCGTTCCAGCCCGACTCATCCATGACATTCGTCAATCTGCCACGGATTACAAGTTCGTTGTCGGCCACTGAAAACTGCCGGCGCAGGCCCAGATCCAGCAGAGTCCTCGGTGCGATGGTCACCTTGCCCTGCGCATCGCCGTTCTGCTCGCCACGGCTGGACAGGCCCAGATCAAATGACCAGCCCGGCGCCCAGGTGGGGCGGTAGTCCAGGTTCAGCGTTGTCGAGCGCTCGGGTGCCCCCGCCGGGCTGTCGGCGAGCGTGCCCGCATCTACGGCCTCACCACTCAGGGCCACATCGTAAAACACAGTGCCGAGC
>JBHEOO010000026.1:37922-38405 GCA_046260765.1 Chromatocurvus sp.
GTTGGTCTGCATGCCCTGCTCACCAAAAAACCGGGCCCGATCAAGGCCAAAAAAGGGTTTTTCAATTTCGAATACGCCGGCCGCTGCGATCAGGTCACCGACGGCCAGGCGCAGCCCTGCATCAATCTGCTGCGTTTCGGTTGCCGGAGCTGCCTCGTTCTGGTTGATAGCAATTGAGGGCGCAACCGGGCTTTCCTCAAAACCCCGCACGATGCCGCCATACGCCACCAGACTGCCAGGCAGCGGGAAGTTCGCCGTCACGTTGTACAGCACCGGATCGGCATCCGTCTCCAGCAGCTCGCCCGTCGGCACGTTCACCTGCCTGCTGTAATTCGACCGCTGTACACCGATGTTCAGCTGCCCGACTGACTCCCACTCAAGATCATAGCTGAGCCCGAGGGTCAGCTGGTCGACAGATTCGCGCGACAGAGGACCCAGTCTGGAATCCGGCCGCGGAAACGCCTCTGGCACATCCACGTGCGC
>JBHEOO010000027.1:0-35621 GCA_046260765.1 Chromatocurvus sp.
GCGTTGAGGATGCGGCATTTGCCGACTTGAACGGCTCGGGTACCCTGGACAGCGTACTGTCGAGCGCGGAGGGACGCGCGCAGCAATTGGCCATTCATCAGCCCCGCGGCCCATTGCTGGATGCCAGCTCCTGGCAGGCGACCGAGCTCACGCCCGAGAGTCCTGAAATGTATATGAAGGCAAGGGCCGCCAACCTGCGTCTGGACTCTCCCGATATTGCGATAGTGGCCGGGAGTCGAGAGGGCGGCGACAACGAACCAGGCGTGTTTCTTTTTCGTCGCGACGCCCAGGGCTGGCAGCGAGAGCGAATCGCCGAGGTGGACTTCAAGACCACAGGGCTGCAGTTTTTGGACATTAACGGCGATGGTTTGCTCGACGTACTGTTCGCAGGACGCAACGAAATCGCCTGGCTGCGCAACCCGGGTGCCAATGGTGGCACCTGGACGCGGCAGACGATTGCGAAAGACGTATCCGAGTTTGCCGTCTGTGATCTGGACGGAGACGGGCGCCTCGATGTCATTGCCGGCACGTCGCGCCACTCTGATCTCGTGGCGCGCTGGTTCAGGATATCTGCAGATGGCGACATTCCCTGGGAATCCTGGCCGATCACGACTGCAAACGGCAGACCCGGCGGCGGCAAGTTCGTCATCAAAGGCGTAGCCTGCGGCGACCTCGATAACGATGGTAGGGTCGAGCTTGCGTTCACAGCGAGCGGTGAGGGCCACGGCGTGTTCTCAATGAAGCACGCGGGAAATCCGGCATCGAGTGCGCACTGGTCGCTACGCAATCATGTCGGACACATGGACGGCATGAAATACGACAATATTGAACTCGCCGACCTCGACCGGGATGGCGATCTCGACATCATCACAAGCGAAGAGGGAGCCGGCGTGATAAGCCCTGGTCTCGGCGTAATCTGGCTGGAAAACCCGACAAAAGCAAGAAAAGCAACAACCCAAAAGTCGTTAGCCCAGATGCAGAAACAATGACCTTGGGCACTGGTTCCTCGCGTATCACAGTGCCGTGAGTCCTGCGGTTCAGCCAGGCTCTCAGTGAACCCCAACGTCGTCGCTGGCCTTCTCGATCCATACTTCAGCCATATCAAAACTGACTCGACCGAGTATCGGCACTGTGCCGCTAATCTTGATGGGGATGCGCGTGCTTGCGTCAAAGAGCAGGCTGATGTCACCGCTAAGACCCAGAAACTCAGGAGACTCAACCGCCCCAGGCAAAAGCGGTTTGCCGCGTACAGTAACCCGCAGGACGTCGCGACTCCCCTCGACCTGGTTTCTACTACCCTCGACGTGGGCTACGAAGCTTGTATTCAGTCTCTCTACATCGGACCGCTTCAGCGAAAGCAGAAACAGCTCGTCGTTATCGACAACACAGATATCCGGTGGCGTATCGTCCGCAAGGATCGCCGGCGAATAGACAGTTAACAACGCAACGAAATCAGTGACAACATCACACACACCTCGCCCGTTTTTGTAGGTGACTGAATTCTCTTTACGGTTTGACCAATCTACAGGTGGCTCAAGCCTCTCTTCCGATGAATCTGGATTGGCGCGACGGGTGTAGAGGCCATCGCGGCCGAAGCGGGTAACTTTGTATTTCGGGCGTTTGCCGCGCCGCTCATTGACCCGCTGCAGGACGGCAGCGGTGCCGCGGTCGAACCAAGCGCTGAAATAGGCGTGCCGTTTGCCCACAATCGGCAACTGGAACTCTGTTGCCACCGCGACTTCCAGCACCCCTGCAGCAGACGGACTGAGGCGGGATTCCGGCTGTGCCGCAAGATCCGGGAACTCATCACTATCCAGGGCGGTGAGACTGATCTCGGCCTGCGCAGAAGCGACTGCATTGGAGGCCTGAAAGACCAGACGGCTCCAGTGGTTTCCGGCAGACATGCCCATCGTGCTCCCGGTCGGCGCCTCGGCAGCCGTTACGGTTTCCGACGCAGCACCAGCCTCCACAGCCAGGATCAGAATCAGGGCAGTGCTTGCAATAAAACGTGAGCTGAACATCACATCCACGACACCCAGAGGATCAGCTTTGAGTATACACATAGTGCTCTGCACCAACATGACATCCGGCCACTGATCGCAGGCTGCGACCAACGCCGCACGAGCCATCGCCGGAGATAACAGATATAGTCGCTTTTGTCAGACAGCCAGCAAAGAAGGACACTATATATGAAGACACTCAGCCTGATCGCCGGAATGGCAGTGCTTGGCGCCGGTATCACTTCCAACGTGACTGCCGACGCGCTTGTCGATGCGCCTGTCAACCTGAATAGCCATGTGCACGCCAAGGGCGAAGCCCAGCGGCGCTGGGAGTTCATGAACCAGATCCGCATTGAGAAGTTTGATCTCGTGCTGCCTGAAGTGATGCGGGAAAACGGCGTTGACATGTGGATAACCGTCAACCGCGAAGGCTTTGACGACCCGCTCACCGAAGACCTCGGCAAGGGCTACGTGGGCGGCTACGGCTACTACATTTTTACCGACCGCGGTGACGGGCGCATCGAGCGGGCAGTTCTTGGTGTGGGCACAGCCCTGGTGGAGGATAACGGCGCCTACGACATCTTTGGCAGCCCGGACGACCTGAAAGCCTTTGTTGAGGAGCGGGACCCGCAGCGCATTGCACTCAACACTGCCACGCACATCGGCGCTGCCGACGGCCTCAGCCATACCAGCTACCAGAAACTCAGCGAGGAGCTGGGGCCGCGTTATGCCGAGCGCTTTGTCTCGGCGCAGAAGCTGGCGTCGGACTTCCGCTCACGCCGCGTGGCCACGGAAATCGCCGGCTTTGCGCGCGCCGGCGAAATGTCGCGCAACATTGCCGAGCGCGCCTTCTCCAACGAGGTCATCACCCCGGGGCTCACAACCCTCGCCGATGTTGCCTGGTGGATGCGCGAACAGCAGTTCCAGAACAATCTCGGTACGTCATTTGGTATGCCCTCGGTTTACGCTACCGGACCTGACGGCATTCTCGCCACCTCCAACGACTACGTGATTCAGCGCGGCGACTTTCTGGCCATTGACTGGGGCGTGGGTTATCTCAACTTCTATACCGACATGAAGCGCCACGCCTATGTGTTGAAAGAGGGCGAGACGCACCTGCCCGAGAGCATCCAGAAAGCCTTCGACAACGGCCGCCGGGTGCGCGACATTCTCAAGGCCAACATCAAGGCGGGACGCACGGCAGGGGACACCTATGAATTGCTGAAGGAGCGGATCAACGAGAGCGGCTTTACCTACATGGAGTCGTTCAACAGCCCTGTCGACGACCCGGACGTGGTCGACGTGATCATCGGTTGCCATTCCGTGGGCAATCTGGGGCACGGCATAGGGCCCTCCATTGCCTGGTTCAACCCGGAGCGCATGACCTACATGCTCAAGGAGAGCAACCTGCTGTCAATCGAGCTGTTCGCCTATACCGCTATTCCCGAGTGGGGCGGCAAGAAATTGCGCATACCGCTGGAGGATGACGCCGTTGTCACAGCGCGTGGCATAGAGTGGCTGTACCCGGTCAACCAGAAGGTGCAACTGATCCGCTAAACCGCGTGCAGCCCCGTCGGACAGCAGCAGACGGGGCGGCACGATGTGGGTCACACTATCACTGCGGCAGCATTGCCTGCTGCCGCGGTACCAGGGTGATTTCTTTCTGACGCCCGTCCAGATAGCGCACCGTCTCACCATCCCAGTAGGCATCTTCTTCTGTCATAAAGCGCACCACCTGGCCGCCCCACTCGGGCACGGCTTTCTGCGCATTCAGCTCAATAGACCAGCCGGTGTTGTCACGCAGTTTATAATCACCGCGCCCGCCATCAATCGGCTTCTGGCTGTCCCAGGAGCCCAGCCAGGCGCCTGCCCCGTGGCCATGGAAACCGATGGGGTGTGAATAGATCGTGCCCTCGATATTCTCACGATCAATCGTGCTTCGCGCCGCCATGAAGATGTCATTGCCGCTGCGGCCGGTTTCAAACGCTTCCACAAGGGCATCCTGGACCCGATTCGCCGCGGCCAGTCCGTCGCGCAGACCTTTCGGCGCTTCCGTCTCACCCGGGCGCAGCACATACGCGTGATGCTGCGTATCGGTATTCAGGCGCAGGTAAGTGATACCAAAATCCACGTGCAGAAAGTCGCCGGGGCGAATCACGTCACCCTCGTCCAGACTCATATTGGCAATGGAGAACGCAGTCTGACTCGCGCGCTGCACGTGTACGCTGGGGTGGAACCAGGTGTCCAGCCCGAGGTCGACCACACGCTGACGAAGAGTCCAGCGCAGGTCATTGGTGGTGGTCACTCCCGGAGTGATCGATGCTTCCGAGAAGGTCTCCGCAATAATCGCGTGAGCAATGCGGACGATGTGCGGATACGCCATCATTTCCGATTCCGTGCGGGTTTCCAGCCAGCCAAGCGCAAGATCGTGATTCTCGACCAGCCGCTTGGCGTCATCGCCCAGCGCGTCGCGCAGCTTGCGCGACATGCCGACGCTGAGGCCATCTGCCAGCGGAAAATCCGGGGAGGTATTCACGGCAACCGCCTTCGGGTCGCGCTCGCGCACGATCTCTGCCACGCGCTGCCACTGGTCGGGCTGCGCCTCCGGGTCCCAGGCTGCGGGGAAAAGGTCGGCAACGGGGTAGCGGGCTACCGCCATGCGCTCCACGCCTTCTTCTTCCCCGCGGTCGTGGAAAATGAGGATTGTCGTACGCCGCGCAGCCAGCCATGTTGCCGGCAGCATGGTTTTCACCACCGGGTCCTCATCGTACTCACCGGCTACCAGAATCCACATATCCACGCCTACCTCGCGCATCAGTGGCGCAACCAGCGTATCCAGGCGCTCTTTCAGCCACTGATCGATGATAGCCGCCCGCTCCTTGACCGGAAGAATGTGTGGCATACGCGGGTCCATCACCTCGCGGACCTCAGCGGAAGCCGTCGCGGATGTGGTCATTGCCATCGCCAGCGCGAGGGGGGAAAGAACGTGTCGGAGTCTTACTGTCATAGTATGCTTACCTTGTTTTCAGCGCTGCCAGCCGTACTCCCTGGCCATGCGCGTATAGCGATCAATGTTGTACTGGACCTGTTCGTCGGTCTGCTCTTCGCAGGTGCCGATAATCGGCAGATTGCGCAGGACGTCACTGCGAGGATCAACGACCACCCGCGCGCGCGCCGGAACAGGAAGGCTTCCCTTGCCCTCGGTCATTGCAACGCGGGTCACCTTTCCATCCACGCTGATGCTCACTGGCATGGGGAATGGACGGTCACCGGGCGTGTGCCAGGTGAGATCCAACTGCCCGTCAACGCGCTCAACCTGAAGGTCGGGCATTCCCGCCTCATACAGGTAGGTTTCTACCAGCCAGGCAAGGTCCTCACCCGCCTCTTCGCTCATGATGCGGGTAAAATCCTCGGTGGCCCGGTAGCGCGGCGCTATGGGGTAGGGCATATCCCAGGGCTCTGCCGTTCCAAACACCAGTCGGCGCGTCCCGGCCCAGAACGCCTCCTCTCCAATATAGTTGCGCAAGGTGTGCAATAGCCAGGCGCCCTTGGTATAGATATCCCGATTATCAAAGGCTTCGCCGACGTCGGAAACGGCCGGGTTGACCACGGGCAAACAGTGCTCGTTGTTGGTGTATGCACCGTACATGCGATCAAAATAACCCATATCACCGGTGGTTTCTTCGGCGTACACCGACTGCATATAAGCGCCGTAACCTTCATGCAGCCAGGAATCCTGGGGGCGCGCGTGCGTCATGACATTGCCGAACCACTCATGCGCCAGTTCGTGGTGCAGCAGCTGGTCAAAGCCGTGCTTGCCGCGCTTGTAGCCTTCACCGTAGCCATTGATAGTCTGGTGCTCCATGCCCAGGTGCGGCGTCTCGACGAAGCCGACCTTCTCGTCACCCCAGGGATAGGGGCCGACCATACGCTCGAAAAACTCGAGATCGGCAAACACATCCGTCTCAATCAGCTTGCGCGCTTTATCGGCATTTTTTTCCAGTGCCCAGAACTGGATCGGGTAGGTCGTGCCGTTGATACCCGTGTACGACGCCTCAACTAGCTCGTAGGGACCGCCGTTAATGGCAACCGCATAGCCTGTGTAGGGATGACGGGACACCCAGCGCCAGGTATCAAAGCCGTCGTCACCTTCCTCCATGCCGGCCAGCGTTCCCACCGAGGCCACCTTGACGCCGCGGGGTGCGCTAATAGCAACTTCAACACCGTCATCCGGCTTGTCGGCGTAGGTGTCCTTGCAGGGCCACCAGAGATCGCAGCCCTCGGTCTGCACCGCGGTCGCAAACCAGGGCGTGCCGTCCACCTCGGACCAGACGAAACCGCCGTGCCAGGGCGGTGCCAGCGCGATGTGCGGCTTGCCGCCATAATTGACGGTTACCGTGGCCGTCTCGCCCGCTTCAAGTGGTGAAGGCAGGGTTACGGTAAAGCTGTCCTCATCGCGGGCCACCTCTGCGGCCTCGCCTGTGACCATCGCAGCATGAACAGACAGATTCGGATCAAGATCCAGTTCGATTGCGGTCAGTGGCTCGAGCGCCTGGAAGGTCACAGCCACACTGCCATCAATCGTCCGGGTCTCGGGCATGACGCGCAGCGACAGCGCATAGTGCCTTACGTCAAAGGCATTCTGCACAGCAGAAAGCGCTTTGCCGGTCCTTGCCGTTTCCACGTGCAGCGTATCCTCGAACGCCTCGCCGCGGGCGGCCGCCTCCAGTGCTGCCACCACGGCGGGCGACAAAGCGTCGTCAGCTGCAGCACTGCCGCCAGCGATAATCGCAGCAAGGCCTGCTACCGCTAATGCGCCTGCACGGCGCGGAAAGTCTGGAAGGTTCACGAACAGTCTCCTGATTTCAAGTGACGATCGAAGTGCTCGATCAGTTTTCCGAAAAGAAAGCGGGCGTAGGGTGACTCGCTGCGCCAACCGTGTGTCGCTCCGGGCGCGATCGCAAAGTCAAAATTGCGCCCTTCGCGGATAAACGCCTCAGCCAGCATGGCTACTGTGCGAAAGGGCACCACCTGATCCTGCAGACCATGAATCAGCAGCAGGTGATCTTCAAGATTGCCTGCCAGCTCGCTGGCGCGACGTGCAAAAATGGCAGGCTCGTCGGCGGGGCGACGCACGATGGCAACGTCGTCAGTGCCGAAGTAGGCCGGATCGACCGCCGAGGCGGCGGCAACGCCGGCGCAGAACAGACCAGGCCTGGTGAGCAGGGTGTAAACCGTCAGCGTGCCGCCATAGCTGCTGCCCCAGATGCCCAGTCGATTCGGATCGACATAAGGCAATGTGCGCATGTAGTCGACGGCGCTGGCGATATCGTCAATATCCTCGCCCGCGAAGTCCGCGAGAAACTCCTCGCGGAAGTCGCGGCCGTAGCCGGTGCTGCCGCGCACATCTACCTGAACGACAATATAGCCCTGCTGGACCAGCAGCTGCTGCGACTCGGTATACACCCCCGCCCAACGGTTGCGAACGGTGTTCGAGTACATGGGTCCGAACAGTACCGGGTAGCGGCGACCGGGCTCCAGCTCCGGCGGCTCCAGAATGCGCGCATGCAGGGTGTAGTCGTCAATCGCGCTGGGAAAGCTGACGTAGCGTGCGCGAGCCCAGTCACGTTGCTGGAACTCCGGCAGTGGCGACTCCGTAACCCGCTGCAGCGATTTGCCCTGCACATCACCCACGTACAGCTCCGGCGGGCTGGTGTCATCGCTGCTGATAATCGCGATGTAGCGTCCGTCAGGCGAGGGATAGCCATCGTGGTGACCGGGACGCTGGCTCACACGCACCGGCTCTCCACCGTCCGGTGCCGCCCGGTAAACGTGCCGCTCGTACGGGAGGCCACCAGTCGCAGGGAAATACAGGTCTCCCGTGACGGGGACGACGGAGGGGACCCCGAGAACGTCAAAATCGGGATCGCTTACGCGTCGAAGATCTGCGTTCGCATCATCGGGATCCAGTGCGTAAACGCCGTAATAATTCTCGCGATCGCTGAGGAGATAGATCTCGCTGCCATCAGCGCTCCACGTAGCGCCAAACTGCGTATAGATGCGATTTTCACGCCGATGGTGGTAGACCTCGCTGAGCTCGTCGTCTCCCGGCGTGATTGTGTAAAGCCAGCGATCCACCGCGGTATCGGATGCCACATCCACAAGCAGGGAGCCATCCGGAGACCACGCGAAGCCCACCACCTGATTGGCCGTCGTGTCCTGCATATCGAAAAGACGCAGCTCGCGATCATCCACAGCAACAAGCCCCACCGTGCGGGACTCATTGGGATCACCGGGATAACCGCGGCGCACAAGATTTGGGGCTGTATCGTCCGCCGCCAGGTAATCCGGGAAAGAGACTCGGCGCATGCCCTGCCGATCGACATAGTGGACGGCGATGGTCCTGCCGTCCGGCGACCAGGTGTAGGTCGGCCCGCCCCAGATTCCGGGGCCTATCTCACGATCCGGGCGGCGATAGCGGCCCGCATTGCGTGCCGATATGGAAGCAATGCCAACGTCGGTGAGCGCCGTCACATCCCCGCCATCCAGCTCCAGCAGCCACAGGTCGCCGTCGCGCAGCCAGCTGACGCGAGCGCCCCCAGGAGCCACGGCAAGGTCGGAGGCGCCTGCCTGCGAACCCACGAGGCGTCGGTCTTCTCCGCCGAGCGTGGTCAGCCACAGGGAATCACCGCGCAGACTGACCAGGGCGTTGCCGGCGGGTAGCCAGGCAAGCTCGCGGACTGGCGAGGCGTCGGCGGACGCCCCGTCGTCTACCTGTTCGAGCCCAGAGCCATCGCGCCGCGCGATCCACAGACCGCGCCGTGATTGCCCGCGTTCACTCCAGGTAAAGGCCACAAGCCGGCTGTCCGGGGACCAGACGGGGGACGACGGAGGCGTTCCGAACAGGCTTGGCACCGCGAACACCCGGTCAAGAGTCAGTGGCGGCAGCTGCGGCTCCGCTGCCCTGGCAGCGCTAGCAAACGCCGCCAGACAGATCAGCGTAACTGCAACGGCGCTGCGACCTGCGCCCCACAGCGAGCCCGTAAAAAGAAAAGGCGACCCATTCAATGAACGGGTCGCCTTTGCTATTTCCGAGCGATAAAGCCTGACGAACACGGCATTGCTCCGCATGTAGGGTCTGCTGAAAATGCCTCCGAACCACCCCGCGTGAGGAGGTTCGGAGGCCATCACACATTCAGCTTCAGAAGGTCAGTGTAGTACCGACGAACATGAAGCGACCGAGCGCATCGTAAACACCCGGGAAGGTGTTACCGGTACCGAAACTGCCACCAGCGCCGCCGACCTGATTGCTCAGCGGAGGCTGACGATCAAAGACGTTGTTGATGCCCAATCTGAACTCGATGCCATTCATGATCGTACCGCGAGCAGCAAGGTCGATATAGTCCCGTGCACCCAGACGCTCTGCCTCCACATTACCATCGGTGCCGAGCAAGTCGGAGCCGCCAAAGTGACGCCAGCTGACGCGCGCCGTGATATCGTTCCACGGTGTGGTCCAGATGATCGGCAACTGGTGGCGGTACTCAGGTGAGGACACGCCGCACTGCGCCCGGTTGGACGAGAAGAATCCAACGCAGTCGATTGCCGGCTCGCCAGGGAGGGGCACCTTCTCAAGCGTGTCCAGGAAGGTGGCAATATAGTTCACGCGCACGCTGCCCCAGCGACCAACATCGAAACCGTAAGTAGCGGAAACATCCACACCCGCGGTCTCAAGCGAGCCCGTGTTGACGTTGGTCGCCGTAATAAAGGCGTCCTCGTTACCCCACAGCCGGCCGTTGTTCGGATCACGTTCAATCAATCCACAGAAGAAGGCATCCCCGGTGTCAAGACAGTTATTCAGTGCCGTTTGCTCCGGCACAGTGCCGATGAAGTCCTCGACTTCAATCTGGAAGTAGTCGACAGACAGCGTCAGGTCATCAACGAAGCCCGGTGTCCAGACCAAACCCAGGGTGTAGGTATCCGAAGTTTCTACATCCAGATTCTCGTTGCCACCGACCAGGTTGTTGAACTGGCCGCCGATTGAATCGGCCACTTGTCCATACTGTGCGCCGGTTACCCCGGTCCGTGCGCAGTCTTCGGGGGAACGGAGGGGATTGGGGCCCGAGCACGGATCAAAAGTACCGTTGGCCAGTTCCGGCAGGTTGAACTCGAATCGATTGTTCGGAGAAAACAGCTCGATCGGGTTGGGTGAACGCGTTGCACGCTGGTACTGCGCACGCAGGCGGATGTCTGCATTCGGCGAGTAGCTGGCCCCCAGGGCATAGGTATCCTGGCTACCGGTTGTATCCTCAAAATCCGAGAAGCGGTAAGCGCCTGTCAGTGAAAGGTCTTGAATGCCCTTCGCCCCCTGAACCAGCGGCAGCTGAAATTCGGTAAAAAATTCTTTTACGGGGATCTGCCCGGCGACATTGGCGCGCGGGTTGCCGAGTGCCCCACTGCGGACCAGGAAATCATTCGTCTGGCTCAACTCATCCTTGCGATACTCGATGCCGAATACGGCGAGCAGGCCGTCATCCGCCATCGGGCTCTTGACACCGTAGGCCCCGAGGTCACCCGTCACGGACGCGATGAAGATCTTCTGCTTTACACTACCCTCACGAAACCCCGGAGCCTGAAGGTAATCCAGAGATTCCTGCGTGACACCGCCGGGCTGGAACGGATTGTAAGGACGACAATTCGTGTCTGTGCCATCAATGGCAACCTGACAGGCCGGTTGTCCCGTGGCGGGATCAGTACGAACTTCCAGCGCATTCTTCACGAGATTTATGTTGAAGAAGTTGTTCGCCGAATCGGCGTAATCGACCTCAGCATACTGAGCCGATACGTCGTATGACCAGACCTCGTTGATATCACCGCGCAGGCCGCCAACCAGCCGGAAAGAACTGTGCTCAACCGTATTCTGGCGACCACCACCTTCTACATTCCGACGCCCGATGTTCAGCGGCGCATCATCACTTGGGCTAAAGCCGTTGGCAGTACAGATAATCTCGCGCTGTTCCGCGGACAGAAACGGATTGTCACAGTTGATGGTATCGGTCGAAAAGAAAATGCCAGTCGGCGCGATCTGGTCGACGATCTCGTTGGTTGCGTAGCCGAACTCACCGTAGGCCTCGACCTTTTCGTTTATATCGTAGTGGCCGATTGCACCAAAGGCCCAGCGCTCATTTGGTTGTATATAGTTGTTTACCGGGGCGAAATTGTAAGTGTCTTCAGGATTCCTGAAGGGCCTCGGGTTTCCGTTTGCGTCGAGGGTAAAATCAAAAGGATTGGCCACCGGACCACCGTTCAGGAAGCGTGCGGGGTTGGTCGTGCTTGAGCCCGCGCAGGTAAATTCCTGGCCGTTGTTGCGCGAACCGAAGGCGCAGGCACTACCGATGCGTTCGCCCTGCAGCACTTCATCCTGCTTACGATAAGTGAAGTAGGTAGTGATATTGCCGCGGCCGTCGTCGGCATTCAGACCGGCCATGATACTGACATTGTAGGACTCACCGTCATACGTAGAGCCGGGGATGGGCTGATTGAACTCATTGAGTACCGGCTTCACTTTGTCGTATTCGTTCTCGGTCTGATAGCCACCGTATTGCACGTCAACCTGAATACCTTCGAAGTCCTGCTTGAGGATAAAGTTGACAACGCCTGCCACGGCGTCCGCGCCGTAAACGGCAGAAGCACCACCGGTCAGCACTTCCACCCGCTCAACCAGCTGACTGGGAACCTGGTTAAGGTCGGCAGCAGCGGCAATCGGGGAGCCAAAGGGCAGGCGGCGACCGTTGATCAGTACCAGCGTGCGCTCCGCGCCCAGACCGCGCAGGTCAACCGTTGCAGTACCCGTCGCCTCGTTTGCTTTGCTCGCTGTTTCGGATGGCGATACCTGCGGCAGGACATTGAGCATGTCTTCCACACGAATGATACCGCGGGCTTCGATATCGGCGGCGTCAACGGTGGTGACGGGGCTTGGAGACACGGCGTTGCCGCGGGCCAAGCGCGAGCCGGTTATAACAACCTCTTCCAGCGCGGCATCCGCATCGGTCTGTGCGATTACACCGTTGGCGTTGACTACCAGCATAACTGCCATGGGCAGCGGCATCAGTGCAGGCAGAGCGCGTAAACGGCGCTGCATCATGAGATCGTTAGGATTTCTCTTGAACATGGTGTTCCCTCGACTGGATAAAGCTGAAGTTTTGACCCGGACCTCCCAAGAAGCAGTAAGTTCCCTCCTGGGCAGCGGGCGCTATTAGGGCTACGGCGCGGCTCTCATGTCAACCGCATGCAGATATTCACGCAACTATTCACAAAAATAGTGCAAGTGCCGTTTACAGGTGCGGTTACCCCATCGGCTTGTCGATACTCGGCGGCGGGGTCGAGAAATAGCGCGGCCCTTCCGCCGTGATGTACAGGCAGTCTTCAAGCCGAACGCCGTAGTCGCCGGGAATATACAGGCCGGGCTCGTTAGACAGGCACATCCCGGGCTCCAGCAGCGCCGTCTCGTTGCCCACGAAGTTGATCGGCTCGTGAACATCCATGCCGATACCGTGCCCGGTGCGATGCGACAATCCCGGCAGCTGGTAACCGGGGCCAAAGCCCTCGGCCTCGTAGAATTCACGCACGGCCGCATCCACCTTGCCCGCGGCAGTGCCCGGCTGAGCCGTGGCGAAAGCAATTTCCTGTCCGCGATGAACAAGATTCCAGAGGCGCCGCTGTCTCGCATCCGCCTCGCCGAAAACGAAGGTGCGCGAGATATCAGAGCGGTAACCGCCTACCGAGCAGCCAAAGTCCATGAGGACCACCATGCCCTCGGCAACGTATTCCGGCTCACGGGAGCCGTGAGGCAATGCACTGCCCTTGCCAACCTGCGAACCGCCCGAGGGATCGTCAGCGCCGAGTCGCGCCTGCGCGCTATGCATGAGTGCGCTGATGTCAGGACCGGACATGCCCCTGGCGACCAGCGGATAGACCGCACCGTAAGCGGCCACCGTCACGTCGTTCGCAAGCTGCATCAAGGCCAGTTCCGCCGAAGACTTGATCATGCGACAGGCGTTCACCTCAGCTGCGGCAGAACGCACTTCCCAATCCGGCGCCGCCTCGGAAAGACGGTATGCGATGAAATGGCGCACCGCCTCGTCCAGCGCAACCCGCTTGTGCTCGCGCCCCTGGCCTTTAAGCCAATCCGCGAAAATGATGAAGGGATCTTCATCTTCTTCCCAGGTCAGCACCTCCACGGGGACGTCAACCAGTTCCCGAAGCCGCGACTCCTCGAACGCGGGCGTGATAAAGGCCAGTCCACCATCGGCCGTAATCAACCCCGCGGTAATGCGCTCGCTGATCCACCACTCGACACCGGTAAAGTAACGCAGGCTCGAACCCGGTTCGATCAGTGCGGCAAAGACACCGTTCTCACGCAGCAGCCCGCTGAGTTTATCGCGCCGGCTCTGCCGCTCGGCGCCGGTAATAAATTGCGCCTCTTGCGTTATTGATGACAATCCCGCCAGCCCGGATACCGATGTGCCTGGCGACGCACCTGAGTCCGCGCCAGCGCGCACCAGGAAGGGTGAGGCGGCGGCAAGAGCCGCCCCTGCACGCAGGAATCCGCGACGGGATGAGGGCGTCATCGAACGTCCTCCCCGCCCACGCGACGCACTACGTAGTCCCAGTAGTCCATTTCACGATAGAACGACGGCAGCGGTATGCGCTCGTTGATGCCGTGGGCGCGGCTGTCATCGGGCCGCACCAGCGCCAGGCTGCCGGCGCCATAAGCCGGGATGCCTGACCGGCGATACTCGCGGCTCTCGGTGCCGCCAGAGGACATCGTTGGCTGCAGGGTAATGCCCGGGTAGTTGATCGCCACGCCGGCCTGCAGGATTTCTGTCACGTCTTCACGGATCGGCGAGGCAGGGCTCTCTACGGCCTCACGACTCAGTGACATGCTGATGGCATCATTGCCGATGGCTCTGACGAACAGCTCCCGCACGTGATCGACGCCTCCGGTGCCCGGCAGGATCCGGCAGTTGACCGCGGCCGTCGCATCCTGGGGCAGCGCATTCTCGGTGCGGCCGGCCTCGAGCATGGTCGCCACGCAGGTCGTCCAGAGCATGTTGGCGTACTGCGGATATCGCTGCATAACGGCAATCGCATCCGCGTCATCCGGGTCCTTGAGCAGTGCGTTTAGCGCCTCAGCGACCTCACCACCCTCGCGCTCGGCAAGGTTCTCTGCCATGGAGCGCGTAATGTCGTTGAACTGAACAGGGAAACGCAGTTCCTCAATCGCGACCAGTGCGCGTGCCAGGTCATAAATGGCGTTCTGCGGCTGGGGCACCGAGCTGTGTCCACCGGTACCCTTCACTTTCAGGATAAAGGTGGCGTAGGTTTTTTCCGCCGCCTGCATGCTGAACGCCACTGGCGTGCCGTCAGCTTTCATGCTGCCACCGCCGGCATCCGAGTTCAGCGCGTATTCCGCATTTTTTACAAAGGGGTGTTTGAGAACCTCACGGGTCGTCTGCATTCCGGTCTCTTCATCCCCGGCAAACGCGAGTACCAGATCGCGGTTGGGCTCAAATCCCGCCTCGCGAAGATTGGCAAAGGTGGACACCAACAGGGCGACGCCAAACTTGTTGTCCTGGGTGCCGCGCCCGTACAGATAGCCGTCGATCGTCGTCGGCGAAAATGGATCTGTCTCCCAATTCTCGGGGATGGCATCAACAACGTCCATGTGTGCCATGAAGACAACCGGCGACGCCGAGGCAATGCCGGCGGCGGGGTAGCGCACGATCAGGCCGCTGGTCATCTCACCGTCGATTTCCAGCGGCACCCGCACGATATCCTCGTCAGTAAAGCCCGCCGCACTCAGTCGCTGCTCAAGCCGATCGATGAGCGCCGGGACCTGTCCGTAGCCTTTTGCGGTGCGTAACGGGATCAGCGACTCCAGCAGTTCACGCGCTTCTTCCTTGTCTTCCTGGGCGACCGCAGCACGGCTCTCTGCCGCGGCAAGCACCGTCGACAGGCCAATGCACAGCGCCAGGGACGTTGCTGCCAGGGGTCGTGATTTCTTCAGAAAATACGTCATCTTCAAGGTTTCTCCTGTTCAATAGCGCCAGCTTTTCAGGTCGGCCCCTTCCGGCGCACCCTTCTCGATCAGCTTGAGGATGCGCGGTATGTAAAGTGTGTTATAGCGCAGCCGCGATATGGCATTGGAATTCGCATAGTCACCATTCCAGCAGTGCTCTGCACGATCGCCGTAGGCAACCACCCCCTCAAAGGGTGGCTCGGCGTTTTTCAGGAAGTCCTCTGTGAGGTACACCGCGTTATTCAGGTAGTAGTTGTCCATGTCGCCGACATAAAGATGGATTTTGCCCTGCAGCTTGGGCCCAAGTTCCTCCCAGTCCCGTTCCATGATGTAGCGCAGGTCGTAATTTTCTCGCCAGTACTCGGCTACCTCGGGATCGATCTCACCCGTGCGCTTGTCCCAGATCGGCTTGGGGTACCCGTCTTCACCGTTGGGGGAAAACACCGCCTGCCAGATGTCGTACTGCTGGCCGGAGCGTGTGTTGTCGCCAAGCACCAGCTCCCAGCGGTTCTCCATCTCCATGAAGCGCGAGATATGACCCAGGTAATTGCGTCGCGAGGGTCGTTCGATGCGCGTAAAGGGCCCTTCTCGGAAATAGGCATTGCTGTCTTCATAAATATTGACTGTCACGAACTGGCGGAAATCGATCGGGTCGGGGCAGGCCGCGAAGGCACCATTGTACTCATCCGGGTATTTCACCTGTACGGCCAGGGCTTCCCAGCCACCGGTTGAGCCACCGTAGACAAAACGCGACCAGCCTTCGCCGATCCCGCGAAAGGCTTCTTCAATCGCGGGGACAAGTTCATAGGTAATGGCATCGCCGTAGGGGCCAATGTTTTCTGAATTCACCGCATAGCTGTCGTCGTAATAAGGATTGCTGTGGTCTATCTCGGTAATCAGCATGCGCGGGGTATCGTCGGAGATCCAATATTTATAGAAGTCGTAGGCCTCCTGCTCCTGAATACGGTTGTAGCAATCCAGGTCAAAGCGCTTGCTGTAAACGCACTCTGCGTCAGGGTCCGGCGGTGTGGTCTGGAAGCCGCCAAAATCTTCCGGGAAGTGGCCGTGAAAAATGGCCAGGGGGAATTGCGCATCCGGGTTATCGTCGAAGCCGTGGGGAACGAGCACGTGGGCGCGGAGATAGACATCGGTTCCCCAGAACTCGGAAAGCAGCTCACTGCGGATCTTGATGTGGCGGACGTATTCCGTGTCTTCCGGCTCGTCAATCGATGGATTGACCTCGCTCAGCACAATTCGCTCGATATTTTCGCTATCCGGTCGAATGCTCAGCTTCACGGGCTTGCTATACAGATTGCCCGGCTCCTTGCGCCAATTCTGACCGGCACCTCTGGCAGCTGGCAGCTTCACCGTCTTACCGTTACTCAGGTTAAAGGTATCGTATTTGTGTAGCACGGCCTGCACGTAATACTCACCTTCAGGGATGTCCTTGATGCGCCGCGCAGGGAAACCGAGAACATCGTTGTCGATGAGTTCGCGACTGCCGCGCTGCCAGTCCTCGACATTGATGCCAAAGATTTGCGCGGCATCATAGTCCGGACTGACCTGGTCACGTGGTTCTTTCTCATCACTCGCTGCGATAATCAGGATAAGCCGGCCATCATAGGCTTCTTCCGGTGCTTCGCGCGGCAGCTCCACGTCAAAAATGACGGCCTGCGCGCCTGCTCCAGCGACCGCAAGGGCCACGGCCAGAGCCGCTTTAAAGGCCAGGCGTTTAGGTAGATTCATGATTCTTCCTCGGACGTTAGTGACTCCGGAACCCGCGCAAGCTGACAGCAATACCGGATGCTGCGGGCACCACATGGAATTCAGGGCTTCGGGCCTCAAACACCATAACCGTTGTTCATATAACCATGCCGCTATCGTTTCAAACAAGTGCCAGAGCTTGCGCTGGGAGGACTTGTGGAGTCAGGGCCCAAAACTGACCCTGACTCCATCGGGTAAGCTATAACGCAGCGCGCACGCCAGCGAAGAAGTTGCGACCCTGCGGGTCGTAAAGATTCACGTTGACGTTGAGGTCACCGGCTGCCTGAAAGGCCCAGACCGGAGGCTGCTTGTCGAACACATTGTTGACGCCGAAGAACACGCCGATCTTGTCGGTGATGTCCCAGCCACCATTCAGGTTAACGTAGATCACGGCGTCCTGCGTTCCATTCTCGTTCGGACGTGAATCTTCTGAGAGCTTGAGATCGCCGATATAGTTGATTTCGGGGCTCAGGCGCAGCGGCCCTGACCGATAATTGAAGCGCAGCAGGCTACGAAAGTCCGGGTCGGGACGTACCGGGCCACTCGAGCAGGTGCCGCTGTAGCGACCCGCACAGTCGATGGCCGGCAGGCTCGGCAGCACCTGCGTCTCATTCGTGAACTGCCAGGAGGAGAACGACTGGATATCCAGCGTGGCGCCCTGGTTCGGCAATGCCAGGAACTTCGGCAGTTCCTCGAAAGCGTAGGCAAACGACAGGTCCATGCCCTCGACTTCACGACTGGCCAGGTTTAGCAGCGGTGCGTTGACCTCAGCAATGTTGCCGTTGGGATCACGCGTGATCGACCGACACGAGGCGCTGTCGATACTGCGGGTGGCGAAGCAGTCGTTCAGCAGCAGCTGACCGTCAACCTGCGAAATCGCCTCGGAGAGCTCAACCCGGTAATAGTCCAGTGACAGTGACAGTCCGGGCAGCCTGTTCGGTGCCAGGACAATGCCCGCCGTCAGGGTATCTGCCTCTTCCTCACTCAGGTTGATGTTACCACCGCTGATCAGGTCGTAGCCTGAACGCGGACCGTCCACCAGCGTATCGATGACATTGGCTGGCACACCCTGAGCGACACACAGTTGCTTGACCTCTGCAGACGGGCTGTTTTCCGCCAGGCAGGGGTCAGCAACCGGCCGGAACCCGGCGCTCACCGGTCGCAGCAGTTCGTCCAGGTTGGGCGCCCGGATAGCGCGACTGAAACCGGCACGCAGCTTGACCTGCTCGTTGATGTCCATATCCAGAGACGCGCTCCAGGTAGAGACAGTGCCGATCGTCGAGTAATCGGCGTAGCGCGCCGCACCCTCAAGCGCCAGGCCCTGCAGGCCAAACTGATCGCTGAGAATGGGAACGCGGGCCTCGGCAAACAGTTCCAGTATGTCGTAGCTGCCGTTAACAATCTCCGGCGCGATACCCTGGGAGGCGATATCGTTGGTCAGCTGCGCCTCGTTCGGCTTCACCGAGATAGATTCCTCTCGGTATTCCACACCGAAGGCAGTTGCGACCGCGCCGGCGGGCAGCTGGAACAGATCGCCCGCAATAGAGGCGCCGGCGACGTTCCGTTCGAAAGTGTTCTCGGTAACGCTTTCTGTCTGCAGATACCGGGCCATTTCCGGTGTCAGTGTATCGGTGCCGAAGATATTCACCGGTACACAGCCACGGACCTGGGTGCGGCAGCTGATACCGCCATTCTCGTCAATGACCGGGTCAAGACCCAGGGTAATGCCCGAGCGGGACAGCAGTCCAACCGTGGTCTGCCGTGTGTCGTTGCGGGAATACTGCACAAAGGTATCCCAGGACCAGCTGCTGTCGCCAAACTCCAGGTCGCCGCGAAAGCCACCGGTCAACAGAAACGAGTCGATGTTAAAGGAGAAGTTTCGCGGGCCGAATTCCTCGAAACGTCGCGCGGTGCCGTTGACCACGTAATCACCGTCATCGTCCTCATCGAAGAAAGCTGCGTTCTGCGCCCAGAAGCTCTGCAGCTGCGGACTGAACAGCGGGTTGGTCGCAGCCGACGGAATAACAACGGTGCCGTTGCGCTGGCCAAAGCTGGTCGGCGCGACCGACTCAGGCGCCATCTGGTAGGCTTGCTCGTACTTGTTATAGAAGGCCTGGGCGTAGGCTTCGACCTTGTCGTTGATCTGGAACTTGCCAACGGTGCTGACCTGGTAGCGCTCCATCGGCCGCATCATGAAATTGTCTGCGGCATAGTTGAACTGGTCCACCGGGCGACAGAAAGGCACAGCTGCCCCGCCCTGGTCAAAGCGGACACCCTGGATAGGACCCGGGCAGGCGCCATTGGCATTGCTTAGATCGACCCCATTGATCAAGGGGAACTGCGCCGGCTGGATCGCGATCGCGGTGCCTGGGATGTTGCCCGAACCGAAGGGGATGTAGGTGCCGTCCGCGGAGGTCACCAGCGGAATCGCCGAGAAGCGTCGGGAATCCCCCATGATAGTGCCGCGCTCGGTATAGGATACTGCCATCGTCACGTTGCCGCGCCCATCCTCGGTGCCAGCACCCAGCAGAATATCCAGCTTTTCAGTATCGCCATCGTTGCGGTCCGTCTCGCCACGCTGGTAGCGGACTTCCGCGCCCTGGAAGTCATCGCGCAGTCGGAAGTTGATAGCGCCGGCAATGGCGTCCGATCCGTAAACCGCCGACGCACCGCCGGTGACAATCTCTACCCGCTCCACGAGCATGTCAGGGATGGTGGCAAGATCGGCAATACCTGTGTTCTCTGCAGGAATGTAGCGACGGCCGTCGACGAGCACCAGCGTGCGCACTGCGCCCAGACCCCGCAGGTTGGCGCTCATGGCGGCGCCGCCGTACTGGTTGGTCGCACTGGTGGTATCCGGCACCAGCTGGGGCATTCTGTTCAGGGTCTGTTCCAGGGTCAGATTCCCAAGGCCCTGAATCTGCTCCATATCCAACGTGGCTACCGGACTGACTTCGACAAAATCGCGGTCGCGCTTCAGGCGCGAGCCGGTAATGACGACTTCTTCCAGTGCTGTATCCTGCTGGGCGAAAGCGGATCCCGTGTATCCTGCGCCTGCGGTAACAGTGCCTGCTATCAACGCGCTGTGTACTGCCCGCGCCATCAAAGATCGACGATGATTCATAAAGTTGACTCTCCCCCACCTTGGTTTATTTATTGGATGACCGCGAGCAGAGCCCCTGCCGTGAACGCGCCACACAACTACAGTTCGTTGCGTGGGTTAAATGTGGGCCAACATTACGAATGTGTCAATAAATTATGGTCGTATAAAGTACTAAAGGACGCCAAGCGCACGAATTATTGTCATGGAGCCCCGGCACGAGTAGCAGGAGAGCGAGTAGCAAGAGAGCAATGTGGAGTCCTGCAGGCACGCCGGGGAGCGGAGGGCGGGGCGCTGCGCGCTGCAGGGGTATTCACACGGGATTCAAATCAGTCCCGACCGAGGACAGCCTCGGGACGCAGCGCCGGTGGCTCACGCCGCAATGCTTCAACCTCGTCTATCTCTATAGGAATGAAGCGGGTCAGCCACTCATAACCGTCCTCGGTCACCAGCACATCATCCTCGAAGGCAACACGGGTACCGTCGACAACCGCACCCTGCTCAATTGCGAGCACCATGCCCGGCTGCAGCGGCTGCAGGTAGTCACCGTGCTCGTGTACTTCCATGCCGATGAAGTGACCGATGCCGTAGGTGTAGCTCTCATCCCAGCCGCCTGCCTCCTTGAGCATGCGCATGGTCATCTCCTGAAGTTCATTCCAGGTAACGCCGGGGCGTACCGCAGCAATCACCGCCTTCTGCACATCGAGCACACCCTGATAAACCCGCCGCTGCTCCGCGGTGAAGGTGCCGTCAGCGGGCACGGTACGCTGAATATCCGCCGAGTAGTGGTTCATGCTGGCCCCGGTATCAAAGTGCACCAGTGAGCCCTGCGTGATGCGGGCATCGCCTTTGCGCGCGGCCTCTTCTTCAGCAGTGGTCTCCCACTTCAGCGCCTCGTTCAGATTGCTCGCCGGTGAGACACCGGTGAGGAAGCCGAGACCGGCACCATGCAGGCGGTAGACGTAATCTACCGTGTGCATGACCTGCAGTGTGGTCAATCCGGGGCTTGCCACTTTCATTCCCTCCATCAATCCCTGCCCGGTGATCTCGATCGCGCGTAGCAGGTTCTGCATGGCAAAGTCGTCGAGAATCATGCGCATGGGGTCGAGCAGGTCACCGGCATCACGGACATCGAGTTCCGGGGTGGCCGCATGCAGTCGGTCAACGAATGCGAGTCTTGGGTTGGCCGGCTCGTTCAGGTTGGTGAAGCGCGGGTAATTCACATAGAGCACTTTTTCCTGCTCACCCCAGCCCAGCGCGTAATCCGACTCCACCTCCTTGAATCGCAGCTGCGTAATGCGCAGGTTGCGATAATCTGTGATGGCGCTGCTCATATGCTGCAGGAATCGCTCGCGCGGGAAAATGTGCGCAATACCCGACAGACGGCGCGCCTCGTCCGGGTCCATGTCTGTGTAAAGCACCTCCCGGTATTCGCTACCGCCGGGGTTCATCACCAGGACGTGCCCGGGGGGATGCGAATCGTAGATCCCGGTAAGGAACACGAAGTCCTTGTGTTCCGTGTCGGGCGTATAGAACTCGTAGAGGTTCGGCTGGGAGCGGTCGGCGCTGGTGATAACAGCCAGGCCCTGACCCATGCGGCGCATGAAATCGCTGCGTCGGGCGATTGCCGCCTCGCGATGACCCTCGCGGTACTCGAGTGCGGCAAGTGACGTATGTCCGCCGCCATCTGCAGCTGCGGCAGGAACAAAGGTGAACAGCAGGGGTATCGCGGCAATGGCAGGAACGCACATTAGCTTGCGCGCTGCGGTCGTCACTCGCTGACTGAACATGCGTTGGCTAAACATGCGTTGATTGAACATGGTCATGATTTTGGGTGCCTTTTATTTGCGGTAAGCGGGAATCAGATCGTCAGACAGCGCCCCTGGCAGCGAATCCGCCGGCCAGTCCACGCCGGCCGCTGTTGCGCTGTCGCGCAGCGTGGGCAAGGTGTCGTGGAGGAAGGGCCGGAGCTCCCCGAGAACCTGGCTCATGTCCCGATGCGCCGACTCCGTCAGCCGGCGCTGGTCAGGGCTGGGCGCGCCACTCCAGGACTCGGTCGTCATGTAAAGACGCAGGGTGAGATCGGCCAGCGGCAGCCGGGTTTCCTGCTGCGCATTGCCGAGCGGCTCGCCGCGCACGGCCACGTGCAGCCGCCTGGCCTCATCGGCAGCGGCCTGCGCCCGGGTTTGCAAAGTAGCGTTAGCGTCGGACTCCTGCAGAAGACTCAGCAGCGCCTCAGTCTGCGTCACGCTCTCATCCACGGCTTTTCCGGCATGGTAGGCTGCAGTCAGCAGCTGCGCCTGGAGTGCCAGCGTGGACTCCCGGGTGCGGCGCTCCCGGTCAGGCACATTCAGCGCCGGATCCATACGCACGCTCAGAGGCTGCGTGTGAACCTGTTCGCCAACGGTCAGGCGGACCTGATAGTCACCCGCCGGCACGAAGCGGCCCACCGGCGTACGCCAGGATGAGGTGCTGTCGCTCGGCGGCGCCTCGTGTCGCAGATCCCATACCACGCGTTGCGCACCGCGCTCGGCGGTGGACTCTTTGATGCGGCGTAGTGTGTTGCCACGACGATCAAGCACGTCGACCGTTACCGGCTCACCCACAGCACTATCACCAATCCAGTAGTCGAGGATGGTGCCGCGTGGCGGATTCTCTGCCTGCCAGTAGCTGTGGCCAAAACTCTTGCGTCCGCGATTGACGTCGCGAATCTGCGTTGCGGGCCGCGGTGTCGCCAGGTGACTGTGCCCGGCAACGACGTCCGGCGTCAGTGATTCCAGCAGGCTGAGCTCGTCCAGCACCCAGAAACCACGGCCGTGGGTACCGATCACCAGATCGTTGTCCCGCGGATGAACGACGATTCCCTGCACCGAGTTTGTCGGCAGCCCGGAACGCAGCCCCAGCCAATGGTCGCCGCCATCGCGCGACGCGTAAACACCGAAATCGGTACCGACGAACAGAAGATCGCCGTTGCGCGGATGCACGGCAATACTTCTGGTAGGGCCAAACTCAGGCAGATCGCTGGTGATATTGCGCCAGGTCGCACCGAAGTCATCGCTGCGCACCACGTGAGGTCGGAAGTCATTGTCCTTGTGGCCATCGAACACAACAAACAGGGTGCCTTCAGCCGTCGCAGACCAGGCCAGCATGCCGACCTTCATCATGTCGGGAACGCCCGGGAAAGACTCTGACTTCTGCCAGTTCCGCCCACCATCGCGGCTGACCTGAACCAGTCCATCGTCCGTTCCGGCAGCGATAAGACCGCGCCGCAGCGTCGACTCCGCGAGGGAATGCAGATTGCCATACATCGCCGTGCTCGAATGCAGGTCGATGGCGTCAGATGGCTGCACCCTGCCCTGAAGCGGCAGTTCGTCCCGGCTCTTCTGACGCGTCAGGTCGGGACTGATGCGCTCCCAAGTCGTGCCACGATCCGTGCTGCGGAACACCACATTGGCGCCAAAATAGAGGGTTTTTGAATCGTGAGGGGAAATGACGAAGGGCGAGCTCCAGTTCCAGCGGTAGGGCGGGAATTCACCCTCCTGCGGCTGCCAGGGCTGGATGCGGCGCTGCTCCCCGCTCTCGCGGTCGGTCCGGTAAAGAACGCCATACTGCGATTGAGAGTAGATGATGCTGGCATCGGTGGGATCCGCAACAGCATAGAAACCGTCGCCACCGGAGATGAACATCCAGTCTTCGTTGGTAACGCCATCTGAATAGCGCGTGCCGATGGGGCCGCTCCAGGAGCCGTTATCCTGAGTGCCGCCATACACGTGATAGAAAGGCTCCTGCATATCAACCGACACGGTATAGAGCTGCATGACCGGCAGGTTGCTTGCCCACTGCCAGTTGGCGCCGCCATCGCGTGAGGTGTAAAGACCGCCATCATTACCCGCCATAAGATGCTTCGGGTCTTCGGGGTTGATCCACAGCGTGTGATGATCCGAGTGCACCATGCTCTGGGCAATATTGTTGAAAGTCTCACCCCCGTCCTCGGACATGAGCATCGGCGTCATTGGCACGTAAACACGTTCGGGGTTTGCGGGATCACAGGCAAGCTCGCCGTAATACCAGTGGCTCTGGACTTTCGCATTACGGCGTTCCCAGGAGTTGCCGCCGTCAGTGGAGCGGAAGGTGCCACCATCGGGGCCAACGGCGCTGGCGTAGAGTGTGTCCGGATTGCTCGGACAGAACGTCACACCGACGCGACCGACAGCGTCAACAGGAAAGCCATTGCCTACCCGGCTCCAGCTCTCGCCACCGTCATCGCTGCGGAACAGCCCGCCTTCCTCGCCGCCACCGACCATGCTCCACATCCGGCGCTCGCGCTGAAACGTTGCGGCAAACAGGATATCCGGATTTTCCGGATGCATCTGCACTTCAACTACGCCGGTGTACTCGCTGGGACTCAGCAGTTGCTTCCAGGTCTTGCCGCCGTCCGTTGTGCGGTACAGGCCACGCTCGGGGTTGGGTCCCCACAGTGACCCCAGCGCCGCGACATAGACAATATCCGGATTTTCCGGGTGGATCAGAATACGGCCGACATGCCGACTGCCCTCCAGCCCCATGTGCTGCCAGGTCTTTCCCGCGTCGTCGGATCGGTACACGCCATCCCCGAATTGAGAGCTGCGCACGCTGTTCTGCTCGCCCGTGCCGACCCAGACGATATCCGGATTACTCGGCGCCAGAGCCACATCGCCCATCGACACACTGGTCTGATGCTCGAAGATGGGCTCCCAGGTGGTGCCGGCATTAACCGTCTTCCAGAGGCCCCCGGAAGCGGTCGCTGTGTAGATCACCCGGACGTCATCGGGGTGCACCGCGAAGCGTGTGATGCGTCCACTGGTGGCCGCGGTGCCTACCTCGCGCCACTGAAGCGCACTCAGGTCCGCTTCGCTGAGTCCATCGGGGGCGGCGGCAAAACCAGACTGCACCGGCAACAGCGCGGCAAAGCCGGCGACAAAGCCAGCGACAACAAGAGAGCGGGTGCAACGGCGCAGCGCGCTCACGGGATCATTGGAACGGGGCATGGCTGGGAATCCTCCGGTGTTGTGATTATTCGACGCATTCGGTGATCCTACCCCATTGGTCCGTGGGGATTCCAGAATTTTGCGAACACTTGTGCGTTGATTACATCAACAAACATCAACAACCGGAAGCCAGGTCACGGGGGCGCGCGACAGACTACAAACCATGTATGCTTTCAGATTTAATCCACGCTGCAAGGGAGTAGCCGTCCTACCCGAGCAGAGTGAATCCAGGTGTCATTTCAGTGTGTTACGACATACGCCTGCTATCCGAGAGGTCGCCTTGACTGCAGCAACGCCCGACTCGTCACGCCGCCGAAGACCGTCCCGAGGCGCCCGCGCCGTTACCCGATGGATGTTCTATACCCATCTCTGGCTGGGCGTGATCATTACCTTCCTGGTCATTATCATCGCGATTACCGGGATCATGCTGAACCACAAACGTATTTTCGGGTTCATGCCGGGTACGGACATCAAGCACCCAGGGGCCTTTGCCCTGTCGCTCCCACTGCCAGAGCTTGCTCAGCTGGCAGGCAATGCGGTGGCGCCCGAGGTGGCAGCATCGGGCATCGACCGCATGGACGTCCGCCCCGACAAGGGCATCATCAAGATACGCTTCAACGATACCCGCATTACCGAAGTCACCCTGGCGCTGCATGACGGGGCCGTTCTTGTCACGGGTCTGCGCAATGACAGCTTCCTCGAGCAGCTGCATTCCGGGGATGTTTTCGGCAGTGAGGGTTACCTGCTCAGCGATCTGGCGGCAGGCGCACTGATCCTGCTGCTGCTGAGCGGCTTCTGGATATGGCTCTACCCGCACACGAAGGCCCGATGAACACTATTGGGCTCGTACTCGGGGTCTTTTTTGTGCCGCTGGCCATGCTGGCAGCCTGCCACCGTTTCCGCCGGCTTTCCCGGCAACAGCGCCGTATCGTCTGGGGACTGATCATCGGCTACGGCATGGGACTGTTCATTGTGCTGGTGATGCTGCTGTCGCCACCGGTCATGTGGGCTGCCGACCAACCCGTTCGCACATTCCTCGTTTACTGGGGACTTTTTCTGATTCCGGCCATGGGCGCTCTTGCCGCGCAACTGCTGCCGAGTACCGACCAATAACCAAAAACACAGCCCTGAAAGGAGCCCTATGGACATTGAATGCACGCTGCGCGAATTCGTCGACCGCCAGGCCATCACTGACCTGATCCATGCCTACTGTGAGCGTTTTGACCGCAACGACCCCGAGGGCGTAGCCGAGCTGTTCACCCCCGATGCCATCATCGACTACAACCCGGACACCCCGAACATTGTCGGAGCAGAAATGGCGCAGACCATTGCCGTTGGGCTTCGCGACCTCTTCGCCGCCTCAAGTCACCACGTCAGCAATATCATGATCACGCTGGAAGGCGAGAACGAGGCCCGGTCTCTTTGCTATATCGATGCCTGGCATCGTTACCGGGATGGCTCCCCGGATGGGTTTCTCTGGGGTCGCTACGTGAACCGCCACCAGCGCACAGCAGCAGGCTGGCGAATCACCAGCCTGCTGCTGCAGGGAGCAGGGACCATCGATTTTCACCGCGAGCGCATGCATGGGATCGGACGCGGCTAACAGCGGGGCACAGCGGGACACAGCGGGACGGGGCCCGCGACTCCGCCCACGGGCCTCGCTGCAGCTTATTTATTGCCCGGAAAGGGCTTGCCAACAACATCCGCCCAGACGGCCCGGACGCTGTCATCGAGGCCCGCCATCTCCCAGCGGATGAGGGTAACCGGTATTATGCCACGGGATAGAAAATCGTCGTGAAACTCACCCAGGTCAAATGCATCACCGAGCTGGAACGCCCGCTCTGATATCAACTGCTCGATCTGTGTCTTGCCCAGGAGATACATACTGCCCAGCCCCGGGCGCCGCAGGTAACCCACAAGGTCGTAGCGACCGAGGTCCTCCTCCATATAAGGAACCCAGTCCATCATGTAGGCATTCGCCTCATCCAGCGTCATCGTGCCGGTGTGCATGCCGATCTCGGCAAAAAACCGGCTGCCGCGCTTGATCAATGCCGCATAGAACAACTCACGCACCCGCGGATTGTCCTTCGCTATGCCGGCCTGAATCAGCGTTTCCTCCAGATATGTCGCCCAGCCTTCCGCGCGGGCGCTTTCGCCGTGAGTACGTCTTATCGGGTTCGTCAGCTGCTCGCGCAGCTTGCTGTCGAAGCGGTGTCCGGGAATAGAGGCGTGAATGTGGTTATTCAGCGCGTTGCGGAACTGGATCTCCTCCCAGAAATGCCGGTCTGTTTTCGCTCGGGGGCTCCAGAAAACATCGGACTCGAATTCCTCGGGCATGTAGGCAGGAATGGTGAATAGCCTCAGCTCCTGCACGAGCCTGCGAGTGTCTTCCTCCGCCTGCCGGGTGCGCTGTCGGTGCTCCTCGGCGCTCTGGGTCAGCTCAAGTTCGTCCAGCGGCGCATTCACGTGGCGATCAAGCAGGTAGTTGAAGCGGTAGCGATGAAATTCGCGTTCGCCAATGCCGCGAAGGTCATCCACGGTCTGCGGCAGCAGGCGTACATGCTTCAGGTACCAGTTGAAGTTGTCTGCACCGATGGCCGCGGAGGCCTGCATGCTGTCGCGGTTGTCGACCAGCCAATCATGAAACCTTTGCGCCGCCGCAGTGGCCTGCTGACAGTCGGCAGTCAGACTGGCATCCTGACCTGCCTCGCCTTCACTCCGACTTTCAAGACGCCCGCACAGGTCCTTGAACCAGCCGATGGTTCCCTGGGGCGGATCGTCGCGATAGGGCTCGCCCTGGCCGACGCCATCAAAGTTGTCCAGAAGAAAAATGGCGAGATCGGCGAGTTCGCCCGCCGGTTCGCTGAGGTTGCGAATGGCGTTGTCTACCATAAGGGGTACAGCCTTCAGCTTCGCCGACAATGCCAGGCGCTCATCCGCTGCCGCCGGCACTTCTGCATGCGGAACACTGCGGAACTGGTAAAGATAGGTGAGAGGATCGCGTGCCCAGGGCTGCATAACCCGATGGTTGAACACGACGGCATTCATCTTGGACCATACCAGCAGGTAATCCACCTGCTCCGGGACGGTCCACTCAGACGTATCCAGGTCCAGCAGACGCGCCCGGAAACTATCCAGCGCCTCGCGCTGGGCTGTCACGGCCTGGGGACTCAGGTCGGGCACGCCATTGACCTGTGCCGGTTTCCCAATCTGCAGTATTTCTTCGTTCATTTCCAAAAGCGCATCGTAGCCAGCCTGCGCCGCTGCACCGACGCAAAATACCAGCGTTAGTGCTGTCAAAACCAAGGACCGGGTCTTTTTCACTGTTTTCATCTCCAGTTGTGCATCCCATGTATGAATCTCGTGACGTGTTACCACCGAAACCCTAGGCTGCATAACCTTTTTGTCTCCGCGAATTTGTCCCGTGGTCGGTTTATCAAGCAAAACGCCGGACTATGTTCGCTAAACGACCAAGCGTTCGTTCCGATCATTCAAGAGGAAACGTGACCGGTTGATGGCAAAGTTCCCGTGAATAACGTGAATTGTTTACAAAAACCCCTATTTTTCAAGACATCGAGCCTTCTTTGAGTATGATGCGCCTGTGCTTGATAGTAGCAATGTCGGCGCATGACGTACGGCTCAAAAATGAGCTATGCGTACGATTGGACGCATAGCAGCGTCCATCCAAGTCATCAGGAGAAAGTCCATGTTCAAGAAAAAGCGAATCAACCTGGCGGTCAGTTCAGCGATCGGTGCTACCGCAGCATTCATGGCCGCATCCAACGTATCGGCGCAAGAGCAGCAGATTGTCGAGGAAGTCGTGGTAACGGGCTCACGCATCGCCCGCGCCGACTTCACGTCCAACAGCCCGGTAACCACAGTCGGCGAAGAGCAGTTCCAGCTGACAGGCACCATCAACACAGAAAACCTGATGAACACGCTGCCCCAGGCGGTTCCTGGTTTCGACAGCTCATCCAACAACCCGGGTAACGGCACGGCTACCGTGAACCTGCGTGGCCTGGGTGCTTTCCGCACGCTGGTGATGATGGACGGTATCCGTGTCACCCCATCAACGGCAAATAACGTTGTTGACTTGAACAACGTTCCAGCAGCGATGATAGAGAGCGTAGAAGTGGTCACCGGTGGTGCCTCCGCTGTTTACGGTTCCGACGCTATCGCAGGTGTTGTCAACTTCATCATGAAGAAGGACTTCGAGGGCCTGGATATCCAGTTTGGTAACCAGATCACCCAGGAAGGTGACGCCGAGAACAAAGTCTTCAACCTTACCGTGGGTGGCAACTTTGCAGAAGGTCGCGGTAACGCCGTCATGTCCCTGGGTTACACCGAGCGAGACGCGTTGTTCTCCAGCGAGCGAGACTGGGCCCGAGTCGCGAACTTCGACAATGTTGCTGAAGGCCGCTTCGACGCCGGCGGTTCATCTGCACGTCCGGGCACGGCAATCCTGACCGGCAGTCGCAAATTTGAGCCAGACGGCAGCATTACACCTTTCGTCACACCCGACGACCTGTATAACTACGCGCCCGTCAACTACCTTCAGCTCCCTCAGGAACGCTTCCAGCTTTCAGCCTTCGGCCGTTTTGAGCTGACTGAGAACCATGAGCTGTATTCCCGCGCCACGTTCTCTCGAAGTACTGTTGATCAGCAGCTCGCACCCACGCCCTTCGGGTTCGATGGCCCACTGGCCATTACTGTAGAGGACAACCCGTTCATTACGCCCGAAGCACAGCAGGTACTTCGCGACAACTACGACACGGCAACAGATTCGCGGGGCAACGAGATACCTAATACTGTTTCGATACAGGCTCTCAGCCGCTCGGCTCGCCCCCGGCGGGCGATCAATACGCGCGACATGTTCCAGTTCGTGTTCGGTATGCGCGGTGACCTCACGGACAACCTGAGCTACGACGTTTACTTTTCTGAAGGACGATTCGAGAGCAATCTGACCCAGGAAGGCAACCTTGGCCTAAGCAAAATCAATCAGGGCCTGCTGCTCGACACGTCGGACCCCGATAACATCACTTGCCAGGACACTTCAGGTGGCTGTGTACCACTGAACATCTACGGTGAAGGTAACCTGGATGAGGAAATGCTGGACTTTATGGGTCTGCGCGTTAACGCGGCTACCGATATCACTCAGCGCGTATTCCACGCCTCGTTCGCCGGTGACACGGGCGGCTTCCAGCTCCCGGGCGGCGCAATCGGCTTCGCCGCCGGTTATGACTTTGTACTGAATGATCTGGATTACCGCCCCTCTGAAGCATTGGCAATTGGTGAATCCTCTGGCTTCAACGCTACACCGCCTCTGTCCGGTGGGTATCATTCAAAAGAACTGTTTGCCGAGTTCTATGCACCTATTCTCAGTGGCGTTAAATTTGCCGAAATCCTCGCAGTCGAGGGTGCTTACCGCTCTTCTGACTACACTACGGTCGGTCGCGTTGACGCGTGGAAAATCGCCGGTGAGTGGTCGCCGATTGAAGACGTGCGCTTCCGTGCATCGTTCAACACGGCGGTACGCGCGCCAAACATCAGCGAGCTGTTCCGTGCACAGGCTTTTGGCGCCCCGTCAGCTAATGACCCCTGCTCTGCGGTGGGCCTTGCCGGTGGTCTTTCCGATCCTGAGACGGTTCGCGCAACCTGCATCGCCACCGGTGTTCCAGCCGACAAAGTATTTTCTTCGGATGTTAACGCACCCGCGGGCCAGGTACGTGGTCTATTCGGCGGCAATCCGCTGCTGAAGGAAGAGGAAGCCGATACCACAACGGTCGGTGTCGTGGTTACGCCGTCTGCTATACCCGGCCTGACGGTGAGCCTTGATTACTTCCAGGTTGAAATGGAGGATCGTATTGCCGGCTTCGGTGGTGGCGTAGACAACATTCTGGACCTTTGCTACACGGATTCAGCTGCGGGCGGCCCCGGCTCACCTTTCTGTAATGCCGTAAACCGCTTCGACGGGGGCTTGATACAGTTTGTTGAATCCACCGACCAGAACATTGCATCGTCCACACTGCGTGGCTACGACCTGATGGGAGAATACGGCTGGGACAACCGTCTTGGCACCTGGAACGTCACCTACATGGGCACGATTACCGACGAGAACAGCTTCGAGGCTTTCCCAGGTGCGGAAGTCGTGGATTGTGCAGGCAAGTTCGGTAACCAGTGTCGCGGCATTATCGGCACGCTGGACGCCGACTACCGACACAGGGCAACGCTGCAGTGGAGCAACAACTCCAACCTGACGGCGCAACTGGTCTGGCAGCACATCGGCAGCACCAGCGACACGGCAGATTCAGGCTTTGTTACCCTGGACGTGGACTCGCAGGACTACTTCGATGCTTCCCTGTCCTACACGTTCGATGACACCTACCGGGCAACCTTCGGTGTCAACAACATCCTGAATGATGATCCGCCGCTGTTCGGCTTCAACTCAGAACAGTCAAACACCTATCCCAGCGTGTATGACCCCTACGGACGTATGTTCTTCCTGAACGTAGGTGCAACATTCTGATAGCGCCGTACTGGCCGGTGCCCGCCCCGCGCGGAGCCGGTCAGACAGTCCGGTAGTTGGCGCATGCCGACAACCGGTCTGATTGCAACGGGTGGGCCCTTGGCTCACCCGTTTTTCGTTGCGCGCCGATAATATTCGATGCGAAACCTCTTCCTACATGCACCCGCTTGCTTAAGCCGGTGCAGCGGAGCATTCTGACCTCATCATGGAAACGCTGCATAGACAACTGCAACAGGTGCTGTCCCTGTATCAGCGGGGTGACTACGCCAACGCAGGCGGGTACATCCGCGACACGCTCACCGCTTACCCCGACGCCGCGGATGCCTGGTACATGGCAGGGAAAGTTGCGCGCGCCGTTGGCGACCCCCAGGCCGAAGCCTGCCTGCGCCACGCGCTTACACTGCAGTCTGCACATCTGGACAGCCTGAACGCCCTGGGCGGACTGCTTTACGACCAGCGGCATCTGCGAGAAGCAGAAACCTGCTACCGCGAGGCGCTGGCGCAGGCACCTGACCACCCCGCCGTGCGCCAGAATCTTTGCCGGCTGCTGCTGGACCAGGGCCACACAGAACCCGTACTGACGCTGACACGTGGTCTGGCCACAACCGCTGATGCGCCACTGTGGCGGCAGCGCGGCGAAGCGCTGATGCGTATCGGGCAACCACAGGCGGCACTTGCCGCCTTCGATACCAGCGCGCGTCTCGCACCGGACGACAACCGCAGCCATCACGGTCGGCTTAGGGCGCTGCTGGAGCTGGGACGCTTTGAGCAGGTACACCGCGAGATCAGCAGCCACCCCATGCCGGACCTGTCCTTTGCCACCCTGCTCATAAAAGCACTTGCCGGCATGGACCGCTGGCAGGAGGCGGTCGACGGGGCTCTCGATCTGGCGCGCCAGCAACCACAGCTTCCCGATGCCGTTTTCATCGCCGCGCAGATGTGCTGGACGCAGGGCGAAGCGGCCGCTGTGGAAGCCTTACTTGAGCAGGTGCTGGCCACACGTGCAGGCCTTGGCAGCGACGTCATGTGCGCCGCCATACAGCGCGGCATGGCTGCGAACGACCGGGCCCTGGCGACTCTCGCTCAGGCGGAGCAGCGTTACGGGCCGCATGGCAACATTGCCAGTGCAGTCGTCGATGTCGCGCTGGAGAAAGGAGACACGGCGCTGGCAGCGAATGCCGGCGGTATGGCCTTCCGGCTGGACCCCCAGGGCACCGGCAGCCGACTTGCCTGGGTGCAGGCCCTGCTGGTGAATGGGCGTGCGGCTGAGGCGCTGCCCCTGATCGAGGAAACGCCGATAGCGCGGACGAATCAGCATTGGCTGGCACTCTGGGGTGACGCGCTGCGCCAACTGGGGGATTCGCGCTACGCCTGGCTGCTCAACCACCAGGACATGGCGCGGGTGTTCAAGCTGACGCCACCTGCGGGCTACGCCTCCATCGAAGCATTTAACCGCGTGCTGGCCGCGCGCCTGAGGATTCTGCACAAGCTGCAGGTACATCCGCTGGACCAGTCACTCAAGGGCGGCACCCAGACACCGGTGGATCTGCGCTTTATCAGGGAACCGGTCATCGCTGCCTTCAGGGACAGCATTCAGGAAGCCATTGCGCGCTACACGGCGGCGCTGCCGGAAGATGACAGCCATCCATTATACCGTCGCCGCAGCGGGACAGCGGCGCCCAGCGGCATGTGGTCAGTGCAGCTCAAGCCCGGCGGCAAACACGTCAATCACGTGCACCCCGAGGGCTGGCTGAGCTCTGCCTACTATGTGGAAGTGCCACCGGCGGATGCCAGCGAGCCCAACGCCGGCGCGCTGCAGCTGGGCCAGCCGCGCTACGCTACACCGGGTGCCACAGCGGCGCGGACCATTGCGGCGGAGGCGGGCAATCTGGTGCTGTTTCCGTCGTATATGTGGCACGGCACCGTGCCGGCGAACACCGGCAGCCGGCTCAGCATTGCCTTTGACGTTACGCCGCAGGACGAGTGGCAGTGAGCTTCCAGGCCAGGGGCTGTCCCTCTACCTCAAGCACGTCGGCGTGGCATTGACGCAGGCCGAGTGCCGTCCAGTCTGCAAGCAGCTGCTGTGTGTCGGCTGCGCCACGAGCGGCCTGCAGCATGCCCTGCATGCGCTCCCGGTAGGAGACCAGCTCGGCACTCATGCCGTCCAACCATTGCAGGACGTCAGCCGTGGCGAAAGCGTCGGCGCGCGAGTACAGGCGGCTGAGGTCAGCGTGCATGCGGACCGCCAGCCGGCGCGCCGGGCTGTCGGGCGATTGCTGTAACAGGGATTCCATTGCGCTGATGGGTTCACGCAGTTTCTCTGCAGCCTGCGTCCGCTGCAGTGGCCGCTGCTTGCCGCTGGCACGCTGCTCGAACCAGTGCCGCATCGCCTCCAGTGCACCGCAGGCCAGAACACCTTCTACGATGCCCAGGTTGGCGCTGCAGCTCGCGGCGACAGGACCGTCACTATGATGCACCAGCAGCGCCAGCTCCCCTGCCGGGGCAAGCAGACATGCCGCCCGCACCAAAGCGGCCTGTCCGGCATACTCGAGACCGAACTGACTCAGAACCACAGTCATGCTGCCGTCAGCGAACGGCGGCAGCGCTGCGTCCCCGACCACCAGCTGCAGCGGCGTTGTGGACCTTCCGCGCAACTGTTCCAGAGCCGGCGCCGCCACGTCCAGACCGATTAATTCCCAGTCCAGTGACGGCGCGTGGCTCACTGCCTCCAGGTGGCGCAGGGCAAAACCGCCGCCGCAGGCGAGATCGATGATTCGTGCGCTGCCATCGCGTGATGCCAGCTCTGCCGCGTATGCGCGCCAGAAGTCGGCGAGTGCTCGGGTACCCGGGTTGTCGTCGGGAAGAGCATGTTCGGTGTCACCTTCACGCCAGTAATCACTCCAGGCGCCACGCGCGCCGGAACCGGCAACGCCCTTACTCTCATTGCCAGAGCTCACCCGCGTATCCGCTCAGTCTTCATGTGCTTGACTCCGGGTTTGTTCACAGGCATCTGAATCGCGCCCCGGGGGCACATGGCGGGCAAGAAAGTCGAGCATTTTGCGGTAGGCAAAGCGGGTCTGTTCCGGGCTATCCGCCATCCAGCCGTGCGAACCGCCGGGAAGGGTGACCAGCTCTGCGGTCTTGTTCTGTGCGATCAGGCGCTCCAGCAACGCCAGCGTGTCGCTGTAGAGCACAATGGGGTCGGTAGTGCCGTGGATAATCATCAGCGGATCTGCAAGACCGGCCGTCTGGAACAGCGGCGACTGGCGCTCATAGCGCGCGGGGAAATCGTCCCCTGTTGGCTCGCCCATGACCCACATTTGACTCGGGTAGGCATGCGCGACGTTCGTCGCCGGCGCACCGGCAATCCCCGCCGCGTACAGACCCGGCTTGCGGAACAGCGACATGACCGTCATCAGGCCGCCATAGCTGTTGCCCCAGATGCCGACACGCTCGGCATCCACGGTGCCATCGGCAATCAGGCCGCGGACCACCGTCTCGATATCATCGATATCAATACCGCCGTAGTCGTGGAACAGGCCGCCGCTGAACACCCGGCCCTGGCCGCGACTGCCGCGGACGTTCACTTTCAGCACCAGGTAGCCCTGGGACACGAGATACTGATCCAGCGCCCAGTTCGGACGGCGTGTGAGACGCGCCCACTGGTTGACCACGGTGTCGGAGTAGATGGAACCGACGATAAGCGGATAGCAGCCCCGGGGATCAAAATCCGGCGGCACCTGTAGACGGCCGAGGACGGACTGCCCGTCGCGGTCGCTCGGGTAGGCAATGTATCTGGCCTGCACCCACTCGTAGTCGGCGAAGGCCGGCGCCGGCGAGTGCGTGACACGCTGCGGTCTGGATTGCTCGATGAGGGACAGCGCATACAGATCTGGCGGTACCGTATCACTGGAGTAGGTGAGTGCAACCCTGGAAAAATCAGGCGCAAACTGCGGGTCCCAGTGCCCGGCAGCGTGCGTCAGACGCGCTATGTCACCGCCATCGACGGCGACGCGATACAGATGGCGCTCGGCGGACTGATCACGATTGGCAATGAAATAGAGCAGGCCCCTGGCCTTGTCCACGTCAAAAGACCAGATTTCCCAGTCACCGGCGGTAATGGCCC
>JBHEOO010000027.1:35631-36380 GCA_046260765.1 Chromatocurvus sp.
CGGCACCCGCCTCGGGCACATGATAGAGATGGTAGTAACCCTCGTGATCCGAGAGGATGACCAGGCCGTTATCATCGGGCGCCCACGCCGCGCGCCAGCCCGGCACGACATTCCCCGGATCCTTGCGTTCATGGAAAACAGCGCGGTTTCCGGTCTCGACATCGTGAACATGGACTTTGGGGTGCTTCACGAGCCGGTCGCTGGTCAGCGTAAACAGCCGCGATCCGTCATTGGACAGACCGAAATCCCACACGGCGGACTCGGCGTCATCCAGCTGCAGCCAACGCAGGTCGCCGCTGGCCAAATCCAGCACGCCCATACGTCGACGCGTAACTGGCTCGCCGGGAAAAGCACGGGCCAAGCGGTCGATTTTCAGCTCACCATCGAGGTAGTAGTGAATCTCGCGCTCACGCACGGGGCTGTTATCCGCCTCGAGCAGCGCGATGCGCCGCCCGTCGGCTGACCATTCGAAACGCTCCACCGCCTTTTTGGGGTCGGCGTCGCCATACACCTGTACGCTGGGGCTCCCCGCCGGCGCGTCCGCATCACGCATCCAGAGACTGCCGTCGCCCATGAAGGCATGCTGGTAACTGCTAGCCGGACCACCGCTGGTGAATGCCAGCCTGCGACCATCGGGGGAGGCCTGCAGGTTGCGCACCTGCGCCACGCCGGACTCCAGCGCCAGAAGCTCACCGCTTGCCAGATCATATGACCAGAGCGCACCCTCGATGACCAGCGCAATGCGCTGT
>JBHEOO010000028.1:0-35749 GCA_046260765.1 Chromatocurvus sp.
TGCATATCGAAATCGGCAAACCCGAGACCGGTCATGATGGCTTTTGGCAGCTTGCGGCAGTACAGCGCCACGCCATTTTTCTTGCCTTCAATATCGTCGAAAAAATAGGCGTTGTACTCGGGTGGGAAGTATTTTTCGCTGCGCAGGTCGTATTCCGAACAGCGGATGTCCTGAATGCAGATAAAGTCCGCATCCTGCTCCGCTATCCAGTCATAAAGACCCCGTTTCGCCGCCTGCTTCAAGCCATCGGCACTGAAACTGATGATTCTCATTTGTTATCCCCCGCCTCACGCAGACTATGATACCGAATCCCGCCGTGCCAGAATACTCGCTTTGTTTATTTGCTTGCGGTCGCCTTGGCCGACTGTAGTGGGCGCGCCGTCCGCCTGACGCACCGAGGACTCTACCGATGAAACCCTACCAGACAGATTTTATTGCGCTTGCGCGTCAGCACAACGTGTTGAAGTTTGGTCAATTCACTCTCAAGTCGGGCCGGGTCAGTCCCTATTTTTTCAACGCGGGCGCATTTGACACCGGCGCCGCTATCGCTGCGCTGGGTCGATATTATGCGCAGTGTATTGTCGATGCCGATAGCGCCTTCGATGTGCTGCTGGGCCCGGCGTATAAAGGAATTCCACTGGCCACGGCAACGGCGGTGGCGCTGGCTGACCATCACGGTCGCGATGTGCCGTTTGCCTACAACCGCAAGGAAGCGAAGGCGCATGGTGAGGGCGGCGCTCTGGTGGGGGCGCCGTTGCACGGGCGCGTTCTGGTGATTGACGATGTCATGACCGCAGGCACTGCAGTGACAGAAGTCATCGGCCTGATCGAGCAGTCGGGCGCCCAGTTTGCCGGTGTCGTGATCGGCCTCGACCGACAGGAGCGCGGCCAGGGGGTGTTGTCGGCAGTGCAGGAGATCGAGTTGACCCACGGAGCGCCGGTCCTGAGTCTGATTGGCATGTCGGATATCATTGATTACGTGGAGCAGGCAGATGATCTCGAGAGCGACGGCGTTCTTGCGGCAATGCGGAACTACCGCGCGCAATACGGTGTCGAGGTTGTATAGGGCCTTGAGTTGACCCTATATTGGACACTTATGATAGCTAGCCTACAGCTCCTGATTCTCTGTGCGCTTCTCGTGCTGCCGTCTCCGGCCGGGGCGCGCGAGATGTATCGCTATGTCAATCAGGACGGCGACCGCGTTATTGGTTATCAGGTGCCTCCCGAGCAGGTGGCGCTGGGTTATGAGATACTCAACGAGAAGGGTGTGCTGATAGACGTCGTACCGCCGATTCCCGATGACGAAGCCCGCGCCAGCATGGATGCGCAGCAGCGCAGGGCGAGTGCAGAAGAAGCCGAGCGCAAGCGTCTGCAGAAGTGGGATGAGTCACTTCTGCTTCGCTACAGCACGATAGAGGATATTGAAGCCGCTAGGGATCGTGCTCTCAGGGACCTGCGCATTCGGGTCAGTATACTCAAGGGTAAGCAGCGTTCGCTGAAGCAACAGGTTGAAAACTACCAGGCCGAGGCTGCGGATCAGGAGAGGCGCGGCGCCAGTGTGAGCGAATCGCACCTCAAGGCAATCAGCGAACTGCAGTCGGAAATCAGTGCTACGGAGCGCAGCATCGCCGATCGACAGCGGGAAATCTCTGCCGTCGAGGCAGACTATCAGCTGGATATCGATCGGTTTTCAACACTGCTTGAACTGGTAGAAATGCGGCGCGCAAAGGGCAGCAGCCGAGATTCAGTAGAATACTGATTTGCCGGCCGCACCTCGCCGGCCGCACCTCGCCGGCCACACCTCGCCGGCCACACCTCGCCGGCCGCACCTACCCAGTTGACTCCCTGAGTGTTGACCTTGTGCTGGCGCCCGGCGCGGCGGCGACCGCCTCGCGGAAAAAGTTCTGCATCAGATACTGATACTGCAGCGACCAGTCTTCCGTGGGTGAGCGCCGGAAATTGCTGCGGACGAACTGGGTGATGCGCCCCTCGGCCGCTGCCACCAGAAGATTGGCCGCGGCGGGTAGAGGCAGCACCGGACGCAATCCCTCGCGCAGTTCGGCCTCCCGCAGTACCTGTTTTATCTGGGTTTCATAGCGCTCGTAAAGCTGCAGAACCCTCTGGTGCAGGCGTTCCGTCTCCCCCGCCAGGGCATCCCCGTTCATGATGCGCGACATACCGGGATTGCGTTCGGCAAAGCTAAGCAGCAGTGTCAGCATGTTACCGCAGCGGTCTGCCGCTGTATTTTCCTCGCGCAGAATAATGGCGACACGCTGGAACAGGCTGTCTTCGATGAACTCGATCAGCCCCTCGAACATCTTGGCCTTACTGGGAAAATGCCGGTATAGCGCTGCTTCAGAAACGCCCACCCGCGCCGCCAGCTTTGCCGTGGTAATTTTCTCCCCGGGGCTGGATTCCAGCATTTCTGCCAGCGCCTCGAGAATGTCCTGGCGACGCTGGGATTTTTTCTGCACCATGAAAAGAGCTCGCTTTGCGGAAGCTACATCGTAGCCACGGAGTGATGCTGTCGCAACTCGGCGGCCGCGTAACCGGCGATCAAGTGCCGCGTCGGGTGATCTTCGTGCCCAGACCCTCGTCAGTGAATATTTCCAGCAGCACAGCGTGGGCTACGCGGCCGTCGACAATATGTGCGCTGCCAACACCCGACTTCACCGCCTCGAGGGCGCAGCCGATCTTTGGAAGCATGCCGCCGTGCACCGTTCCGTCGGCGATCAGGCTGTCCACTTCGGCAGTGCTCAGACCGGTAAGCACCTTCTGCTGGCGGTCCATCAATCCGGCAACGTTGGTCAGCAGCATCAGCTTTTCCGCCTGCATGACCTGGGCAATCTTGCCGGCCACCATATCGGCATTGATGTTGTAGGTGTTGCCCGCGTCGTCGGCGCCAATGGGTGCGATGACCGGAATGAAATTGCTGTCGAGGATGACGTTGAGTATCTCGGTGTCTATCTGCCGGACCTCGCCAACATGCCCGATATCGATTATTTCCGGCGCCGCCAGCTCTGCGCCGTGGCGGGTAATCTGCAGACGTTCGGCGCGAATCAGACCGCCATCCTTGCCGGTGACCCCGATCGCCTTGCCGCCGGCGCGGTTGATCGAGGTAACGATCTCCTTGTTGACCCGCCCGCCGAGCACCATTTCCACGACATCCATCGTCTGTGTATCGGTCACCCGCATGCCGTCGACAAATTCGCTGGGGATACCCAGCTTTTCCAGGAGCGCGCCAATCTGTGGGCCGCCACCGTGTATAACCACCGGGTTCATGCCAACCAGTTTCATGAGGACAATATCGCGGGCAAAACTCTCGTGCAGCAGTGGATCGACCATGGCATTACCACCGAACTTGACCACAATGGTCTTGCCGATGAAACGCTGTATGTAGGGAAGTGCCTCGGTTAGAACTTTGGCGACATTCATCGCGGCAGCGGGGGACAGTGACATGACGGTGCGGCGCAAAGATAGCGCCTTGTTCTCCTAGAAAGTAACGTCGATATCCGGATGGACAACGCCGAGCTGCTCGCGGAAAACGCTCATCACGTCCTCCAGCGCGCTCTCGTCGCTGCCCTCGAAGCGGGCTGTCAGCGCGGCAGACGTGTTGGATGCGCGCAGAAGTCCCCAGCCGTGACTGAAGTCCACGCGAACGCCATCCAGATCATTCATCCGGCCATCCGGGAACTGCGCATGCTCGCGGAAGTGATCAACCAGGGCAAATTTTTTCTCTTCATCTACCGGCAGTATAAATTCCGGGGTGCTGGAGGCGGACGGCAAGGCACGGACCAGCTCATCCAGCGTGTCGTCGCCGCTGCTGAGAATCTCGGCCAGTCGCCCGGCGGCGTACATGCCATCGTCAAATCCGAACCAGCGGTCTGCAAAGAACATATGCCCCGAGAACTCGCCGCCGAGGATGGCGCCGGTCTCAACCATCTTCTGCTTCATGAGCGCGTGGCCGGTTTTCCACAGAACGCCGCGGCCACCGAGGCGGGTGATGAGCTGACCCAGGTTGTTGCTGCACTTGATGTCGTACACCACGTCGGCGCCCGGATTGCGAGCCACGACATCCTGCGCAAACAGCATCAGCAGTGTATCCGCGCGCACGATGCGACCCGTGCCGGTCACTGCGGCTACGCGATCGCCATCACCATCGAAGGCAATACCGAAATCGGCGGATTCCCGGGTCACCGCGGCGGCAAGATCGCGCAGGTTATCCTCGTTGCCGGTGTCTGGCGGATGATTGGGGAAGCGGCCATCCACCTCGCAATAGAGCGGCACCACTTCACAGCCCAGCTCCTCGAACAGCATTGGCGCAATGTGACTGGTCGCGCCATTGCCGGCATCGATCACGATCTTCAGCGGCATGGCAATGGCAATGTCGCCAATCACCTCGTCGAGGTACTCGGGAATGATGTCCTGCTGGATCATGTGGCCGGTGCCCCGGCTGAACTTGCCGGAAAGCGCAAGGCTGCGAATTTTTTCGATGCCGCCCTCTGCCAGCGTCTTTCTCTGAAGGACGATCTTCAGGCCGTTGTACTCGGCCGGGTTGTGGCTGCCGGTCACCATGACGCCGGACTGCGTGCTTGTATGGTGAGTGGCGAAATACATCAGCGGCGTCGGCACGAGGCCAATGTCGATGACATCCCGGCCCGACTGCAGCAGTGCTTTCTCCAGAGCGGCCTTGATGCGGCCGCTGCTGGCCCGGCCATCGTAGCCAAGCACCAGAGTCTGCTCCTCCATGCTCCCGGCGATGGTGCCTATCGCGGCACCGATGCGGTAAACGGTTTCGTCATCCAGCTCCTGCTCGGCCAGGCCGCGGATGTCATAGGCCCTGAAGATATGCTGGGGAAGAGACGTTGCCGGACCGCTGACGCTGGTAAGCGCGGGAGCGCTCTGGGGTGTATGCCCTGTGGTGACTGCAGGCGCCACGCGAGGAACGCTGCCAGCTGAATCCAGCCGCGCGCGGCGCAGTGTCATCTTGCGCAGTTCGCGCGCCAGCGGAAGCAGCTCCGGCGCATGAAGCACGAAGGGTGTCCGGTGCTCGGCGGCCGCTGCGGTTCGTTCGACTTCCCGCCTGAGCAGGGCGGGATAGCGCAGCATGACCAGCAGCAGCGCCGCAAAGCCTGCAAGTCCCAGTACGATGAGGCTGGCAAGCGGGGCGCTCACGCCGCTTTGGAGGTCAGAAACAAGAGACGCAGATGGCGTAAAAAGCACTGTCCACGGTGTATCTCTGATTGTTGCGCGCGCAGCATCGGCGCTCGTGGATGCTGCCCCGGCTATGACTGTGCTGTTGGTGGTGCGCGCGCCGACGTAGCGTTGCTCAATGGCCAATTCGCCCGGTTTGCCGGCTCCGGTGGCGAGCGCTGCATTGAAGAATGACTGCGGCAGTGTCACCAGCACCACCGCCTGCCGCTCGCTCTCCGCCGCCTGGGTTTCTGAGCCTGGAACAGCGATTGAAATCAACCATTGATTGTCGACCTGATACGCTTCCGGCCCTGCTCTTTCACCATTGCTCGCGCGCCGCACCAGGTCAATTTCAATATGATTGCGCAGGCCAAGCCCGTTATCCGATCGCTCGGCAGTTCCCATTTCCGACAGCGGCAGCAGTCGCAGACTGACCGCCTCCGGAAACGCTTCTCTCAAATGCGCTTCTGCATCGGTGATGGCCGTCGTCGACCCCGCTTCCAACGCCTCCCCGACCAGGCTGCCTCGCGACGCGCTCTGCGCGCGCTCACCGAGCGATGCAATGCTGTCGGCGATTGCCTGTGCGCGTTGCTCTGCGTACCCGTTGGTGACCAGAGCCACAAGTTCGCGCTCCAGGAGAGGCTGCCGCACGAATAACAGGAACGCAATGACGGCGACCAGAGTCGCAGCGAGTAGCACCAGGCTGTGTAGCGTGATGGCGTACAGACTATTGCCCTGCGCGGTAATGCCATGGGCATCGCGTGCTGCCTGGTGTTTTTTCACTTCTTTTTTCAGCATAGTGCCCTTTTCCCCGGCGACAGTGTATTACGGCGGCGAGGTTTGTGGAACGTCCCCGTCAGAAGCTGGCGTGGTGAGGCGGCTGGCGATTTCGGCAATGATCCCGCGGGCGATGGTTTTCTTCGATGCCATTTCAAGAAATTTGCTCCCGCCAGTCCACACCAATGTCACCGCATTACTGTCACTGTTGAAGCCGATGTCGCCGCGCGATACATCGTTGGCAACGATGAGGTCGAGGCCTTTGCGCTGGAGTTTGTCCCGGGCATAGTCAATCGGGTCACCGGTTTCCGCCGCAAAGCCCACCGTAAACGGCCGTGGCCGGGAGGCGGCAACAGCAGCCACAATGTCCGGGTTGCGAACCAGGATCAGTTCCATGGTCTCACCGCGCTTTTTTATTTTTGTGGCTGCTGCCTGAACCGGCCGGTAATCTGCTACCGCCGCGCAGGCGATAAAGATGTCACATTGTGCTGCCAGCTCTTCGCTGGCAGCCAGCATATCCCGGGCACTCTCAACATTGCGGCGGCTTACGTGGGCGGGTGTATCGAGACTCACCGGGCCGCTGATCAGTTGAGTGACAGCGCCGGCGTCCACCGCGGCTTCCGCGAGCGCGAACCCCATCTTGCCGGAACTGTGATTGCTCAGGTAGCGAACCGGGTCGAGCGCCTCGCGGGTCGGCCCCGCGGTGATGACCACGCGCAGACCTGCGAGCGCACCGGTGCTGAAAATATCTGCGGCGCGTCCGGCGATCACCGATGGTTCACACATGCGTCCGGGACCGATATCGCCACAGGCCTGGTCGCCGGCATCGGGCCCCACAAGCAGTATGCCGCGCGCAGACAGGATTTCTGTGTTGGCAGCCGTGGCCGGATCCCGCCACATTTGCTGATTCATGGCAGGAGCCAGCATTTTCGGTGCCGCTGTTGCGAGTGCCACGGTGCACAGCAGGTCATCGGCGCGGCCACTTGCCAGGCGCGCCATCAGATCAGCGGTGGCCGGCGCAATCAGCAACAGGTCAGCCCAGCGCGCAAGCTCGATATGCCCCATGCCGCGTTCGGCCTGCTCATCAAGGAGCTCTCTGTGCACCGGTTGGCCGGACAGGGCCTGCAGGGTTAGCGGTGTAATAAATGCCTCTGCCCCGCGCGTCATGATCACGCGGACGTTGGCGCCCAGCGCCTGCAGGTCGCGAACCAGCTGGGCAGATTTGTAGGCGGCTATGCCGCCGCAGACGCCCAACAGAACATTGCGATTGAAAAGATGTGCCATTTGCGCCTTCAGGCTGGGACAATGGAGCGGTATCAGGGGCGAAGATAGCATTCTGATGTCGGTTTTCACACTGTTCTGGAGAGGCTCAGGGAGGAGCTCACCATGGCGATCTGTGATTGGCCGCACGGCGAAGGTCCGCGGGACAAACTGCTGCAGCGCGGCGCTGCAGCCCTGTCTGACGCCGAGTTGCTGGCCGTGCTGTTGCGAACGGGCCGTGCCGGTTGCTCTGCTCTGGATCTCGCAATGGCATTACTGCATCGCGCCGGAGATCTGGCCACGCTGCTGGCAATGGATGCCAACGCGCTGGCCGATGAACCCGGCGTTGGCCCGGGCAAATACGCCATGCTGCAGGCCGCAATGGAGTTGGCGCGACGCTCGGTGGAGCAGCACCTCAAGCAGGCGGACGTCATGTCCAGTCCCGCACGCACGCGTCAGTTCCTGCAGCATCACCTTGCCGCGCGGGAGCGGGAAATTTTTTCCTGCCTGTTCCTCGATAGCCAGCATCGTCTGCTGCGCTGCGAGGACCTGTTTTTCGGCACGCTGGATGGCGCTGCGGTGTATCCGCGGGAAGTGGCTGTGCGCGCGCTGCAGTATCGCGCCGCCGCCGTGATTTTCGCGCACAATCATCCTTCGGGGGTCGCCGAGCCCAGTGCAGCAGATCGTCGCATTACCGAGCGACTGCAGGCGGGGTTGGGACTGCTGGATATTCGCGTACTCGACCACATTATTATTGGTCGCGGGCATGCCTATTCGTTTGCCGAGTCGGGCCTGCTCTGAGGTTGGGAGGATTCCTGCCGGCCACTGTTCACGCTGATGGTGACGGCAATTTGCGGTACTGTAGCGGCTTTGTCGCAGCCAGCCTGGCTGCAGACGCCACCGCAGACAAGCCGATGACGATGCATTGTCCAGGAGTCGACCGCCTGCCCTGCCGCCGGCCCCGGCGCTGAGTCTTTGCACACGGATATTGCCTGGCTGGGGGATGCCGATGCCGGCAATGTCCTGGTTGTGATGTCAGGCACCCACGGCGTAGAGGGTTTCGCGGGCAGCGCGGTTCAGGCAGCGTTTCTGCAGGCTCTGCCGCCCGTGCCGCAGAACACCGCCATTCTCATCGTGCATCTGCTGAATCCCTGGGGCCTGGCATGGCTGCGCAGATGTGACCATGACGGCATTGATCTTAATCGTAACGTTGTGGACTTCACCGCGCCGCTGCCGGAAAACCCGGGTTACGCCGCGCTGCGCGACGCGCTTTTTGCGAGCACGAGGGAATGCCGCGCGGCAATGGAAGACTACGCGCTTCGCCACGGTCAGTCCGCGCTGGAGTTTGCGGTGAGCGGCGGGCAGTACCGCGACCCGGTTGGCCCGTTTTTTGGCGGCGCGCAACCGAGCCATGCCCGCTGCCTGCTTGAGCGCCTGATTACGGAGCGCGGACTCGCCGGCAGGCGTCTGGCGGTCATCGACGTTCATACGGGACTCGGGCCGTTCGGCCACGGCGAGCTCATTTGCGACCATGAACCTGAAAGCCCCGGAACGGCGGCCGCGCGGCGCTGGTACGGCGACGGCGTGGCGTTGCCGCTGGCCGGTACATCGTTTTCCGTGCCGAAACTGGGGCTTATCGATTTCGCTTTCCATCCCCTTATGCGCGTGAATGGATGCTTTATCACGCTCGAGTTTGGCAGCTTCGCGATGGAGGGATTGCTCAACGTGATTATTGACCATCATCGTCGCTGGATTGCGGGCGACCGCAGCGCGTCAGGTGGCGCGCCGATGCGGCATCATTTCTGTCCTGACGATCGGAGCTGGCGCGAGATGGTGCTCTGGCGAGGACAGCAGGTCTTGCGGCAGGCACTGGCTGGGCTTGCCGCCGCCTGATTTCCAGCGGTAGTTGTAACGCGACAACACGGCACGACAGAGAACTCGTGCAAAAAGCTGCTCGTGCAAAAAGCTGCTTGCGCCTGCCGGGGGGTTCTGGTATAAAGTCGCGCTCCGCGCGGCGGGTACTCCTTTCAAGGAGCCTCCGGGCGTCCCGAAAAGGCGCTTTCGCCCAGAACAAACAGCGTCTTCCTGAACCAGTAGCTGCGGCGCAGTGAGGCGCGGGAAGACAGGGCACGGCCACAAACGGTGCGTCGTCCCTCCAAGGAGATAGCAATGGCAAGAGTCTGTCAGGTTACCGGCAAGCGCCCGGTCACTGGTAACAATGTATCGCACGCGAAGAACCGCACGCGCCGTCGTTTTCTGCCCAATCTGCACCACCACCGTTTCTGGGTGGAAGCGGAAAAGCGTTTCGTCACCCTGCGCGTATCGGGCAAAGGCATGCGTATCATCGACAAGAAGGGTATTGATCAGGTCCTGGGCGAATTACGTGCCCGTGGACAGAAATTCTAGCGCTAGCAGCGCCTGGGGAGCACAACCATGAGAGAAAAGATTCGCATGATTTCGTCCGCCGGTACAGGGCACTTTTACACCACGGACAAGAACAAGCGCACCACGCCGGATAAGCTGGAAATGAAAAAGTACGATCCGAAGGCGCGCAAGCACGTCATGTACAAGGAAGGCAAAATCAAGTAAGCCGCCGTGTACCGGCATCGGAAAGCCCTGGCTAGCGCCGGGGTTTTTTTTGCCTGCCTGCCACGTCAGGGGCTGCCTTTCTGTGCTGCTGCGGGAATGGGTCATGCCTGAGCTGCCTGAGGTGGAGACGACGCGACGCGGCCTTGCGCCATACGTCGCTGGCCGCCGGGTAGAATCGGTGGTCGTGCGTGAATCGCGCCTGCGCTGGCCCGTACCCTCAGATCTGGCCGCGTGTCTGGTCGGCGGTACCATCAACGAGGTGCGGCGCCGGGCCAAGTATCTTCTTTTCCAGACCCGGCGAGGTGACCTCATGGTGCACCTGGGCATGTCCGGCTCACTGCGCATGGTGCACCCCTCTACGCCACTCCTTCTGCATGACCATATTGATCTCAGGCTGGAAAACGATCTCTGGCTGCGTTACAACGATCCCCGCCGTTTCGGCAGCTTTCACTGGCTGTGTACTGGCGAAGAGACGCACCCACTCCTGATGCACCTCGGCCCCGAGCCTCTGGATGATGCCTTTGACGGGGCACACCTGTACCGCCTGTCGCGCGGGCGTCGCGCGGGCGTGAAACCCTTCATTATGGACGGCCGCATTGTGGTGGGCGTTGGTAATATTTATGCCTCTGAAGCCCTTTTCCTCGCTGGCATCTCGCCATCGCGCCCCGCTGGTCGCATCTCGCTGTTGCGCTATGAGCGATTGGCCCGCTGTATCAGGCAGGTGCTCGGCGCCGCGATAGAGCAGGGAGGCACCACGCTGCGCGATTTTGTCGGCGGCGACGGTAAGCCGGGTTACTTCGCGCAGCAGCTCTGGGTATATGGACGTGACGGACAGCCCTGCAAACGCTGTGGAACGCTGCTGCGCGAGAAACGCCTTGGCCAGCGCAGCAGCGTCTACTGCGTAGCCTGCCAACGATGAAGGGGCTACACTACCGGCAAAGCACAGGTGGATCGTTTCCACAGGAGGCAGTCATGCAACATTTGCAACAGGTGCAACACACGCAACACATGGATCAGGGGCGATCGCGGAAATTTCTGGGTGCCTGTGCCCTTGGTGCGCTATTGGTCATGTCACTGGCGGTACCCCGGGCGTTTGCGCAGGCTGTCGATGAGTCGCCCGACCCCTTTGCCATGGTTGGTGATCTGGTCGTTGCACGACCGATAGGCCTGGTGATGACGGCGGTGGGTGCGGCTGCTTTTGTCGTCAGCCTGCCTTTCACCGCGATGGCGGGACATGTCAGCGAGGCGGCGGACACCCTCGTTCTCGGGCCTGCGGAAACCACTTTTGTGCGCTGCCTCGGTTGTCGCAATACCGGGTATAGCTACAAGGATAAAGAGCTCAGGGACGCGCGTAAAAACCGCGAGTGAGCCTCACCGGTCGAACTTTTCTGCCAGTGCTCTGGCGACTACAGCCGGCACAAATGGCGTGACATCGCCGTGTAGTGCCGCAATTTCACGCACAAGAGATGAGGAAATGTAGGACAGGTGCTCCGAGGGCGTCAGGAAAATGCTTTCGAAGGCCGGGTAGATCGCCCGGTTCATGTTGGCCAGCTGAAACTCGTACTCAAAATCCGCCACGGCGCGAAGGCCGCGCAGCACGCAGCGGGCGTTCTGGCTTTTGGCAAAATCGGTAAGCAGATTGCTGAAGCCCACCACCTCAATATTATCGAGGTGCGATAATGAGGTTTCGCACAGTTCAACCCGCTGCTCCAGGTCGAACAGGGGCGTCTTTTTCTCACTGTAGGCAATAGCCACCACTACACGCTCAAAAAGGCGTGCCGCACGCTCTGCCAGGTCGACGTGTCCATTGGTAATCGGATCGAAAGTGCCCGGATAAATAACGGTCTCGCGACTCATGGCAATACCCCTCTGCCGCTGTGAGCCGCGATGGTAAACAATTCACCCTCGTCCCACAATTCAGTGCCCTGGCGCACAGCTGTACAGTCCATAATGAACCGCCCCGGCGCGTTTCTGGCGCAGGGCCTGCCACTGCTCGCCGGGCAGCCACGCGTCCGGCGGCTGTCCGCTTTCGATGTAGACCAGAGTGTCCGGGCTCAGCAGATCGCTGCCCTGCAGCTGTTGGCAGATGTGCGGCAGCAGATCTGTTGCGAAGGGCGGATCGAGAAAAATCACGTCGTAGTGTGTGTGGCAGCTGGCAACGAAGGCCGAGGCACTCTGGGCGTGGCAGTCTGCCTCGCCGCTGGAGCCCAATTTTGCCAGAGCGGCGGCAACACCGCGCAGCACAGCCGTGTTACTGTCAACAAACGTGCAGTGGGCGGCGCCGCGGGATAGCGCCTCGATGCCCAGAGCGCCACTGCCCGCGAACAGGTCCAGACAACGGGAGCCGGTAATATACGGCTGTAGCCAGTTGAACAGGGTTTCGCGAATGCGGTCCGCGGTTGGGCGCAGGCCCTGCGCATCGGCAACCGGCAGTCGGCGTCCGCGCCAGCGACCACCAATAATCCGGATGGCGCCGCTCGCCTGATGCTGTGCTGCGGGTCGCCTGCGACCTGTCGCCATTTCGTCACTCTCTGCCGCGGTGGTAGGATAGGTGCGTTCCCGGGCGTAAGCCTTCACTTTATCACGGTCATTATGAAGTTCTTCAAAAGCAAAAAGCCCGAATCAGCGCCGGATGATGCCGTCGACGGAATCGAACCCGAATCAGGCCGGGACGATGCCGCAGCTGGAAGCAAGCCCGAAAGGGCGGATGATGCAGTTTCCACCCCGGCGAGCGTCGCCGCCCCGGCGGAGCGCCCGACGCGGGCCGAGGCAGATGGCGACGGGTTTTTCGCCCGCCTGCGGCGCGGATTGGGACGCACCAGCGATAACCTGGTCGCCGGCGTGGGTAACCTTTTCCTCGGCCGCAAGGAAATCGATGCCGATCTGCTCGAGGAACTGGAGTCGCGGCTGCTGATGGCCGACCTTGGCGTCGAGGCGACGATGCAGACCATTGAACGTCTGACCCAGCGCGTGTCCCGCAAGGAGCTGACTCAGCCCGAGGCGCTCGGCGACGCACTGCGCGACGAGCTGTTCGGCATTCTTGAGCCCTGCGAAAAGCCACTGGACGTCACTGGGCACAAGCCCTATGTCATTCTGATGGTCGGCGTGAACGGCGTCGGCAAGACCACGACTATTGGCAAGCTGGCGAACCGCTACCGCGACCAGGGCCTGTCGGTCATGCTGGCGGCGGGTGATACCTTTCGCGCGGCGGCCGTCGAGCAGCTTCAGGTGTGGGGGGAGCGCAACCAGGTCCCTGTAATTGCCCAGCATACCGGCGCCGACAGCGCCTCTGTGCTGTTCGATGCACTGGCCTCGGCAAAGGCGCGGGAGGTCGACGTGCTGATTGCGGATACCGCCGGGCGTCTGCATAACAAGGACAACCTGATGGAGGAGCTGCGCAAAGTGGTGCGCGTGCTGCGCAAGCAGGATCCACAGGCCCCGCACGAGGTGATGCTGGTGCTGGATGCCGGCACCGGACAGAACGCGCTGGCGCAGGCGAGTCATTTCACCGATGCCGTGGGCGTGACGGGCATCACGCTGACCAAGCTTGACGGCACGGCCAAAGGCGGGATTATCTTTGCCATCGCTCAGAAGCTCGGGCTGCCGATTCGCTACATCGGCGTTGGTGAGACGGTCGAGGATCTGCGCCCGTTTGCAGCCCGGGAGTTCATTGACGCCCTGTTTGATCGCGAGTAGCCCAGGTGATTTCATTCGAGCGGGTCAGCAAGCGCTACGACAACGGTCACGACGCGCTGCGCGAGGTGTCGTTCGACGTCAGCCGGGATGAGCTGGTTTTTCTCACCGGGCACTCCGGGGCGGGCAAGAGCACTCTGTTGCGCCTCATCATGCTTATGGAGCAGCCTTCGCGGGGTCGGGTCGTGGTAAACGGCAACGACCTGTCGCGCATTGGCCGTCGCGGAGTGCCGGCACACCGGCGCGGTATCGGCGTGGTATTCCAGAATCACCGTCTGCTGTTTGATCGCACGGTATTCGATAACGTCGCGCTGCCGCTGACGATTGCCGGCTACGATGATCGCGAAGTCGGGCGTCGGGTGCGTGCCGCGCTGGACAAGGTTGGCCTGCTTTCGCACGAGCGCGCCATGCCGGTGACGCTGTCTGGCGGCGAGCAGCAGCGGGTGGGGATCGCCCGGGCGGTCGTCGGCCGACCGCCGGTTCTGCTGGCGGATGAGCCCACCGGCAACCTGGACCCTGCGCTGTCAGCAGAAATAATGCAGTTGTTCGCCGATTTTGCCCGCGTCGGTCTCACGGTGCTGATCGCCAGCCATGATCTGTCCCTGATCTCCCGTCTGCATCACCGCACTGTCACCTTGCGTGAAGGCAGGCTTGTGGGCACTCACTAACGTGTCGCAAAAAAAAGCACGGCCTCCTGAGGGCGCTCGTATCACCCACCGCGGCGTCCTCACCCGCTACCGGGCCTGGGTGCGGCATCACCGGGCATCCGCCGCCGACTCCCTGTTGAAAATACTCGATCATCCCGTGTCCAGCCTGCTGACCTGGCTGGTTGTCGGCATTGCCATGGCCCTCCCCGTCAGCCTGATGCTGACCCTCGATAATCTGCGCGGTCTGGAGGGTAACGTGACGGACGAGGCAAGCCTGTCACTGTTTCTCACGCAATCGGTCGATAGCGCTGCTGCACGCGCGCTGGCGCAGGCCATCAGCGAGCGGGAGGACGTCTCCGGCGTGCGCTACCACTCCCGTGACAAGGCGCTGGAGGAGTTTCGTGAGCAGTCGGGTTTTGCCGATATTATCGATGGTCTCGAGAGAAATCCCCTGCCGCATCTGCTCCTGGTTGCTCCCCGCGATCGGGAATCGTCGGCGGCGAGTGATGAGCTGGCGGTGGCGCTGTCGGGATTGCCGGAGGTGGCCGAGGTGGTGGTGGACAGCGCCTGGCTGCGCCGGCTGCAGGGTCTGCTCGCCGTGGGCGAGCGCATCGTGCTGACGCTGGCGCTGTTGTTGAGCGCAGGGGTCGTGTTGATACTCGGCAATACCATTCGCCTGGCGATAGAGAATCGCCGTGAGGAGATCCGCGTGGTCCGCCTTGTCGGCGGCAGCAACGCATTCGTCCGACGGCCCTTTCTGTATACCGGGTTGTGGTACGGCGTTGGCGGCGGTGCCGCGGCCGCGTTGTTGACCGCAGTGGGCCTCTGGTCGCTTGGTGGGCCGGTGTCGGCACTCACCGCCGCCTACGACGCCGAGTGGCGCCTCAGTGGGCTGGGTATTGTCGGCAGCTGCCAGCTGGTGCTCGCGGGTGGCGTGCTCGGGCTTTTTGGTGCCTGGATTGCTGTATCGCGACACCTTCGCGGGATCGAGCCCGCATGATGCCTGAAGTCGCCTTAGCCGCGGTGAAAGCGCCGCCACGACAGGATGCCGGGCGGGAACTTTCCAAGTGTTAGCACTCTAAGATCTGGAGTGCTAAACTTGGCTCCGCTCCGGAGGGAACAATCATGACAACGACCATTCAGCCGATAGATCAGCTGGTGCCAGGCGCCAACCTGGCCGCGTACGCTCAGGCCATTGGCCGCATACCCATACTGACGGTCGATCGTGAGCAGGAGCTGGCACGCAAGCTGTATTTTGATGATGATGTACAGGCGGCCCGTGAACTGGTGATGTCGCACCTGCGTTTCGTTGTGCATATCGCTCGCAGCTATCGCGGCTACGGCCTGGCAGAGGCCGATCTCATCCAGGAAGGCAATGTCGGTCTGATGAAGGCAGTGAAGCGCTTCAACCCCGACAAGGGTGTGCGTCTGGTGTCCTTCGCGGTGCACTGGATCAAGGCCGAGATTCACGAGTTCATTCTGCGCAACTGGCGCATCGTCAAGGTGGCGACCACCAAGGCGCAGCGCAAGCTGTTCTTTAACCTGCGCAGTGCCAAGAAGGGTCTCGCCTGGCTGAGTGCCGATGAGGCTCAGGCGGTTGCCGAGGACCTCGGTGTCAACGTACAGGAAGTACAGCGTATGGAGGGTCGTCTGAGCAATCGCGACCTGGCTTTTGATGCGCCTTCCGATAGCGACGATGATGATATCTGGCATTCCCCGCAGTACTACCTGGAGGACCACTCCGGTGATCCGGCACAGGCGGTCGAGTCCGAGGACTGGCAGCAAAGCAGCGAGGATGGTCTGTATCTCGCACTGGAAGACCTCGATGCGCGCAGTCGTGACATTCTCGCGCGTCGCTGGCTGGCAGAAAACAAGGCCACGCTGCACGAACTCGCTGCAGAGTACGGTGTCTCCGCGGAACGCATCCGGCAGCTTGAACAGGCGGCCATGAAAAAGCTGCGCGCCTCTATCGCCGCCTGACGGAGTACGGCAACGCCATGGCAAGGTTGTTTATCACGCTGGGCGCTCTGGCCGGCTTACTGGCAGTGGCGTTTGGTGCTTTCGGCGCCCATGCCCTGCGTGGGCGCCTCGATGAATACGCCCGCGATATCTTCGAGACCGCGGTGCAGTACCACTTCTACCACAGCCTTGCGCTGCTGGCGGTGGGACTGCTCGCGATCAGCGCGCCCGACGCCAATCTACTGAAGTCTGGCGGCTGGCTGTTCGTGATCGGGCTGTTTGTGTTTTCCGGCAGTCTGTACGCACTCAGCCTTACCGGTGTGAAGTGGCTCGGTGCCATCACGCCACTGGGTGGTCTTGCGTTCATTGCCGGCTGGGGCTGCCTCGCGGCCTTCGGCTGGAAGTTGCTGCCCTGATACTGTTTTACGTTCTCTTTCCATGAGCGATACGCCCCCACGGCGCCCCATACGCAGTTTCGTGCTGCGAACCGGCCGCATGACCGAAGCCCAGCAGCGCGCCTTCGACCGCGAATGGAATCGCTGGGGGCTGGATTATTCCCCTGCCGAACTCGACCTGGACGCGATTTTTGCCCCGAACATGCCGCGGGTGCTGGAAATCGGATTTGGCATGGGGCAGTCACTCGTCGATATGGCCGCTGCGAGCCCGGAAAAAGGCTTTATCGGCATTGAGGTACACCGCCCCGGCGTTGGCCGACTGCTGCACCTGGTGGCAGAGCAGGGCCTTGGCAACGTGCGGGTGTTCTGCCATGACGCGGTGGAGGTCCTGCGCGACTGCATTGCGGTGGGTGCGCTGGATACCGTACAGATATTCTTTCCCGACCCCTGGCATAAAAAGCGTCATCACAAGCGCCGACTGATACAGCCCGATTTTGTCGATCTTCTGGTCAGCCGTCTGCGACCGGGCGGCTTTCTGCATCTGGCGACGGATTGGGCGCCCTATGCAGAGCACATGCTTCAGGTGCTGTCTGACAATCGCCGGCTGCAAAATACCGCAGATGACGGAACTTACGTACCGCGCCCCGACACCCGACCACTGACCCGCTTCGAGCAGAGGGGCACGCGCCTGGGCCACGGCGTTAGTGACCTGGTCTTCACAAAGCGCCACGACGACGATTAGGTCTGCGTTTTTATTGCCGCGTGGCGCCGGTCAGTCGGGGAAAAAACGCGCGACAACGCTGTCGAGGAAACGCCCACCCAGGGCGGTGGTACGCAGCCGATCGGGGTTTTCCTCGAGCAGACCCTCACCCACCAGGGACGCCACAGTCGCCTCTATCGCCGCGAAAGGCAGCCCCGTCGCCTCGCTGAACCGCTGCACCGGCACGCCGGCATCCAGCCGCAGCGCATTGAGCATGAATTCCCCGGCCAGGTCCTGCGCGCTCAGGTGGCGTTGCTGGCTGGTGTGCTGCCCTGTCCTGGCATCCAGATAAGCGTCCGGCTGCCGGGCCTTCGCATAGCGCCAGACGCTGCCATCCGGCCGCGTGATTTTACCATGCGCGCCGGCGCCAAGCGCCAGGTAGTCGCCGAACTGCCAGTACGTGAGGTTGTGCCGGCAGCGGGCGTTGCCGCGGGCGTAGGCAGAGACCTCATAGCGCATAAAGCCACCGGCCGCCAGCATGGCGCCGCCCTCCTCTTCCAGCCTGGCGAGGCTGTCTTCCACCGGCAGCAGCGGTGGCGCGCTGTAGAAACGCGTGTTGGGTTCGATGGTGAGCTGATACCACGACAGGTGCTCCGGAGCGAGCTGCAGGGCCTGCTGCAGGTCGGCCAGACCCTCGTTCACGCTCTGTTCAGGCAGGCCGTGCATCAGGTCCAGATTCAGGTTGTCGAAGCCGGCAGTCCGCGCCGCCTCAACCGCCCGCAGCGCCTGCGCCGCGCTGTGAACCCGGCCCAGAGCGCGCAGTGAGGCATCGTGAAAACTCTGGATGCCCAGTGATAGCCGGTTGACACCCGCAGCGCGAAAACCGGCAAACTTGCCTGCTTCGGCGCTGCCGGGATTGCTCTCCAGCGTTATCTCTATGTTCCCCGCCAGCGACAGACGCTCGTTCACGCCCTGCAGAAGCCGGTCGATGGCGCCGGCCGAAAACAGGCTGGGCGTGCCACCGCCGATAAAGATGCTGGTGATCTGTCGGCTGCCGGCAAGCGTCACATCGTGATCAAGATCGCGCAACAGCGCGCTGATGTAGCGATCCTCGGGGAGGTTCTGGCGTTCATGCGAGTTGAAGTCACAGTACGGGCACTTCTTCTCACACCAGGGCAGGTGGATATACAGCCCGAGGGCGTCCGCTGCGGGGTTCACCCGCTCGCGTGCCGCAGAGCGTCGAGCAGCGCGATGCTGGCTTTGCCGCGATGGCTGATGCGATTTTTCTCTTCCCGCTGCAGTTCCGCGGCACTGCACTGATGGGATTCGACCCAGAACAGGGGGTCGTAGCCGAAACCGCCCTCGCCGCGGCGTTCGCGCAGGATACGGCCGTGCCAGCTGCCCAGTGCGATGACGGGCGTGGGGTCATCCGCATGGCGCAGCAGCACCAGCGCACAGTAAAAACGGGCGTGACGCGCCGGGTCATCGACAGCAGCGAGGGCGCGCAGGAGCTTGGCATTGTTGCCGGCATCGCCCTCCCCGGAATAGCGCGCCGAGTGCACGCCGGGCGCACCGTGCAATGCCGATACCTCCAGGCCGGAATCATCAGCGATTGCCGGCAGGCCGGTATGACGAGACGCATTGCGCGCCTTGATCAGCGCATTCTCCACAAATGTGACGCCGGTTTCCGCAACCTCCGGTACGCCGAGGCTGTCCTGCGTGATCAACTCCAGTGCCAGCGGCGCCAGCGTGCGCGACAGCTCGGCAACCTTGCCCGCGTTGCCGCTGGCAACCACCACTCTTCCAGCTAGCGCCGCCATATCAGTTGATGTAGAGCTGATGCTTGAATTTGTGGGTGTAGGTCTTGTCTGCGCCCTGCGGTCGGAAGGTGAGTTCAAACCAGCGCCACTCGCGGTTGATGAATTTGAAGTCGCCAATGTAGTAGACGGCGGAGCCCTCGTTGATCTCGATGAAGTCCATGGGTTGCTCGGAAATCAGGTCCCAGGTACGCCCTTTTAACGCCATTGGCACTGTGCTTGCCTCGGCGTCGCCTTTGCCCTCCACGTGCTCGCGCACGGCAATATTGACGATACCGCGCCGCTTACCGCGGACAATACCGTACTGTGCCGCTATGTCCGGATCGAGGAACGTCGTATTGACCACGCTGAAGTGCAGCTCGTAGTTGTCGAAGCGCTCGGATTGCTGGGCCTTTACCGTGATAGCGGTTGACCAAAGCAGGCAAAACAGCAGGCACAACAGCAGGCAGGTCAACAGGGTAGATTTCTTTAAAAAATTATACATATCAACGCGTTATGTGATAGATCGCCGTCAGCGCGAACAGGTTCGGCCAGCTGTTGGCAAGCAGTGCATGGGATGCCGAATTGCCCACCATGTCCCGGGCCAGGATGCGAATACCTCTCTGCGCACAGAGAGTCTCGAAATCGCGCACGGTACAGAAGTGTATGTTCGGCGTGTCGTACCAAGTATAGGGCATGAAGCGCGACACTGGCATTCGGCCCCGGGAGGCCAGGTGCAGGCGGCACTGCCAGTGGCCGAAGTTGGGGAAAGTGACAATACCCTCACGCCCGATGCGGAGCATTTCATCGAGCACCCGATCGGGGTAGTGCACCGCCTGCAGGGCGTGGGCCATGACCACCGTATCGAAGCTCTGATCCGGGAAATTATCCAGCCCTGCGTCGAGGTCCTGCTCAAGGATGCTGAGGCCGCGTGCCACCGCCGCAGTAATGTTATCACCGTCGATCTCGATGCCCGTGCCCACGACCTGCCGGCGGTCGCGCAGTAGTTCGAGAAACTCGCCGTTGCCGCAGCCCAGGTCGAGAACGCGGGCGCCGGGGGCGATCCAGCGCAGAATGTGGTCCAGGTCCTGGCGCATCAGCTGGCCTCTACGCGGCGCATGTAGGCGCGGAACACGTCGATGTAGCGTGGTATCGGCATCAGAAAAGCGTCGTGGCCCTCGCTGGCATCGATATTGACGTAAGTCACATCCCGTCTGGCGGCAATCAGTGCGTCGACGATTTCCTGCGAGCGCGCCGGTGAGAACCGCCAGTCTGTGCTGAACGACATCACCAGGAAACGACAGCGGGTGTTTGTCAGGGCCGCTACCGGGTCATCGCCGTATTCCCGCGCCAGATCGAAGTAGTCCAGCGCCCGGGTCATAAGAATATAGGTGTTGGCGTCGAAGCTGCCGGAGAACTGACTGCCCTGGTAGCGCAGATAACTCTGTACCTGAAATTCAGCCGCCTCCATCGCCCCCTGGTCGAGGCTTCCAGAGCGCAGTTCGCGGCCGAACTTGTCCGCCATGGCATCATCGGACAGGTAGGTGATGTGCCCGATCATGCGCGCCAGGCTGAGCCCCCGCACCGGAACCTTACCGTTGCGCAGGTAGTGTCCGTTGTCAAAGTCCGGGTCTGACTGAATGGCATGGCGGGCAATTTCGTTGAAAGCCAGGTTCTGTGCGCTCAGACGCAGGGCCGCGGCGATGACCACGCAGTGGCGCAGTCGCTCGGGATAGAGCAGGGCCCAGCGCATCGCCTGCATACCGCCCAGACTGCCACCGACCACCGCGGCCCAGCAGGCAATGCCCAGACGGTCGGCGAGGCGTGCCTGGCTGTGTACCCAGTCGCGCACGCGCAGGCCCGGGAAATCCGGCCCCCAGAACTGGCCTGTCGCCGGGTTGATGCTCGCCGGCCCGGTGGAGCCGTGGCAGCCGCCGATATTGTTCAGGCTGACGACAAAAAAGCGGCTGGTATCGATGGGCTTGCCGGGGCCGATGCACTCTTCCCACCAGCCCGGTTTGCGGTCATCAGGGCTGTAGCGACCCGCGGCGTGGTGGTGGCCGCTGAGCGCGTGACAGATCAGCACGGCATTACTGCGGTTCGCATTCAGTGCGCCGTAGGTTTCATACACGATGTCGTAGCTGTCGAGGCTGCGACCGCAGGCCAGCGCCAGCGGCTCGTCAAAATGCAGCGTCTGAGCGGTAACCAGTCCGACCGAGCCCGGTGTTGCCGTGGTGTTCATGGTGCTCTGGTCAGAGACCCATAACCAGGGCCGGGTGCAGACCTATCCCGGCGGCGACGTGCCGCAGCGCGATCTGCAGGACATTGATAAGAATGAATACCAGGATCGGCGAAAAGTCGATGCCTCCCATGGGCGGCAGCAGGCGGCGCACCGGCGCCATGACCGGCTCGGTGATCTGGTAGATAAGCAGAATTGCCGGATGACGGCTGCCGCCGGCAACCCAGCTCAGGATGATCATGGCCAGCAGCGCAAAGAAGTAGATGTTCACCAGCAGCGCGATAACACCCACCGCGGACCAGGCGATGATGAGCGTGATGTTGGGCAGCCCAACGCCGTTTAACAGCAGCAGCAGCACAATGCCCAGGGCCTGGAGCAGAACCGACTCGACCAGTGCCGCGAGATCGAAGCGCCCCACAGGCGGCAACAGGCGGCGCAAGGGCGCCAGCGCAGGGTTGGTGACCTTCACCACAAACTGGCTGACCGGGTTGTAAAAGTCGGCCTGCGATGCGTGCAGCAGAAACCGCATCAGCATCACCAGCAGGTAAAGGCTAAGGGCTGTCTGGATAAGATAGCCAAGTATTTCGTTCAGTGCGCTCATACCTGCGGGTGTCTCGTGTCGAATGAATGATCAGCCCAGTTCATTGCTCAGCTCCTCTGATCGTGCGCTGCAGGCGGCCAGCGCGTTGTGCACGACCTCGCGCAGAGCCTGCGCCTCGAAGCTGGCGATGGCGCGCTCGGTGGTACCTTTCGGGCTGGTGACCCGGCGACGCAGCTCATCCAGTGGCACGCCGCTTTCAAGTGCCATGCGCGCAGCGCCAAGGCAGGTCTGCTGAACCAGCGCAGTCGCCGTGTCGCGATCCAGCCCGAGTTGCTCGCCGGCGTCGACCATGCTCTCCATGAACAGGAAAAAGTATGCCGGTCCACTGCCCGAGACAGCGGTAACCGCATGCAGCTGCTGTTCCACTCTGACCCACACGCTGATGCCCACCGCGTCCATGATGGCCTGGGCGCGTTCCCGCTGCAGGCTGGAAACCTCGGGACTGGCAAACAGGGCGCTGGCGCCACTGCCGAGCAGTGACGGCGTATTCGGCATGCAGCGAACGACCGGGGCCGGTGTCTGCAGCCAGCGCTGGTAACTGGCAATGGGTACGCCCGCCGCGATGGTCAGGATCAGCGCGTCACTGTCTGCAACTGCCGGCGCGATGCTGGCGCAGACCTCTGCCATCACCTGCGGCTTGACCGCGAGGATGATGACGTCGGCCCCGGTCGCGGCGGCGGCATTGTCTGTCCCCGTCGATACCGGAGCGACCTGGGTCAACCGCTCGAGGCTCTCTTGTGAGATGTCGGCGGCGCGGATCGACGTCGCCGGGTGGCCGCTGGCGGTGAGGCCACCAATGATGCTCGATGCCATGTTGCCGGCACCGATAAAAGCAATGCTGAAATCGGACATAAGGTGCTCCCAAAGACCGGGAAAGCACGCGAGTATACACGGGCGTCGGCGCTTAAATCATCCGCTGCGCGGGCCGAAGATGTCGGTGCCAATGCGCACCATGGTGGCGCCCTCGGCAATGGCGCTTTCGAGGTCGGCGGACATGCCCATGGACAGGGTATCCATTGCCGGTTCCGTCTCCTGCAGGTCACGGAACAGCGCCGTGATGCGGGCGAAGGCGGCGCGCTGGGCTGAGACGTCATCTGTGGGCGCCGGAATGGCCATCAGTCCGCGCAGACGAAGGCGCGGGAGGTCGAACAGTGCGCGCGCCAGTGGCGCAAGGTCCTCGGCGCCAACGCCGGATTTGGAGTCTTCCATGGAGACGTTCACCTGCAGGCAGATATTCAGCGGCGGCAGGCTATCGGGACGCTGCTCGTTCAGGCGGCGGGCGATCTTTTCCCGGTCGACGCTGTGTACCCAGTCGAAATGTTCAGCGATGGCGCGGGTCTTGTTGGATTGAATCGGGCCGATGAAATGCCAGCGGGCATCGAGGTCGCCGGTGGCCTGTATCTTCTCCAGCGCTTCCTGCAGATAGTTTTCGCCGAGGTCGTGCACGCCAGCGCTTACGGCGGCGCGCACCTCATCGGCGCTGCGGGTCTTGCTCACGGCCATCAGAGTGATCTCACTGGCGCGGCGGTCAACTTTTTCCGCGGCGGAGCTTACCCTTTGGTGCACGTTTGCTATATTGAGGCGAATGCGTTCTGCGTCCATGCCGGCATAGTAGCCGATACCGGTACATGCGGCGACACGCCCTGCAAATTAAACGTGTCGTTTCGCGTTGCGGCCGTCGTCTCTGCGTGTAATGGCCGCTCTTCACAAGGGGAAAACACCGGAAATGGATATTACCGAACTGCTTGCCTTCAGCGCGAAACAGGGCGCGTCTGATCTTCATCTCTCCGCCGGCCTGCCGCCCATGATCCGCGTCGATGGCGATGTGCGACGCATCAACCTGCCCCCGCTCGAGCACAAGCAGGTGCACGATCTCATCTATGACATCATGAATGACAAACAGCGCAAGGACTTCGAGGAGTTCCTCGAGACCGATTTCTCCTTCGAGGTTCCGGGCGTGGCGCGGTTCCGCGTCAACGTCTTCAATCAGAACCGCGGCGCTGGCGGTGTATTCCGCACCATTCCTTCCAAGGTCCTGTCGATGGAGGACCTCGGCATGGGGCAGGTGTTTCGCGACATCTGCATGATGCCGCGGGGACTGGTGCTGGTGACCGGGCCCACGGGCTCGGGCAAGTCGACCACTCTGGCGGCGATGGTCGATTACATCAACGACAACAAGTATGAGCACATCCTCACGATCGAGGATCCGATCGAATTCGTGCACGAGAGCCGCAAGTGCCTGATGAACCAGCGCGAGGTGCACCGGGATACCCTGGGCTTCGCCGAAGCGCTGCGCTCGGCGTTGCGCGAGGATCCGGACATCATTCTGGTGGGCGAGATGCGCGACCTGGAGACGATTCGCCTGGCGCTGACAGCCGCAGAGACGGGTCACCTGGTGTTCGGCACATTACACACGACCTCGGCGGCGAAAACCATTGACCGGGTTATCGACGTATTTCCTGCAGCGGAGAAATCCATGGTGCGCTCAATGCTCTCGGAATCGCTGCAGGCGGTGGTGTCGCAGACACTGCTCAAGCGGTCGAGCGGCGGCCGCGTGGCGGCTCACGAAATCATGCGCGCGACGTCGGCTATCCGCAACCTGATCCGCGAGGACAAGGTGGCGCAGATGTACTCGGCCATCCAGACCGGCCAGGCCGTGGGCATGCAGACCATGGACCAGTGTCTCAAGGAACTGGTCAACAAGCGGGTGGTCAGTCGCGATATCGCCAAGGAAAAGGCGCGCATCCCCGAGGATTTCTGATCGATTCACTGATGTCACCTACAGGAGGCACGGCCATGACCTTCGATGATCTGCTGGCGGCAATGATAGAACGGCGTGCGTCGGACGGTTTCATTACCGCCCGCGCCGCGCCCTCCATCAAGGTAGATGGCGAGATTTTTGCGCTGCAGATGGATGCGCTGGATGAGCAGACGGTTCGTGATCTCGTCCTGTCGACCATGACCGAAATGCAGCGCACGCAATTCCTTCAGCACAACGAAAGCAACTATGCCGTGCAGTCTGACAAACACGGCCGTTTCCGTCTCAGCGCCTTCATGCAGCGCGGCCGTGTCGGCCTTGTAGTGCGCCGTATCCAGACGCGCATCCCGCGGATTGAGGAGATTGGTCTGCCGCCCATTGTTGCCGAGCTTTCCATGCTCAAGCGCGGGCTGGTGATCTTTGTCGGCGGCACGGGTACCGGCAAATCAACCTCGCTGGCAGCCATGGTGGGGCATCGCAACCGGCATTCCCGGGGGCACATACTCAGCGTCGAGGACCCCATCGAGTTTCTGCACGACCACGCCGGCTGCCTGATCACCCAGCGCGAGGTCGGATTGGATACGGAATCTTTCGAGATCGGCCTGCAGAACGCCCTGCGCCAGGCCCCCGACGTGATCATGATCGGCGAGGTACGCTCCGCCGAGACCATGCAGCACGCGATCACCTTCGCCGAGACCGGGCACCTCTGCCTTTGCACGCTGCACGCCAACAATGCCAACCAGGCGCTTGACCGTATCATGAGCTTTTTCCCGCCACAGATGCACAACCAGGTTTGGATGGATCTGTCACTGAATCTCAAGGCGATGGTTGCGCAGCAGCTCCTGCATCGTAAAGTCGGCGAGGGGCGTGTGCCGGTGATGGAGGTCATGCTGAATTCGCCGCTGATCGCCGATCACATTCGCAACGGGAAGGTGCACCTGATCAAGGAAGTGATGGCCAAGTCCACCGGTCAGGGCATGCAGACTCTGGATCAGTCTCTGCTCGCCGCCTATCGGGACGGGCTGATTACCGCAGAGGAAGCGGAGCGATCCGCTGACTCCGCCAACGATGTACGCCTCGGCATCAAGATGCACGACAAGGGCAGTCGCAGCCTGGCCAGCGTATCCAGTGTGGACCTTCGCGTCGACGACAGCTAACGGCTGTTTTTATTGACAGTCCATAGAGCCCGTCGCTCTGTGTGGCTTACAAACGCTGCTGCGCCATCCAGCCCTGTAGTATCAGCTCGGCAGCCAGGCTGTCCACGGGTTGGCGATGGTAGTCGCCGCGGTGCCCCAGCTCGCGCTGCTCCTGCTTGACGGCAAAGCTGGTCAGTCGCTCATCCGCCATCACCACGGGCAGGCCGAAGCGGCCGTGCAGACGTCTTGCAAAGCGTCCGGCGCGCTCGGCCATGTCGCTGCTGCTGCCGTCCATGTTCAGCGGTTCCCCCACCAGCAGCAGGTCTGGCCGCCACTCGCTGAGCAGGCTGCCAACGCTGTCCCACTGGGGCTGCCCTTCCCTGGCGCGCAGGACCAGGAGTGGCTGGGTCGTGAACAGAATGCAATTCCCTACCGCGACGCCTATCTGGCGCAGTCCGAAATCGAAGGCCATGACGCTGCGGGGCGCTTTCAGGAGCCGGTGACCTTCAGGCGTGCCCGGCCTGGGCGCTGATCAGGTTCATGTCTATGCCCAGCGCGGCAGCCGCGGCCTGCAGTCGCTGTTCCGGCGGCGTGTGGAACATGATGGCGTGGTTGGCGGGGAGGGTCAGCCAGCTGTTGTGACTGATCTCTTCTTCCAGCTGTCCCGCGGACCAGCCGGCATAACCCAGGGCAATCAGGTACTCGCCAGGTCCCTCGCCAGCCGCAATGGCGCGGAGGATATCCTGGGAGGTCGTGAGGAGCATCTCGGGCGTGACCCGAAGAGTTGCGTCCCATTCATTGGCGCAGGGCCTGTGAAGGATAAAGCCGTGATCCGTCTGTACCGGTCCGCCGGCCATGATCGGCACGTCACTGAAGCGTGCGTCCGCGTTTATGTCGAGGTGCTCGAGGATTTCCGCCAGGTTCAGGTCCAGTTCGTGATTGATCACGATACCCATGGCACCTGCCTCGCCATGCTCGCAGATATAGGTGACGCTGTGCGCGAAGATACCCTCATCCAGCCCAGGCATGGCCAGAAGAAAGTGGTCACGCAGGCAGCTTCCGTGATTGATGACGTGTTTTGCAGGCATTGTTACCGTCTTTTCGACCTTAGTCTGACCTTAGCCTGAGCTTAGCGCGTTTCGCTCGAATTTCCATGTTCGCAGGATTTCCAGCTTGTCCGCCGTGGCCTTCAGCTCGGGCGGAAAGGGTGCGTAAGGGGCCGCCATGCGGACAATCCGGATGGCGGCCTCGTCGAGCACGGCGTAACCGGAGGATGACAAGAGTTCAACGTCCTCGAGACTGCCATCGCTGCGGATAATCACCAGCAGGCGCAGGCTGCCGTACATACCGTAGCGCACAGACGCCTCGGGATAGTAGGTGTTGCCCACTGCCTCAAGGCGACGTCGCCAGTCCTGAAGATAGGCCGCATCTGCGGCGCTCTGCGCGGCAACCGACGTCAGTCTGCGCACCCGCGGCGCCCGGGACGAAGCCTCATCGCGATTGTGCAGGGAGGCTTCAAGAACGGCCAGTCGCTCCCGAAGCTGCTGCAGGCGATCTTCGGATCGCATTGGTGCTGCGTCGCCCGGCGTATTGTCTGACTGTTCTGCACGATAGCGGCTGTTGCGCGACGCACTCAGTAACAGTGGCGCACTCACCTGCTGTGCAGAACCCGCCGCCGACGCCTGCCGGTCCTGCGGCGCGGCGATTTCCGGCGCCAGTGAGGGAGCGGCCCGTCGCGCCTGCTCGCGGTCACTCTTATTTCCGGAGGCCTGCTGGTCTTCCTGTGCGATATGTGTCGCCTCGGCGGGCCGGCTCGACACCGCCTGTACCAGCGTGACTTCCATGGCCTTGTTCTGCTGGCTGGCGGCAAGCGACTGGAAGGTCACGCCGAAGATGATCAGGGCGTGCAGCGCGGCAGCGGCGAGCAGCGCCAGACCCAGGCGGTCGCGGGTGGCGTCAGCTGCCGACGGTGCTGTCATGCTCAGCGGCGGCCTCCCTCCCGCAGCTCAGCTTCCAGGCAATCCATTAGCTGACCGCCGATGTCGAGGTCATGCGCGCTGTCCAGCTCGCGAATGCAGGTGGGGCTCGTGACGTTGATCTCGGTGAGATAGTCGCCGATCACGTCGAGGCCGACAAACAGTAGCCCCTTTTCCACCAGTGTCGGTGCAACCTGAGTGACGATCCAGCGGTCCCGCTCGGACAATGCTTGCGCCCGCCCGGTACCGCCGGCGGCGAGATTGCCACGGGTCTCCCCCTGAGAGGGCAGCCGGGCCAGGCAGTAGGGTACGGGCTCGCCCTTGATTATCAGAATGCGTTTATCGCCGTCGCGGATCTCCGGAATGTAGCGCTGGGCCATGATGCTGCGCTGGCCAAAGTCGGTCAGGGTCTCGAGAATCACGCTCAGGTTGGGGTCATCCTTGCGCGCGCGGAAGATGGATGCCCCGCCCATGCCGTCGAGGGGTTTGAAAATGACGTCGCCGTGCTCGGTGTGGAAGGCCCGCAGCCGTGCCATGTCGCCGCTTACCAGCACCGGAGGGCAACACTCGGGGAACTGGTTGGCGAACATCTTCTCGTTGCAGTCGCGCAGGGACTGGCAGCGGTTCACCACCAGTGTGCCAAGGCGCTCGGCGGCCTCGAGGATGTAAGTGTTATAGACATACTCGTTATTGAAGGGCGGGTCCCGTCGCATGAGGATCACGTCCAGGTCGGCGAGATTGCGGTCCTCGCCCTTGCCGAGGTCGAACCAGTGATGCGAGTCCCGGTGCACTTCCAGTGGCGTCATGAAGGCCCGTGGCACGCCCTGCACCAGCGACAGGTGTTGCGGCTCCATATACCAGAGCTCCCAGTCCCGGTCCTGCGCCGCCCAGAGCATGGCCAGCGTGCTGTCCTTCTTGTAGGAAATGTGGGCGATGGGATCCATCACCACGCCGATGCGGATTGTCATGCCTGGGCCTGCCACTGTTTAGATGCCGATAAGCTACGTCTTGCGACGGCTGTGTGCAAGTAAGCCTGGTAACAGCAGAATCGACCCCGCCTGGAAGGCATACGCCTTCCTTTGACCCGACCTGGATTAGAACCGCAAATCCCCCCACCGCGCCTGCAGAACCGCCAGTGCCGCCAGCGGTGCCGTCTCCGTGCGCAGAATCCGTGGCCCAAGCGCCAGGGTGCCGAAACCGGTAGCCCGGGCGCGGGTAACCTCCTCCTCCTCCAGCCCGCCCTCGGGTCCGCAGAGCAGCGCGACGGCGGCGGCGTGATCGGGCAGGGCCTGCGCCTCGGCCCGGGGGTCGAGGACGAGTCGCAGCGGGGCGTCGACGGCGTCGAGCCAGTCTGCCAGGGACTGCGGTCCGGCAATGTCTGGTATGCGGTTGCGCCCGCATTGCTCGCAGGCGCTCTCGGCGATGCGCCGCCAGTGCCCGCGCTTCTTCTCGCGCCGGTCGGCCACAAGGTTCACGCCGCGGGCCGTAAACAGGGGAGCAATTCGCGCAACGCCAAGCTCCGTGGCCTTCTGCACGACCCAGTCCACCCGGTCGCCCCGGGATACGGCGATACCCAGCTCGACGGCTAAGGGGGGCTCCCGGTCAATGTTCTGTGGAGCGCTGCAGTGCACGGTGACGCTGCGCTTGTCCACGGAGATGAGTGCTCCCGGGTATTCTGCGCCGCTACCGTCGAAGAGGACCAGCGTATCGCCAGGCTGCATGCGCAGCGTGCGGCCGATGTGGCGTGCAGCCTCGTCTTCCAGCACCACGTGCTGCCCCGTCGCGAGTGCCTGTCGGGTGAAGAAGCGCGGTCGCTGCATCAATTGGCCGGCAGATTCAGCTGCCGGCAAATGGTTGTGACCGGCTCTGCCTGATTCATGCTGTAGAAGTGGATGCCCGGCGCGCCGTTGTCGAGCAGAGTCTGGCAGAGCTGTGTCACCACCTCGATGCCGAACTGGGTTTCGCTTTCCCTGCAGCCCGCGTAGCCCTCCAGGCGCTTACTGATCCAGCGCGGTATGTCGGCGCCGCAGTTACGTGAAAAACGTGCCAGGTTCTCGTAGTTGGTAATGGGCATGATGCCGGCGACGATCGGTTTGTTGATACCGATTGCGGCGCAGCGGTCGAGAAAATAAAAATACGATTCCACGTTGTAGAAATATTGGGTGATGGCGCCGTTGGCGCCCGCATCCAGCTTGTTCTTGAGGTGTTCTATGTCTTTATCGTAGCTTTCGGCCTGCGGATGGATTTCGGGATAGGCGGCCACTTCAATATGGAAGTGGTCACCGCTGTGCTCGCGGATGAAGGACACCAGCTCGCTGGCGTAGACCAGCCGTCCACCACCCACACCCGAAGGCATATCGCCACGCAGGGCGACGATGCGCGTCACGCCGAGCTCGCGATAGCTGTCCAGCAATGCTGTGATCGCGGCATTGTCATCGGTACCAAAGCTCAGGTGGGGCGCCACGTCATGGCCACCCCTGGCTAAAGCCGTTACAACTTCCAGCGTGTTGTTCCTCGTCGAGCCGCCCGCACCGTAGGTGACCGAGAAATAGTCCGGCTGCAGCTTCTGCAGCCGGGGCGTGGTTTTTTCAAGCAGCCGCTCGCGACCTTCAGCGGTTTTTGGTGGAAAAAACTCAAAGCTGATCGGGCTGCTGCCTGCCATGATGGGCTCCTAGTACTTATAGCTCTCAGTCTTGAACGGACCGTCCACGGAAACGTGAATGTACTTCGCCTGCTCCGGCGTGAGGCGTGTCATTACGCCACCGAAACCAGCAACCATGTGTGCAGCCACCTCCTCGTCGAGCTTCTTCGGCAGGACTTCCACTACCAGCGCTGCAGACTTGAGATTTTCCTCGAGATCAGCAAATCGACGCTCGTACAGATAGATCTGTGCCAGTACCTGGTTGGCAAAGGAGCCATCCATGATCCGCGAGGGGTGGCCCGTGGCATTGCCGAGATTCACCAGGCGGCCTTCAGAAAGAAGCAGCAGGTAATCATTGGCAGCACGATCGCGCCAGATGCGGTGTACCTGTGGCTTGATCTCCTCCCACTCCCAGGTGCGGCGCATGTAGGCAGTGTCGATCTCGTTGTCGAAGTGCCCGATGTTGCACACCAGTGCAGTCGACTTGAGTGCGCGCAGCATGCGCTCGTCACACACGTCGTAGTTGCCCGTACTGGTCACCAGCAGGTCGATGTTGCCGAGGACGTCGCGGTCGATGCAGGCGTCAGTGCCGTCGTTGATGCCATCGATGAAGGGCGAGACCACCTCATAGCCGTCCATGCAGGCCTGCATGGCACAGATCGGGTCGACTTCAGTCACCCGCACAATCATGCCTTCCTGGCGCAGCGACTGGGCCGAACCCTTGCCGACGTCGCCGTAGCCGATGACCAGCGCCTTCTTGCCGGCCAGCAGGTGATCAGTGGCGCGCTTGATGGCATCGTTCAGGCTGTGGCGACAGCCGTATTTGTTGTCATTCTTGGCTTTGGTGACCGAATCATTGACGTTGATTGCCGGGACTTTCAGGGTGCCAGCCTCGAGCATCTCGTACAGGCGGTGGACACCCGTCGTGGTCTCCTCGGTGATGCCGTGGATGCGCTCGAGCATCTGTGGGTATTTCTCGTGCAGCATCGCTGTGAGGTCGCCGCCGTCATCCAGCACCATGTTGGCGTCCCAGGGCTCGCCATCCTTGAGGATGGTCTGCTCGATACACCACTCGTACTCTTCCTCAGTCTCACCCTTCCAGGCGAACACAGGCACGCCCGCTGCCGCAACGGCCGCCGCTGCGTGATCCTGCGTAGAGAAAATGTTGCAGGACGACCAGCGCACTTCCGCGCCCAGTTCCACCAGCGTCTCGATGAGCACGCCCGTCTGGATAGTCATGTGGATGCAGCCAAGAATGCGCGCGCCGTTCAGAGGCTTCTTGTCGCGATATTTTTCGCGCAGGGACATCAGAGCTGGCATTTCGCTCTCGGCGACCTCCAGTTCCATGCGGCCCCAGCCGGCGAGGTTGATGTCGGCGACTTTATAGTCCTGTGCGATGTCGATTTTTTCTGCTGTGGTCATTGGTGTTCTCCAGTCTGTCGTTTGTGTTCGTTTCGTCTTGGTAATTTCGTTGTTTGGTTCTGAGCACTGTTCCCGGCCCCTGGTGTGGCGGTGGAGCTGGCGCGACACGCCGTGAACCCGTCCGTGGGGGCTCAGGCTGCGGGAGGCCGCCCCCACCATCCAGCCTCGCATGGTCGCGCCAGCCCCACCGCCACACCAGGGGCCTCAACGCGACGCCAACCCTTGGGCAACGCTGCGTTCTGTCCTTTTTCTATCCTTCGCGGCCTGCTTCGATGCTCTCTGAGCTGTAATGCTTGCTGTCACCTCACGATCGGTTCCCGCACTTGCCCTCCCGTCTCGCCGCTAAATGCCCGGTTACTACTCCGTTGCCCGACGCTTAAACCACCGCCAGGCCCGGTTGTCCCGGTCGCCTTCCCGGACCGTGTGCGGCCATGGATGGCCGCACCCGAGCCGCCATGGATGGCGAACTGGCGTGTCCAGCTGCACCGCCCCCGACTCCCAGGCCGCAACAGTGCTCCGAACAAACCAGCCACTAAAGGTCGAAAATCTTACCCGGATTAAGTATCCCCGCAGGATCAAACACTCGCTTTATCTGCCGCATGATTTCGATCTCTGCAGGTGAACGGGTATACGACAGGTAGTCCTTCTTCAGCAATCCCACGCCGTGTTCCGCCGACACACTGCCTCCATAGCGCTGTACAATCTCGAACACCCAGCGACTGACCTCGCCGCAGCGTGCCTGGAATTCCGCCATGGGCAGGTCATCTGGCTTCAGGATATTCAGATGTACGTTGCCGTCGCCAATATGCCCGAACCAGATGATCTCGAAATCCGGATAGTTGGCGTTCACTACCGCTTCAACCTCTTCGAGAAAAGCAGGCACCTCGGACACCCGCGTTGAAATGTCGTTCTTGTAGGGGGTCCAGCGCGAGATGGTTTCGGAGATATCCTCGCGCAGCCGCCACAGCGCGCGGGCCTGCGCCACGCTCTGGCTGATACTCCCGTCAAGCACCCAGCCGCCCTCAACGCCGGACTCGAACAGTGCCATCGCACGCTCCAGTGCTGTCTCGTCGCTGACCGCGAACTCCAGCAGCGCGTAATAAGGACAGGGGGTCTCGAAGGGGCGCTGCAAGCCCTGGTGCTCAATTACGCGGGCCAGGGCGTCCTCCGAAAAGAACTCGAAAGCGTGCAACTCCAGCTCTCCGCGGAAGGCGCTCAGCACCCTCATGATTGACGGCATGTCCGGTGCACCCAGCACCATTACTGCAAGATCTCCCGGAGGCGCGCGCAGGCTGATCGTTGCCTCAACAATCAGCCCCAGCGTTCCTTCCGAGCCGATCATCAGGTGGCGGAGATCGTAACCAGCATTGTTCTTGATCAGGCCACGATTCAGATCCAGCAGTTCGCCAGTTCCGGTAACCACCTTCAGACCGGCCACCCAGTCGCGGGTCATGCCGTGGCGGATGACCTTGATGCCACCCGCATTGGTGGCGATATTGCCGCCAATCTGGCTCGATCCGCTGGAGGCGAAATCCACGGGATAAAACAGGCCCTGCTCCTCGGCGAAGGCCTGCAGCCGGCCGGTCACCACGCCGGCGCCACAGCGCACGGTGCGATCCACGGCAGAAAAGTCGCTGATGGCATCCAGGCGATCGAGCGCAACCACCAGTTCGCCGTTCGTCGCAACCGCCCCGGCAGAGAGTCCGGTGCGCCCGCCAGAGGGAACAATGGCAAGCCCTCGGTCAACGGCAAGGCGCACGATGGCCTGCACTTCCTCGATGCTGCCGGGCAGGACTGCAGCGATCGGCGCGGGCTCGATAGCGCGGGTCCAGTCACGCCCGTAATACCTTAATGCGTCGGCATCCCGGAAAATGTGCGCGGGACCGACAATCTCTTCCAGAGACTGTTGCAGTCCACTGTCCTGCAGCTCCAAGGGTAACTCCTACATCTATCCAATCCACGGCGGCGCGTATGCTACCATGCCGCTTCGAATTTATAGTCGCGTACGCCGGGCCGGGCAACGAGGACGCATCGAGACGCATGCCAAAGAACTCCCTGGACAAGAAAAAAATCCGCTTTCTGCTGCTTGAGGGCGTTCACCCGTCAGCGGTGGAATCCCTGCATAAAAGCGGCTACCAGGTAATCGAACAGCACAAGAAAGCGCTGCCGCCAGAAGACCTGAAGGCAGCCCTGAAGGGCGTGCATTTCCTGGGCATCCGATCGCGCACCCAACTTACCGACGACGTGCTTGAGTGTGCGGATAAGCTGACGGCCATCGGCTGTTTCTGTATCGGTACCAATCAGGTCGATCTGGACGCCGCTACACGTCGCGGCATAGCCGTGTTCAATGCGCCGTTTTCCAACACCCGCAGCGTTGCCGAGCTGGTGATCGCAGAGGCCATACTGCTGCTGCGGGGCATACCGGCGAAAAATGCGGCGGCGCATCGCGGCGAGTGGCAGAAGACGGCGCTGAACGCCTACGAAATCCGCGGCAAGCGGCTGGGGATCATCGGCTACGGCAATATCGGCACTCAGCTTGGTGTGATTGCTGAAGGGCTGGGCATGCAGGTGCAGTTCTACGACGTGGTGAACAAGCTGCCCATGGGTAACGCGAGGCAGGTCGCCAGCCTGTCGCAGTTGCTAAGCAGCTCTGATGTCGTCACCCTGCATGTGCCCGAAACCGCAACCACTCACAGAATGATAGACGCGCAGCAACTGGCTCAAATGCGGCCCGGCGCTATTCTGATCAACGCGTCACGGGGTACCGTGGTCAATATCGACGCCCTGGCTACCCGCCTTGAGGGAGGGTACCTTGCCGGTGCCGCCATTGACGTCTTCCCGGTGGAGCCGCGCTCGAATGACGACGAGTTCGTATCTCCACTGCGCCGTTTCGATAATGTCATCCTGACGCCACATATTGGCGGCAGCACGGTCGAGGCCCAGGTAAATATCGGCAGGGAAGTCGCCGAGAAACTGGCGCTATACAGCGACAACGGCACCACCACATCCTCAGTCAACTTCCCGGAAGTGGCCCTGCCCGCCCACGAGGGCAGCCACCGCATCCTGCACATTCACCAGAACGTACCCGGGGTGATGAGTGCAATCAACCGTGTCTTTTCCGAGATCAATCTCAACGTCAGCGCACAGTTTCTGCAGACCAACGAAGATATCGGTTACGTGGTGATGGACGTGGATACCGCGTCCTCGGACATCGCCCTTGAAAAGCTTGGCACGATTGATGGCACCCTAAGGTGCCGGGTTCTTTACTGACAGGGGCGCGATCTGCTTTAGCCGGGCAAATTTACTACGTATCTTTCGTGTCAATGCTACAAAATCTACATCAGTAAGAGTCCACCGCCTCCAGCAAGCGGGTAACGAGCCCTCGCTCTGCTTCGCTTAACTCGGGCTTCCAGACTTCGAAGATGAGAATAATTCGATCGTCGTCAGACCGATTCCAGGCCTCGTGTAGCCGGCAGGTCACCAGCAGACTCTGGATAATGCCCATCTGCTCAGCGCCGACTTCCGTCCAGCTGGCGTGAACGCTAGCGCCAACCTCTACTCACTGTATGACAACCGTCTCTGACGGTCTCGCTTTGACCGGCGATCAAAACGCGGTTTGCTGAGCGCTCACGAACGACATGCCCTTAGTTCATGAAATTTGCCTGCTCTTTGGCGCATTCCTGTGAATTTTTCACCACTAAGTGAGTGCGAGAGTGTGTAGTCTTTCGGTTGGCTGGTAGCGAAGCGCCATAAATTGCGTGCACATAGCCAGCATATATTTTTACAAGGGGATAAGCTATGTTGCATAGAAAAACTCTAACGATGGCGGTCAGCACCGCCATCGGTACGTCCATCTTTCTGGGTGCTGCGCCTTCAAGCGCTCAAGACGAGCAAGTGGTCGAAGAGGTTGTCGTAACCGGTTCTCGACTTCAGACCAACCCGAACCTCGTGTCTGCAACGCCAGTAT
>JBHEOO010000029.1:0-35335 GCA_046260765.1 Chromatocurvus sp.
GTTTAATCTTTATCCTCTGCACCCTAAGGAACAAGAGGGGATGTTTGCGCGGTAACCCCGCGATAACACCCAAATCTCGGCTCAGACACAATTCGAAATCATAGTTCCATCTGCATGAATCGATGAGTCACTTGTTGTGTCTGAATAGTCATCAGCAACTATCCCAACAAGTGCCCACACATCTGTCTTCATCTGACTGTTAACAAACACCTGACCGCCAGGGGCAGGTTTTTCCCGATGGGCTATGCCTCAACCGGGACGCGCATTATACCGACGAATTGCGACCTGACAACAACTATTTCTGAAGTTTTTGAAAAAAAGTCCGTTCAGTGCGCCGCACTCACGTCACGTCGAATAAATGGTACTTCTTTTTGCCAAGGCGAACGATAAAAAAGCGTCCGTGCAGCGACCGCTCCGACGCGAGACATTGCACGGCGGAGCCATTGTCAGCCCAACCCAGCGACTGCCCGTTGACCGATACTGCACCACTCAGCAATGCATCCTTGACCTGCTTTCCGGAACGCGCCATGCCGGCTTCCGTCAGTAGCTGCGTAATGGTCTCGTGGATACCGCCCCGTGGAACAGTAGACGAAGGAAGGCCATCCAGCTTGAGCTGACACAGGTCCGCTTCTGACAGAGCCGACAGGTCGCCCTCAAAAAGACTTAACGTGATTCGCTCGGCGGCCTGCAAGCCATCCTCACCGTGCACGAGCCGCGTCACTTCCCGGGCAAGCATGCCCTGCGCCTGAGGCCGACCCTGACCTGCAGCATCCTCTTTCTCTATCTCGGCAATAGCCGCAACGCTGAGGAAGGTAAAATAGCGCAGAAAGCGATAGACATCCGCATCCGATGTGCCAAGCCAGAACTGATAAAACGCATAGGGCGAGGTTTTTACTGCATCCAGCCAAACAGTACCGGACTCGGTCTTGCCGAACTTCGTACCGTCGGCTTTCGTGACAAGTGGCATGGTCAGGCCATAAACCGTACTGCCATTCAATCGTCGGGTCAGGTCGATCCCGGCCGTGATGTTACCCCACTGATCAGACCCACCGATCTGGAGTCCGCAACCGTAGCGGCGGTTGAGCTCCGCGAAATCGTAGGACTGAAGTATCATGTAGCTGAACTCTGTATAGCTGATGCCACTGCCTTCCCGGTCGAGACGCTGCTTTACGGATTCTTTCTGAATCATCCCGTTGACCGAGAAATGCTTGCCCACGTCGCGCAGGAAAGTCAGTACGTCAAGCTCTCGGGTCCAGTCGAGGTTATTGACGATCTCGGCAGCGCTGTCGCCTGCATCAAAGTCAACAAAGCGACTGACCTGATCCCGCAATCTGTTCACCCAGCCTTCAATGACTTCCGGCGTATTCAATTGACGCTCCTGCGCCTTGAAGCTGGGGTCACCAATCATGCCGGTCGCACCACCGACCAGCGCCAGGGGCCTGTGGCCCGCGAGCTGGAACCGGCGCAACATGAGAAGGGGGACCAGCGACCCGATATGCAGACTGTCAGCCGTGGGATCGAAGCCGCAATAAAGTGTGCGCGGCTCAGCATCCAGCCAGGCGGGCAATGCATCCTCACCTGCGATCTGAAACACTAACCCACGCTCGCGCAGATCCTTCAAGAGCTCAGTACTCATTACCGGCTACCGCCTTATTGACACAACATTTGGAGGAGCGCGAAAGATACAGAAACGTGGGATACTTGCCAATTAAGCGAGGTCGCTGGCGCATTCGCCGGGATTTGCGTCCATACGGAGGCCCTGGGACAGCCTGGGAATGAAAAGAACCGCGCTTATCGTTATGTCGCGGCTGGTATCAGAATATTGCAGAGTTGTGAGAGGCTGAACAGCCCGCACAACAGAGTGACGGCCGAATCACTTGGTCGCCAGCATCTCCTCCCGACCTAAGAAATTCGCAAGCTCCTCATTGTAGTCGGCCGCCAGCATTTCAGCCTTGTCTACCAGGTAGTTATGCTGCAGCGGATGCAATGAATCCCGGCAATCCAGGTAGGCCTCGACACCTCGCACATAACGCCGCACTTCGTCGCCCGCCTGCGCCATTACCGCTGCGCTGGCTGAATTTCCATCGGGTATTCCCGGCATGACGCGCGGCAGGGGCGCGATACACTCGGCGACACTGCTGGCGGAGCCGAGAACACACAGTGCAGCAATTAAAATACGTTTCATGGGGCAGATCTCCTGTAGAAAGAACAATCAAACGAGTCGCCAGAGGTAGTTGTTACCTTGGCGTTACCTATATTCCCATAAAATAATCATAGTGCAAGCCCTCATTGCGCGCTGAATTGATGCAATATCAGCCTCAATTTAGCGCATAAGCATTGGCTGGACCTGCGTTTCTCGAAAGTCACGGAAGGTAACATCGACTTTGAAATACGCCGATGCCGAGAGCGCCCGCCTCGCCACCGCTTACTATCTTTACTGAGGCAGGATCACCGGCACGGCGAAAACGCACAATATTGGTGCAATGGCGCCGTCTTATAACTTTATTCACAAGCAATAATTTTTATATACTGAGCAGTCGACCACAGAGGATGCGCCCAATGTTTTCAAACAAGCACGCGCGCGGAGCAACGCCGCTGAAAAAACCCGCAAGGGTCAATAACCGGCAGCTTCTTGCCCTTGCAGGTATCACCGTCGCTGTGGCAGCGAGTGCATTGATGGCGCCCGGGGGTGATGTCGAGGCGAACAGACCCGAGGTAATAGAGTCAGACATTACGCTGATAGATGGCGCCTCCGGTGCGCCGGCGTCCATCGAAGAACCCGTGGTTGCTGTGGCTGGCGACCCCTCACTGTGGGCTCCGGAGGTGGACGCTGCCCGTAACGAGCCCCCCGCCTGGCGCGAACTGATCATCCAGAGCGGAGACAACCTGTCTCTCCTGTTCAAGCGTGCCGGGCATACGGATCGTGATGTCTACGACATCGTTAATACGGCGCCACAGGGTAAAGCGCTGGAGCGCATTTATCCGGGACAGACTCTCGCCTTCCTGTCCGATGACGACGGCGACCTGAGCGCCGTGAGACACGTAATAGATCCGCTGCGAAGCGTCGTCTATCGACGCATGGACGGCGGATTCTCCAGTGAAAAGCTCGAACGGGAGCCCGAGGTACGCCAGGCCTGGGCGTCTGGCGAGATAGAGTCCTCGCTGTTTCTCGCCGGCCGCGATGCCGGCCTTTCCAGCAATCTGATCATGGAACTGGCCAACGTTTTCGCAGGCGTTATCGATTTTGTGCTTGACCCGCGCCGCGGCGACACAATGCACGTTCTATTTGAAGAACTGTATCTGGATGGTGAGAAGCTGTCTGACGGTCGCATCATCGCCGCATCCTTTACCAACCGTGGCGAGACCTTCAATGCTTTCCGCTACCGGGATAACGCAGGACGTGACAGCTTCTATAACGAAAATGGCGTCAGCATGCGAAAGGCCTTCCTGATGGCGCCGGTCGACTTCACCCGCATAAGCTCGGATTTCAATCTCGCCCGCAAGCATCCCATCTACAAGACCACCCGGCCACACCGAGGAACGGATTACGCTGCCCCCCGTGGAACGCCGGTATTCGCCTCGGGAGATGGGCGCGTCGTGGAGGCGGGCTACACGCGCGCCAACGGCAACTACATTTTCATACAGCACGGCGAGAAGTACGTCACCAAGTACCTGCACCTGCACAAGCGCAAGGTGAGCAAGGGTCAGAAAGTGGTGCAAAGCCAGGTCATTGGCACGGTCGGCGCAACCGGTGCCGCCACGGGGCCACACCTTCACTATGAATTCCTGGTCAGTGGCGTGCACCGCAATCCGCGCACTATCCATAAACAGCTGCCGAAAGCGAAATCGCTCGCGGCAGCCGAGCTGCCGGAATTCCGGTCCACCATCACTAATGCAGCGCAGCAACTGGCTCAGCTGCAGTCCGGCTCACGCCTCGCCATGGCATCACCTGACGCGCAGGACGCCAAGGGCGAACAGGCGGCGCAATAGTCAGGTGAGCGATCAGCGCTACGTCGGACTCATGTCCGGCACCAGCGCCGACGGCATCGACGCGGTCCTCCTGCACGTTGACGCGACCGGCAATCTCTCACTGGCGGCAACCCGCAGCCAGCCCTTCGATAACGCACTGAAAACAGCCGTCAGCGCACTGTGCACACCTGGCGAGAATGAGATCGATCGTCTCGGCGAGCTGGATCGGCGACTTGGCCACGCTTTCGCCGAGGCCACGCTCGCGCTCCTGAAAGAAGCGGGCGTCGGGCCACACCAGATTACTGCCATCGGCAGCCACGGTCAGACCGTGCGTCATCGGCCAAGGGGAACGGTCGCCGGCAAGGGTGGCGCTTTCAGCCTTCAGATAGGCGATCCGAATACGATTGCAGAATTGACCGGCATCACCACGGTAGCGGACTTCCGTCGACGCGACATCGCCGCAGCGGGCGAGGGAGCGCCCCTGGCGCCGGCATTTCACCTTAATCAATTTGCAAAGGAAGGCATGCGGCGGGCAATCGTCAACATCGGTGGCATTGCCAACGCCACCCTGCTTGATGGGCAAACCCTGCTGGGAGGCTTCGATTGCGGTCCCGGGAATACACTGCTGGACTACTGGGTACACAAAGCTATCGGTGTCAATTACGACGCGGGAGGGGCCTGGTCTGCCGGGGGCTCGGTGCATCAGAGACTGCTTGACGCCTGCTTCGACGATCCGTTCTTTGCGCGCACAGGGCCCCGCAGCACAGGCCGAGAGCACTTCAGCCCGGACTGGCTGCAATCGAGGCTGACTTCGCGGCCCGAAATTGATGCCCGGGATGTGCAGGCCACGCTGGCAGAATTTACCGCTCGCTCAGTAGTCCAAGGTCTGGAGTCGGCGGCCTTTGCAGCGCAGGAAGTCTATGTATGCGGGGGAGGGGCGCACAATGCGGACATCATGCGACGTCTGCACCGACTTCTGCAGCCGGCGCGGCTCGATACCACCCTGGCCCTGGGTATGCACCCGGACTGGGTTGAGGCAGCGGCGTTCGCCTGGTTGGCACGTCAGCGTCTGTGCAACCTGCCGGGCAATGCGCCCGAAGTCACAGGCGCCCATGGATTACGTGTGCTGGGGGCGGTTTATCCGGGTGCCACCCGCTGAGCCTGGTGAGCGCGCAGGAGCACGTGCAGGGGAACGTGCGTCAGATGGCAAAAGAGGCGCCACAGCCACAGGTGGTAGTCGCATTGGGGTTATTGACCACAAACCGGGAACCCTCGAGACCCTCGAGATAATCCACCTCGGATCCCGCCAGATAAGGGAAGCTCATGGGGTCGATCACGACGGTGACGCCGTCGACCTCAATCGCAGTGTCATCGTCGGCGGATTCCTCATCAAAGGAAAAGCCGTACTGAAAACCTGAACAGCCGCCGCCGGTGATGAACACCCGCAGCTTGAGATCGCCGTTCTCCTCCTCGGTCACCAGCTCCCGTACCTTGCGCACCGCACTATCGGACAGCGTGATCGTGGTGGGGTCGAACGCGGCTGCTACTGTCATTGAATACACCGGATAAGCAAAAATTTAAATTGGACTTGGCAGATTATGAGAAGTCCGACCTTTTCAGTCAACTATTGGCTCTGGTCTATTGCTTCTGGTCTATTGCTTCTGGTCTGTTGCTTCTGACCACGGCATTGATTTTTGCATCTGACTTTCGCATCTGACCTTTGCGTTTAAGGACGGCTTCTGACATCGCCAATCAGGGCAGCAGGCCAAGCTGCATAAGACCCATCGTTTCCGGCAGACCAAACATGATGTTCATATTCTGGACCGCCTGCCCTGACGCCCCCTTGACCAGATTATCCTCAGTCGCCATTACCACAACCGTATCACGCCCCTGCGGCACTTCGACCGCGATCTGACAGCGATTAGCCCCGCGCACCGTGCGCGTCTGGGGATACCGGCCCGAGGGGAGCACGTCGACAAATGGCTCATCGGCATAAAAGTCCTCAAACAATGCCTGCACGTCGGAGGTCGGGTCATTGAGCCTGGCGAACAGCGTGGCGTGGATGCCGCGGATCATCGGCAGCATGTGTGGCACGAACGTCATGTGTACCGGGACGCCGGCAATATCGCCGAGGCCCTGCTCGAGTTCTGGCAGATGCCGGTGACCACCGACCCCGTAGGCCTTGAAGCTGTCAGAGACCTCGGGCAACAGATTATCGACTTTGGCCTGGCGACCAGCGCCGCTCACCGCCGACGCCGCGCTCGCAATAAGATGATCCGCATCGACCAGACCCGCCTTTAATAGCGGCATGAAACCCAGCTGTATCGCCGTGGGGTAGCAGCCCGGACAGGCGATCAGTCGCGCCGTGGCTACCTGTTCACGGTTAAACTCGGGCAGCCCATAAACAGCTTCGGCGAGCGTCTCGGGGCTGGCATGTGGCTCTCCATACCAGTGCGACCAGCGCTCGTGATCGCGCAGACGGTAATCGGCTGACAGATCGATGACCCGAACGCCTGCGGCAAGCAGATCCGGCGCCATACGCATGGCGACGTTGTGCGGCGTGGCGAAGAACACCACGTCGCAGCCCGACAGGGTCGCGATATCCGGGTCAGAGAACGCCAGATCGTAGTGACCACGCAGATTGGGAAACAGATCGTCTACACGACGTCCGTTTTCGCCCCGCGACGTGATAGCGGTTACCTGCGCCTCGTCGTGACTGGCGAGCAGCCGCAGAAGCTCCACGCCGGTGTAGCCTGTGCCGCCGACTATCCCAACCTTTATCATTACACCTCCTCTCTGGTGACAAAAACACCGGCCCGGGCAGATGCACTGGAACCAGTATAAAAGCAAATGCTACAGGGGGAACTGGTATCATCCAATTTTTCGCTTGTTGTTGAGCTGCCGTGCAGATTTCGCTGGGCCCCTACAGACGCTCTTTACGCCGCTACGAGTCGGCGTTTGCCTATGCGGTTCTCGGCATTGTCGGAGGACTGGCGTCGGGCCTCGCGGTCATGGCCTTCGAATACGCCATCCACGGCCTTGCCGGGTTATGGCAGGTCAGCCGGGCTGAAAATTTCGAAACCCTGCCACGCCTCTGGATTTTCGCGTTGCCGACGCTCGGCGGAATTGTCCTCGGTCTCGCTTTCAGCCTGCTGCGTCCGGAAGACCGCGAGGTCGGCCTGACACATCTGGTGAGCCGCCTGCATTCCCACTACGGCGTCCTGCCACTACGCAACGCACTGGTGCAGTTCTTCGGGGGGATAGTCGCGCTGGCCAGCGGCCAGTCAGGCGGGCGCGAAGGCCCGGGCGTGCATCTCGGTGGCGCCATCAACAGTCTGTTCGGGCAGGCGCTGGCGCTGCCCCACAGCAGCCTGCGTGTGCTCATTGCCTGCGGCACCGCAGGGGGCATTGCCGCCGCCTTCAATACGCCTCTGGCGGGGGTGATCTTCGCCATGGAGGTGGTGCTGATGGAGTACACCATCGCCGGCTTTCTGCCGGTCATGCTCGCGGCCGTGACCGCGGCCGCGGTCAGCCAGGGTGTCGGGGGTCTGTTCCCGTCCATGCAGCTTGCCAGCGGCGAGCTCACATCTCTGTGGGAAATGCCTTTCGTCCTTGTCGTGGGCTTCTGCTGCGGCAGCGTTGGCGCCCTGTTCATCAGGCTCAGCACGCTCGCGGCACGCCTCGCCGCCTGGCCTGTGGCCTTGCGTTTCAGCATCGCCGGCCTGATCACCGGCACCTGCGGCTTGCTCGTGCCCCAGGTGCTGGGCATGGGCTACGACAGCCTGACCGAAATCATTACCGGTGGCTGGCCTCTGGGGCTGCTTGCGCTGTTCGCCGCCGTGAAACTGCTCACCGCCAGTATAAGTGTGGGGCTGGGCCTGCCGATAGGCCTGATCGGTCCGAGCCTGCTGATCGGCGCCTGCGTGGGCGGGCTGCTCGGGCACCTCGGTGGCAGTCTGGCACCACAGCTGAGCTCAGACCCTGCAGTGTACGTCACGATCGGCATGGCAGCCTGCATGGCGACCGTGGTCGGCGCGCCGCTGGCAGCGAGCCTCGCCGTGGTGGAGCTGACACAGACTACCGCCATCGCGGTGCCGGCACTGCTCGCCATTGTGGTCGCCAACCTGACCAATGTCGCCCTGTTCAGGCAGCGCTCAGTTCAGGAGAGCATTATGCGGCAGCTGGAGCGACGCATGCCCAGCGGGCCGCTTGACCAGTTTCTGCATCGCACGGATGCCACCCTGAGCATGGAGACGAGCGTCGTGCACGTGCCCGTTCAAGTTTCCGCCACTGCGCTGCAAGCATTGACGCTGCAGGTGCCGACCTGGTGCCTGGTACAGCGGGAGGACGAGGATCTGTTCCTGCTCAACGGCATGGACCTGCTTGCCTGGGCCGAGCAGCAGCGAGCTGAAGACCAACCGTCGTCACCGTCGTCGTCGGACGAGGAAGAAACGCCGCTGGACCTGACTGCAAGCGATATCCGGCGCTGGACCACCACACGCCTGTCAGAACAGGCGACACTGCGCGAGGCGCTCGACGCGATGCGCCAGAGTACCGTCGAGACCGCCTGCATTTACAGTCGGACCACCCGGGGCAAGCGCAACCTGAGGGGGGTTGTTACCCGCGAGCGTATCGAGCAGTTTTCCCTGGCCCGACTCGATTTACAGACCTGAATTCATAGACCTGGATGCACAGACCTGAATTCATAAACCTGAATTCATAGAACAAAGGAGATAACGCATGCTCTGGCTGCGCGCATTTCACATCATTTTCGTCGTTTGCTGGTTCGCCGGCCTCTTCTATCTGCCCAGAATTTTTGTCTATTTTGCCGCCAGCGAGAACAGCGACACCCGCGCGCAGCTGGCGGTGATGGCGCGCAAGCTGTACCGCTTCGTCACGCCATTCATGGTGCTCGCCATTGCCTTCGGCCTCGGCATGATCAGCCTGGCGCCGCAGTACTACCTGAACGCGGGATGGCTGTGGTTGAAGCTGGCCGGCGTTGCCTTCCTCGTGGTGTATCACTTCCAGTGCGGTCGCTACGTCAAAGCCATCAATGCCGACACCGATCACCACAGCCATGTCTTCTACCGCTTCTTCAACGAAGTACCTGTGCTGTTTCTGTTTGGCATTGTCTTTCTGGCGGTACTTAAACCGTTTTAGCGCCCGAGTTGGCGAAGCCACCACACAAGCCGCATAATTCAGGCTCACAGCGCATTTTCATGATGCATCACTCGCCAACCCATTGAGGACAGCATGAGCTCATCCGAACAGCTATTTCAGCGCGCCAGCGCCCATATTCCCGGCGGCGTCAACTCTCCAGTTCGCGCCTTCCGCGCCGTGGGCGGCACGCCGGTCTTTATCGATCGCGCCGACGGCGCCTACATGTTTGACACCGACGGCAAACGCTACATCGACTACGTGCTGTCCTGGGGGCCGATGATCATGGGGCATAACCACCCCGCCGTCCGCGAAGCCGTGGTGCGCCAGGCGGAAAAGGGCCTGAGCTTCGGCGCGCCGACCGAACTGGAAATCGATCTCGCCGACCGTCTTTGCGAGATCATGCCCAACATGGATATGGTGCGCATGGTGAATTCCGGCACCGAAGCCACCATGAGCGCCATACGCCTGGCTCGCGGCTACACAGGCCGTGATGTCATCGTGAAATTCGAGGGCTGTTACCACGGCCACTCCGATTCCCTGCTGATCAAGGCGGGCTCTGGCGCCCTGACCATGGGTGTCCCCAGTTCGCCAGGCGTCCCCGCCTGCCTTGCCGAACACACCATGACCTTGACCTACAACGATGCCGAGGGGCTGCGCAAGGCCTTTGCGGAACACGGTGATCGCATTGCCTGCCTGATCGTGGAGCCGGTCACCGGCAACATGAACTGCGTGCTGCCGACTCCTGAGTTCCTGACAGCCATGCGGGAGGTTTGCAACGAGTCCGGCGCGGTGTTCATCCTCGATGAGGTCATGACCGGCTTCCGCTTCGGCACCCATGGCGCGCAGGGCCACTACGGTATCGAGGCCGACCTCACTACGCTTGGCAAGATTGTCGGCGGCGGCATGCCGGTGGGCGCCTTTGGCGGCAAGCGGGAGATCATGGAACACATCGCCCCGCTCGGACCCGTTTACCAGGCAGGCACCCTCTCGGGCAACCCGATCGCCATGGCGGCGGGCCTGGCCACCATGAAAATCATCTCCCAGCCAGGCTTCTACGAGCCGCTGTTCGCGCACACCCGGGAACTCTGCGAGGGCATGCAGGCCGCGGCAGATGCGGCGGGCGTGCCCTTCACCACGAATCACGCCGGGACCATGTTCGGCGGCTTTTTCACCGACAAGCCGAAGGTTGAAAACTACGCGGACGTCATGGCCTGCGACACCAAGGCCTTCGGTCGATTCTTCCACAAGATGCTCGACCTCGGTGTGTATCTGGCACCTGCGTCCTACGAGGCAGGCTTCATGTCAGCCGCGCACACGGATGCGGATATCGAGGAAACCGTGGCGGCGGCTCGCACGGCCTTCGCGGCACTGTAGAGGAGACAGGCATGAGTTTCAGTTCACAGCGCGGTGCCTTTCCCCACACCCGCATGCGCCGATTGCGCGCCAGCGCCTTTGCCCGCGACCTGGTGCGCGAAAGTCACCTGACACCGGCGGATTTCATTCTTCCCGTGTTTGTGCTGGAAGGCAGCGGACAGCGCGAAGCGGTACCCTCCATGCCTGGCGTGGAGCGGCTCAGCGTCGACCTGTTGATCGAGCTGGCGCGCACGGCGCACGGACTCGGCATTCCCGCACTCGCCCTGTTTCCGGTTGTGCCGGCCGAGCGCAAAAGCCTGCATGCGGAAGAGGCGTACAGCAACGACGGGCTGGTGCAGCGTGCGGTCGCCGAACTCAAGGCCGCACTGCCTGAACTCGGCATCATGACCGATATCGCCCTCGACCCCTTCACCACCCACGGACAGGACGGCATTATCGATGACAGTGGCTACGTACTGAATGATGTCACCACCGAGGTACTGGTCAAGCAGGCACTCTCTCACGCCGTGGCGGGCGCCGATATCGTGGCACCCTCCGACATGATGGACGGCAGAATTGGCGCCATCCGCGAGACGCTCGAGGCGGACAGTCACCACAACACCCTGATCATGGCCTACGCCGCGAAGTATGCTTCCAGCTACTACGGCCCCTTCCGGGATGCCGTGGGCTCGTCCGGCAACATCAAGGGTGGCAACAAGGCGAGCTACCAGATGGATCCTGCCAATAGCGACGAGGCGCTGCATGAATGCGCACTGGATCTCGCCGAAGGTGCAGACATGATCATGGTCAAGCCCGGCATGCCCTATCTCGACATCGTACAGCGGGTGAAACAGGAGCTGAAGGCACCCACCTTCGCCTACCAGGTCAGCGGCGAGTACGCGATGCACGAGGCGGCATTCGAGCGCGGCTGGCTACAGCGCGAGCCGGTTATGCTGGAGTCACTGCTGTCCTTTAAACGCGCCGGCTGCGACGGCATCCTCACCTACTTTGCCCTGGCGGCTGCCCGCCTGCTGCAGGACTGAGCGGACGGCGGGCATGCAGGCAGCAGCGCCAGGCGGCAACATTCTCGCTACAGCGCGTACAGCGGTGACGTGCTGCCTGGCTTTCATTTCTGCAGGAGCCAGACCGATCGCTAGCGCCCTGGTGCTGCTGCTAGCGGTGCATAATCCCCTGTCCCACGCAGACTGCGGCTGTCTGTGGCGCGGCTCCTTCGTGGATGTGCATCCTGATGCCGACGTCGTGATTGCCGGTGAGGTGAACGATGGCCGCGGGAACTCAATTGATATCGATGTATCGCGCGTATTGCGCGGTCCTGCATACCTGGACACGGCCAGGGTGTGGCTGCAGGCCCGGGATTATTGCCGACCCGGGCGTGAGCAGTTCCCCGTGGGCAGCACCTGGGTAATGGCCCTGCAGCGCATCGACAGCATTCCGGAGGGCGGGTTTGACCCCAATACACCCGATATCAGCTACGGTCGCGAGGGCGATTACATTCTGTCAAGCTGCGGCGGTTATTGGCTAAAGCTGACCGAGGGCATGGTCAGCGGTGCACTGGTAAAATCTCCGCGCTGGGCACGGGAACCAGAAATGACACCGGTGCTGCTGGACCTGGTTGACGCGCATGTCAACGGCCGTATCGGCGACGACGCCGTGCTCGAGGCGAGTCGGGAAGATCCGAGGGTGAAAGAACTCATGCTGGATACCAAGGAGTTCCTTCGTTCCATTCAGCAGTGAGCGCCATCAATAGCGCCTCCAGTCCGGCCGCTGCGGATTGCGCCCCTCGATCAGATCCATCAGCTCATCCAGCATCTTGAGAGACAGCCCCCAGATGCGCCGGCCCCCGAATACGTAACAGGGCATATCGAGCGTAGTGCGGCCGCGCTTCCAGCGCATACTGCCGCGGTTATCCGGGTCCAGCAGAAACTCCAGCGGCACCCAGACCACTTCTGCCACCTCGTCATTGGGCACAACAGGCACGTCACGATCCACCCGGAAAACAAACGGTGTTATTGCCAGTCCCCGCGCCAGCCGTCGGGCGCGGGCGTTCAGCTCCGAAAGGCGGCCGAGGCAGGTATCCTCTGACCCGAGACTGAAGCCAATTTCTTCCTCGGTTTCCCGACAGGCGCAGGCAAAACCATTGGCATCCTCCGGCTCCAGCCGCCCACCGGGGAATGCCATTTGACCGGACCAGGGATCACCGGCACGCTCGGCGCGGCGAATCATCAGCACATGCAGCTCCCCCTCGAACACCTTGAGAATAATCGCCACGGCAGCGCGCTGCATAACCGGACGCAGCCACTGGCGACGGGCGCGGTGGCGGGCCAGGCGGTCTTCGGCAAGTTGAAGGAGAGCGACAGACACGTGGAGAATTCAAAGAAACTGGAACCTGATTAAGCCAGCCAGTGCCGATGCTTGCAAGCCGGCGAGCAAACACATGGTCAGGGAAAGGGTACAATCGCCGCTGCCGCTGAAACGCTGCTTAGCTGCATAGCTGCAAGGCACCGCAGTCAGCTGACATGACGATGGTCACAGAAACAACAGGCACACGATGACACAGACCGAATCGCTATTGCTCGACCTGAGGAATGTTTCACTGACCTATCGGGCGCGGCCGGTGCTGCGCGGCGTGCGCTGGCGCATGAGTCCCGGTGAGCAATGGGTACTGCTCGGACCCAATGGCGCCGGCAAGACCGTCCTCGCATCGATTATCAGCGGCGAGCAGAGGCATTTTTCCGGCGAGGCCTGCCGGTCGGATGCCCTGATCAGAGACGGCGTGGCCTACGTGTGCTTCGAACGTGCGCGATCGCTGATCGAGCGCGACCGCAAGCTCGATGTCTCGGAGTTCAACCCTGACGCCACCGATAGCGGCACCACCGTCGCGGACCTGCTGCCCCGGTCTTCAGACCCGGCGGACCGCGAGGCGTGGATACGTCGCCTGGACATGACCTCGTTCCTCAACAGCGGACTGCGCTATATCAGTACGGGCCAGATGCGCAAGGCACTGCTGGCGAGCGCCATCCTTTCGCGCCCGGGACTGTTGATTCTGGACAGCCCCCTCGACGGCCTCGATGCAGGCAGTCGGGACACGCTCGCGTCAGCCCTCGAGGGCCTGCTGCAGACCGATCAACCCGTGCTGCTGCTGGCGCGGGAAATGGAGGACATACCGCAGCGCTGCAGTCACGTTCTTGTGCTGGACCGCGGCCGTATTCTCGCAGCCGGGAAGCGCGATGCGGTGCTGAAAGACGCGGCGGTGCTGCAGCTCATGCAGCCGTCGGCACTGGCGCTGCGCGCGCTGCCGCCCCCTGCGCCGCGTCCCTACCAACTCAACGGCGGCGACCTCGTAAGATTGCGCGGCGTGAACGTCAGCTACGGCGACACCCGCATCCTGCGCGATATCAACTGGACCTTCGCCGTCGGTGATCATTGCTGCATCAGCGGCCCCAATGGCTGCGGCAAGACCACCCTCCTCGGGCTGATTACCGGCGACAACCACAAGGCCTACGGGCAGGATGTCGAGCTGTTTGGGCGCCGGCGCGACAGCGGCGAAAGTGTATGGGAAATTAAACAGAAGTTCGGCCAGGTGGATACGCAGCTGCAGCTCACGTTCAGCCGCGGCATGCGCGTTGTTGAGGTCGTTACATCAGGCTTTTTCGATTCGGTAGGACTCTTTGATGACTGGACCGAGAGCCAGCGGGACACCGCTGCGGCCTGGCTGGACACACTGGGGCTCGCCCACGCAGCCGGCGATGCCTTTGATGCCCTCTCATTCGGCATGCAGCGCATGGTGCTACTGGCGCGGGCCATGGTGAAAGCGCCACGGATACTGGTACTGGACGAGCCGACGCTGGGCCTGGATGGCTATCACCGGGGACTGCTGCTGCACGCTCTGGAGCACATAGTGACAGAGTCCGACACCCAGCTGCTGTTCGTCAGCCATTCTCCGGGCGAACTGCCGGCCTGCATCAACCAGCACCTGCGCTTCGTGCCCGCAGAACCGGGCTTCACTGTCACCTGCGAGACTGTCGGATGATCCAGTGACGGCTTACTCAAGCAGTGCGCGCAGTGCAGCACATTCCTCACCCCGACAGTAAAGAAGCCCTCTCTCGGCAGTGGCACGTCCCTGTGCGACATTACCGGCGTCAAAATGAGTGCGCGCCAGCTCCAGATAGAGCTCGCCATTGTCGGGATCGATACGCTGCGCCCGCTCGAGCAGTGCCACAGCTCGCCCGCTGTTACCCGAGGATCGCGCCTGCAGCGCTGCTACCATCAATGTGTTGTGCGCGACGCCTGCCGCTGCAACCGGCGCGGATTCCGGTGCCGGCACGGGATCGGCCTCCGCCGGATCTACACGACTGGCCCTGCCCGTAGAGGGGTCTACCGCTTCGCCAGTGGCTTCGCTGATGTCGGCCGGGGCGTCACGCCGTTCGCCAAGACCGGCACAGGCAGTGAGAAACACGACAAGCGATAGCACTGCGATCTGTCGCAGATTGCGCAGCCATCCACACTCAATCATCAACTTTCTCCAAACAGCTTCTGAAACCAGTCCCGTACGGGATTTGAGCGCCCACTGCAGGGGCTCTCCAGAACCGGCTGACTGCCCTCAATGAAGGGCAGCAGGCGCGCGCCCGGGCATCTCTCGGCGGATAACAGCCCGCTGGCCGCATCTACCCAGTGCAGGCGAATGCCGTCCGGCATACGATAACCCAGAGGCCGTCGGGCCGACTCGGCCATGAAGTCGGCCCAGATCGGCAGGGCCCCGTTGCTGCCTGTCAGTCCGGTCGCGCCGTTGTCGTCACGGCCAATCCAGGTGACTGCGAGCAGATCACCGGAAAAACCGGCGAACCAGGAATCGCGGCCATCGTTGGTTGTCCCGGTTTTCCCGGCCACATCGAAGCCCTCTGGCAGCCTCGCGTAAACGCCGCGTCCCGTTCCCTCCCGGGCAACGCCACGGAGTGCGTAATGCAGCAGGTGCACCACACTGAGATCCAGGGTTCGGTCGTAGGACAACGGATAGCGACGCAGCGGTTCACCGCGCGCATCGACAATATCGCGAATACTGCGCAACGGCATCTGGAAGCCACCGGCGGCGATGGTCTGGTACATGCGCGCCATGGTCAGCGGTGAATATTCACCCGCCCCCAGCGTCAGCGCGGGAACGGCCGGGACCGGGCCAGACACACCGAGCTCCCGCAGCGTGGCAACTACCTGATCTATCCCCACCTCCATACCGAGGCGGGCCGTGGCCACATTATGCGATTGCGCCAGCGCCTGGTGTAGCGGCATCTCACCGTGGTGCATACGGTCAAAGTTGCGCGGCTCCCAGGTATCGCCGTTGGGCAGATCCACTGTCAGCGGCGAATCGTCCAGCAAGGTCGCCAGAGTAAAGCGATCGCTGTCTGCCAGCGCGGTAAGGTATACCGCGGGCTTGATCAGCGAGCCTACCGGACGTCTGGCGTCCAGGGCTCTGTTGAAGCCGGCATAGCGCGGCTGCCTGCCGCCCAGCAGCGCCGCCACCTCGCCACTGTCCACGCGGGTGACCACACTGGCCGTCTCCAGCTCCGCATCCAGCCCCAGCGCATCCAGCACGCGGCGGGAGCTGCGCTCGAGCTGGCGCTGCAGCAGCGGATCGAAGGTCGTGAAAATACTCAGCCCGAGCGTCGTCAGGTCTTCCTCGCGATACTCTTCGTCGAGCTGGCGACGCACCAGGTCGAGAAACGCCGGGAACGCATCGCGCACGCGATCGCGACGGTTCACGTCCAGGGGCATCGCGCGCGCTACCATCGCCGCTTCCCTTGGTATCACCTCCGCCTCGGCCATTTCATCCAGAACCAGGTTGCGCCGCTCGGTGGCGCGCTGTGGATGGCGCAGGGGATTGTACAGTGAGGGCCCCTTGATCATTCCCACCAGCAGCGCCTGCTGGTGCAGTCCGAGCTGCTCCAATGGCGTCTGGAAATAATGCTGCGCCGCCAGGGCAAAACCGTGAATCGCCCGCGGACCTTCCTGCCCGAGATACACCTCGTTGAGATAACTCTCGAGAATCGCCGTCTTCTCGTAGTGCACCTCAAGCAGCACCGCCATTACCAGCTCTGTGATCTTTCGCGACAGCGTGCGCTCGGGAGTGAGATAGTAGTTCTTGACCAGCTGCTGCGTGATCGTGCTGCCGCCGGCGACCACGCGTCCGGAGCGCAGGTTGCTCAGCAGCGCCCGCGCCATTCCGAAGGGCGAGAAGCCCCAGTGCTGGAAAAACCGACGGTCTTCCACCGCCAGCAGCCCGCCTATCAAGGTGTCCGGCACCTCCTCCAGACGCAGCAGAATACGGTCCTCACCGTGACCGGGATATATGCCGCCGATCTGTAGCGGGTCGAGGCGCATCAGGTCGATGGCGGCGGCGTCGTCGGCCAGTCTCGCGACGCTGCCACCCGCGAGGGATGCGGTCACCCGGCGCGCGGGCTCCGTTTCTCCGGGGAAAACAAATCCTCGCGCATAAATCTCGAACCGTTCGCCGTTGCGCGCAAACTGACCAGGCTGCTGAGGCTTGCGCACGGGAGCGTAGCCCAATAATTCGAGCTCGTAGGTCAGCTCCTGCGGGCGCAGAGGTGCCCCGACGAACAGCTCCAGAGGGCGGGCGTACACCTTGGCCGGCAGTGCCCACATCTTGTCGCTGAAGGTGCTCGTGATACGCGCATCCAGAAACGCCACGGCAATGGCGGCGAGGAGTAACAGGACAAAGCCCAGTTTCAGCAGCGGTCGGCGGGTGCGGATCATAGGACGCGAGTTTAACTCAGATCGCCATGCGTCACGTAGGTCACGGAGGATCTATTGCGCCGGGCTGCTGTTCAAGCGCCTCCTGCACCGGGATAATGCGAGGCAAGCACAACTACCAGAGGTCGGAATGAAGACATACAAGGTCTACGGCATAGGCAACGCGTTGCTGGATACGGAAATACAGATTCACGATGAGGAGTTGGGCAGGCTCGGCGTGGAAAAGGGCCTGATGACCCTGGTCGACGACGCGCGGCGACGGGAGCTCCTCGACGGCCTGCAGGGACACCTGATCAAGGCCAACCACGCCAGCGGCGGCAGCGCCGGCAACTCGATGATCGCCACGGCACTGTTCGGCGGCCCCACCTTCCTCAGCTGCAATGTGGCAGACGACGCCGACGGCGACCTGTATCTGTCCGATCTGGAGGCGGCGGGCGTGGACCATCCCCTGCGCGGCGACCGCTGCAGCGGCGCCACCGGCAAGTGCCTGGTCCTCATCACGCCCGACGCCGAGCGCAGCATGAGCACCTGCCTCGGCGTGTCCGAGGCACTTTCTATCGAGCAGCTGGATCCGCAGGCCCTGGAAAATGCTGAATATCTCTACATGGAAGGCTATCTGGTGACCTCACCCACCGGTCGCGCAGCCGCAATCCGCGCGCGGGAACTGGCGGACGCCGCCGGCGTTCGCACCGCCATCAGTTTTTCTGACCCCGGCATCGTCGAGCACTTCCGCGACGGCCTGGCGGAAATGGTGGGGGACGGTGTCGACCTTGTTTTCTGCAACGAAGCAGAGGCCTACAGCTGGACCGGCGCCGACACACTCGATGTCGCCAGCGAGCGCCTGCGCAGCACGGCACGGCAATTCGTCATTACCCGCGGCAGCGAGGGATCGGTGTGCTTTGATGGGGATGCCCTGGCAGAAATCCCGGTACATCGGGTCAAGGCGGTCGACAGTAACGGTGCCGGCGACATGTTTGCCGGCGCTTTTCTCTACGCAATTACCCGCGGCGAGAACTTTGCCACCGCCGGTCGTTTTGCCAGCCTCGCCGCAGGCAAAATTGTTGCCCAGTACGGACCGAGACTGGACACCCACGACTACGCAGCACTGCGCAGGGAATTCTTTGGCGATTGACCACCGTTGACGCACACCGCGCGCCACCCATCCCGTTGCCCGTGGTTCGGACGCGTGGCTTAGGACGCGTAATCCAGGCGCGTGGCTTTACGTGATTATCCGATAACAGTGAGAGAAGCAGCATGAAGAAGCCGGAGATCAAGACCGATCCCCTCTACCAGCTACTGCGGCAGGAAAACGTCAAGGTTTTCAATGAGCAGCGCGACAGCCTCGACACCAGCGAGCTCAAAAGTGGCGATTACCGGGGCCGGGACCTGCGCAACATGAATGCAAGCGGACTGGATTTTTCCGACTCCTACTTCCGCAATGCCGATCTCAGCGGCATCGATTTCCGTACCACCAATCTCGAGGGCGCAAGTCTGCTGGACGCCAAGCTGTCTGGTACCTACTTTCCCGCCGAGCTGACGCCTGAAGAAATCAGGCTGTCGCTGGATACGGGCACGCGTCTGCGCTACCGGCGCACCTGAGCGGCCACGGCGATTATCGAGGCTCGACTGACCGGCAGCGCAGAGAGCCCTGTCAGCCGCTGTCGAGCAAGTTGCGCAGGTCGATGACGCCCGCGTTGGCGCGACTCAGGTAAGAGGCCATGACCAGCGAGTGATTGGCCAGAAACCCGAAGCCGGTTCCATTGAGTATCATGGGGCTCCAGATTGCATCCTGGGTGGGTTCCAGCTGGCGGATGATCTGCTTGAGACTGACCGTTGCGTTCTTGTCCCTCAACACACCCTCGAAGTCTGCTGATAATGCTCGAAGAAAGTGCAACAGCGCCCAGGCAGAACCCCGCGCCTCGAAGAAAACGTCATCGAGCTCCGTCCAGGGCGTTTTGACATCCTTTTCCGGGTCCGCGAGGGTCGACCGCAGTGCCCGCGGGTCATTCATCACCCCGTCATCGAGGCCGCGCTGGCCAACACTGGCGGCCAGTCGCTGGGACAGACTGCCCAGCCGTGAGTTGACCATGGACAGATAGTCCCGAAGGTTGTCGGCGCGGGAATAAAATTCGGCGTCGGAGTTGTCCGGTTTGGTCAGCCGGTCGAGATAGCGGCGGAAGTACTTCAGACCCTCGCGATACTCGGATTCGGACGCGGGCAGCAGCCAGCTGTCCGTCTGGAAGTTCAGGCGCGGCTCACCGATTGCGAGGTCAGGGTCTTCCTTGGACTGGGACTGCGAGCGACTCAGCACCTCGCGCATGGCTCGCCCGAGGTCCCGCGCCTGTATCAGCGCCCCGTATTCCCAGTTCGGCATGTTGTCCAGGTATACACCGGGGAGCAGCTTGTCGTTGTAGAGAAACCCACCGCGCTTATCGAGCAGCGTCTCCACCACGCCAATCAGCGCGGCGGTGGTAACGGCACCCGTGGGCGGCGCCTCGGCATCGCTGGGTATGTACTTTGTGACCCGCGCGTTGACATCAAAAGGCTCGGGCGCCGCACTCCAGACTATGCCGAGGACCAGGACCACCACCAGGTAGACAGCCAGTGCCACAAGGAGCACCTTCAGCCACCCACCCTGCGGCATATAGTCGTCAATCAGGTTCTGCACGCGCCGGCCAAAACCGGGCTTCGGCGCTGCAGCTTCCGATCTTGTGTCACTCATCGCAATGCTCCTCAGTGATGATGGCTGGTCGCTCCCGGGCCGTTCCGACTGATCACGGCGGTCGTGCACACGGGCTCCGCCTGATATAGCTCAAGGCAGAGCACAACAGTGTCGCCCTCCGCCGGCATATTCGGCATGTCCCGGAGCATCAGATGGTAGCCCCCGGGTGCCAGTTCGATACTCTCACCCGCAGCCACGTCGAGTGACTCAACCCGCTGCATGCGCTGCATGCCATCACGGCTAACCGTAGTGTGGATTTCCACTCGTGGGCTGGCGTCCGATGTCGCGCCTATCACGGTCATCGCGCTGTCGCCGCTGTTTTCCAGTCTAAGATATCCCGCGGTCATGCTCTGTGCGGCAGGCATCGCACGCACCCATGCCCCGCTCAACGTGACATCCCCCAGCGCGGCGGCCGGCAACAACAGCGTGGCAACAAGGGCAACGGCAGCCAAACGTGGGTACATATCAGATTCCTTCCGCGGCAATTTGTCGGTGCCCAGTGTAACAGCAAGCGTGGGTGCACCGCCCAGCGCCGGTATTCCCCCTGTCAGTCATAGCGCTGCCGGTAATCCCCTTGTCGGTAGTAATGCATTGGGCGTCCGGCGTGGCGCTGCTACACTGTGGCCCCTGATCTGGACAAGTCGGTTTACCATGCACGCCCCATTACAGCGGTCACTACAGCGCTTTCTGTCACTGCATGCTTTGCTGCTGGCCTGCGTTTTTATCTTTGGCGCCATTCCGGCTTCAGGCCAGGCCTTGCCGGATAACGCCGGACGGGAGGCGACGTCCCTGTTCGGCGACATCAGTGGACCGGACTTCCTGCCGGTAGAGGAGGCCTACCGTCTTGCCGTCGAGGTTGAGAGCAACGGCGACCTGCGGCTCTACTGGCAGATTGCCGACACGTACTATCTGTACCGCCACTCGCTCGAATTCACCCTCACAGAAAATGGCGTGCCTATTGACATGGACGCCAGCCTGCCGCCGGGACTCGAGCGCACAGATGAATTTTTTGGCGACGTCAACGTCTATTATGGCGATGCCGATATATCACTGGCGCCAGCGAGCTCGCCCGAGCGAGCCGTACTGACGGTCACCTCTCAGGGCTGCGCGGATGCCGGCCTGTGTTACCCGCCCCGAACACAGCAATTCGAGGTTGATTTTGCCAGCGCAGGGGTGACAGAGACGACACCGGCGCCGCAGAGGCGGGGGCAGTCCATCAGCCCCGGCGAAAATGGCGCCGGCGCGACCGTCACAACACTGCTTTACATGCTCCTGCTGGCCTTTGCCGGCGGCATTATTCTTAACCTCATGCCCTGTGTATTCCCAATCCTGTCATTGAAAGTCCTTGCGTTCGCCCGCGCCGAGCCACAGGAACGTCACCGTCATGGCTGGTGGTATACCGGCGGCGTGGTCGCCAGCTTTTTGCTGGTGGCGGTCGTACTCGTGGCCCTGCAGCAGGCAGGTCGAGCCATCGGCTGGGGTTTCCAGCTGCAGTCGCCGGGCTTTGTCATCGCCCTGGCGTACCTGTTCATCGCCATGGGGCTGTCGCTGTCCGGGCTGGTGCACTTCGGCGGCAACCTGATGAACGTAGGCAACAGTCTTGCGCAGCAGGGTGGCAATACCGGCAGCTTCTTTACCGGTGTCCTGGCCGTTCTCGTCGCCAGCCCCTGTACGGCACCGTTCATGGGGACCGCTCTCGGCTTCGCCCTGACACAGCCTCCGGCCATCGGCCTGGTGGTCTTCGCCGCACTCGGCTTTGGTATGGCCTCGCCGCTGTTGCTGCTCAGCTATAGCGCCGAGGCACGACGCCTGATGCCGCCTCCCGGGCCCTGGATGAAGACCCTGAAACAGGCGCTCGCCTTCCCCCTGTATGCCACGGCACTCTGGCTTTTCTGGGTGGCAGGTCGGCAGACCGGCGTCGACACCATGACCATGGCCCTGCTGGGCGCACTGCTTCTGGCATTGGGCCTGTGGCTCTGGGGCCCCGGCACCTTCCGTAAGGGCGCCGCCGCCGTCGCGCTGCTGCTGGCAGTCGCGAGTGGTGGCTGGCGTGGGGAACCGTCCTCAGCTGACGGCCAGCTGGCGGATGGCCGCGTCGCCTGGTCGCCGGCTGCGGTCGCCGAGGCCCGCGCCAGTGGCCGACCGGTATTCGTCGATTTCACCGCCGACTGGTGCATCACCTGCCTCGCCAATGAGCGTACGGTGTTGCACACGACAGGTGCAAAGGAGCGCTTCGACGCCCGCAACGTTGTCTACATGGTGGCAGACTGGACCAACTACGATGCCGACATTGCCGATTTCCTTGCGGATATGGGTCGTTCGGGGATTCCTCTATACCTGCTTTATCCTGCCGAAAGGAGCGCTGCGCCTCTAATGCTGCCGCAGCTTCTGCGCAAGCAGCACCTCGTTGACGCCCTGGCGCAACTTCCCTCCGGGCCGTCCCTCGGGGAGCGCTGAACCTCTGGGCGCTGATGCCCGACGCAGCGACCATGCGGCACCGGGAGCGACGCAGTCAGTGTCGCAGGCAATGTCATGACCTGTGCACCCCCGTCCGTCGCCCCCGTTGCCGCAGACACCGCGGCCGCAGGCTACCCCGAATCCTCGCGAGAAAAAGCCGGTAAAATCCGGAAAAAAGCCAAGATCATTGGACAAAAACCTGGACTTGATTCACAATTCGGGAAATCGTCAGCGGGCAGGCAGTCAGCGCTAATGGCCAGCATACTTGTCATTCACGGACCCAACCTGAATCTCCTGGGAGACCGGGAGCCAGAGGTGTATGGCAGGACAACCCTCGCCGATATCGATTCCCGACTGCATGAACAGGCCCGCGAAGCCGGGCACCACCTGCTCAGTCTGCAAAGCAATTCCGAATCGGAACTGATTGAGCGTGTGCACGATGCGCGCCACGAAGGCGTCGACTTCATTGTCATCAATCCCGCTGCATTCACACACACCAGCGTGGCGCTCCGCGACGCCCTGGCGGCCACAGCCATCCCGTTTATCGAAGTACACCTGTCCAATGTGCACGCGCGGGAAAGCTTCCGGCGGCACTCGTATTTCTCTGACCTGGCCCGGGGCGTAATCTGCGGGCTCGGTCCGGATGGCTATGAATATGCGCTGCAGGCGGCACTGCGCCAGCTGCAAAAATAACCCACAAACATCGCTGAAGAGAACGACTATGGATATTCGCAAGGTCAAGAAACTGATTGAGTTGCTGGAAGAGTCCAACATCGATGAGATAGAGATCAAGGAGGGCGAGGAGTCTGTGCGCATCAGTCGCAACGGTGCGGCATCAGCGCAGCTCGCCCAGCCGGGCTATTACATGCCACCGCTCCAGCACCAGCCCGCTCCGGGCACACCCAGCGGCCCCGGACCCGCACCGACGGTGGCACCAGAACCCCCGGAACCTGCTGAGGAGCAAGGCCACAAGGTATTATCGCCAATGGTCGGCACGTTCTATCGGTCACCGTCGCCCTCCTCCCCCTCCTTCATTGAAGTCGGCAAGACCGTCAAAGAGGGCGACGCTCTGTGCATCGTCGAAGCCATGAAAATGATGAACCAGATCGAGTCTGACAAGTCGGGCACCATCGCCGCCATCCTCGTGGAAAACGGCGAGCCTGTGGAATACGACCAGCCGCTGATCATTATCGTTTAGGGCCTGCGCCAACACCCCGCGCCAACCAGAGGAAGAGCGAAAATGCTGGAAAAGGTCCTGATCGCAAACCGCGGCGAGATCGCCCTGAGAGTACTGCGTGCCTGCAAGGAACTTGACATCCTGACCGTGGCGGTGCACTCAAGTGCCGATTCGGAACTGATGCATGTGCGGCTGGCTGACGAGGCCATCTGTATTGGTCCACCGGGCGCCTCGCAGAGTTATCTACACGTGCCGGCCATCATCAGCGCGGCGGAAGTCAGTAATGCCGATGCTATCCACCCTGGCTACGGCTTCCTGTCTGAAAACGCAGATTTCGCCGAGCAAGTCGAGAAAAGCGGCTTTATTTTCATCGGCCCGCGTGCCGACACCATCAGGCTGATGGGAGACAAGGTCTCGGCCATCGCCGCGATGAAAGACGCTGGCGTACCGACGGTGCCTGGATCAGATGGCCCTCTGCCCGATGATCCCGATGAAATTCTCGCGATTGCACGCCGGATTGGCTTCCCCGTGATCATCAAGGCCGCTGCCGGCGGCGGCGGCCGTGGCATGCGCGTCGTGCATAACGAGGCCGCGTTGATCAACTCGGTACAGGTGACCCAGTCCGAGGCTGCCGCTGCCTTCGGCTCCAGCGTGGTGTACCTGGAGAAGTTCCTGCAGAAGCCACGCCATGTAGAAATACAGGTGCTCGCCGACGGCCAGGGCAACGTCATTCATCTTGCCGACCGCGACTGTTCCCTGCAGCGCCGGCATCAGAAGGTTATCGAAGAGGCCCCGGCGCCGGATATCGAAACGCACCTGCGCGAGCAGGTCGCCCAATCCTGTGTCGACGCCTGCATAAAGATTGGCTATCGCGGCGCCGGCACCTTCGAGTTTCTTTATGAGGATGGTGGCTTCTACTTCATCGAGATGAACACCCGTGTACAGGTGGAGCACCCGGTCACGGAAATGGTCACCGGCGTCGACATCGTCCGCGAGCAGTTGCGCATCGCCGCCGGCCTGCCGCTGTCGGTCAAACAGGAGGACGTGCGCGTCCGCGGACACGCCATCGAGTGTCGTATCAATGCGGAAGATCCACACACCTTCATGCCATCACCGGGCACTATCACCACCTTTCACGCGCCCGGCGGCCCTGGGATCCGCGTCGACTCGCATATTTATGATGGCTATACGGTACCGCCGTTCTACGACTCGCTGATCGCCAAGATCATCAGCTACGGCGAAAGCCGCGACATCGCCATGGCGCGCATGCGTCAGGCACTCGACGAACTGATCATCCAGGGCATTCGCACCAATACCGCGCTGCACCGTGATCTGGTGCGCGATGCCTCCTTCAGGGCCGGTGGTGTGAGCATTCACTACCTGGAAAGCAAGCTGGAGGACTGAGCCCGTATGAGCTGGCTGCAGCTGCGACTGGACACCGACCCCACCGCCAGCGCAGCCCTGGAAGAAACGCTGCTGGCGGCGGGTGCAGTCGCAGTGACCCTCGAAGACAATGCCGATCAGCCGCTGCTGGAGCCGGGGGTCGGTGAAATGCCCCTCTGGCGGGAAACCCGTCTCACCGGCCTGTTCCCCGCTGACGCCGACATGGACGGCGTGCTGGCACAGCTCGATCCAGCGCTGCTTTCACGCTGTCATCAGCGCGTGGAGATACTCGAGGACAAGGACTGGGAGCGGGAGTGGATGCAGCACTACCGTCCCATGCAGTTCGGGCGCCGCCTCTGGGTCTGCCCGAGCTGGATGCAGCCGCCGCGGCCGGATGCCATCAACCTGCTGCTAGACCCGGGGCTGGCGTTCGGAACCGGCACCCATCCCACTACTGCCCTGTGCCTGACTGCACTCGACGCTCTGCCCCTCGAACAGGCCCGCGTGGTCGACTACGGCTGCGGCTCGGGCATCCTCGCTGTCGCGGCGGGTCGCCTGGGAGCGCAGCAGCTGCTGTGTGTCGACAACGATCCGCAGGCACTCGTGGCCACTAGAGATAACGCCTCGCGCAACGGCATCGCCGACAGCAGCCTGCAGGTCGCCCTGCCAGGCGACTACGACATCGACGCCTGGCGGGGAACAGCGGACGTGGTGCTGGCGAATATTCTTGCCGGTCCGCTCCTGTCCCTGTCCCCTACCCTGCTCGCGTTTCTACATCCGGGAGGCACCTTGCTGCTATCCGGCCTGCTCGCCTCGCAGGCAGAGGAAGTCATTGCTCACTATCGGTCGGATATCGCGCTCACAGTTGCCGCAGAGCAGGACAACTGGGTCTGTTTGCAGGGCCAGTTCTACGCCAATTGACCCCCGGGCTGCCGGTTTTCTGACCAGCTCTGCTTTATCCGCAACCGGCGCTCGCGTATCATTGCGCGTCCGTTCACGGACAGTTCTGGCACATGTTTCAGATCGGCCCCCACAAGCTCGCAACGCCCGTGGCCCTCGCGCCGATGGCCGGCGTGACCGACCTTCCCTTTCGGCGTCTGTGCCTGCGTTACGGGGCCGGTCTCGCGGTAGCCGAAATGATTGGCTCGGACCCCGGCCTTCGCAATTCGCGCAAGACACAGCTGCGCAGTCGCCATGACGCTGAAATAATGCCCCGTGCCGTGCAGATAGTCGGCAACGACCCCGGCGACATGGCTGCCGCTGCGCGCTACAACGTAGCGCTGGGTGCGCAGATTATCGACATCAACATGGGCTGCCCGGCGAAAAAAGTCTGCCGCAAGGCCGCAGGATCCGCCCTGCTGGCAGATGAAACGCTGGTGGCCGAGATTCTTGAGGCAGTCCTCGCGGCGGTCGATGTGCCGGTCACGCTGAAAATCCGCACCGGCACCCGTCCGGAAAGTCGCAATGGGGTCAGCATTGCGCGCATCGCTGAAGACGCGGGTATTGCCGCGCTGGCGGTGCATGGCCGCACCCGGGCCTGTGCGTTCCGGGGTGAGGCGGAATACGACACGATCGCCCGCATCGTCGCTGCGGTGGATATTCCCGTCTGGGCCAACGGCGACATTGACAGCCCGCAACGCGCCGCCCAGGTTCTCGCCCACACCGGCGCGGCAGGCGTCATGATCGGCCGTGCGGCCCAGGGGCGACCCTGGCTGTGCGGGCAGATCGCCGCCTTTATCCAGCAGGGAACGCTCAAGCCGACGCCGGATATCGACGAGCAGCTGACAGTAATCGCCGCGCACATCACGGAGCTGCATCAGTTTTATGGCGAGCTCATGGGCGTGCGTATCGCGCGTAAACACGCGGGCTGGTACCTTGAGTCGGCAGGCCTTGGCAACGAAGCCCGTCGCCGCTTCAACCAGCTGCAGGTACCCGCTGAGCAGCTCGCCATTATTGAAGAGCTGTTCAGCCAGCCATCACGACCGCAGCAGGGGCTTGCGGCATGACGGGGCCGGCACCGACGCCACCGAAAGCTCGCAGCCGCAGCAAACGCGCCAGCGCGAAACCCGCCCCGAGGAACACGACGCCCGCCCTGAAAAAGGGGTCTTTGAAAGACCGCAGAGTCTCGACAGCACATCATGGAGGACTTCTACACGATACCGTTACCGCCTGCGTCCGGCAGTATCTTGGAGAAATCGACGGCGAGCCGACGACTGATTTTTATCAGCTGGTGCTCTCCCAGGTGGAGCCGCCGCTGCTGCGCGAAGTCATGGCCTATACACGCCATAATCAGACCCGCGCCGCAGAGATGCTCGGACTCAACCGTGGCACCCTGCGTAAAAAGCTACGCCAGTATGACATTTCACCCGACAGCCCATAAGGCCCCGATACGCTCATGACCACACCTTCCCTGACACCCGTCAGACGCGCCCTGATCAGCGTTTCCGACAAGACCGGCATCGTCGACTTTGCGCAGGCACTGCGCGACATGAACGTGGCGCTGCTTTCCACCGGCGGCACCTACCGGCTTCTCAGCGACGCCGGCATAGAAGTCACCGAAGTGTCGGACTACACCGGCTTCCCCGAGATGATGGACGGCCGCGTCAAGACGCTGCACCCCAGGGTCCACGGCGGCATTCTCGGCCGTCGCGGGCAGGATGACGCAGTCATGAGCGAGCACGGCATCACGCCCATCGATATGGTGGTCGTCAACCTCTACCCTTTTGAGCAGACCGTCGCCCGGGCCGACTGCAGCCTGGAAGATGCCGTCGAGAACATCGATATCGGCGGACCCACCATGGTGCGTGCGGCGGCCAAGAACCATCCCTTCGTGACCATTGTGACGCAGAGCGACGACTACGCGCGCGTTCTGGAGGAAATGCGAGCAAACGAGGGTTCTACGCGCCTGGAAACGCGTTTCGATCTGGCTGTGCGCGCCTATGAGCACACGGCCGCCTACGATGGTGCCATCGCCAACTACCTGGGTACCCGCGTCGAGGGCGGCAGCAAAGATTTCCCGCGCACCTTCAACCTGCAGTTCCAGCAGGTACAGACCATGCGCTACGGCGAGAACCCGCACCAGCGCGCTGCCTTTTATATAGAAAGAGAGTACCGCGAAACAAAGTATCGGGAAAGAGAGTACCGAGAAAGAAAGGACCGGGAGAGTATGTACCAGGACAGCAAGCCGGGCGACGCCTGCATTGCCACCGCCCGCCAGATCCAGGGCAAGGCGCTGTCGTATAACAACGTCGCCGACACCGACGCTGCGCTGGAGTGCGTCAAGACCTTCAGCGAGCCGACCTGCGTCATCGTCAAGCACGCCAATCCCTGCGGCGTGGCCAGCGGCGGCGCTCTGCTCGAGGCCTACCAACGCGCCTTCGCGACCGACCCGGAATCCGCGTTTGGCGGCATCATTGCCTTCAACCGCGAACTGGACGCCGATACCGCGCGCTGCATTGTCGAGCAGCAGTTTGTCGAGGTGATCATCGCCCCCCGAATCAGCGACGCCGCCGCCGAAGCGATCGCCAGCAGGAAAAACGTGCGCCTGCTCGCCTGCGGCGAGTTTGGCGAAGCGCTTGCTGGCATGGACTTCAAGCGCGTCAGCGGTGGTCTGCTGGTGCAGGATCGCGACCTGGGCCGCATTACCGCTGAAGATCTGCGGGTCGTCAGCAGCATTCAGCCTGACGCCGGGCAACTGCAGGACCTTCTGTTTGCCTGGAAAGTCGCAAAATACGTCAAGTCCAACGCCATCATCTACGCCCGCCAGGCCCAGACCATCGGCGTGGGCGCGGGACAGATGAGCCGCGTCAACTCAGCGCGTATCGGGATTATCAAGGCCGAGCAGGCGGGTCTTGCCGTCAGCGGCTCCGTCATGGCGTCAGATGCATTTTTCCCGTTCCGGGACGGCATCGACAACGCTGCAGCGGCGGGCGTCAGCGCCATCATCCAGCCGGGAGGTTCCATGCGGGACGACGAGGTAATTGCCGCAGCAGATGAGCACGGCATTGCCATGGTCTTCACCGGCATGCGCCACTTCCGACACTGATAAACAGCAGGACACAGCAGGACAAAGCAGCAATGAACGTACTTGTATTGGGCGGCGGCGGGCGCGAGCACGCCCTGGCCTGGAAACTGGCGGCATCGCCACGCGTCGCGACTGTCTACGTGGCACCCGGCAACGCCGGCACCGCGCGCGAAGCGGGTGTGCAGAACGTGTCGCTCGATCCGCGGGATTTTCCCGCCCTCACCGACTTCGCGGAGAAACATGATATTGCCCTGACAGTGATCGGCCCCGAGGCTCCGCTGGTGGATGGCGTTGTCGATTTCTTCACCCAGCGCGGTCTGCGCTGCTTCGGACCCAGTGCGGCAGCGGCACAGCTTGAGGGCTCAAAATCTTTCGCCAAGGCATTTCTCGACCGCCACAGCATCCCCACGGCAGCTTACGCCTGCTTTACCGAGCTGGATCCGGCGCTGGACTACGTGCGCGAACAGGGCGCACCGATTGTCATCAAGGCCGATGGCCTGGCCGCCGGCAAGGGCGTGGTGGTAGCGACCACACTGAACGAGGCGGAAGCGGCGATTACCGACATGCTCGCAGGTAATGCGCTGGGCGCAGCCGGGGCGCAGGTGGTCATCGAAGAATTCCTCGATGGCGAGGAGGCCAGCTTCATCGTTATGGCCGACGGCAGGAACGTGCTGCCCCTGGCCACCAGCCAGGATCACAAGCGCATCGGCGACGGCGACACCGGACCGAACACCGGCGGTATGGGCGCCTATTCCCCGGCGCCGGTGGTGGACGCCATCACCCATGAGCGGATCATGAAGGAAGTGATTATGCCCACTGTGCGGGGCATGGCGGAAGAAGGCACGCCCTACATCGGCTTTCTATACGCCGGCCTGATGATCGGCGCCGACGGCACCCCGAAGGTGATCGAGTTCAACTGCCGTTTCGGCGACCCGGAGACTCAGCCGGTGCTCATGCGCCTGCGCTCCGACCTGCTGCTCCTGTGCGACCAGGCCCTCGACGGCCAGCTAGACACTGCGGTGATCGACTGGGACACCCGCTGCGCCATCGGTGTGGTACTCGCTGCCGAGGGCTATCCGGGTTCCTATCGCAAGGGTGATGCCATTGCCGGGCTGGACGCTGCACGGCCCCATGAAGTAAAAGTCTTTCACGCGGGCACGCGCGCCTCGGGAGATGCCGTCGTCACCAGCGGCGGGCGCGTTCTCTGCGTTACCGCGCTGGGCGAAGACATTAAAGTCGCCCGGGAGCGCTGCTACCAGGCCATCGGCGATATCAGCTGGCCGGGGATGGTGGTACGGCACGACATTGGATGGCGAGCTCTCGCGCGCTATAGTTAAAAGGATTGTCACGAGGAATCGCACGTGAGCCAAACCGATCGCACACTTCACAGTCTCCAAGAGAGCAACACGACTGGCAATGCCCGCGGAAACCCAGGTAGCAGTACCCACGGGCGGTCTGGCGGCAGAGTCCACAGAGATGCTGCGTCCAACGCTCGCGGAGACTCCGACACCAGCCTGTCAGGCGCCCGACGTCTGTCGCTGCTGGACCGCGTGATTAGCGAGGCAGACACCGTGATGCGCACGCTGGCCAATCGCGGCAACAGCGCGGGGCGCGAATCACCCGCCACCGGCCATCGCGAGTCGCTGCTCAGTGAGCGCGAACGCCGACACGTGGCCGGACTTATGCGCGTCAATCACACCGGCGAAGTCTGTGCCCAGGCCCTCTATCAGGGCCAGGCCCTGACCGCGCGCCTACCCACCGTCCGCGAGGAAATGCGCGAGGCCGCGGCGGAAGAGATTGACCATCTGGTCTGGTGCGCAGAGCGGCTTCGCGAACTCGACAGTCGGCCGAGCGCCCTCAACCCGGCCTGGTACGGCCTCTCTTTCACGCTGGGCGCGGTCGCGGGTGCGATTGGAGATAAGGTGAGCCTTGGTTTTGTTGCTGCCACCGAAGAGCGAGTCTGCAACCACCTCAAAGAACACTTGCGTGCGTTGCCGGATGATGACCGCAAGTCGCAGCTGATTCTTCAGCAGATGCTAGAGGACGAGCAACGCCACGGCGACAACGCCCTTGCCGCAGGCGGGGCTGAATTCCCACGCCCGGTGAAGGAAGTCATGGCGCTGGTATCGCAGGTCATGACGCGCAGCAGTTACTGGGTCTGAGGCGCATCCGCTTCCACAATTTCCACGCTGTGGGTGATCTCGACTCCAGCCGCACCCAGCATGATGGAGGCTGAGCAGTATTTTTCTGCCGATAGTTCCACGGCACGATTAACCTGACTTTCCTTCAGTGCATGGCCCGTCACCACAAAATGCATATTAATACGCGTGAACACCGCCGGTACGGCATCAGCCCGCTCCGCCTGAAGCTCCACACGACAGTCCGTAACGGCCTGACGAGCCTTCTTGAGCATGCTAAGCACGTCGTAGATAGAGCAGCCGCCGGTGCCCAGCAATAACATTTCCATAGGCCGCACAGCGTGGTTGCGCCCGCCCAGGTCTTCCGGTCCATCCATCACCACTGTGTGGCCGCTGCCAGATTCACCCACGAACATCGCGCCGTCCAGCCACTTCACCGTTGCCTGCATTGTTGCCTCCCCTACACTGACCGGCGCTTGACACCGAAAACCCGTAGTCTAAACCATTTTTACTCGTCGCCCGCGTGGGTTATCATCGAGTCGCTTTTGTAGACATAGGTGAAGGAATCCATGGTTCTCAGGCCTCAGGTAGCCAACGCGCTGCCTAACATCGAGCAATTCCTCCGTTTCTGCCAGAACAAGGAGTACAAGGCGAAAAGCGTCATTCTGGAACAGGGTGAGGCCAGCGATCGCCTGTTTCTGATCCTCGACGGATCCGTTTCCGTGCTGATTCAGGATGAAGATGATGAGGACCACAAGATGGTTGTGAGCTATCTGAACATGGCGGATTTTTTCGGCGAAATGGGTCTGTTTGACGACAATGAGCAGGAACGCAGCGCCTTTGTCGAGGCTCGCACGCACTGTGTGGTGGCCGAGATTTCCTACGAGCGCTTCCTGCAGATCAAGGATCGCTTCCCCGACATTCTGTTCGCTATTGCTCGCCAGATGGCCGTGCGTCTGCGGCGCACCACGGTAAAACTCCGCGATCTGGCGTTCGTGGACGTGTCAGGGCGTATCGCCCATACCCTGCTCGATCTGAGCAAACAGCCCGACGCCATGACACATCCTGACGGCATGCAGATCAAGATCACCCGTCAGGAGTTAGGCAAGATTGCCGGATGCTCCCGCGAAATGGCCGGGCGTGTGCTCAAGGCGCTGGATGAAAACGGGCTGGTGTCGGTGTCGGGCAAAACCATCGTGGTTTACGGTACCCGCTGAGGTAGCGCCGTGCGCGTCAGGCGCTTAGGTAGCGTGGTGTACGTCAGGCACTGAAGTAGCGTGGTGTACGTCAGGCACTGAAGTAACGTGGTGTACGTCAGGCGCTGACCCGCCCGCTCAGGCAAACGCCAAGCGAACATAAGCCAAACGTCAGCCAAACAGCTCGCGCAATTTTTCACCGGGCTCTTCCGCCCGCATGAACGCCTCACCGACCAGGAAGGCGTGTACCCCGGCATCTCGCATTCGCGCGACGTCATCGCGGGTATGTATGGCACTTTCCGTGATAACGATCCGGTCAGCAGGTACGTGTGGCAGCAGCTCGAATGTCGTGTCGAGTGTCGAGGTAAAGGTGCGCAGGTCGCGGTTGTTGATGCCGAGCAGCGTCGACTCGACGTCCATTGCGCGATCCAGCTCGGCGCGGTCATGGATTTCCACCAGCACATCGCAGCCGACCTCAGTTGCCGCCGCAGCGAGCTCGAGCATCTGCTCCTGCTCCAGCGCCGCAACAATCAGCAGAATCGCATCGGCACCCAGCGCGCGGGCCTCGACCACCTGATAGGGGTCGATGACGAAATCCTTGCGCAGCACCGGCAACCCACAGGCGGCACGGGCAGCGCGCAGGTAATCATCGGCGCCCTGGAAGAAATCCACATCGGTCAATACCGACAGACAGGCAGCCCCACCGCGTTCGTAGCTAGCGGCGATCTGTGGCGGATCAAAATCCGGCCGGATCACGCCCTTGCTCGGCGATGCCTTTTTCACCTCGGCGATAACCGCAGAGCGCGGCTCACCCGCGGCGGCCTGCACCGCCAGGGCAAAGCCCCGCGGGACCGACTGTTCAGTGATCGCCGACTCAAGGGATGCCAGCGACCGCTTGCCACGCCGCTCGATCACCTCTTCACGCTTCCGACGCAGAATATCCCGCAGTACGGCGGGCACGCGGTCAGCAGCCGTCACTCGCGTTCCTCCCTCATGAGTTTTGTGAAATCGACAAAGGCCTTGAGTTTTTCTGCGGCCTGCCCGGTAGCAATAAGATCCTCAGCCATGCTCACCCCATCGCGGATACTACCGGCGATACCGCTGACGTAGATCGTGGCGCCAGCGTTCAGGGCGATCATCTCAGCCGCTTTGCGTGCCGATGCCTGGCCACCCAGCGCTGCACGAATCAGTGCGGCGGACTCCGCGGCGCTGCCCACCGACAATCCTTCGAGGGACTGTGCCTGAAGGCCGAAATCCGCGGGGGCTATCTCGTAACTGCGCACGACGCCATTGCACAACTCTGCCACCCGGGTGGGGCCCGACAGGGCAATCTCGTCAAGTCCCCCATCGCCATGAACAACCAGGACGTGCACGCTGCCCAAGGCTTTCAACGCGCCAGCCAGGGGCTCGCACAGAGCGGCATCAAACACCCCTATCACCTGCCGCTTCACACCCGCGGGGTTGGTAAGCGGTCCCAGCACATTGAACAGGGTACGCAGGCCCAACTCGCGGCGCGGGCCCACCGCATGACGCATAGCGCTGTGGTAGACCGGCGCAAACATAAAGCCCACCCCCACCTCGTTGATCGCGCGGGCCACTTCTTCCGGTGTGAGATCCAGCGGGGCACCGAGTGTCTCAAGCACGTCCGAACTGCCACTCGTGCTGGAGACCGAGCGATTGCCGTGCTTAGCTACCTGCGCACCGGCCGCGGCCACGACGAAGGTTGAGGCGGTGGAGACGTTGAACAGGTTGGCACCGTCGCCGCCGGTGCCCACCAGGTCCACCAGGTTATCGCCTCTCACTGGAACCGGCGTCGCCAGACTGCGCATGACCGCCGCCGCCGCGGCGATCTCGTCAATCGTCTCACCCTTCATGCGCAAGGCCATGAGCAGTGCGCCGATCTGCGCGTCGGTGGCGTCGCCGGACATGACCTCGGTCATGACGGACGTCATGTCCTCACGGCTAAGATCCTGGCGCTCGGCGAGCACCGACAGGGCTTCCTTGATCTGCATTCTCGCTACCTCAGGCTTTGCGTCAGAAAATTACGCAACAGGTCGTGCCCGTGCTCCGTGAGGATTGACTCGGGGTGAAACTGTACGCCCTCCACTGCAAGTTCGCGATGGCGCACTCCCATGATTTCCTCACGCTGGCCATCTGGCGTTTCTGTCCAGGCGGTGATCTCGAGGCAATCAGGAAAGCTGGACTGTTCCACTACCAGACTATGGTAACGGGTGGCCGTAAAAGGCCGCGCAAGATCGCGAAACACACCTTCGCCCCGATGGTGAATCGCCGACGTTTTACCGTGCATGACGCCACTGCCGGCGCGCACCACCCGACCGCCGTATACCTGCCCGATACACTGGTGACCCAGGCAGATACCAAGCAGAGGAATGCGCCCGGCAAAGGCCTCGATGGCGGCCATCGAAACCCCTGCCTGGTCCGGCGCACAGGGGCCGGGTGAAATCACGATACGCTCCGGCGCCATGGCCTCAATCTGGGCCACGCTTATCTCATCGTTACGCAGCACCGTGACATCGGCGCCCAGTTCACCGAGGTATTGCACGATGTTCCAGGTAAAGGAATCGTAGTTGTCGATCATGAGAATTCTAGGCACTGAGCCCCCTTTAACTTCCAGACCGACCCGTCTTCGGTCGAATCGGACATCGGACACACGCAGGCAGGCGTGGCCGGAGAGAACTTTCGGGGATCAGCGCGGTGCAACCGGGAGCCTCGAAATCCTGGGTCGCAATGATATCACTGCTTTGGGGGTGTACTGGACGAAAAGTCAGGTAAAGGGTGTGCAGGTTGTAGTTTGTGTCCATCAAGCTCTGATAACCGCATCTATATTTTGCCGGCCAGAGCAGGCAAACGTTCACAGCGGTATTGCGCACTCCCCGCAGAGATCATGCAATGATTTCCGCGGAGTCGCCCTTCAGGCGTATATCGAAGCACCCGCGGTGCAGCTGTCGATGG
>JBHEOO010000003.1:0-266 GCA_046260765.1 Chromatocurvus sp.
GCCCATGACGATGAATATCTTCGTTCGCTCGTACATGGCGTTGGTAATGAACCACTTGCGTCCATTGAGCACCCACTCGTCACCCTCACGCTCTATGCGCAGCTCAATGTTGGTGGCATCCGATGACGCCACCCGCGGTTCCGTCATTGCGTAAGACGACCGGATTTCACCTGCCAGCAAGGGGAGGAGCCATCGCTCTCTCTGAGCGGCGTCTCCGTACTTCATCAACACTTCCATATTGCCGGTGTCGGGCGCATTGCAATTAA
>JBHEOO010000003.1:276-118870 GCA_046260765.1 Chromatocurvus sp.
GAGGACGCGCCCCATCATTTCGGCCATTGGCGCGTAATCGAAGTTGCTGAAACCGTCGTGATCGCAGTACTCGGCGTGGTGCGGTGAAACGAACAGGTTCCACAGACCCGCCGCCCGCGCCCTGGATTTGAGTTCATCCATCAGCGGAACAGGTGCGAAGCGCGATGGCGCCTCGTGCAGTTGTCGCGCGTAGAGCGCCTCGTTCGGGAAGACGTGTTCGTCCATGAAGGCCTGCAGGCGCGACTGAAAGGCCTGCGATTGTTTGCTGAATTCTTGCACTCTTGTTCTCCTGTCAACCTGTATTACGCATGCCCGCCGCAATACCCGCTATAGTCACCATCATAGCCCGTTGCGCAACGGGATCGGACGTTTCCCGGGTTCGCGTTAGCAGCTCGACCTGAAGATAGTTCAGCGGATCTGTGTAGACATTGCGCAGTGATATCGACTCGGCGGCCCATACCTGATTTTCCAGCAGCGAATCGACCCCCAGCAGCGACATGACAGCGTCCCGGTCTGCGGTCATCTCCGCCCGCAGCGTCTCGCCGATAGCGCGCAGGGAATCCGGGACCAGATTGGCGTCGTAATGCGCGGACAAACCGGCATCGGCCTTGGCGAATACCATTTCCAGCATGGCCAGACGCGTGGCAAAGAAGGGCCATTCCACCGTCATTTCTGCAATCGTTTGCGCGTGCCCACCCGCCAGTGCCTGACGCAGGGCATTTCCCGCGCCAAGCCAGGCGGGGAGCATGAGCCTGTTCTGCGACCAGGCGAATATCCAGGGAATCGCGCGCAGGCTCTCAATCCCCCCCTCACCCCGACGACGTGCAGGCCGTGATCCCAGAGGGAGACTGCCGAGCTCCTGCTCCGGTGTTGCATGGCGGAAGTAGGCGACAAAATCAGGGTTGTCGCGCACGACCCGGCGGTAGGCATCGCAGGACGTCCTGGCGATCGCGTTCATGCTGTCGCGCCACGCCTGCCTGGGCCGCGGCGGGCTGATCAGATTCGTGCGGCAGATGGCGCTGGCGTACAGGGCGAGCGTGCGCACGGCAATGGATGTCAGACCGAGCTTGGCGCGGATCATCTCACCCTGCTCCGTGACCCGAAGGCCATTACGCAATGACCCGGGCGGTTGTGACAACAGCGCGTCATAGGCAGGCGCCCCGCCACGCCCGATGGTGCCACCGCGGCCATGAAACAGGGTCAGCTCGACTGCGTTCGTGCGACATACCGCAAGCAGTGCTTCCTGGGCCTGATACTGCGCCCAGGCGGCAGCAAAAACGCCAGCGTCCTTGGCAGAGTCCGAATAGCCGATCATGACCATCAGGCGACCGTCTATGTGCTCGCGATACCAGGGAATCTGCAGCAGATCCTCAACAACGCGACTGGCGTTGGAGAGGTCATCCAGTGTCTCGAACAAGGGCGCCACCGGCAGTGCGTGCCGACAACCGAACTCGCGCAACAGCAGGTGTACTGCGAGTACATCAGACGCCTCACGCGCCATTGAAATAACGTAGGCACCCAGTGACGCCGGCGGCTGCGCGGCGATAGTGCGGCAGGTGTCGAAGACCTCCTGAGCGGAATCACTCCCCTGCCAGCCCGCAGGGACGAGTGGGCGACGACTGCTCAACTCCCTCACCAGAAACTCGCGCCGCTGCTGCTCGGTCCAGGCCGCATAGTCCCCCAGGTCGAGATAGCGCGTGATCTCTGCCAGCGCGTCGGTATGCCAGGCGCTGTCCTGTCGAATATCGAGACGCACGAGATGCACGCCAAAGCACTCCACGCGACGCAGGCTGTCCAGCAGACGACTCTGCGCTATGGCCTGCATGCCACTGGCCACAAGAGAGTGGTAGCAGCAGAGCAGGGGCTCGCGCAGCTGCTGCTCGTCGTGCAGCCAATCTGCATCTGCAGGTAGCGTGGGAGATTCACCGGCGAGAACCGCCTCAAGGTAGCGCAACGTGCTGCGCAGCATCCGGCGGAGCTTGCGCAGCTCTTCCCGGTAGGGCTCTCTGGCGCCCGGGTTTCGCTCGCGAAGCTGCGCATCACAACGCGTGACAGACAGTTCTTCGATGAGATCCTCGATATCGCGAAGGTAGAGATCGGCGGCCTGCCACCGGGCGAGAAGCAGCACTTCCTGGGTCACATTGGCCGTTACATTGGGATTACCATCGCGATCACCGCCCATCCAGGAAAGAAAGCGCACCGGAGCCGCATCCAGTGGCAGACCTTTCCCACAGGCGCGTTCCCGGGCACGATCAAGGCGGCGCAAAAACTCCGGGACGGCGTTCCAGAGGGAATCCTCAACCACGGCGAAACCCCACTTCGCCTCGTCTACCGGCGTTGGGCGCTCAGCGCGGAACTCCTCTCCGAACCAGATCTGTGCCACAAGTTCGCGCAAACGAAGCTGCAGTCGCTCGCGCTCGGCGTCCGTGCGTCCGGACAGCTCGAGATCCGACAGGCAGCGACCGATTTCCCGATGCTTGTGAATCAGTGTGCGACGCATGATTTCGGTAGGATGCGCCGTCAGCACCAGCTCGATATTCAAAGCGTCAATGGTCTGCGCGATACCGACCGGATCGATGTCAGCGGCAAGAAGCTCATCCACCATGCCCGACAGCATGCTTGATGGCGAAAACTGTTGAATCATCTCCCGGGAAACGCTGTGTTGCTGGTCAGCAATATTTGCCAGGTTGAGAAACTGGCTGAAGGCGCGGGCCACCGCGAGCATGTCTTTCTCGGGCAGACTGTGCAGAGCATCAATCAGTCGGTCGCGATCTTCACTGTCGCCATCGCGGGAGCTGCGGGAGAGCTGTCGAATGCGCTCAATGCCTGCCAGAAAGTCCTCACCCTCGGCGGAGGCGATGACCTCACCCAGAACGCTGCCCAGCATACTGACATTGCGCCGAAGGCTGGCATAAGTATCGCCCCGGAGCGACTCGTCCGGTGCGTTAGCCTCTTTCGCCCAATGCGGCATTACGCTCTTGTTATCGCGCATGTTTGACCCGGGCACGCCACCCCTCGCCTACCACTGCCGGAGTCGCTCCAGCAGGTCGCAGACCCGGCAGCTATAACCCCACTCGTTGTCGTACCAGTTCAGCACCCGCAGATACCGACCGTTGGTCACCGCGGTGAAACCACTGTCGTATATCGAAGAATGGCTGTTGCCGATAATGTCCGAAGACACCAGCGGCCGCTCACTGAACTGCAGGATGCCGGCAAGAGAATCACTTTCAGAGGCGGCCTTGACGACCCGGTGTACCTCATCCACGCTGACCGTGCGGCCCAGCTTTACGAACAGGTCCACAACGGATCCGTCGGAGACCGGCACCCGGGATGCGATGCCGTGCAACTTGCCGGCAAGCTCCGGCAGCACCTTGCCGACAGCTTTAGCGGCACCGGTGGAAGTCGGGATAATGTTTTCTGCGGCAGCGCGACTGCGGCGCCAGTCGGAGTGCGGGACATCCGCGAGCCGCTGGTCGTTGGTGTAGGCATGCACCGTGTTCATAACGCCCTCGACGACGCCGAAACTGTCGTTCAGCACGCGCACCATCGGCGCCAGGCAGTTTGTGGTGCAGCTGGCGTTGGAGATGATCCGGTGCGCGGGCTCGAGCCGCTCGTCGTTCACTCCCAGCACGACCATAAAGTCGATGTCGTCTTTTGCCGGTACAGTCAATATGACCCGACCTGCACCGGCGTCAATGTGCTGCTGCAGCTGCTCTCGCATGCGGAATGCGCCGGTTGCCTCGATCACGGCGTCTACACCGAGTTCACCCCAGGGCAATGCCGATGGGTCACGCTCACTGAGCATTCGAACACGGCTTTTGCCGGTGACAATATGGTCATCCTGCAACGCCAGCTCGCCCTTGAACCGGCCCATGACAGTGTCGTAGTTGAGTAGATAACGCAGCGCTTCATGGTCGAAAAGATCATTGATAGCGACAACGTCGATACCCTCTACATCTTCGAGAATGCGAAAAACGGATCGACCTATCCGTCCGAAGCCATTGATTGCGACCCTGAAATTTTTCATCACGCAACCTCCCTGGCATCAATACGATGGTAAAGCCGGGCGACATCGATCAGTCGTGCGGCATGTCCTCGCGTTTCATACCAGGCCAGGGTTTTGACGAAATGCTCCCCGGCTTTCAACGTGCCCTGAATGTCAAAAAGAAGCGACAGGCTGCTGCCGAGCACGTCGGAGGAGACAATAGGGTCGTCGATCACGCCCATTTGTCCAGGCAGGCCCTTGGCCGCCTCGATCATCACCCGATTGACATCGTCGGCGGTCACGGCAGCATCCTCGAACACCAGGTTCACGTCCAGGAGACAGCCCTCCTGCACGGGCACGTTGAGGGTTGATGTCGTCATCTTGCCCGCAAAAAGCGGCAGAACATGACCCAGCCAGTGTCCTGCCTCGTGACCGTTGGGAATGATATTGCGCGCCGCGGAGCGACTGCGCCGGTAGTCGCTACCCGCATAGTCCTGCAGCGCCTGGTCCGACGTGTACGCATGCACTGTCGTCGCACTGCCGCATTCGATAACAAAGTGCTGTGACAAGGTATGCAGAAGGAGGCACAGGGCCGACGTCGTGGGTGAGCCGGCGGAAATCATGCGGTCGTGTGCAGAGATGCTTTCCTCGTTGACACCCGGTATTACGATGCGATCGATGTGATCTACCGGCAGCGTGCGCAATAACACCCTTGGGGCGCCATTGACCAGATGCGCACACATCTCATCAGCGCTACGATAGCGGCCGGTGGCGTCGATGACGAGGTCAACGTCAAATACATCCCAGGGCATTTCTGACGGCTGATCGGTGGACATCAACCGGGTACGACCGCCGGGGCCCGCCAGGTAATTACCGTCGAGGGAATACCTGTCCGGGTGGGCAACCTCTGACTGCAGCAGGTAATGAAGAATCTGAGGCTTGCCGATGTCCGCTATTGCAACGACATCCACACCGTCGCGATGCGAGGCCAGATCAAAGAGCTGGCGTCCCGTCTGCCCGAAGCCCATCAGCCCCAGACGCACTGGCCTGTCTGTTGACATACTGTGACTCTCCAAGGTTGCTGTAACTGCACTCACGACAGTCTTACACTCAAATCATGGTGGCGCAAACCTGTCGCTACTTTGACCATGTTACCGCCAATCTGGGCACAAAAGCTGCACGTATTCTCTGTAAATTTGCGGAGACTCGATATGACTACTGCCCACGCTATTGCCTGCCCGGACATGACAGCCAACCTCAGTGCTGAAGCCGCCATGGTCCAGAAAGCTCTGACTGACCGGGGCCTCGAAACACCGTTGGCGCCTAACGGTCTTGACCGGGACCAGAAGTATGCACGGATTCGCGCCGCCTTCACCGAGATTACCGAGGTTCTCGGACTCGATTTGCGCGACGACAGCCTCCGTGAAACGCCACACCGCATCGCAAAAATGTACGTCGATGAGGTTTTTTCTGGCCTGGACTACGCAAATTTCCCGACTATTTCCGTCATCGACAACAAGATGCAGGTCGAGGAAATGGTCTGCATCGACAAAATTGACCTGGTCAGCACCTGCGAACATCATTTCGTTACGATCGACGGGAGTGCTCGCGTCGCCTACATACCACGCGACCGTATTATTGGCCTGTCCAAGATCAACCGGATTGTACGTTTTTTCGCGCAGCGACCCCAGGTCCAGGAGCGCCTGACGCAGCAGATACTCGTCGCGCTGCAGACACTGCTGGAAACAGACGACGTTGCCGTGACCGTGAATGCCGTGCATTACTGCGTGAAATCACGCGGCGTGATGGACAGCAATTCGACAACACGGACTACGGCCCTTGGTGGTGCATTCAAGACAGACGCCAGCACGCGGGGCGAGTTTCTGGGTTAGGTATTCACTCTATTGCGCATCTCACCGTGATTTCTTCTTGTTTAGACGTCTGCGGCAGCTGCGGCTGACGCAGGCGTCTCAGCACACTCATTCTCCAGGGGCGTGCCAGTGCAGCAGCACTTTCCCCTCTTCAGCAGAGCGCAGCGCGAGCGCGCATGCGATGTCTCCGAAAAGCTCTTCCACTCGATCACGCCGAATCTTCAGCGTTGGCGTCAACACTTCGTTGGCAATATCCCAGGCTTCACTGGAGAGAATGGCTGCACCAATGCGCGCATGCTTTTCGGCCGCGGCGTTGATCTCTTCCAGCGTCGCCAGGAACGAGGCTTCCAGCTCTTCTCTGGAGAGCTGTCGCGCTTCCGGCGTCAATACTGCCACCATCACCGTCTTGGAGTAGCCGCGCCCCAGAAGACATTGCTGCTCGGCGTGTGGATTCTTCGCGAACTCCCCCTCAATGGGCGGTGGCGCCACGTACTTGCCCTGAATGGTCTTGAAGTAATCCTTCACACGACCCGTGATATACAGAAAGCCATCCTCGTCAACACGTGCCTTGTCGCCGGTATGTATCCAGCCATCGCGAATCAGCTCCGCCGTTTTCTCCGGCATGCGGTAATAGCCCGGTGTGCAGCCTTCGGCCTTTACAGCGAGCTCTCCATCCTCTGTGATTCGATACTGCACCTCGCCAATCGGCTTGCCAATCGAGCCTATACGGCGCTGATCGGGGCTGCTCACAATCAGTCCCATGGCTTCGGTTTGCCCAAAGCCCTCCATAAGGATCAGACCGAACTTTTCCCACCAGTGAATCAATGCGGGCGGCGTGGGAGCCGCAGCCACCAGGCAGAACTCGACCTCATTCAGCCCCATGGTGTCCAGCACCATTTTACCGACGCCTTCACGATCCGCCGCCAGCGCCTTATCGAGCGCTGCCTGACCACCGAACTTGCCGATAATGGCCTGCTGGAACTGCTCCCAGATACGCGGCGGCCCGAAAAACATGTGCGGCCGCGTGCGCTGAAGGTCCCGAAGAATAGTCTCCAGCGACTCATTGAAAGACACCTCGCCACAGACAACAACAGAGGAGAACTCGACAATCTGACGCTCAGCAATGTGCGACAGGGGCAGATAGGAGAAATAGCGCGGATTGTCGCGGATACCGAACGCCTGAATAAATCGGCGGATAGGCACCAGATTGCTGGAGTGCGTCTGTATAACGCCCTTGGGCAGGCCAGTGGTACCAGAGGTGAACACCAGGGCTATCGTATCGTCGGCAGCGCACTCATAGGCCGGTGCCCGCCCCCGCCATTCTTCGAGCAGATCCTCCCAGCGCAAATGGGGTTGATCCAGAGAAACCCCCGGCAGGGTGATCAGCGTGACACCTTCCGGCAACACCGTGCTCACCGCCTCCCAGTTATGCGTTTCTCCGACGAACAGCACCCGGGTCTCGGTGAAATCGAGGATATATTCTGCCGTGGATGCGGGCAGCGTGGTAAACAGGCTTACCGAAACGTTGCCCGATGCAATAATCGCAAGGTCAGCGATAAACCAGTGCGGTCGATTCCGCGAAAGGATGGCCATGCGCTCGCCGTAACCGAAGCGATCTTCAAGCATCGCGGCCACCGCCTGGATTTCGGCATAAGCCTCCGCCCAGGTGTAATCATCGCTGCCATCAGCGTAAAGATCACGCAGCCACAACCTGTCGGGGCAGGTCTCTGCCCAGTGGCTTACCAGACCAGTAATAGTGTCATTCGACATGCGTCATCTCCTAATTGTTCGCCGCGTGACTTCCGTCATCACGTCGGCTATTGCATCTCCAGGGTCCGCTGTCCGATCCCCCTCGGCGTCCCGCGCTGCTCGAGACCGTTGCTGCCCATGCCTGGCCGATTTTCGTTGTTTATCGCGGTGGGCAGTGGCATCAATGCCGCCCCGCCCCACCCGTGCTGGGGCAAAGGCAACAGCAGATCGTCCACATTGACCAGCGGTGCCACCCCGGCAAAGGGCTGCACGGAGGCGCCGCCGCCTATATCGTTGTCCCAGGTGGCACGCGACACCGAGGTCGCGACATGGTCAGTGTTGAAACTGACGAGCAGAAAATCACCGCGCACCCGGGCGTCGCCCCAATCGAAGGTCAGTGTATCGACACCCAGCACACCAAGACTGGCACCGAAAGCACTCTCTGAAATGCGCCAGTGCTCCCAGCCCAGAGTCCAGCCCGACACACTGCGGGTCAGTCGATGGGGGGGGCCGAGACGCGCCATGACCGATTGAAGTGTCGTTCCGGCGACAGGCTCAGCCTGGACAGACGGCAACGGCATACCCAATTGATGAAAGCGCTGTGTGCAACCAACGAGCAAAAGCACCGAGAGAATCGCCGCCGAACGGATCATGCAATCAATCCGTGTCCGGTCTGACCCAGGTGGAATAGTCGGTCAGCAGGTCATTGTCGTCAAAGAAAAAGATAGCCCGGTCGTAGCGGGTATCCACCGAGAAGCGGTTGTACACTAGCAGCAGCAGCGCATTACCGTCCGCCTGTTCGTTGAGGTAGTACAGGACAGACTCGTCGCCGAGAGCGATTACCTGCGATGGCGGTCCAAGCCGCGCGAGGACGTCGGCGCGTGTGGTCTCGCCCCGCTGCAGATCCCCGATGGCAGCGGGACGCCAGGTGACCTCAACGCCTCGCCTGTTGTCATATTGCGCACAGCCGGCAAGAACACAAAAGAAACATGCCAGGGCCAGGCGCAAGCTATGGTGACTATCAGTGTGGAACCGCATCGGTCACTCCAGAGAACTATCTTTGCGCAAGATACCCTGCCGCGCTCGCCATGAACAGAAGCCACAGCTAGAACCGTCGATCATTTACCAGTCAATGGTCTCCCCGGCCCAGTCCAGATAGGACAGGGTGCCATCTGCGCCCAGCTTGTCCATGACCGCGAGGAGCCTGTCTGCTACATACGCCGGCGTGAACAGTTTTTCCTTTGGCACACGCGCCTGGAAGGGTTGTGACAATGCAGTATCGGTGGTTCCCGGATGGAACGCGAGCAGCTTTACCGCAGGCGCCCGCCGGGCGAGTTCAATGGCCGCGGATTTAAGCATCATGTTGAGGGCAGCCTTGGATCCCCGATAACTGTACCAGCCCCCGAGGTGGTTATCGGTGATACTGCCCACCCGGGCACTCAGGAAAGTTGCGACGCAGCCTGGACTGCGGCGCATTAAAGGCTCGAGGACCCCCAGCCACAACATTGGCACAATTGCATTGACGTGGAAAACGGTCTGCATGGCATCGGCGTTAAGCTCGCGCAGGGCGCGCTCGGGTCGGTAAGTCTCTCCGTGAAGTGTTCCGGTACAGACAATGATGCGGCGCAGCTCGGCACCCGACTCCTCCAGTGCCCTGCCGATGCTGTCTACGGTGTCTTCCCGCCGGGCGCTGTCATCGCTGCAGGTATACCATTGCACATGTGACGCCAGCTTTTCAGGCGCGGCACCACGACTGACCGCATAGACCGACCAGTCAGGCATGGCATCAACCAATGCGCGACCGATACCACCGCTGGCACCTATGACGATTGCGGCCTGTACTGTCATGCCTGATAACTCCGTTAGCATTTGGGCTAGCTACGCAGGCTACCTTCATACGGATGCGCCTGCCGCTTGATTTACCGTTAAAGAGGGCGCGTTACAGCAACAATATCGGGGTCATCAAGACAACGCCTGAGCGTGAAGCCAAGACTGCGACACAGCGCCAGCATCTTGCGATTGTGTGCCAGCACTTCACCCTCCATGAGAGTCAGCCCGCGATTGCGGGCGATGCGAAACAGCGCCTCCATGAGCTGACTACCGATACCCCGGCCCTGTGCCTCATCGGACACGGCGAGAGCAAACTCGCAGGAAACGGCGTCGGAGTTCACCGCGTAACGCGACACACCGACAATGCGCTCACCCGGCTGGCCACCGTCAATGACAGCCACCAGCGCCATCTCACGATCGTAGTCTATCTGGGTAAAGCGCGCGAGCATGGCAGTGGACAGATGATCGAGGCGGTACATGAAGCGGTAATAGCGACTCTGCGCTGACAGGCCGTCGAAAAAACGCTGCTCCATGTCCGCATCCTCCGGCCGTATAGGGCGTATCAGCAGAAACTCAATCCCGGGCAGTGACACTCGATTTTCCAGCTCCCCCGGGTAGGGAAGTATGGCCATGTGACCGTAGTGGGAGACTGCTGCATCGTCTCCCCGGAGGCGCAGCTTTACCGTAATCCGTGTTGCATCCGGCGCCGCCCCCTCGCCAAGAGGCAAAGAGGGCAGGCTGATCGCTGCAACCTCAGGTAGCTCACAGGCGATGGCAGACAGCGTCATCAAACTATCCACCAGATGAGCTTCCTGCCCGGATGACAATGGCTCCATGGCAAAGCGCTGTACCGCGCGCCCGAGCAACTCACGGCATAAATAGTTATTCAGCGGCGGCAGCGATGCCTGCACTCCCGCAAGACGAGAGAGAGTACTGCCCGCGGGGCCGACATAGATAACGGGACCAAACGCCGGAGCGCCTGCCAGCATAAGAGCGATATCACGATCAAAAGACGCCGGCGCGTCTTTTTTTGTGCCACAGACCGGCAGAACCCGTGCATCCATGGCATCAAACAGTTCGACTACCGCCGCTGCAGGCAGCGTGGATACCCCGGCAGCGATGTGGTCTCTCACCAGTGTCCTCGCACGCGGCAGGTCGGGCGCTGCATGGCGGGACAGCGGCGGCGTGAGCTGAAGAAGCAGGTTCTGACTGTTCCGATAACTGGCGAGATAGGCCAGCGCATCAACCGCGCGCTCGGGGCTTGAAAACTGCGGAATAGAGGCGGCAGACAACAAGGCGCGACTGTCTGCGACCAGATCCTGCCCCATCCAGCAGGCCATCACCGGTTTCCCCGCGGGGTTGGCCTGCGCGACCAGGGCCTGCGCACAGGCAAGAGGGTCTGTGACGCCCTGCGGCGTTACCAGCGCCAGCAGCGTGTCTACCGCGGGATCCTCAAGCAGTAATTTCGCTGCCTCCGCATAACGTTCTGCGGGAGCATCGCCCAGCAAATCCACAGGGTTAGCACACTGCCAGCCCGGCGGCATCACAGCCGACAGCGCCTCGCGAGTCGATTCGGACGGACAGGCCATTGGCAGGCCATGCTGGTGCGCACGGTTGATGGCCATTGCAGCGGGGCCAGCGGCATTGGTGATTATCGCCAGGCGCTGGCCCAACGCGGCCTTCGTGCCCGACGCCAGTGTTCTCGCCGCCGTGAGCAGTTCGTGAACGCTGCTTACGCGCACGGCGCCAGCGCGCCTTACCGCTGCATCGAACGCCGCATCCGCCATGGGAGACTCATCAGGGGAGGCGCCATTGACGGCGCCATTGACAGCACCCCCACCCGACTTCAGCACCACAACAGGCTTCACGCGCGCAGCGAGGCGCAGCCCACTGACGAACGCCCGGGCGTCTGCTATCCGCTCTACGTACAGCAGAATGCTGCGCGTATCGGCGTCCACCGCGCAGAAGTCGAGCAATTCACCGAAATCCAGGTCAGCCGCAGCGCCGGGTGACGCCAACAGGGACAGACCGAAACGGTTCGACGCCGCCCAGTCGAGCATGGCGTTGCAGAAGCCCACGGACTGCGACAGCAGGGCGACACGTCCGGGGCCTACCGCACTGCGGGCGAAGCTGGCATTGAAGTGCCAGCCAGGACGCAATACGCCCAGCGTATGCGGGCCCAGCAGCTTGATCCCGTGCTCCCTGGCGATCCTGACCAGAGGCTCCTTTGAAAGACCATCCGTAGCCTGCTCGCCAAACCCGGCGGAAAGAATGATCGCCGTTGCCACTCCGGCACCCACTGCATCGCGCAGCACGTCAGGTACATCGCTCGCCGGCACCGCGATGACCGCCAGATCCAGCGCTACGCCGATGGCACTGATCCGGGGATAGGCCTGCAAACCCTGCACCGTCGCACGCCGGGAGTTGACCGGATAAACCGCGCCCGCGAACCCCCCATCGAGGATATTGCGCAGCACTCTGCCACCGACAGCATCGACACGATCGGAAGCGCCTACTACGGCCACGCTGCCTGGCTCGAACAGCCGATGCAGGTAATGTTTCCTCGCCATGTTTCTCCCGCCCCCGCGCTCAAGTGCATCCATGCGCGGAATACAGGAGAATAGTGCCATAGGCACAAATCGGCTGGATACCCACATGACCATTGGATACATCACGCATTCGGATTGCTTGCTGCATGATATGGGGCCGGGCCACCCGGAGGCCCCAGCGCGCCTGCTGGCCATTAACGACAGACTCATTGGCTGCGGTCTGGATGCGGCGCTGGTGCGGCACGATGCACCGCGCGTCACCCGGGAACAGCTGCTGCGCGCCCACGATCCCGCCTATCTCGACGCGATCGCCGCACAGTCCCCTGCCGCCGGCATGACCTGGCTGGATGGCGACACGGCCATGAACCCCCACAGCCTGCTTGCAGCAGAACGTGCTGCGGGCGCTGCAGCCTGCGCTGTCGGTCTCGTGATGACAGGCGAGCATCGCCGTGTGTTCTGCGCGGTGCGCCCGCCCGGTCACCACGCGGAGCGCGATCGCGCCATGGGCTTCTGCCTGTACAACAATATTGCGATTGCGGCCTATGAGGCGCTCGAACAATATGGGCTTTCCCGGGTAGCAATTATCGATTTCGATGTGCACCACGGCAACGGCACCGAGCATATTGTCGCCGATGATCACCGGCTTTTGTTCTGCTCGACTTTCCAGCATCCCTTCTACCCACATTCCGGCGCGGGGCGAGCAGCGAACAACGTCGTAAACGTGCCGCTGGCGGCGGGTTCCGGTGGCGCTGCTTTCGCCCGGGCAGTCGATGAGCACTGGCTGCCCAGACTGGCAGACTTTGCGCCGGAACTGGTGCTGATTTCCGCCGGCTTTGACGCCCACCAGGCAGACGACATGGCGGGCCTTGCATTCGTGGACAGCGACTACGCCTGGGTGACCGCCGAACTATGCCGCGTCGCCAACACCTCGGCATCAGGCCGGATCGTCTCATCCCTGGAGGGAGGCTATGAACTGCATGCCCTCGCACGCAGCGTGGAAGCACACCTCAAAGCCCTGATTGGCCCCTGAAGGCTTGCGCCTCACTACTCTTTTCAAGCACCGTCTCGGGCGTTACGGGGACCGTCTCACGCGCCTGCTGCGCCCACCACAGTCGCGCATATTCGCCATTGCGGGACAGCAATTCGCCGTGCGATCCACTTTCGGCAATAGCGCCATCGCGCAGAACGACGATACGGTCAGCGTCCACCACCGTGGAGAGGCGATGCGCGATGACCAGCGTCGTGTGGCGCTGCGCCAGGTCGCGAAAAGCTGCAAGCACCGCCTGCTCGGAATGACTGTCCAGCGATGACGTCGCCTCGTCAAAGACCAGTATCGGAGCATCCTTGAGGATGGCCCGGGCAATCGCCACGCGCTGCTTCTCCCCGCCGGAGAGCTTCAAGCCCCTCTCCCCGACCCGCGTCAACAGGCCCTCTGGGAGCTGGCTGACGAAGTCGTTCAGATGAGCCGCGCGTATGGCCTCACGCACCGCGTCGTCATCCGCTTCGGGATTGCCGTAGCGGACGTTCTCCAGCAGACTGTCGTTGAACAGCACCGTATCCTGGGGAACGATTGCAATCTGGCGACGCAGTGATTCCTGCGTGACATCGCGGATATTCTGGCCATCAATGGTGATACGGCCGGCCACAGGGTCGTAAAAGCGAAACAGCAGCTTGATCAGTGTGGATTTTCCGGCGCCACTGGCGCCAACCAGGGCCACTCGTGTTCCCGGCTCAACACTCAGGCTGAAGCCATCAATGATGCTTCGCTTGTCCTGGTAGGTGAAGACAACATCCTCGAAAGCAATGCGGCCATGATCGACCTTCAGTGTTGTCGCATCGTCAGCGTCGCGCACCGCGGGCTCTCGCTCCAGCAGGTCGAACAGATTCTCGATATTCGCCATGGAACTCTTGATCTCGCGGTAGACGAAACCAAGAAAGCCCAGTGGCATGAACAGCTGCAGCATAAACTGGTTGATCAGCACAAAATCACCGAGGCTGAGGACACCATCGCGCACCTGCCACGCCGCCAGACCGATCATCAATGTCTGGGACAGAGCAATGATCAGCGCCTGTCCCGCATTGAGGGCAAACAGAGACAGGCGGTTGGAGCGCCGTGCCTGCTCCCAGGCCGCCAGTGACTCATCGTAGCGATCGCTCTCGAAGGTCTCGTTGGTGAAGTACTTGACCGTTTCATAGTTAAGCAGGCTGTCGACCGCCCGCGTGTTGCTGCTGGAATCCGCATCATTGACGGCGCGAACGAAGCGGGTGCGCCACTCGGTAGCACGAAAGGAGAAGGCGCCGTAACCGAGCACCGCCGTCACTACCACCACCGCATAGGAGAGACCGTAGTTATACAGCAGGATGCACGCAACCATCGCGATTTCAAACAGCGTGGGGGCGATGTTGAAAATAAAGAAACGCATCAGAAAGCTGATGCCCGTGGTGCCACGCTCGATATCGCGCGCAAGGCCGCCCGTGCGACGGTTCAGGTGGTAATCGATGTCTAGGGCATGCACATGACGAAACACCTGCAGCCCGATCCGCCGCATGGCCCGCTCCGTTACACGCCCGAACAGTGTATCGCGGAGCTCTGCGAAAAGGACGCTGGCGAAACGCGCCGTACCGTAGGCAATCACCAGCGAAAGCAGCATGACCACGGTTATCTGCTCGGTGCTCTCAAGGTCCAGCGTGTCGACAAGATACTTCAGAACAAAGGGGATAGTGAGCAAGGCGCCCTTCGCCAGAAAGAGGCACGCCATGGCGAGGGCGACACGACCGGCGTTTTCTCGAAGCACCGGCAGCAGACGCAACAATAAAGACCAGTTGTAGCGACCACTGGCTGGCTCGGAAACAGATGACGGATGCATGAAACTCCTCTATGCAGGAAGGTACGGTGAGGTGAGCGCCAGGGCGTGAGGATCCGTGAGCACAAACCGTTGTTTGCCTCTACTATTTTGACGGGCCTCTCTTTTAAGCCTTGCGCCGCATGCGCGAGGGGCTTGCCTCCGACGCGCGGCTTGCTCACACTTCGTCACGTTAGCAAAAAATGAAGGGATCCCCCATGGTAAACCAATTTCTCGCACCGCTTTCGGGCGGGCTACTTATCGGCGTCTCTGCCGTCTTGCTTCTTTTACTTGCTGGACGGGTTGCTGGAATCAGCGGCATAGCCTGGAGCGCCATTTCGGGCGCCCCGGATAATGCATGGCGCTGGCTGTTTCTGCTTGGGTTGATCGGTGGCGGTGCGCTCTACCACTGGATCAGCGGCACGCCAGCACCGGCGCCAAACCCGGCAGGCTGGCCGTTGGCAGCGGCCGCGGGGCTCGCGGTTGGCATTGGCGTCAGGATAGGTAACGGATGTACCAGCGGACATGGTGTATGCGGCCTGGGTTTCCACTCTTTGCGCTCGCTAGCCGCAACCATGACATTCATGGTGACCGGCGTTATCACGGTATTTATCGTGCGACATGTGCTCGGAGGTGTGTCATGAAAGCATTGGCAGCACTTGTCTGTGGTCTGCTGTTCGGCGCAGGCCTTGCACTTTCGGGAATGACCGATACCGCAAAAGTGCTGGGCTTCCTGGATATTTCTGGTGAGTGGGTACCCGATCTCGCCTTTGTCATGGGGGGCGCAGTGGCGGTGACCGCCATCACCTTCTCACTGGTGCTGCGCCGGCAGAGACCGGTGTTCGCGCAAACTTTCTTCCTGCCGCAGGCTCGGGCGATTGACGGCCGCCTGCTTGCGGGCACGGGCCTTTTTGGCATTGGCTGGGGCCTCTACGGCTACTGCCCCGGGCCTGGCCTGACCGCATTGATTTACGGTCACACAGGTACCTATGTGTTCGTCGTGAGCCTGTTTGCAGGTATGTGGCTGGCCGCCCGCTGGGAGAGAAACCATTAGACTGCAACACAGACATTCGCGACATTTCAGCGAATTTGTGTGTTGCAGTCCAGGGTCTAGTGACTGGTTCGCTGCTGCCCACCGCGGACCAGCATGAAAGCCACAGCTACTTCACAACCAAACCGGCAGCATCCGCCGCTGTGAGGCCCAGCGCCATTGTCACCATATTGAAAAATTCCGCCTCACGGCTGGAGACATTGCCATCGGCCTTCAACACCTGCACCAGACCCTGGATAATTGAGCTCCGCTGTTTGCGGCTGAGGCGAGGACCTACCTCGGCCAGGTACTTGTGCAATGGTGCGGACTCGTAGAGCTTCGACAGCGCAGCCGTCCGCACATCACTGCTCGTAACGTCCTCGCCCAGGTATTCCTTGATCACTGCCTGCACGCTGGCGATCTCCGCTGGATGCGTATAGGCGTCGGCATCAGTCGCACGCGAAAGCACCAATACGAAGAGCTCACGATAGACTTCCTCATCTGCTGTGGCCTCCTGTTCCCGGAAAAGCTTGGTCAGGCGACTGAAACTGGTAAGTGCCATTGCTAGTGCTCCATTATTAATAACTTTTATAGCATAAACTTTTCGGTCGGATTTGAACACTCATCAGGCAAGCGAGGAAAATCGCCCAACAATAGCCTAATCCCTCCAGGCCCAGACCCAAGCTCAGGCTGAGACTGGGATTGGTAATATTGAAAACAGGCGGCCTAATTTCGGCCTCTAAACCGGCGTTATTGTCATAACGCCGGTTACGCACCTCGACAAACGAGACTCGCCTGTTATCACCGCCTGCTACCGTCTAAAACATGAAACGCACACCTGCCTCTATGCTCTCCCCGGCCTGCGGCGCAAAATTACGCAGAAAAGAGGTACTGAGACGGATTTCCTCATCGGTGATATTTTTTAATTTCAGGAAAGCCAGTAACTGGTTGTTGCCCGCAAACTGCATCCGGTAGTCGACACCGGCGTCCCAACGGGTATAACCATCCGTTGCGGTTTCAAACTCACCGGGATTATCCTGATCGCTTGCATTGAGTACCCTGACGTAGGCGCCCAGTGTATCGCTGCGCCAGGAAAGCTCGCTGCCGATCCGCATGGGGGGAAGCCGCGGTACATCACCGGCAGAGTCAAATTCGGCGGTAATCATGTCGCCAAAAACACCCAGGGCGACGTCACCACCGCCAAGACGGGCAAGTTCAAAGCTGGACTCAAACTCCACGCCGTAGAACTTCGCGTCTTCCTGCTCATAGATATAAACGGGCGTTTCGTCGACTTCCTCACCTGTGTTCAGCAGGAAAATATAATCACTGAAGGTGTTGTAGAACACCGTGAGCTCCGCAAAATTGCGTTCGGTAGTCCAGGTGAGAGACAGGTCGGCGTTAAGTGACGTTTCCGTGCCAAGGCCGGGGTCGCCGATCTCAATGATGCCCGTGGCGGCGTGAGTGACCAGTTGCTCCTCCGTGTTATTGAGGTTGGAGAACAGTTCCTCCGTCGAGGGTGCGCGTTCTGCACGTGACAACGAAATCCCCAGGTTCCAGTCCTGGCTTATGTTGTAGAGGCCCGACGCCGACAGGCTGAGACTGGTGAAGTCTTCCGAGGCGCCCGTCGCGGGATCACGATCGACGAAATCGGCGCGACCGCCCACCTCAAAATGCCAGTCCGCGGCATGGAAATCCTGAACATAAAACACACCCCACTCTGACGAGTCTGTCTTTGGCACATAGGCCTCATCGCCCACTGCTTCAAACTCATCGGCACGCCACTGCAGGCCGAGGACGCTGTGGTTGTCGCCTTCGCGCACCAGTTCAAGGCGGCCCTCGTAGGTTTCACGGAAAAACTGTGTGCCGACCTCGGCTCCCTCAAGCTCTACGTGCTCGTAGTCCGTGTAGGTCAGGAACCCTCGCGCCACGTCAATCACCCCCGGCAGCAGATCGTGCAGGTGTAGCTGCGCGTCGTAGCGCTCCTGCTTGAGGTCGATGCGGATGTTTTCTTCTTCCTCCCCGTGCTCTTCGCCTTCGTGCTCCTCACCCTCGTGGTCTTCTTCGTGACCATGATCCTCTTCATGGCCGTGCTCTTCTTCATGGCCATGCCCGTGGGCACCGGGCGGGATGCCGTAGTTTGTCTCGAAGCTGTTGTAGGCGAAGCCCAGGAAATTTCTCTCGCCAAAGTGGTAGCTGCCACCAAGCGTGAAGACCTCCGAATCACCATCCGTGTTGGCTATAAAACCATCGGAATTCTCGAACTCTTCCTCACCGTGATCCTCACCGTGATCCTCGTCGTGGTCCTCGCCGTGCCCGCCGCCGAGGAGCTCTTCCTGCATCTCTACCGCTTCCTCGTCAATCGCCAGGCCGGGGATACTCGTATCTTCGAAATCCCGGAAGGTTCCGCTGACATGAAAGGCGAAGTCGCCAACGCCCGCCTCGAACTTCAGGATTCCGGTGTTCATCTCCGGGGCGTCGTCGTAGCGATACTCAACCGCACCCTGCGCTCCATCAATACGCTGGCTCGGGATGCGGTTGTCGCGCGTATTGATCACGCCGCCGATAGCGCCGCCGCCGTACAGAAGCGTTGCCGGACCGCGCAGCACCTCAACGGAATCGGCCAGCATCGGCTCGATGCTCACCGCGTGGTCGGGGCTGAGGCTCGATACATCCGCCGCAGCGATGCCGTTACTCAGATTGATGGTTCGCGGGCCGCCCTGCCCCCGAATAACCGGCCGCCCTACTCCGGGGCCGAAGGACGCGTTGGAAATACCCGGCTTGTTACCGAGGGTTTCGCCCAGCGTGCTGGATGCCAGGCGACGCAATTCATCACCACTCAGAACGGTAACGGGGAGGGCTGTCTCTGCTGCTTTTTTATGGATGGGCATAGTAACGAGCACGTGTTCCATGCGTGACTCGGGAACCTGCGCCATGGCCTGGCTGGCAGCGCCAACGCAGACCGCAATAAAGGTCTTCTTCATGTCGTTCTCCTGATGATAGAAAGAATGTGTTCTTATCAGGAGAGCGAAGGTGGACCCCGTGCATTGAAGAAATAGTGGGCAGAAGCAGTCGCCACCAGGGTGACCGATTCAGGTGCTACGTCTGCCGGAGCATGGAAGTGATGCAGAGTTCTGGTTGATAACGCTGGCTTGCCATGATCGAACTGGCATTGGAGACAGTCGGCAATAGGCTTGCCGTCGGCATGCTGATGACCGACCAGCCCGAACTGCGCGCCAATAACCATTGCCAGCAGAAATACCGCCAGCATTCTGGAGACGCGCTGTCTTCGGGGTTTGCGGATCATCATGGGCGGGATCATACACAAATTGTGGTGCGAGTCACGTGCACTCGGCTGACCGACCTACAATTCAAAGTATCGGAATACGCCGATCGCGTCAAAGAGCGCCGACTCGTTACATTTCGTTGCATTGTGCGAGGTGAGGGGCCAGACTATTCTCTTAACTCGCCAGCATCGCTCTAAATAAACCGGGACCAACGGAGAATGCCATGTCCAATGAGGGATATCACGAACCCGTGAGCGAGCTATCCGCCGCCACACGGGATATGCACCGCGCCATTGTCTCTTTGATGGAAGAACTGGAGGCAGTCGATTGGTACAACCAGCGCGTTGACGCCTGTCAGGATCCGGACCTGAAACGCATCCTCGAGCACAATCGCGACGAGGAAAAGGAACACGCTGCGATGGTCAAGGAGTGGATACGTCGACAGGACCCGAAGTTTGGCAGTGAAATGAGAGACTATCTTTTCACCGACAAACCGATCGCACACAAATAAGTCATGTCAGACATCACCCGTTCGGGGCAGGAAGGTACGCCTGCTCGTGAGAATTTACCGGAGATAGGCTGGCGAGAGTGGATCAGCTTTCCAGGCCTTGGCATCAAGGCGATCAAGGCGAAAGTCGATACCGGCGCACGAACGAGCGCACTGCACGCTTTCAAGGTGTCCCCGTTCGAACGTGATGGCAGACTCTATGTCGCCTTCTCCATCCATCCTAATCAACGGGATCAGGATACCGTACTGGACTGCGAGGCGCCGGTTGTCGACCGCCGTTCGGTCCGGGACTCGGGCGGTCACGCTGAAATGCGCTACGTCATCGAGACAGAAATCCACATTGGACCGCATCGGCTGACGGCAGAGGTGACGCTGACGGATCGTGACTCCATGCGTTTTCGCTGTCTGCTGGGACGCACGGCTCTGAAGCGCAACTTTGCGGTGGATTCCGGTCGGTCTTACCTGTTTGGGAAGCTGCCCCGCTGAAACCTGCTGAAAAAGGTCACCGCCCGATCATGAACATGAAGATAGGCATACTATCTCGCAACGCAAAACTTTACAGCACGCAGCGCCTGGCAGAGGCAGCGCGCGACCGTGGGCACGAAGTCGAGGTCATGGACACGCTCAAGTGCTACATGGATATCAACTCTGCGAAGCCAGCCATCTATTACAAGGGCAAGGCCATAGAAGGGTTCGATGCAATCATTCCACGCATCGGCGCCTCGATAACCGAGTACGGCACCGCCGTTATCCGTCAGTTCGAAATGATGGGGGTCTACTGCCTGACAGAATCGATTCCACTCGGGCGGTCGAGAGACAAACTGCGCGCCCTGCAGCTCATGTCGCGCAAGGGCGTCGGCATGCCGGTTACCGGTTTTGCTCACAGTGTTGAGAACGGTCGCGAGCTGATAAAGATGGTCGGTGGCACACCCGTGGTGCTGAAGCTTCTCGAGGGCACCCAGGGTCGTGGTGTTGTCCTCGCAGAAACCTACAAGGCTGCGGAATCCGTGATCGACGCCTTTATCGAGCTCGGCGCCGACTTTCTGGTGCAGGAGTTTATCAAGGAAGCCGGCGGCTCGGACGTCAGGGCGTTCATTATTGGACGCCGCGTCGTCGCCGCCATGGAGCGCAGTGCTGCAGAAGGAGAGTTCCGCTCCAATCTGCACCGCGGCGGCAGCGCGCAGCCAACCAAGCTGACGCCGGAGGAGAGACGTACTGCGGTCAAGGCCTCACAGACAATGGGGCTGGCCGTGGCCGGCGTGGATATTCTGCGCTCATCCAGGGGACCCTTGATCATGGAGGTCAACTCCTCCCCGGGACTGCGCGGTATCGAAGAGGCGAGCGGCAGGAATATCGCCACCAGAATCATTCAGTATGTCGAGGAAAACGCGAAGCCAACGCGTACCGACAGCCGACGCACGCAGGGATAAAAACATGGCCAAATCACGCGGGGCGATAGAAGTCGGCGGTGTCAGAATCGCCCCGGGCGAAAAGAAGACCGTAGATATTCCGGTGGCTCCGCTCTACACACACAACGACCTCTCGATCAGCGTACAGGTTATACACGGGCGCCAGCCGGGGCCTGTCATATTCGTTTGCGCCGCGGTTCACGGCGACGAAATCAATGGTGTGGAGATCATCCGGCGGATGCTTAAGCATCGCTCAATGCGCAATCTCCGTGGCACACTCCTGGCGATTCCGATCGTCAACATCTACGGATTTCTGAACCATTCCCGCTACCTGCCTGACGGCAGGGACCTGAATCGCTCTTTCCCTGGATCGGAGGCAGGATCGCTGGCGGCGCGGGTGGCCAACACCTTTCTTCGGGAAATCGTGCTCAAGTGCGACTACGGTATCGACCTGCACACCGGCGCCCGGCATCGAGCCAATTTTCCGCAGATACGCGCCGATCTGGATATGCCGGGAGCACGGGCCATGACGGAAGCCTTCGGCGTGCCGCTCGCCATAGACGCCAAGATACGCGACGGCTCGCTTCGTGAAGCGGCCGGTGATGCCGGCATCCCGGTGATCCTCTACGAAGCCGGTGAAGCACTGCGCTTTGACGAAATGTACATCCGTGCAGGTGTCTCAGGCGTCATAAACGTCCTGCGGGAAGTCGGCCTGTTGCGACGCAGCCCGCGCCGCAAGCCAACGCCGGCACCTATCGTGAGCGACCAGTCGAGCTGGCTGCGTGCCCCAACGAGCGGCATTCTCAGCACGCTGGTGCCGCTCGGTGCCAAAGTGGTAGCGGGAGAAACCGTCGCTGTGGTCGCCGACCCACTCGGCAGCAGTGAAGTGCCGATGGTGGCAACTCACGATGGCGTGGTCATCGGCCGCACCAATCTTCCGCTGGTGTATGAGGGTGACGCTGTATTCCATGTCGCGCGTTACGGTCGACACACCGCCCTGGTCGAGCGACATCTGGAACAATTTCACGAAGAGTATGAAAGCCAGGTAGATTGACGCGATGCTATACTTTTTGATTATTTTTCACAGCAGGGCAACGCGCCCCGGGCATTTTTTATGCGCAAAAACCTGATCACTGCCTTCCTGATCGCGGCAGCAATCGGTATTTGGCTGCTGTCAGGCCTGCTTTCCGGTGAAAAGAAAGTCGATCCCGCCACGCGACCCGTGCTGGCCGAACAGTCCTTTGAGCCGCGCGAAAAAAACGAGCTGCCGAGAGTTCGTGTTCGTCAGATCGAGGCAGAGCCACGAATCCAGCGCGTTACGCTGCGCGGCCGCACGTCCAACAAGCGCACCGTCGTCGTCAAATCGGAAATCGTCGGGGTTGTGACGGAGCGCGCGGTTGAACGCGGTGAACGTATCGAAAAAAACGCACTCCTTTGCAGGCTGGCAGATGACGACCGCAGTGCCGCCGTTGCGGAAGCCGAGGCGATGCTGCGCCGCGCCGCGCTGGAATACGAAGGCAGCAAGCGGTTGAAGGAGAAGGGCCTGCAGTCAGACACAGCAATAGCACAGGCTGAAGCCTCACAGGCAGCCGCTCATGCAGTTCTTAGACGCGCTCTTCTCAATCTGGAGCGCACCGAGATACGCGCCCCATTCGCCGGCATGGTAGAAGACATCCACGCCAACAGCGGCGACTACCTTTCCCCCGGTGATCCATGCGTGACCTTGCTGGATCTCGACCCGATGCTGCTGACCGCACGGGTGACGGAGCGTGACGTGGGAGCGATCGAAGAAGGCGACCGCGTCACGGCCCGCATCGCCACCGGAGAAGAAGTCACCGGCATCGTCAGCTTCATTGGCCGGCAGAGCGACGACATGACGCGAACCTATGGTCTTGAGGCGACTGTCGACAATAGCGACTACGCGCTCAGATCCGGCGTAACCGCCACGCTGTCCATCGCCCGCGACGAGGTGCAGGCGCATCGCGTTTCCCCGGCCCTGTTTGCGCTGGACGATGCCGGACAGATAGGCATTCGCGTCCTCGACGATCGCGATCAGGTCGAATTCCGGCGTATCACGATCCTGGAGGACACACCGAACGGCGCATGGATTACCGGCCTGCCTGCCAGCACACGCCTGATCATCGTCGGACAGGAATCCGTTGTCGCCGGACAGCGTGTTCAACCCGTCACGGAAAGTGGCGCGGTCGCCGCCAGGGGGACATCCCGGTGAGCTTCATAGACGCTGCCATCCATCGCTCGCGCAGTACCCTCATGCTTATGGGCGTGGTCGTTCTCTGCGGACTCATAGCCCGCTCAATCCTGCCGATAGCCAACGAGCCGCATATCGAAGTACCCTTTTTCTACGTCGGAATTATCCACGAAGGCATTTCTCCCGAGGACGCCGAGCGACTGTTGATACAGCCGATGGAAACCGAGCTGCGAAAGGTTGAAGGCATCGAGGAAATCACGGCAATGGCATCCGAGGGCAACGCCACGCTGTTTATTGAATTCGGCCCCGACCAGAATCTCAGCCAGGCGCTTGTCGACGTGCGCGAAGCGGTTGATCGTGCCAAGGCAGAAGTCCCGGCCACGGCCGAGGAACCGATCGTTCGGGAGATAGAAATCGACGAATACCCGATCCTGCAGATCAGCCTTATCGGTGAGGGCGTACCCGAACGCCTCGTATATGAAACTGCGCTACGCATGCGCGATAGAATAGAAACCATACCGTCAGTGCTCAAGGCCGACCTCCAGGGGCATCGGGAAGAACTGCTGGAAGTGCTGATCAATCCCGAGGCACTGGACACCTACCAGATCTCTAGCGAGGACCTGATCAACACGCTGCAGCGCAACAACCGCCTGATTCCGGCGGGCAGTATTGATACCGGAAGCGGACGTTTCTCGGTCAAGGTACCTTCCGTCGTCGAGCGGCCGGAAGACGTGATGAGCCTGCCCATCGCCAGCTCCGGTGATACGGTGGTGACACTTCGCGACGTTGCCGATATCCGCAAGACCTTCAAGGACCGCGACAGCCATGCGCGCGTTAACGGCATGGAAGCTATTTCCATCGCGGTCCGGGCAAGGGCAAATGGCAATATCATCGAGACGGTCAACGCCCTGCGCGCCCTGCTGGAAGAGATGCGACCGGAGATACCCAGCAGCATCAGGATTCTCACCACGCAGGATCAGGCAGAATTCGCAGGACTCCAGGTCACTGAGCTCCAGGGTAATATCTTCACTGCCCTGGCCCTGGTCATGATTCTTGTTGTGGCGACGATGGGCTTCCGCAGCGGTGTCATTGTCGGCCTCGGTATTCCCGTGTCGCTGCTGTTCTCCGTGATTATCATTTATCTGCTCGGCTACACCTTCAATTTTATGGTGATGTTCGGGATGCTCCTCGGACTGGGCATGCTTATCGATGGTGCCATCGTGGTCACCGAATACGCCGATCGCAAAATGGGCGAGGGCATGGATCACAAAACCGCCTATGCGGAATCAGTGAAGCGCATGTTCTGGCCCGTCACAGCGTCTGTGGCAACAACGCTCGCCGCTTTTCTGCCGCTGATTTTCTGGCCGGGTATCCCTGGGAAGTTCATGAGCTTCCTGCCGGTGACCGTCTTTACGGTCCTCTCCGGATCGCTTCTTTATGCACTTTTGTTCGGCCCGGTGCTCGGCACCGTATTCGGACGACCCACCGTGCATTCTCGAGCTGCAGCCAAAGCCATGCAGGAGCTGGAAAGCGGCGACCCGACCAGCCTGCCCTCCGTGACCGGCACCTACGCCCGCTTTCTTGCCCGGGTATGCGCCAGGCCCGGCGTCACCCTCATGATTGTCCTTGCGGGTCTCATGAGTATCTTTGTCGCCTACGGCAAGTACAGCAAGGGCATGGTGTTCTTCTCTGATTCGGACCCTCAGTTCATACAGGTATCGGTTCGCGCACAGGGCAATTTTTCCGCCGACGAGGTCAACGTGCTGGTTTATGAAGTCGAGCGGGAGATTCTTGAAATACCTGGCATCGAGGCGCTGAACTCGCGAACAATCCTCCCTGGGGGCAACGGCATGGGGCGCGGTGCGCTGAGTACCGCTGATCGCATCGGCTCAATCTTCATTCAGCTTTTTCCAGAGAGCGAGCGCAATATCAAGGGGCGTGAGATCATCCAGGAGATTCGTCGCCGCACGGATCCATTGGCCGGCATCACGGTTGACGTTATGGCGCAGGAACAGGGCCCGCCGGTGGGCAAACCCATACAGATAGAGCTTCGCTCTGCACAGCGCGCCCTGCTTGAGCCTGCGCTGGCGCGTATCAAGGACTACATGGCGTCCATGCCAGAACTCGTGGATATAGACGATACGCTCGCACTGCCGACCATCGAGTGGTTGATGGATGTGGATCGTGCGCGGGCGGCCATTTACGGGGCCGACGTGTCTTCGGCAGGAGTGGCGGTTCAGTTGGTGACCAATGGCGTCAAGGTCGCAGAATACCGACCGGAAACGGCGGATGATGCGGTCGACATACGGGTGCGCTACCCTCTTGACGAGCGTGGCATCGGCGCCATGGACGACCTTCGCATCAGCACCGCCATGGGCCATGTGCCGCTATCGAACTTCGTGACCCTGCAGCCCTCACCTGGTGTCGACACCTTTGAGCGCATAGACGGGACACCGGTGGAGCGGATACGCGCCGATGTGATCGACGGCGTGCTCGCGGACAGCATGGTGCGTGAAATCGAGTCCTGGCTGAGCACGCAGGCGTTCGATCCCCGCCTGGATATCCGCTTCCGCGGTGCCAACGAAGAGCAATCCGACTCGTTGGCCTTCGTTCAGGTCGCTTTCCTGCTGTCACTGCTGCTCATGTTTATCCTGCTCGTCACGCAGTTCAACAGCTTCTATCAAAGTGCCCTTATTCTGCTCGCGGTGATCATGTCGACCGCCGGCGTACTTCTGGGGCTGTTGATTCTTGACAAGCCCTTCAGCGCCATTCTCTCCGGTGTCGGCGTTGTCGCGTTGGCGGGCATCGTGGTGAATAACAACATCGTGCTGATCGATACGTTCAATACAGTGCGCAGAGAGCAACCCGGCCTGAGCACGGCTGAAGTCGTCGTGCTCTCTGCCTCACAACGCTTGCGACCTGTGCTGCTGACCACGGTCACCACGGTTTTCGGGTTGCTGCCCCTTGCCTGCGGATTGTCGGTAGACCTTATCAACCGCAGCATCACTGCCAGCGGTCAGATGGCGACATTCTGGGGACCTTTGTCTCAAGCCATTGTGTTCGGGCTGACCTTCGCGACCATTTTGACGCTGATAGCTACCCCGGCGATGCTGGTACTGCCCGACCACCTGCGCGGCAAGTTTGTCGATATGCAGTCCAAGGTACGCGAGCGCGCGGGCAAACGGGCGCCCGCGCCTTCCGGTTGACAGATAAGCAATCCCTGAAGAAAGGCAGGTTCAACAGATGGCTGTCGCACCATCGGCTTCGTGGGCAGCCCGGAGTTTTAACGTAAGACCTTTAAAACAGCACCTTTAACGCAAGACAAAAAAAACCCGGCTGGCTCTCGCCAACCGGGTTTTTTGCAGCTGTTAAGCTATTGCGTTACGCAATAACTTCAATGTCAGACGCCTGAGGACCTTTCTGTCCCTGCGTAACATTGAACTGAACTTTCTGGCCTTCCAGAAGGGTCTTGAAACCTGAACCGCTGATGGCGCTGAAGTGTGCAAATACGTCCGGGCCTGATTCCTGCTCGATGAAGCCAAAGCCTTTAGTTTCGTTGAACCACTTTACTGTACCGGTAACTGAAGCCATTTTCTAAATCCTACTCATTCACTGATTGTGCCCACAAGCGGGCGTTCTTGCTTGAAGTCATGCTGGGCAATATGAACAAACAGGACGGGATGCGACAATCTGTAACGCTGTACGGTCAACTACTTCAAAGTAGCTACCGCTACAAGCGGGCCAGATAGAGCGAACACGAACTAAAGCGACATAAATGCTTGCAACTATCAAACGATTCCAAGGTTAACATTAAAAATCTAAATGTCCACACTTTTTCACTGCTTTTCTTCGCCGCCAAATTAGCGGTCACCTTTGCCCTCAACTACCTGCTTTTATCGGTCAATACGCAGGGCAAACGGCGCGGAACTTGCAACGGCCCTGCGATAGCGTATGCTGCGCCCCTCGACATTTGCTGACAGTGTCTTCCTGTTCGTCAGCATCCAACGTTAGGGATACTGACGATGAAATTTACAGATCTCGGTCTGTCTGCACCGCTATTGCAGGCACTGACAGAAAAAGGCTACACCAGCCCGTCTCCGGTTCAGGAAAAAGCCATACCCCTCGTACTCGCCGGCCACGACCTGATGGCGGCGGCTCAGACCGGCACCGGCAAAACAGCAGCATTCGTGGTACCCATGCTGCAACGTCTTGCTGAGGGCACGCGCACCCGCGACAGACAGGTACGTGCACTGGTGCTCACACCCACCCGCGAACTCGCCGCCCAGGTACACCAGAGCACCGTAGACTATGGTGCGCGCAGCGAATTGAGCACCTCCGTGGTTTTCGGTGGCGTCAAGATCAACCCCCAGATTGCGAAGCTGAAGCGCGGCAGCGACATTCTCGTTGCCACGCCGGGCCGCCTGCTCGACCTCCATCAACAGGGTGCGGTGGCATTTGATCGCCTCGAAATACTGGTTCTGGACGAAGCTGACCGCATGCTCGACATGGGCTTCATTCACGACATCAAGCGCATTGTCGCACTCATGCCAAAAAAGCGTCAGACGCTGATGTTCTCCGCCACGTTTTCGGGAGAAATCCGTCGCCTGGCGGAGGGTTATCTGAAGAATCCACAACAGGTAGAGGTCGCCCCGGCCAATGCCACGGCGGACAGCGTCGAGCAGTGGATCTACCCGGTAGACAAGAAACGCAAGCCGGAGCTGCTGTCGCACCTGGTACGCAGTCGCGACTGGCATCAGGTACTGGTGTTTACCCGCACCAAGCACGGCGCGAACAAGCTGACGAAAAAGCTGGAAGACGACGGCATCCGCGCCGAGGCCATTCATGGCAACAAGAGCCAGAACGCCCGCACCCGGGCGCTGGACGGATTCAAGCAGGGGCGTATACAGGCACTGATTGCCACGGACATTGCAGCCCGCGGACTCGATATCGCACAGCTGCCGCAGGTGGTGAATTTCGATTTACCAAATGTCGCAGAGGATTACGTGCATCGCATCGGCCGCACCGGCCGCGCCGGCGCCAGCGGCCACTCCTATTCGCTGGTTTCGGCAGACGAGGCAGAATACCTTTACGGTATCGAACGCCTGATCCGCAAAATACTGCCGCGGGAAGAAATCGACGGCTATGAGCCGGAGCATGCACTGCCCGCAGCGGGCGTCCGCCCCCCTCCCGCGCCGCGAAAGCCTGCATCCGCCCAGAGACCCGGGCGACCCTCCGGGGGACGTGGCGGCGCTGCCGGAAAGCCTGGCGGCGGGCGTCCCGGCGGTGCTCCGCGACGCAGCACTGGCGGTCCGCGCGCTGGCGGTGGACGCAGTGGCGGTCAGCGCGGCGGCGGCAACCGTTAGCCGCTGAATGAAAGCAGAGGCTCTACCTGACCTCTCCTCCTGACCTCTCCTATAGCGCGCGGCTTAGTGCCGGTATCGTTCGGTGCAATGTTTCATCGTTGAGCGAATAGTCCACCGGCACATCGATGACGTGCACGGCAGGCTCGTCCAGGCAGCGCGCCAGCATCGGTTCAAGCTCCGCACTGTCGGAAACGCGCCAGCCCCGGGCTCCGTATGACTCGGCGTACTGCACGAAATCGGGGTTGCCGTAGTCCAGACCGTAGTCGGGAAACTGCATCTGAGCCTGCTTCCACTTGATCATGCCGTAAGCGTCATCCCGCAGAATCACCACCACGACGTGCAGCTTGAGACGCACAGCCGTCTCAAGCTCCTGACTGTTCATCATGAATCCGCCATCTCCCACCACCGCGATCACCGGCTTGTCGGGATGCACCAGCTTGGCCGCCATTGCTGAAGGCAGACCCGCGCCCATTGTGGCAAGCGCGTTATCCAGCAGCAGCGTGTTGGGATGCGCTGCGGGGAAGTTGCGTGCAAACCAGATCTTGTAGACACCGTTGTCCAGGGTAACTATGCCCTCTGGTGGCAACACGTCGCGCACTACCCGCACCAGGCGCTCTGGCAGCATCGGAAAACGCATGTCTGCTTCCGCTTCGGCGCGGTGGGCGAGGTAGGCATCATGAGCGCGACTGAAGAAATCAAAAGACCAGCTATCCTGAACGGTGATTTTCTCCTTTATCTGCCAGATGCTATTGGCAATATCGCCCACCACCTCCAGTTGGGGAAAATATACCGGGTCAACCGCCGCAGTCTCAAAATTGATATGCATGACCTTGCGCTTGTCGGTGGCACGCATAAAAAAGGGCGGCTTTTCGACAACATCGTGACCGATATTGATAATGAGGTCTGACGCACCAATGACCCGGTGCACAAAATCGCCGTCTGACAATGCAGTATTGCCCATGAATCGGTGATGTTTCTCGTCCAGCACGCCTTTCCCCATCTGAGTGGTGATGAACGGGATATCCGTTTTATCGACGAACTCACGCAGCATTTTTGCAGTGAGCTTGCGATTGGCGCCGGCACCGATCAGCAGGATCGGAGACCTCGCCTCCTCGATCATGCCAACGGCGGCATCGATGGACTTGTATTCAGCGATTGGACGGCGAACCGCGCTGGCGGCAAGCAGCGGCACATCCGTCTGCTCTGCCGCGATATCCTCGGGCAGCTCGATATGTACCGCACCCGGGCGCTCCTCGTGCGCCAGACGAAACGCCTCGCGCACGATGGAAGGAACGCGATCACCGCTCACAACCTGCACTGTGTGCTTGGTTATCGGCTGCATCATGTCCACGGCGTCAATCACCTGAAAGCGCCCCTGCTTGCTGCTCTTGATCGGTTTCTGCCCGGTAATCATCAACATGGGCATTGCGCCAAGCTGCGCGTAGGCAGCGGCCGTTACCAGATTTGTCGCGCCAGGGCCCAGCGTAGACAGGCAGACTCCCACGCCACCGGTCAGCCGCCCGTACGTCGCCGCCATGAACCCGGCCGCCTGCTCATGACGTGTCAGGATCAGGCAGATAGAAGAAGTCCGGAGGGATTCGAGGAGATCGAGGTTCTCCTCGCCGGGGATGCCAAAGATATATTTCACGCCCTCGGCTTCCAGCGCGCGGACGAACAGGTCGGATGCTTTCACGGGTAGCCTCGCGGTAAGTATGTAGGACACGATTCTAACGCGGTTTGATGACAAGGCGAACGAGGCCCTCCTGTGCATGCGCCGGATGCACACTATCCAGCCGGCGGAACAGCAGTCTTCCTCAGGCGCGGGTCTCTATCAGGTCTACCCAGTGGTTCATCACGCTAGTCTGCTTCGCCGCTATCTTGAGACAGACCAGCATGGGCACGGCAAGCAGTACGCCTACGGCACCCCACAGCCAGCCCCAGATAACCAGCCAGACAATAATAATCAGCGGATTCAGGCGCATTCTGCGGCCAAGAATCACAGGCGTGACGAACTGGGCTTCGAACATGTTGATACTGAAGTAGACCAGCGCCGGTAATAGCGCAGACAGCGCGAGGCCGTACTGCACGACGCCCGCAAGAGACAGAAGAATGACACCGATCAAGGGCCCCACATACGGTGCAAAGTTAAGCATTCCAACCACGGCACCCCAGAAAAGGGCGTCCTCGACACCGAGCACCCACAGGGCAGCCGCCACCACCAGACCCAGGCCGGCGTTGATAACGCTGACGGTGAGGATGTAACGCGAGAGCTCCAGCTGGATGGAGTGCATCAGCTCGATACTGTACTTCTTATCATTGATGTGCGGGAAAACGTTTACCCAGGTGACAAACAGGCCGGAGCCAAAAATAAGCAGAAACAGGATCAGCATCAGCGCGGTAAGCAACTGGGCTATCATGACCGGTGCTGCGCCCAGCACCGCGATAATGGCCTCCAGGCCCCCCTGCTTGATCTTTTCGCTTACGCCGTCGTCTACCCCGTCCCTGGCCGCGGCGTCAGCCATATCCGACTCATCATCGTCCCCGAACAGACCAAAAAAAGTAAAGCCTGTCGGCTCGGGCGCTACCGGCGTCTCACCGGGAGACAGTCGCTGGGTAAGGTCTTCCAGTTGTTGACTGAGTTCATCGGCCAGACCGGGGATTGCCGTCGCCCAGCGCTGTGCAGGTTCAGCGAGCTGACTCGTCAGCAAGCCCAGCGGCACGCCGATAACGCAAAGAATCAGGATGGCCGACAGTGTACGCGGCACGTAAAACCGCTTCAGGAATTCCACCAAAGGGCTCAGCAGCAGTGCAAAAAACAGCGCCACCACCATGGGCATCAGCAGCGATCTGGCGAAATACACCGTATAGAGAAAAGCCAGCACTGAAATACAGCGCAGGGCCAACGACGCAGTTGACCTGCTGTCTTGCCGAACCCCCGGACCGGTTGCCTCAGACTGGTTTTCGTCCGCACTCACCGACCGGGGCCACCAAAATCGGCAGACAGTTTCACGAGAGCGAGCCGCGACCGGGCGGCACTGTGCTGCTGTACTCGAAGGCCGTCGAGCACTGTCTCGGCTAGCCGCAGTTCCCGTGGTTGTTGTTTGCGCCTCATTTCTTCTGCCCTGGCTCTCCACTGCCCGTGGACGGGTTTTTCATCAATGCCCGTAAATGACGCCGACTGACGGGAAGGCCCAGGCTGCTCTGGAAACGCCGGGCCGCTCGCGCCAGCAAATACAGCGAGCCAAGCTGCAACAAAAGAAAGGTGGCCAGGCCCAGCGTCACGGAATGGCTGGCTACGACAGCCAGCCAGGCGAGCAGCGCGCAGAAACCAAGCCATGCCAGCAGAACAAGCGGGATCATCGCCAGCACAACGATCAGCAGCCGCTTCGTATCGGCAACGGCGAGCCCTAGCTCCAGGCGCAGGACTGTCGCCAACTGCTCGATTACGGCAAAGGCCTGCCCACCCAGAGCGAGCCAGGCCTGCAAGTCGCCACCAGCGCTCTCGCTCTTCGCGCCGGCAGATGCCCCGGACCCACTGTCACTGTTGGAGCCGGCCGCCCCGGAACGCTGCGATCCGGTGCTGTGAGGATCAGCATTCTCGGGCACAGGCCTACTTCCGTGACAACAGCTGCGACACGAGCAGTCCCGCAAAGAAAGCCAGGCCGAGGGTAGCTACCGGCTTTTCGTGCACGTAGCGCTGAACTTCCTCGCCGAGTGCGTCTGCCTTGTCCCTGCCTTTGAGCAGCTGATCCATCGCATCGTTCTTGAGATCGAGCCCGGCGGCCTCGGCGGCACTGCGGAAATGCCCCTGTGCCTCGAGCATATCGTTGTAGGCAGCCAGCACCGATTCTCTGCCAGCATCCATCTCTTTCTGCTTTTCGGACGTCGTCTTGTCACTTGTGGCCACGATAGTTCCCTCCCTGTTGATAACGCTTTACCGGCGCCCTTGCCGGTACCGTTCGCTGTTGTAGGGTAGCCCATACGGATACGAACCGCACGCAGAGCACTTACGTAATCTTGGCCTGTCCAAGGCCGGCCAGCCAGGCGACAACGTCCTGCTCACTGCGAACGTCGCCATACTTGGCATTCATGTCGAACAGGTTGCTGGCATGCGGCGCCGGGTGCCTGTCGCCGCAGGCTTCCTCGACCACAATGGGAATGAAGCCATGCTGGCAGCTGTCCACGCAGGTTGCCCGGATGCAGCCGCTGGTCGTTACGCCGGTAATCAACAGCGTATCGATAGACATAGCCGTCAGCGTGGAGGCCAGGCTTGTTCCAAAAAACGCGCTGGCGTATTGCTTTGAAATCACCAGCTCATCGGCGGCGGGCTCAAGCCCATCCGCCCAGGCACCCATCGGATTTCCCGCAACGAAATTGTGCAGCGGCAGCGCTTTCTGGAAGAAACGGCCACCATTCATGCCCGACTCGTGGAACACCACATTGGTGTAGATGATGGGGATCCGCGATTCCCGCGCCACCTCGCGCACCCGCAGAGCCGAATCGAGCGCGGGCTGGACATCTGCATACAATTCGCACGCGCTGTTGAAGTACGCCTGCACAAAATCCACCAGAATCAGGGCGGGTCTGTGTCCAAAGCCTATCCTGTTGTCGTAGGCGCGCCTGTAGTTGTCCGAGAGTTCCGCTGAGAATCCGTCCTCGGGATTGACGTTTCTGCTGTCTGTCATGGGCTGGGTTCCTTGATCACTACAGTAGATCGGCGCACTGGTGTATTTCTGGTCGCAAACAGCGCTAACCTGCTGATCGCTGGCGCTCCTCTGCCGCGTGGGCATCAATTGATGCCGTCTTGCGCACGAGGAGCCAACTGACAAAGGTCAGGCTGGCGGAAATTGCGATGATGGCAGCAACCGGAGCAAAGTCTCCGGTGAACACAGCGCCGGACAACACCGCAAATACAGCACTGACGACGATGCCAAGGGCACTGGATAGTCCGGCACTGGTCCCCGCCGCCTCCGGATGATGGTAGACCGCACCGGCAATCACCACCGGCGTCACGGCACCTGCCAGCGCCATGAGGGCAAACATCTGTGGCAGAACCGTGCCGGGACTCGTACCGTAAACAGCGGTTGTCGCAGGGAGGGAAACACCTACCACCAGTGTCGCCAGTATGCCCGTGGGCAGAAGGAGCGACGCATGGCGCCCTGCCGACAACCTACCACCTATCGCGGCACCCAGGACGTAGGCAACGGCCATGCAGCCGCCAACAAAACCAAAGACTGTCGGCCCAAGGCCAAAACTGGTTTCAAAAATCGCCGCGCCCACGGCAAGAAACGCGAAAAAACTGCCCTGGATGAATCCGAAAGTCAGCGTGTAACCCATGAATACGGGGGAACCCAGCAGCTGACCGTAGCTGGCGAGCCATGCCTGCCAGCGGGGCTTCGGCAGTTCAGGGGGGCGCGTCTCTGGTAGATGGAGCCAGAGCAGAACCCATACTACGACGCCCACCGAAGCCGTTGCTGCAAAAACCAGCCTGAACCCCCCCACCATATACATCAGACCGCTGAGCATCGGCGCCACAACAGGTGCCAGACCGAGACCGATGGTGAGGTAGGACATTGCGCGCCCACCCACGGTAGCATCGTGGGTATCGTGTATCACGGCTCGACTCACGACCGTGCCCGTGCTGATGCCTATCGCCTGCATGAAACGCAGGGAAATCAACATTGCGACCGACTCGGCGAATGCACAGGCGATGCTGGCAAAAACGAAAATACCCATCCCCACAAGGACGACGATCCGACGTCCAAAAAGGTCGCAGAGGAATCCTGCAACAGGCTGTGCCAGGGCAAGACCTAACAGGTAGGCCGACACGACGAACTGCACTGTGGCGTGATCACTGCCAAAGTGCACAATCAGGCCCGGCAGCAAAGGCAGCAGCACCGCCATCGCGAACGGAGCGAGGCCACTGACCACCGCCAGCAGAATCAGTAGCGGAAACGCGGGTTTACGCCTCATGGACATGAGTTCCATCTCGTAACCCGGTCAACCACCGCAAGGCGATACCAAGACCGGCGCCCAGGGAAAGGCCCACGACATTGGCAATCATGTCGGCGACTTCAAAGAAACGTCCCGCAAATGGCTGCGCAAACTCGATGGCAATGCTCCACGCCAGAAAAACACCGATCACGGGAAGAACGCGCCAACCGAGTGCCAGTGCTGCGGGAATCACCGCGAGCCCCCACGCAACCAGGTGCAACAGCTTATCGCTGCCGGCAACGCCTGGTGGCGCTGGCAATGGCAGCAATGACAAGACCGTCAGGACGGCGAGTGCGACCACCGACAGACCTAACCAGTATCGAGCCGGGAGTGCGAGGAGCCCAGTCAGCATGGAATGTCACAAACTGGCATATCAGCTGATGGCAATGCCAAGCGCAAGCAGTAGCGGCGTTACCAGCGTCAGGGCCACGTGCTGCGCCATGTGCGGCACCAACGCAGGCACCGCATCCTGATGACGCCGCAGACCCCGGTAAGCCATAGCGGCTACCGGCACCGTGGCCAGACTCAGGAGAACCAGCGGCGGCAGCACCTTGAAGATTACTGCGAAAATCACAGAGACATAGGCCGCGAAGAGAAAAATGCCATAAACCGCTACACCCGCGGTACCCCCCCAGACCAGCAACAAGTGGTTGCGGCCTGCCCAGCGATCCGCCTCACGATCCGGAAACTGGTTGATCAGCAGCAGATCACTGACCATGAAAAGTGGCAGCAGAGAGACCATAAGGGCTGTGGCGCTATAGACACCGGTGAGCACGTAATAGACCCCGAGCACCATCAATGGCCCGAAACCAACACCCGGCGCCAGCAGGCACAGCAGCGGGGAGCGCGTCAGCCAACGGGTATACAGCACGATAATCAGCACACCAGCGAGGCCGAGAGGCAGAATACCGATCCCTCGGAGGCGAATGAAATACACACCAACAGTCATCACAATACACAGTGCCGCGAGTGCAACAATCAGTGCGTAATGTGCTTTGTCCGGATTTGCGGGCAGCACACCTGTTCCACCGCTGAACGGCGTTCGCTTCGTCCGAAAATCCAGCCCGCTGCGGAAATCCTCATACTCGTTGAGTGCATTGACGCTGATGTGCGCTGCGAGCGCGCCAGCAGAAGCAAGTAACAGATGCACAGCGTTCACGCTGTGACCATCGTGAACAGCCGCAGCCCAGCCGAGTAACACACACACGGGGACCAGAAGGAGGAACGGTGCGCGCATAGGCCCGAGCGCTGCAGCGAAATGAGCATTGATCACGTAAGAATACTCCGGGGCCAGTTGATTTCAGCTGCGGATTCTAGCCGGTATTTCTCCAGCGCGTCTCGCAGTGAGGGAAATCCCTTATACGCCGCCAGCGCCGGAGGCGTGGCATCAACAGCCGAAACCAGCGATTGAATAGCACCTGGCACCGCACCGAGCGTGGCCAGCGGATGCAGAAACACACGGATCGTAAATGCAATGGCACCACTGCGTGGCAGCCGGCGCAAGGTCTGGCGTTCGACCCGGTAATACAGAGGGGAATCCGGGCCCACGGCGACCGTGGGTGCAGCAGGATGGTATAGACCGGAATCGGCCTGCAGCGCCCAGTTGAAGCGCAAGACCGGACGCTCAGGGCTGATGTGCGAAAAAAACCGGTCAATTCGAGGCGTTAGTTGCCGGTGCATTCCTGGAATCGGGTCATGAACCGCGCGCATTGGCCGTCCGAGCTTGTCCTGCAGGCGCCAGTGGCTCGGGCTGGCCAGACTGGCAGCGGCCAGCAGGTAGCCGTCGGGCGAGGGTTGCATGATGACGAGATCGTCGGCAATCAGCAGGGACGCCCGCCAAAGTGGCTCAGGGTCCGCTTCCGCGAGCGCGACATGAAATCCAGCGGCGGTGCTGGTTATCCCCGCACCATCACGCCGGTATGCGACAGCATGTTCTTTAATCAAGTGTCCGCAAAGCAGCGACAACAGCTCCCGCTGTGCCGCCAGCGATGACGGCAGCGCCGCATACACGGCTTCACCGTGCTGCTCTCGCATCGCCAGCGTATGGCGATGCAAGTGTAACAGGCTGGTATCTGTCTCGATCCAGTTCCGCGGATCCAGCGGTCGCAGCCCCATGGACAGCACCTCCGGCGTGACCAGGTGGGGAATGTGTCGCGGGACACTGTCGTCATGAATCACGGCATTGCCTCTTCTTCTGTGTCAAAGCAGGCGCTGCGGCACGTCCTGTTAGCCGACCCGCGCCTGATACCGTACAATCCTACACTCGGATAGTTACGGCAGCACCGCATGATCCACCACACCCCCGGTAAGTCAAGGGAGGCCAGACTCCTGCACCCACCTGACGGGGCACACCCGGTCGCATGAGTTCAGATAACCAAGGCAGCAAAAGACCCTCCGGCTGGACTACCTATCGCCGTTTGCTGGTATACGTAAAAACAGTGTGGCCGGCGTTCCTGCTCAGCCTGCTCGGCTTCATGCTTTACGCGCTGACCCAGTCGGCGTTTGCGGGCCTCATGCAGTATCTGCCCAACGCGTTCGCAGCCATGCCTGCCGACAACACCGATCTCGCCGCGTGGGAGCTGGCGCTCAATCTTGATTCGCCGGAAGGTATCCGACTTTTCCTGCCCGTGGCGCTACTGCTGATTGTCAGCCTGCGGGGCATCGGGTCCTACCTCGGCGGCTACTACATCACGTATGTCGCCCGCAACGTTGTGCATCAGCTTCGAGTGGACCTTTTCCAGCATATCAACCTGATGCCTGGCAGCTTCTTCAGCCAGAACAACTCCAGTCATCTGGTATCCATTATTACCTTCAACGTGGAACAGGTCACCTCGGCCGCATCCAACGCCATCAAGGTCGTCGTTCGTGAGGGCCTGACGGTCACGGCTCTCATGGCCTATATTTTTTACCTGAACTGGAAACTGTCCCTGCTGTTCCTCGCCGTGGCACCGCTCATTGCGCTGATCATTGGTTTTGCCTCCGGTCAGTTCAAGAAATACAGCCGTCGCATTCAGACATCCATGGGCGGGATCACCCAGGTCACGACCGAGGCAATACGCGGATTTCCCATCGTTCGCAGCTTTGGCGGCGTCAGCTATGAAATTCAACGCTTCAGCGAGCGCAGCAGCTATGCGTTGAAGCAGGATCTCAAGCTTGCCAGGGTCAACGAGATCAGCACGCCGGTGATACAGCTGCTGACTTTCGGCGCCATCGCAGGGCTGTTCTGGCTAGGTCTTGACCCGGAACTTCGCGGCGGCATGACAGCCGGCGAATTCCTGACCTACCTCACCGCCGCGAGTCTGGTGGCCAAGCCACTGCGACAGCTGACCAATATCAACGCGGGCATCCAGCGAGGGATTGCAGCCAGTGAAAGCATCTTTGCCATTCTCGATCAGCCCGTGGAGCACAATGGCGGCACCCGCACGCTGGACAGCCCCCGTGGACGCATCGAATGCCGGCATCTCAGTTTTCGTTACCAGCCGGAGGATGCGCCCGTCCTGCAGGACATCAACCTGATTATCGAGCCCGGGGAAACCGTGGCCGTCGTCGGACGCTCCGGCGCCGGCAAGTCAACCCTCGCATCCCTGGTGGCCGGTTTCACGTCGCCGCCCCCTGGCTGCATTTTCATCGACGATATTCCCCTGGAGGACATCCGACTTGAATCGCTGAGACGCCAGGTGGCTGTCGTTAACCAGCATACCGTGTTGTTCGAGGCGAGTATTGCCGACAACATCGCCTACGGCGAACTGCGCGGTGCCAGCGACGAGGCGGTGCATCGCGCCGCAGACAATGCTCATGCCAGCGAATTCATTGCACAGCTACCGGAAGGCATGGCCACGCAGGTGACAGAGGACGCCAACGATCTTTCCGGCGGGCAGCGCCAACGCCTCGCTCTCGCCCGCGCCTTTCTGAAGGACGCCAGAATCCTCGTCCTCGACGAGGCCACCTCGGCACTGGACGCCCACTCGGAAAAACTTATCCAGCAGGCGCTTGCACGAATTACCGAAGACTGCACGACGCTAATAATCGCGCACCGTCTCTCCACCGTGGAACACGCAGATCGTATTGTGGTACTTGAAGCCGGGCGTATCGTGGAAATCGGCACGCACGCAGAGCTGGTTGCGAGTGATGGCGCCTATGCCGACCTCTACCGGCAACAGTTCAGCGACGCCGATGCCGTACACTGAACATCCCCCAGCCGGCAGCATCACCCCGACCGGGTCGCTTGCGATCTGGCTGCTCTCGGATGGCAAACCGGGGCACGAGGCACAGCTGCAGGGCCTGGGTCAGGCTCTGTCGCGACGGCAGCCAGTGGAGCTCACATGGATAAACGTGGCAGACCGGCGTGCCAGCTGGGCGCATCTGCTGCGTGGCCGTTACCCGGGTTTAACGACCCGCGACACACCGCAACTCGCCATTGGCGCCGGTCACGGCACTCACCGTCAACTGCTGACGCTAGCGCGGGCGAGCGGGTGCATGAGCTGTGTGCTGATGCGGCCAAGCCTCCCTCTGCGCTGGTTCGACGCCGCCATCATACCGCGCCATGATTTGCCGCCGCGCCGACGACAGGTGCTGGTCACCGAAGGCGTTTTGAACCCCATTGAGCCGGCACAGAGCACGGACAGCACGCGTGGTCTGATTCTACTCGGCGGGCCGTCACGGCATTGCCACTTCCCCATCGACGACGTGTGTGCCCGGATAGAGCTACTCTGTGGGCATTTTGCAAAGGTGCAGTGGACCGCCAGCACCTCCCGCAGAACCCCGGACGGCATGGCGGCTGCCCTGAAAGGGAGAACTGTGCAAAATCTGCAGGTCACAGAGCATACCGACACGCCACCGGGATGGGTCGCACAGATGCTGTCGTGCTGTTCGCAGGCCTGGATCACGGAGGATAGCGTCTCCATGGTATACGAAGCGCTGAGCGCCGGGCTGGCCACGGGGTTGATCCCGCTGCCCGCCGTTCGCGCCGGGCGACTGCAGCGCGGGGTGGCTTATCTCTATCGTGACAATAGGCTTAACAGGCTCGACCAGATCCTTGCCGGTCAGTCCCCACAGCGGCCATCGCAGCCTCTACAGGAGGCCGCTCGCGCCGCCGACTGGCTGCTTCAGCGTCTGTCAGACAAGGTGCGGGCATGAAAGTCCTGCAGGTTCTGCCGGCGCTCAATAGCGGAGGCGTGGAGCGCGGCACCCTGGAAATGGGCAGTGCCCTGGTCAAGGCCGGACACGAATCCTGGGTTGTCTCGGGTGGGGGACAGCTGGTGTCGCGCCTCAAGCGTCAGGGCTCCACGCACGTTCAGTGGTCTCTCGGGCGTAAATCTCCCCTTTCGCTGCTGCAGGTGCCGAGGCTGAGACGCTGGCTGGCGCAGCAACGCTTCGACATTATCCATCTGCGTTCACGCATGCCGGCCTGGCTGATCTGGCTTGCCTGGCGCGGATTGCCCGTTGCAACCAGGCCACACCTTGTCAGCACTGTGCACGGCCTGCACTCGGTCAGTCGCTACAGTGCGATCGTCACCTGCGGTGAGCGCGTGATCGTTGTCTCGGAGTCGGTGCGGCAGTATGTCACTGACAACTACCCGGACTGCGACCCGGAAAAGCTTCGTCTCGTGTACCGCGGGATCAACCCGGCGCAGTTCCCGCCTGGCTACCGTCCCCCGGAACACTGGCTGCGGCGCTGGTATCGCCAGTACCCCCAGCTGCTTGAGCACGACGTGATTACGCTGCCGGGCCGGCTGACACGCCTGAAGAATCACGCTGACTTCCTGCGGATCCTCGCGGAACTGCGCGCACGTGGCCGCAGCGTCAAAGGCCTGATCGTCGGCGATGAAGACCCCAAGCGCCGGGCATACGCAAGGGAAGTTCACCGCCTCGCGGCGGACCTGGGCTTGTCCGACCATGTACTGTTCACCGGGCAGAGAGACGATATGCGGGAAATCTATGCCATGTCCAATGTCGTGCTCTCTCTATCGAATCGGCCGGAGTCTTTCGGCCGCACGGTGCTCGAACCGCTGAGCATGCAGGTACCGGTGGTGGCCTACGCTCACGGCGGCGTCGGCGAGATCATGCAGGTTTTATTTCCGGAGGGCGCGGTGCCCTGCGGAGCCATCGACGAGGCCATCGAAAAAGTCGATGCAGTCTTGCGGCAGGCCCTGCCACCGCCCCGCGCCAACACGACATTTCTGCTCTCGCGCATGTGTGCAGACACGATTGCGGTCTACCGAGAAATCCTCGAGAACCCGGGTGGCAGGGCAGAGCCTTAGTGGGTCACGTCTCTTTGAGGAATCATGAACCCTTGTTCGTCGGTGGCACACGGCGGGTTTTCCAGCACCCGGAGTGCGCTGACAGATGCATCAAGGTGCTGCGTTCGGACCGCACAGGTACCGCACGACGTGCAAAGAAGCGCGGCTGGAAACAGCTGTTACCGGCTTCGGCCTTCGACGACCAGGTCAAGGAGATACGTGCCTACGAACAGCTGCTGGCATCCACCCCTGACCCGACCCCAGTGTGGCAGCACGTTCCGGAGTACTTCGGCACCGTGATGACAGACTGCGGGATCGGCATCGTGACCCGGCTATACAGGAACCACGACGGCAGCTGGCCGCGAAATCTGGAACAATGCCTGCCCCTGGGCTTGACGCCGATGTTGTCTGACGCGCTGAAGACCTTTGCCGCAGTCATGGAACGACACTGCGTGTTGACCCGGGACCTTCTCCCGCACAACATGATCGCAGTCGAGTCCGCCCCGGACAGCATGCAGGTACTGGTGGTCGATGGCATTGGCAGCGCGGACTTCATCCCGATTGCTGCCTATTCACAACGCGCTGCACGCGCCAAAGTACGCCGCAAGCTGAAGCGGCTGGAAGATCGTGTTCGAATGCTGCTACCCCTTCGCGATCAGGAGAAGATCCAGCTGTGCAGTTTCTGAAACCGGTGGAAGTTCGCCTGCGCCAGTGGCGCAATCGCATGGCGCCCTGGCGCTACAGGGGCAGCGCCGTGCACTGCCCCGTGTGCGAGACGGACTTCAGCCGGTTTCTGCCAGCGGGAAACGGCGCCAGATACCGCGAAAGCGCGGTATGCCCACTGTGCCGTGCACGTGAGCGCGATCGTCTGACCTGGCTGTTCCTGCAGCGCAATCCGCAGCTTTTTGGCACACCGCTGAAATTGCTGCATGTTGCACCGGAGCCGCGCCTCGCGGACTTTTTCCGCCGGAAAACGGGTGAAGGTTACATCAGCGCCGACCTGATGCGCCGTGATGTTGACCTGCGGCTGGACGTCAGTGCACTGCCATTCGAGGATGCCTGTCTGGACGCCATCTACTGCAGCCATGTACTGCAGGATGTGCCCGACGATGGCGCGGCCCTTGCCGAATTCCATCGCACGCTGCGCCCGGGGGGATGGGCGATTCTCAACGTTCCTCTGCACGCCGAAACAACGCGCGAGAACTCGCGCCCTGATAATGTTCGACCGCGTTTCGATAACCGCCCGGATGAGCACCTGAGGCAATACGGTCACGATTACCTGCAGCAACTCGAAGATGCAGGATTCATCGCCAGTGTGACCCATCCAGCTGAGCTGGAGGCGGATGAAACACAGCGCACCCGCCTTGGCATCGACGGTTCACGCACCGGCTACGTTCACAGCGTGCTCAAGCCAGCTTGACGCAGGCCGCTATCGCCCGTCGAAACGGTAGTTCATCAATTCTATTTCGCGGCGATACAGCTCCCTGACACGCGCCTGTGACTCGTCATCGTAATAGGTGCGCCAGGGTTTCCGGTCCCTGGCGATACCGGTTTTTTCACCTGGCAGCACAGCCGGAACCGGCAGTCCGGTGCGCGAGCCCACCTCATGCAGCGCCGACGTAAGATCCCGATACTCGAAAACACGGTCCACCAGTAGCTGCTCGCCTGACATATACAGCTCCGCGTCCAGCGGCAGTCTATGGGTTTTGCCCATCACCCATGATTTGAAGGAAGGCATGGATCGCGACTGCCCGTCGCGTTTCCATAAATAGTAGGACACAAGCTTGTCCCACGGGTTGCGCTCAACGCAAAAAGTAAAATACGACGCCCAGACGTGTTCGCCAACCAACTCACGCACGCGCCATGCCGGCATGTGCTCGTAGTAATACGCACCGAGGCGTGGCGAATGCCTCGACAGCAGCTTGCGCACCCAGCGGTGACGCCCATAAGCGCGCCCGATGCGTGTGTCGGGTAGATAATTGCGCGGAACGCCCGATTGCAGGTTGGTCTCCATGTGCGAAATCACATCATCATCCGCGCACAGCGGGCCGAGACCCATTTCCAGACTGCTGCCTGCGGTCTTGTGCGTCTTGATGAAAATAAAGCGGTAGCGATGGCTGATGATCATCTGCCTATACCCAGGTCCGCCAGCCCATCCTCATGCCCAGGCGGAAGGTGAGCTGGCCTTTTTTTCCGGATACCTTCACGCGCCTCAGCTCAAAGCGCTCGGCCTGCAGATCACGACTGATGCCGTTTCGCGTTGTCACGGCACCCGTGAACCCGGCGTCGCGGACCAGCGCTACATCCACGCTGTCGTAAATGCCGAAAGGATAGGCATAGGTTTGCAGGGGTAAGCCAAAACGCGCCTCCAGCGCTGATTTGCTGCTCTCTATCTCCTCGCGCCGCGCTGTGGGGTGAAGCTTGCTGAAATCGGCATGTGTAGCGCTATGCCCTCCCAGTTCAAAACACCCGGACGCCAGCAGCGTCTCAACCTCACCATCCGTCAGCTTGGCTTCACGAGCAAGCTCGCCCTCGTGGTGATGGGCTTTTTTCTTGACCGACCAGTCGTTGTGCTCACGGTGCTGCACGAGGTAGAGAGTAGCGACGGCGCCATGGCGCTGCAGGATCGGCAGCGCATTGTAAAGGTTGTCAGCATAACCGTCGTCGAACGTGATAACGCAGATCTTGCCAGACAGCGGCTGCTGTGCGGACTCTGCCGACAGCACCTCGGATAAAAAGCGGAATTGCCAGCCGCGACGACACAGCCAGGCGAGCTGTCGGTCGAACCGTTGCGGACATACGCGCAGCCCGTTGAAGCGCGTACCCGGCAGGTGATCGCAGATCATGTGATACATGAGAATCCGCGGCGACGTCAGCGACACCGCCGGCTTCCACCAGGGATAGCGGAGTGACCAGAGCACCGCCAGCAGCACTGTGGTAATCGTAACAACAGTCAGCAAGGGTTGATGTCCTTGTTCCGGCGCGCCATGCGACGCAAGCCTATCACAGGGCTTTACGCCGCCAGCGGCGGCTGCTCCAGAGGTAGGTCTCGGGCTGCTCACGAATGCACTGCTCTGCGCAGGCGATGTAGCGCTCAGTGATGGTATTCTCCCCACCTTCGTGCGGCGGGATAGACAGGCTGTGAAAAACGGCCTCGTAGCGGCCTCGAGCAAGGCGACGACACTGGATGAAAACCACCGGGGCATCAACCGCGCGCGCCATCTGCTCTGCCCCACGATAAAAGATCGCTTCCCTGCCAAGAAACCGCGTCCGATAGCCATGGCGCGACGCCGACTGGTCGGCGACCAGAGCATAAGCACCCTGGCGATTTCGATGGCGCAGCACCGATCTGAACGCGCGCTGCATTGGCAGCGGGCTGCTGCCAAAGCGGCTGCGCATGGCGACCGCAAACGCGTCCCAGCGAGCGCTGTGTAAGGGCTTGTAGACAGCGTGAATCGGCGTGTCCAGCGCCAGCGCTGCGGCATGCAGCATCCACTCCCAGTTACCCTGATGGATCGCCAGCACGATCACCGGCGTCTGCCGGCCACTGATCACCGTCTTGAACAGCTCGGGATTGCGCAGCGTAACGCGGGACATGAACGCCGAGCGGGGCAAGGTGCTTGCAGCAATGACCTCGACCACGAGATCGGCAAGGTAGCGGTAAAACGACCGTTCGATACGCCGCTGCTCCGGAGCCGACCTGTCAGGAAGCGCCGCAGCAATGTTCTCCCGAACCACCTGACGCCGGTAACGAATCATCCGGTAAAGCAGGAAAGACAGAACGTTAGATAGCAGGTAAAGCGCGTGCAGCGGCACGCGGGCAAGCAGGTGGATAATCGGCATCGTGTCGCTTTCTTGTCCCGGAAACACAAGGAATCAAACATTATACCGGCTCTGACCATGGTATTCTGCGTTGCCAATTCTGCGTTGCTACAAGACGCGCGCTACTGTTCCGGAGACAGACCATGCAGTTGGCATTATCAACCTGGTGCGACATTGAAGAATACCTCCGCCGCAGCAAAGCAATTGTCGTGCCCATCGGCTCCATGGAGCAGCACGGCCCCACCGGTCTGATCGGGACAGATGCACTGTGTCCCGAAGTTATCGCACAACGCGCGGGTAATCGCGGCAACTTTCTCGTTGGCCCCACCTTCAACGTCGGCTGCGCACAGCACCACCTTGGATTTCCGGGCACCATTACCCTGCGCCCGTCGACGATGATTGCAGCGCTCGAAGACTGGTGCGCTTCCTTCGCCCGACACGGGTTTGAGCGCATCTACTTTCTCAATGGGCATGGTGGCAACACCGCAACGCTGCATGCTGCTTTTGCCGAAATCTATGCGAGGCGGAGCCTGAATAGAGATACAGCGGACATCACCTCACTGACCATGCGGGCCCGCAACTGGTGGGGACTCCCAGCGGTGATGGAAACCTGTCGGCAACTGCACCCGACCAACGATGGTCTGCATGCCACCGCCTCGGAGATCGCCGTTACCTGGGCGGCTTACCCTGAGCAGCAGCGCACCCTTAAGCTGAGGCCGAAAGTCGCGCCGGTGAACAACTTCACCGACGCCCATCATTATAGGAAGAACTTCCCCGATGGGCGTATTGGCTCTGATCCGTCTCAGGCCACCGCCGCGAACGGCGAGAAAATCATTGCCGCGGCGACGGAAGCCCTGATAGACGACTTCAGGCGCTTTGAGGAAAGCTGAATCCTTTCAGCGAGCGGCGGCGGCAAACGCACCGTCGAGATCCGCAATCAGATCATCGACCGATTCCAGCCCGGCGTGCAAGCGCAGTAGTCGCTGATCGGGACGCAGCGCCAGTCGCGTCGACAGCGTCCGCACCGGCTGCATGGGCAGAGCCAGGCTCTCAAAGCCGCCCCAGGAATAACCCATGCCGAATAACGCGAGAGCATCGAGAAAGCGCGCGAGCCGATTCTCATCGAAATCATCCAGAATTACCGCGAACAGACCACTGGCACCGGCAAAATCCCGTCTGAAAACTGTGTGGCCAGGGTGCTCGGGACGCCCTGGATGCAGCACCCGTGACACCTCGGAGCGCTGCGCAAAATACCCGGCCAGGGCGCTGCCTGCGGCCTCGTGTGCGGCGAGGCGCACCGCCAGCGTGCGCAGACCGCGCCGTGCCAGAAAGCAGTCATCCGGGGCGAGATGGCTGCCGGTGGCGAGAGCGTATCGGTGCAGGCGGTCGTACAGCGCTTCATCGCGGCAGGTCACGACGCCGAAGAGGCAGTCTGCGTGACCGTTGAGATACTTGGTGCCGGACTGAACAGCGAGATCGACGCCGTGGTCCAGCGGATTGAACAGAAGCGGCGTTGCCCAGGTGTTGTCAATCGCCGTGAGAATGCCCTGCCCGGCCGCCAGTGCAACAATAGCGGGAACATCCTGCACTTCGAAGGTAGCGGACCCGGGCGATTCCATGAACAGCATACGGGTGTTCTCCCGGAGCAGGGCCCGCAGCTCTGCCGTATCTGCGCAGGGATCGTAGAAAGTTGTTTCGATACCGATATCAGCCAGGTAGCCGAGACAGAAATTGCGCGTAGGGCCGTAGGTCGAGTCCACCATGAGCAAATGATCACCCGGACGCAGACAACACTGCAGCGTCGCGGCGATAGCGGCCACACCAGAGGGAAAGAGCACGGCGCCAATACTGTTGTCCAGCGCGGACAGCGCATCCTCAAGTGAACGCGTGGACGGGGTTCCCATGCGGCCGTAGTACATGGCGTCGCGACGCAGGGGATCGGCCTCACCCCGGCGCAGGTCTGCATAGGTCGGGAAGAGTACGGTCGAGGCGTGGTAGACCGGTGTCGCTACGGTCCCGTAGACGTTGTCGTGATCGTGAACCAGCCGTGTCTTTGCAGACAGGTGTTCAGCGGTCTTCTTCGTCATGCCTCATCCCCTCATGCTTTTCACCGTCCAGGACCCTATCCGCCAATGGGAGAACCCGGGGGCAGTTCCCGGGGCTGCAGCGGCGGCAATAGATCAGGACTGCGACGAAACTCTTCAATCAACGATAGCTGATAAGCATAGAACGCCGCATACCCCGCCGGCGCCTGATGCTGTCTTCGCATAAAGCGAGCCGCAGACTCCAAAGCAGCAAAACTTTCTGCACGCACCTCTGGGGCGACGTCCGGCGCCTGCACCAGCTTCCGCCAGGAGGTGAGCAGTGCAGCTGCCGTGCGCTGCTGCAGCAACGCAAGGTAACCATCCTCGGTCACCGTTGGCAGAAGATTTTCCTGCAGCTGCGCAAACAGCAGTCCCACCCCGATATGTGCCGAATCATCCGCGTGCTGCAGCGCGAGCCGGGCAAGGCGCTCGGGCTCAAGCAGTATATCCAGCGTGTGCTGTACCGATGCCTCGGCAAGGGAGACAGGGTCGAGCTGACGACCCGTGTAGCCCCCGGCACTTTCTCGAGTGCGCTCATAGCCATAGGCCTTCGGCGGTATAGACTGGCGCAGCGATTCGTCCAGCGCCAGAAACTCTGGCCGCAGCGTTCGCATCAGCGCCAGCAGCGCGCGACGCTGCCTCACCGCCGATACAGGACGGTAGGTATAGGCCTCACCGCCCTCGCGCAGCGCATAGCGATAATCGAGACCGCCAATCCATTTGCCGACCGCTTCCGCCTGATAGCGGTGATGGAAATACACCGGCACCAGAATCTCTTCAAGGTCAGAAAAAGGACGACCGTTGGCAATACTGCGGTGGCCAAAACGATCCAGGGCGTACTCACGCAGGTCGATCAGTCGCTCCAGTTCAGCGACTGCGTCTGCTCCGTTGTCCCAGAGATGACTTCGGGGGTGCGCCTGTCGACTGGCTCTGGAATCAGGATCAGAAATGAACTCATAGCCTTTGGCACGCGCCTCTTTCAGCAAGCCCGACAGGGCCACCAGCTCGCTATCAGCGGCTGGAAAATCCGCGTAGCCGTAGCGAATATTGATCTTGTCCCAGTCACCGATGCCCTTGTCGTAGGCGTCATCCAGTGCGACCTCACCATCAGCATCCAGCACAATCCTGGGGTGGGGATAATCCATAACGGATGCGCGACCCCGGGCGCTGGCAGCAAAATTGTGCGCCAGTCCGAGCGTGTGTCCGACCTCGTGCGCAGACAGCTGACGGATTCGATCGAGTGCCAGGGCAGAGAGCTCGTCGGCGTCTTCATCACCATCAGAAAACGGCGATGTCATTCCCTGCGCAATGAGGTAGTCCTGACGCACGCGCAGCGACCCAAGCGTGACATGACCCTTGATGATCTCACCGGTCCGCGGATCCGTGATGCTGGAACCATAGGACCAGCCACGCGTGGCGCGGTGCACCCACTGGATCACGTTGTAGCGCACGTCCATGGGATCGGCATCGTCAGGCAGCATTTCGACACGGAACGCATTTTCATAGCCAGCTGCGGCAAAGGCGTCGTTCCACCAGCGCGCCCCGTCAAGCAGTGCGCTGCGCACGGGCTCCGGTGTGCCCGGATCGAGGTAATAGATAATCGGCTCGACCGGCTCACTGCTGCCCTCCCCCGGAATTTTTTTCTCGAGGCGATGTCGGCTGATATAACGCTGCACGACAGGTTCTTCAATCGCGACAGCATAATCACGGAAGGAAAACGGATAAAACCCAGACTCCGGGAGAAACTGCCGCGGCCTGTAGCCCGGCTCCGGCAGCGCGACAAAGCTGTGATGCATGCGCACGCTGAAGCTATATGGGTCCGGCGCGACATCCGCAAGGAAATCGCCCGGATTATCACCGGTAAACGTGATCGTCGCCTCGAACTCTGTGTTGCGCGGGAAACTGCGGATACGCTCGTAGTAAAGCCCTGAACGACTGGCGTCGTGCTTGAAATCACCCTGCCTGCGATCGCGGAGCGCACGCGCAATACCGTGGCTGTCTCGCAGCAGGAAGTCCGTGGCGTCCAGCAGCAAGCGCCCGTCATCGCGGGCAACCACGGGAAAGCCCCACAGCACAGAGCTCGCAAAGGCCTCTTCCACAGAGCGGCGCTCGGCCTCGCTGCCAGAATTGGCACGGAACGCCGTGTTCAGTCGACGCAGTAGAACGCGATCTCCAACAGGCTCGAAGCGCACCAGGGAGGTACCGTTACGCGCCAGCTGACCGCGATCAAAGCCCAGATCATTCGACCCGACGCCCTGCGGCAGCGAGGTCTGGTAGATCATCTGCGGCGCCTCTGGCTGCAGGCTCAGGTAAACGCGGCCCCTGCCCTCGTCGAGATAGAACGAGAGGAAGCCGTCAACCCGCCGCATGCCATCGGTGAACGCCTCCAGAGCACCCACTTCGTCTCGCTCGGTGGTCACCTGCCGTGTATCGCTGCAGGCAGTGAAGAGTAAAAAGCACGCCACGATCAAAACCGGCGACAGTGAGGGGCGAAGCAAGACTTTCATGGAGCGTTTTCCTTTTTACGAATCAGGCGGGCCGTTGTCGTTGCCATGGCCGTAAGACGCCCATCCTCGGTGTACAGATCACCACTCAGAAACGCGGTGCTTTGCCCGACCCGGTTAATAATGCCCACGGCGCGGTAGACGCCGGCCCGCGAGGGTTCGAGAAAACTGACCTTGATCTCCAGAGTGGCAAGCGCCGTGACGCCATCGACGAGAGCAAACGCAGCATGCGATGCAGCGGCATCGAGCATGGCCGTGATGAACCCCCCCTGGATGATATCGATGGAATGGCAGAAGTCGGTGTTGATATCAAAAGACATGGTGCAGGTCCCCGCATCGCGATCCAGTGCCACCACCTTGCCTCCCAGCTTTTCAAGGAACGCCGGACGACGGGCATTCAGCGCCGGGATCATGGATTCTTCATTATTGCTGACGGTCACAGGTACCTCGCTGTTGTCGACACGGTCGCTCGTATTATTTCACTGATCGCCGGTCGCTTGAAGCCAACGCTGCGACCATCAGTCGACGACAGGCGTCATTGATACTTGCATCTGCTACCGCCTTCATCCACTATACTGGAATATTTCCTTTATAAAGAACCAATGGAGGCCTCCATGCAGGCACTGGTAAAACGCGACGCGAGTCCTGGTCTCAGCCTGGAAGACGTGCCGGAACCGCGCCCGGGCATAAACGATGTGCTCATCAAGGTACGACGCACCGCAATCTGCGGCACAGATCTACATATCTACAACTGGGATGAATGGGCGCAGAAGACCATCAAGGTGCCTATGACTGTCGGCCACGAGTTTGTCGGTGAGATCGTCGACGTCGGCAGCAATGTCATCGACTTCAGGCCGGGGCAGATTGTGTCAGGTGAAGGTCACGTGGTCTGCGGCCGCTGCCGCAACTGCATGGCAGGCAGGCGGCACCTCTGCGCCCACACCAGCGGCATCGGCGTCAATCGTCCCGGCGCCTTTGCCGAATATATGGTGCTTCCCATGTCAAACGTCTGGGAGCACGCACCGGGTATTGACCTGGACGTTGCTGCCCTGTTCGACCCTTTCGGCAATGCCGTACACACGGCCTTGCAGAACGACCTGCTGGGCGAGGACGTATTGATCACCGGCGCCGGCCCCATCGGCGCAATGGCCGCCGCCGTCTGTCGCCACGCGGGAGCCCGCCACGTCGTCATCACCGACGTCATTGACGCGAGGCTGGAGCTGGCAAAAACTCTGGGCGCAACACACACCGTGAATGTCAGCCGGGACAGTATCAGTGATCTGCAGGAGCAGCTGGGCATGCGCGAAGGCTTTGATGTAGGACTGGAGATGTCCGGCAACCCCCAGGCCTTCAACGACCTCATTGCCAATATGTGCCACGGGGGCAAGATTGCCATGCTGGGCATCCCCGCCAGGCCGATGGCGATAGACTGGAGTGCGGTAATTTTCAATATGCTGACGATTAAAGGCATCTACGGTCGTGAAATGTACGAGACCTGGTACAAGATGTCGGTGATGATCGAATCGGGCCTGGATATTTCACCCGTCATCACCCACCGTCTGAATTATCAGGAATTCGAGAAGGGCTTTGCGGTCATGAACAGCGGCGAAGCGAGCAAGGTCATTCTCAACTGGGAGGAGCGCTAGAAGCATGTACGGAAGATTCGCTGAACACCTGCAGTCTGAGCTGGCAGAGATAGACTCGGCCGGTCTGCTCAAGAACGAGCGCATTATCAGCACCCCACAGGGCAACCGGGTGGGCATCGCCGGCGACGGTGAACTGCTGAACCTGTGTGCCAATAATTATCTGGGCCTCGCCCAGCATCCCGAGGTAAATGCCGCCGCGCGTCAGGGGCTTGAGGAATGGGGTTACGGCATGGCGTCCGTGCGCTTTATCTGTGGCACCCAGACCGTGCACAAGACTCTCGAAGAGCGACTCAGTGCGTTTCTCGGCTGTGCGGATACGATTCTGTACCCGTCATGCTTCGACGCCAATGGCGGCCTGTTCGAAACACTGCTCGGACCCGAGGACGCGGTAATTTCCGACGAACTCAACCACGCCAGCATTATCGACGGCATACGCCTGTGCAAGGCGTCGCGCTACCGCTACCGCAACAACGACATGGCCGATCTCGAAACACAGCTCAAGGCTGCCGACGCAGCGGGTGCCCGCTTCAAACTGATAACGACGGACGGTGTCTTTTCGATGGATGGCACCATTGCCCGTCTCGACGAGATCTGCGACCTCGCGGAACGCTACGGCGCGCTGGTGCATTTTGATGACTGCCACGCCACAGGCTTCCTGGGGGATACCGGCCGCGGCACCCATGAGTTCCGCGGCTGCATGGACCGGGTGGACATCATTACCGGTACGCTGGGCAAAGCCATCGGCGGCGGCAGCGGCGGCTTCACATCGGCTCACTCAGACATTGTCGCGCTACTCAGGCAGCGTTCGCGGCCCTACCTGTTCTCCAACACCGTCGCGCCACCGGTGGTGGCAGGCGCAATTCGCGCGCTCGAGCTGGTCGACGAAGAACCAGCCCTTCGCGACCGTTTGCGTGACAACACGGCGGCGCTCCGCGAGGGCCTTGAGTCGGCAGGCTTCGAACTGCTGCCGGGCGAGCATCCGATTGTTCCCGTGATGCTGCACGACGCCGCGCTCGCCGCGCGGTTTGCCGAAACCATGCTCGAGCTCGGCGTTTACGTGGTCGCGTTTTCCTTCCCCGTGGTGCCGCGTGGCAAAGCAAGAATTCGCACGCAGATGTCCGCCGCGCTGAGTCAGGAAGACGTTGCCATGGCGGTAGACGCCTTCAGAAGCGCCAAGCAACGGCTCGATATCTGACTGGGGCGGCGGCGCTCGTGACGAGTTCGGTTACCCTCAGCCGAACTTACCGCGCGGCCCGCTAGGCGCGGAAACTTTTCTCTTCCAGGGTGCTCTCATCAAGATAGGTTATGGTGCTGGTCTTGAAGTTGAGATCAACAAATACGGCACAGTAGTGCTCACCGTGACGCCAGGCCATGGCAACGCTCGAATCATTGGAGTACTGCAGCTCGAAGCGACCCTTGAACGCCGGGTAGTGGGAACGGAAGCGCATCAGCTCGAGAAGGCGTTTCACTACGGGTTTCTCCACCGCCCGATCGACGTCCTCGAGTGAGAAATAGGCGCGGTTGATGTCGCGCAGCTCTCCCGTGCTCTGCATGAGTTGCTCATCGTTGCAGCCGGCAAGCAAGCCAACGTAATACACCTGGGGAATGCCCGGGGTGAAAAACTGTATGGCCCTCGCTGCGATGTAGGCATCGTCATTCTGCATGAGGGCATCATAGAAGGTGCAGGTCAGCTGGTAGATCGCACCAACGCTATGAATGTTGGCTGCGGACTTGCGCAGGATGGGATCAGCGCTGCGGGCATCGATGTTGTTGATAAGGACCTTGATCTTTTCCTCGGGCAACACGCCCTCGACATCCGGTATGCAAATGCCATCGTGGGTATCCAATACGGTGATCATGTTGCGCGGGCACATGCGCAGCCAGTTCTTCAGGTAGGTGCTGTTGGCATCAAGCAGCGTATAGAGAAGAAGCGGAGGAAGCGCGAAGCCGTAGGGCCGCATGTCGCGCCGGCTCAGCGCATACTGGTAACTCGTGTGATCGTGAACTTCCGGCAGGCACTCCGCGCCGTGCCGATGCGCGACGTCATTCACCCACTCCAGTAGGCGGTAAACATCGGGTTCAACCAGGAAACAGGTGGTGCCGATGCGCTTCGTGGTGTAGCCGAACGCATCCAGTCGCAGGAGCTTGATACCCTTGCCGGCGAGGAACGCAATGTAGCCCTCCATGAGATCATAGGCCTGCGGTGCATCGTAATTCAGGTCGATCTGGTTTTCAGTGAACGTGCACCACACACGCGCTGTTTCACCGTTCTCGAAAGTAATCTCCCGGAATGGCTCCTTTTCCTTGCGAATATGGATCTTCGCAAGGTCGTCCGGCGTGATATGGCCGAACTTGTCAACATCGATAAAGAGGTCGGCATAGCGTGACTGAAAGCCATGGCGGACGAAATCCCTGAACTCCTCAGAGGCATCCGAAATATGGTTGATCGTAAGGTCTGCGCAAAGATCAAAATCGGCTGCCAGCGCCTCGATGTCACCCCAGTCGCCATAGCGCGGATCCACTTCCTTGTGCGTCAGCGGCGAGAAGCCTGCATCCGCATTTGACGGATAAAACGGCAGGATATGCAGGCCGCCAATGGCGTCCGCGAAATGGCGATTGATCACCGTTCTCAGGTCATGCAGATTATGGCCCAGCCGATCGGGATAGCAGATCAGCTGCACGGCATTACGCAGTGCCATCTTCGGCTCCTGTATTGCTCACACAAGGTACGGTGCGGACGGCTCATGCACCCGCTGGCGCTTCTGCCTCAGGTAGCGTTGCATGCTCGCGCACCGAGGCCATGAATTCCTCACCCCAGAGCGCAATATCGTAGTGGCGCACTGAATCGAATGCCTCGGCCAGGCGATGACGCGCCTCGTCGCGACTCATATTCAGCGCAAAGTAGCAGGTGGCCACCATCTCGTGAGGGTCGTGGGGGTTTGTGAGGATGGCGCCGCGCAGCTCTGCTGCCGCACCCGCAAACTCGGACAGCACCAGCACGCCGCAACCCTGCGTCAGCCCCTGGGTAGCGACAAACTCCTTGGCGACCAGATTGAGTCCATCGCGCAATGGCGTTATCCACATGACATCGGCCGCTGCGTAATAGGCCACCAGATGCTCAAAGGGCACGGCACGGAAGAAAAACTGCACAGGTGTCCAGCCCATGCGGGCGTACCGACCGTTGATGTGGCCCACGGTCTGCTCTATCTGCAGCTGGAGCTCATCGTAAATCTTCATGCCGCTCGCCGCGGGCACACAGATCGTAACCAGCGTGACCTTTCCCTCCAGTTCCGGATTCTCTTCCAGCAGACGCTCGTAGGCGTGCAGTTTTTCCAGAATGCCCTTGGTGAAGTCCAGCCGCTCGACTGACAGCAGCATACGCACGTCCGACAGTTCATCGCGCAGCTCCGCAATGCGTTGCTTTTGCGCCGGATCATCCAGCGCACGCTCGACGCGCCCGATATCGAGGCCCACGGGATGCGCGCCGAGGCCGATATGTCGACCGGCGACCTCTATCTCCGTCGTCATTTCCTCCAGGCCCACCGCACAGCCGTAGGTAAAAAAGCGCGGCGCACAATTCACACGCTTTAAAATCTGTATCGGCATGACACCGCGCGCGACATCCACGAAATTCTCAGCCTGCCGTGGGATATGAAAGCCGATGTAGTTGCACTGCAGCAGACTGCCGACTATTTGCCGACGCCAGGGCAGTACATTGAAAACGTCCGCAGAGGGAAAATAGGTGTGGTGGAAAAAGGCAATCGTCACATCCGGACGAATCTCGCGAAGGAACGCCGGCACCATCCACAGATTGTAATCATGAATCCAGACAACGGCATTCGCCGCCGCCTCTCCCGCCGCACGCTCGGCAAACCGGCGATTGACGTCAAGGAAAACACCCCAGTGCTCCTCATGAAAGATGGCCCGTTCCCAGAAAGTATGCAGCGTGGGCCAGAATGCCTCTTTGGAAAAACGCTTGTAGAAGATATCGACGTCGTCTTCGGTCAATGCCACGCGCGCGGCAACCAGCCTGGGGTAATGATTGACGTCCACTTCAGTGTGAATCTCGAACTCACCCACCGAGGGATCATCGATCGCCCAGGCAACCCAGGAGCCGGGTTTGCCGTCGGCAAAGAAACTCAGCAGCGTTGGAATAATCCCGTTGGGCGATTTGGGACGCCGCCGTTTGCGCTCACCGTCCTCGATAAACTCTTCATAAGGCAGGCGGTGGTAAACAATCACCAGGTCGGACTTGCCGCGCTCCGTGACCGGCACCAGCTCGGCCTCGATACCGCTGCTTCCGAGAAAGCCAAAATACTCGAACGCCTCTACAATGCCACCGGCGCCCGACGCCCGGGCATGGTAGACCCGCGCGAGATCTGCTGTTGCTGCCAGCAATCCCGCCTCGGAGTCGCCGACACACACGCCCTTGAATCCTGTTTCGTACATCGACAGGTCGTTCAGCGTATCACCCGCGACGAGAACGTCTTCACGGTCAATGCCCAGATGGGCAACGAGGCGCGTGAGTGTATGTCCCTTGTTGATGCCTCGCGGCAGGACATCGAAATACTTGCCCGCAGAGAACAGCAGGTCACAGTCAAGACCGTCGACAATGCGCCGCACCTCATCGTCAATATGATGTTCTTCGCAGAAATACGAGCAGCGACGTTCCTGTGGTACCTCCTGCCGCTGCAGGTCAGGCAGGTGCGCAAGAGCCTCCACGACAGCGCGATCACCCGGCCATATCTGCTCAATGTCGTCCTGAATCTGAAAGACCGGTTGCTGAGTGTCGCCGTGGACGACGGTCGCACCGACGTCGGCGATGATGTAGTCGGGCTGGGGGATGGTGGGGTCTGCCAGCAGTGGCAGCACGTGTTCGAGACCCCGACCCGTGACGAACACGAGGTCGATATCGGGGTGCGAGGCAACCAGCTGATAAAGCCTGAGGCGGGCATTCTGGCTGCCGCCAAGAAAAGTTCCATCGAGATCTGTGGCAAGTAACATGGCAGGGCGCATTTACAAAAACGAAAACCTTACCGTGTTTTGCACATCACCGCCAGCTGACGCCCTCTCTGGCGCGCTCTTCTGAATTCAGCGCCCCTTTTCTGTGCAGCAGGAATAGTCCACTACAGCTGCAGTACTGCGCCCCAGAGCGCGCAAATCAGCAGGCCGAGCATTGCCAGCATACCGACCGCCATACCCGCCGTGCGGCTCTGCGGATCGCGAATATACGCATTGCGGTAGAGCACCCGGCCGGCGAAGAAGGCGAGGCCCAGCAGTGGCGCGGCAACTGGCAGAAAGAAGAAGCCGGCAACGATCCACATGGCGGGAAGAACCACCACGAGCTGCTCAAGCGTGTTCATCTGCACCCTGTAGGCGCGCTCAAAACTCTCGTGACCGGTGACCGCCGGCGCCCGGATATCGTGTCGCAGGCGCTCCCGGCCCACCAGCATTGAAAAGGCCAGATACTGCAACAGCAGCAGCAGCGTAACGAGTGCGGTAAATGCCATGGGTCTTGCTCCTAGCGTCTGTCTGATTCCGGCCTGCCCGGCCGCTGCATTATCATTGCGAGAGTGCTGCGAGAGTGCTGCGAAATTGCTGGGAGAGTGCTGCAAGAACGCTGCGCAGTTCAGTCGGTAATGTGCGGATTAGCACGTTGCAATAGCGTATCCACTGCAACGCCCATGGGCAATGTTCCGAAGTTGCGATCGCCGTGTGAACCCAGCCGTGACCGGATAAACGCGTCGGCAATCGAGGGCGTAGCAGCCTGCACCAGCAGCGCAGCCTGCATCGTCAGCGCCAGCTGATCTACCAGGGAGCGCGCGCGGTATTCGAGGTCGTCTGCGTCGCGCAGCGCTGCCTTGAGCCGGTCAACCGCCGCATCCAGCAGCGCGTGTTGTCCCCGGGCCGCATCAATCTCGACGTACCAGGCTTCCAGAACATCGGGATTGCGCGCCAGCGCACGCAGCATATCCAGGGCCTGCACGTTGCCCGACCCCTCCCAGATCGCGTTGACAGGAGCGTCGCGATAGAGCCTGGCAAGAATGAAATCCTCGATAACCCCGTTGCCACCGAGACACTCCATTGCTTCATAGGTCAGCGTCGGGGTGCGCTTGCAGATCCAGTATTTGCCGGTGGGAAGCCCGAGCCGCAGGAGCAGCCTGTCATGCTCGTTACCGGCGGCTGACAGGCTGCTATCGAGGGCAGCACCCATGCGCAGCATCAGCGCCAGCGAGCCCTCTACTTCGAGCTGCAGGTCAGCCAGCACATTGCGCATGAGCGGCTGATCCAGCAGCCGTCGACCAAAGGCCTCACGTCCCGCAGCGTGGTTGACCGCCTGGGCAACAGCCTGTCTCTGACCCGCAGCCGAGCCGATCATGCAGTCAAACCGCGTCATCGCCACCATTTCTATAATCGCAGGTACCCCGCGGCCCTCTTCGCCGACCATCCAGCCCATAGCGCCACGCAATTCGATCTCCGAAGAGGCATTGGCGACGTTGCCCATCTTGTTTTTCAGGCGCTGGACCTGAATCGGGTTCTTGCTGCCATCCGGACGCCAGCGCGGCACGAGAAAGCAGCTGAGGCCACCCTCCGCCTGGGCGAGCACAAGAAATGCATCGCACATGGGTGCTGACGTGAACCACTTATGGCCGACCAGTTCGTAATCACCGCCGGGGCCACCCGCGCCGAGCGCCCTGGCGCGAGTGGTGTTGGCGCGAACATCCGAGCCGCCCTGCTTCTCGGTCATGCCCATACCGATGGTCAGCGCCGATTTTTGAAAATAAGGAATATTCTCGGGCTGATAATCGCAGGCAAGTACCCCCGTCAGCCAGGTATCAGCAATAGTGGGCGTCAGCCGCAGGGTGGGCACGGCGGCAAAGGTCATGGTCAGCGGACAGCCGTGGCCGGACTCCACCTGGGCCTGCAGATAATACTGCGCCGCCCGCGCCACATGGGCACCCGCGCCGGGCCGCGTCCAGGGGCTGCTGTGCAGACCGGAGTGCAGACCGAGCCGCATGAGTCTGTGATAGGCCTCGTGGTAGCGCACCTCGTCCACCCGGTACCCCTGGCGGTCGTGACTGTAGAACTGCGGCCGGTTCTCGTTGGCCAGAAAGCCCCAGTTGATGACCTCGGCACTGCCACAGCGCTCGCCGTGACGCGTGAGCGCATCACTGGCCCAGCCGGCGCCGTAACGCGCCACGCCCTCCCGCAGTGCGGCATCTCCAAGATAGCTGTTGTAACTCACCAGGGGCCGCGACTGATTGAGAACCTCGTGGGTCTCAGCCAGATGATCTACCGTGAAATCGCCTGTTGTCGTCGTCATCAAATTTCAGCCATCGTAATTCAGCCATCGTAAGTTGGTCATCGTAATTCTGTTGGTCATCGTAATTCTCGGTCAGGCACCGCTCAGATAGTAGCATTGCCTTCGCAGGCTGCTAAAGTTCAGGTTTTTGTCTGAGAGGGATCTTCGATGATCGCACGTACCGCTCGTTTTATCCTGTGGCTTCTCGCCGCAGTCATCCTGTTCCTGGGCCTGCGCTGGATCGTAGAACCTGAGGTTGCCGCTGCATCACTGGGCATGCCACTGCTGGACGGACTCGCCCGCAGCACCCAGATCGGTGACATCAGCGCGTTTTTCTTCGGTATCGCGGCGATGCTTATGCTCGGCCTGCAGACAGGCCGCGACAGCTGGCTGCATGCGGCCGCGATTTTTTTCGGTTTTGCGGCCATCATGCGCACACTGGCATGGCTGCTTCACGATGCCACCTTTGCCGGTCCGTTGATCGCGGTCGAGGTTGCACTGGCACTGATCATTCTGTTGGCAGCGAGAATGCGGCGGACGGCATGATCTGCGTTGCCACTGCCCCCCCAGGATGCGCTAGACTGCTCCCGCCTTATCTTGACACCACCTGCGCCATGACGGCGCGACCGGTCGGAGACTTTGCATGACCCTGATGATTGTCGGACTGCTGATTTTTCTCGGCACGCATTCACTGAATATTTTTGCGCCTGCGTGGCGAGACAGACAGATAGAGCAGCGCGGTGCCATTCCCTTCAAGATCGTCTACGCGCTGATCTCTATCGGCGGACTCTGGCTGGCGATCGTCGGCTACGGCGAAATGCGCATGACTGCGGTTCCGCTCTGGAACCCGCCGGTCGGGCTAAGGCACTTCGCCTCCCTGCTCATGCTGCCCTCCTTCATACTCCTGGTCGCGGCCTATGTGCCGGCGAACCACCTCAAGGCCCGGCTCGGCCACCCCATGCTGATGGCAGTGAAAATCTGGGCTTTCGCCCACCTTCTGGCCAATGGCCGATTAGGCGACATCATCTTTTTCGGGGCTTTCCTCGCCTGGGCCGTCGTGCTCTACATCACCCTCAGGAAAAAGGATCGCGCTCGCGGCACTGTCTATCCTGCTGGCCGCGTGCCGGGAACGCTGGCCACGGTGATCGGCGGCGCAGTCCTCTGGTTCGTGTTTGCGCGCTATCTGCACATTTATGTGGCCGGTGTACCTGCCATTGGCGGCATGTAGATGCCTGTCGTGAGGGGCATCGGTGCGATTTTCTGCGAGACCGTGTGGCGACGATGGCTCGGCTCTTTCCTGTGCATTGCCTGCCTCTCAGTCATCTCGCCATTGTCAGCACAATCGGTCCTGCGGGTGGGAATGACACCGGGCGTACCGCCACTGCACTATTACAGCGAAGGACGGCTGGTCGGTGTCGACCCGGACAGCGCGAAAACGCTTGCGGAAATTCTCTCGCGACGCCTTGAACTCGTTCCCCTGCCCGCGGCGCAGCTGCGCCCGGCACTGCGCAATGGCGACATCGACGTGATCATGTCCGGTCTGGTGGTGGAAGATGCGGCCAACAGCGATCTCATGTTCACCCGGCCATACCTGCGGGCAGGGCAGATGGCGATACTGCACGAATCCGCGGTGGCCAGGTTCGCTCAGCCCTGGGCGGTGTATCAGGAAGACGTGCGAATTGGTGTCCGGCCAGGAAGTGCCGGAGCAGCGTTCGCGGAACGCGAACTGCGCGATGCGACGATTCGGCATTACGCGGGCAGCGATGCCGCCTTCGCCGCATTACGCGATCGCGAGATTGATCTGTTCATCGATGATGCGGCGACCAGCTGGAGTCTGGCGGCGTCGGAGGCGCAGACCGATGTCATCAGCCTCTATAGACCACTCACTGAAGAACACCTCGCCTGGGCCGTTTCACCGGGCAATCCCGGCCTGCTTCGGGACCTGAACCAGGCACTCAACCTGATGCGGGCAAATGGCACCCTGGACTACATCATTGACCGCTGGATTCCCGTGCAGGTCGCCGACGTGCCCTGAACAGCTGGTCGCCGCATGGCCTGCCGCCTTTCTCCTTTTTTTCACAGCGACAGAATCATTCCCAGGGAAGGAGGCAGCCGGTTGTCCAGCAAGGAGGTCCAGGTATCGATCACCGCATCTGCCCCCCGTTTTTCCTCGATCTGAATCAGACCGCGCATCCCCCGGGAAAGATCCGCACTGGCGCTCAACGCCCGCTGCATGACCACACCCTGCCCCCACTCCTTGTCACGGCGTGCGATGTGCGCCGGCGCAAAGAAAAACGCAGGCGCCGGACCGGGCAGGGCTTCATCACCTGCACCCGGCGCCTCCCAATGCGTGGCACCCACCTTGATGCTCTGGACAAGTTGATCACCCAGTCGCTGGTGCACCGCAGCCGTCAGAGCAGCATCCCCGGCCATGTCAACGAACACGGCGGGCGCATCAGCGGCGACTCGATCCACGTCCTCATAAGGCAGCACCGAATGATAGGCGTCGAGCGTCGCCGCAAAGTCCACATTCGATGCGGACGTCAGTCCGCACACCGAAACGCCTCGGCCACTGTCACTGTCACTGTCACTGTCACTGTACAGCAGACGCGCCAGGCCGAATGCCGTCTTGGATGACGCCGAGCCGATGATGACCTGAGCGGCAGCGAAAAAATCGTTGTCCACCAGATAGTCGTAAAGCAGATAGGAGGTGGCGAATAGCGGGAACAGCAGGCTGCGCTCGTGCTGCAGATCCGCAAGCGTGGGCGGATCTGCGAGCGTGCGCGTGTAACCGTTATAAAGTGCCGGTAACGCCTTTCGATGCCCGGCAACATCCACCAATCCATTTGCACTGACATGACCGGGCTGCACAACAAGGTGAGTGGCCATGGGCAGAAACCCCCAGAGTCGCTCACCTTCTGCAATGTCGGCGCAACGCGATGCCAGGACGCGGGCATAGCCCCAGGCCGGCACCTTGCCCCAGTGCCCCTCCGCCGGAAAATATCCCCAGTAGCCAATCATATCTCCGGACAGGGCGTAGCTGACGTTGTTTGCCGTGAGCGCAAAGGATTCCACAGCGAGGAGAATCTCGCCCTCCGCCACGTCGGGAACCGGGCCCTCGACGATGTGGGTGTTACGAAAATTGCCACGGTTCACCCAGACTTCCTGCCTCGTCATCCTGCTTCACTCCTTTATACATCAGGGGTCATGTCAACGCCCCACGTGACGTCATAGCGCTTATCTGGCTGCATATCGCCGCTGAATCCACTTGCCGGCTTCCATGACCAGCAGCATGAGCACGCCCACCGCCATCACCTGCGCACTCTGCGCAACGTTGAGGGCCCTAGCGTCGAACCACATCGCGAGCCAGTGGAGATACGTGAAGGCCAGCTGCAGCCCGGTAACAATCACCAGCGCAGTCCACACGGCACGCGTCCCCTTGATACCGGTCAGGCTGAGAGACGTGCCATAACTGTAGCGCACGCTGAACAGGTAGAAGATTTCCATCACCACGAGCGTGTTGACCGCCATGGTGCGCGCTGTTGCCTCATCTGCGCCCTGCCCCACAGCCCACCAGAACACGCCAAAAACACCGCTGCAGAACATCAGCGAAACAAGGCCGATACGCAGCACCAGTCCTCTCGACAGAATCGGTGCGCCGGGCTCTCGCGGCGGTCTCGACAGTGTATCCGGCTCGGTAGGCTCAAAGGCCAACGCCATTGCCAGCGCCACCGAGCTGACCATATTGACCCAGAGTATCTGCGCCGCCGTGATCGGCAGGGTCAGCCCCAGCAGGATGGCAAGCAGCAGGCTGAGCGACTCACCGCCATTGACCGGCAGCAGGAAGGAGATGATCTTCTTCAGGTTGTCGTAAACCGTGCGACCCGCCTCGACCGCGCCCACAATGGTGGAAAAATTGTCGTCGAGAAGAACCAGTTCGGAGGCTTCCTTGGCTGCCTCGCTCCCCGATCGGCCCATGGCGATACCGGCATCGGCCCGCTTCAGCGCTGGGGCGTCGTTGACGCCATCGCCGGTCATGGCAACGACATACCCCAACTGCTGCAGCGCCTTGACGAGGCGCAATTTGTGCTCGGGACTGGTGCGCGCGAACACATCGGTTTCCTGAACCGCCGCAGCGAGTGCACCGTCGTCCAGGGCATCGATATCGGCCCCGGTCAGCACACGATCCGTATGCAGGAGCCCGATCTGGGAACCGATAGCCGCGGCCGTGCCTGAATGATCGCCGGTAATCATCTTCACGTCGATGCTGGCTCGATGGCAGGCCGCCACTGCCTTGATCGCCTCTGGCCGTGGTGGATCGATCAACCCGACCAGGCCTTCGAAAATCAGTCCACTCTCCACATCATCCATGGCCAGTGTGGTCACCCCGGTTCCCACTGGCCGGGACGCCAGTGCCAGAACCCGTTGCCCGCGCGAGGCAAGTGCCTCCGACTTGCCGTGCCAGTAGTCCCGATCAAAAGGCAGGGTGCTGCCATCCACGGCACGCATTTCGCTACAACGATCGAAAAGTGTTTCCGGCGCTCCCTTTACGTGAATGTGGACGTGATGCTCGTGATCATGGTCCAGCGTCGCCATGAAGCGATGCCGTGTATCGAAAGGAATGGAATCACTGCGCACCCAGTTATGCGTCGTGGCATCCTGCATCTGGCCAACCTTGCCCGCGAACGCGAGCAAGGCGCCTTCCATCGGATCGCCCTCTACTGTCCAGGCATCGTCCCTGTGGTGCAGTGCAGCATCGTTGCACAGGCCGGAAACCCGCGCGAGTGGCTGCAAGGCATCCGGCCCCGACCCCTCGGCGCTCAGAATCTCTCCTTCCGGGCGGTACCCCTCGCCATCAACAGAAACCTCGGCGTCACCGACACAGGCGGTCGTGACCATCATTTCATTACGCGTCAATGTGCCGGTCTTGTCGCTGCAGATTACGGACACAGAGCCAAGGGTCTCGATAGCGGGAAGGCGCCGGACAATGGCCCGCCGCTTTGCCATGGTCTGGACGCCAATCGCCAGCGTCACCGTCAGGACCGCAGGCAGACCCTCGGGAATGGCAGCCACAGAAAGACCCACCACCGCCGTGAAGATGTCGCCGAACGGCTGCCCCTGAACAAGGTAACCGAAGGCAAGTATGATTAACGCCAAACCCAGAATGAATACTGTCAGCCAGCGCGAGAAAACCGCCATCTGTCGCGTCAGCGGCGTGATCAGTGTCTCCACGCCCGCAATCATGGTACTGATGTGGCCGATCTCAGTGGCTGCCCCCGTCGCCACCACCACGCCACGTGCAGCGCCTGTCGTTACCAGCGTTCCGCTATAGGCCATGCCACTGCGATCGCCCAGCGGAGCATCGGCGGCAACGGTGCCCGTACGCTTTTCAACCGGCACCGACTCACCGGTCAGGATGGCCTCCTGAATCGACACGCCGCGACAGCTGTACAGACGCATGTCTGCCGGAACCTTGTCGCCGGCGTCGAGCAGCACCACGTCACCCGGCACCAGTTGATCACCCGGCACCGACGTGCGCTTGCCATCGCGCAGCACCCCGGCCTTCGGCGCCAGCATATGGCGAATGGCATCCATCGCCCGCTCTGCCTTGCCTTCCTGAATGACGCCTATTACGGCGTTTAGAATGACAACGGCGAGTATCACCACCGTATCCACCCAGTGTGCAAGCAGCGCCGTAATGACGGCCGAGCCCAACAGTACGTAAATCAGTAGATTGTGAAAATGCAGTAAGAACCGCACGATAATCCCGTGGCGCGCGGGCTCCGGCAGGCTGTTGGGACCCGCCTCGGCGAGTCGCCGCTGAGCATCATCGCTGGAGAGTCCCTCGGGGTGCGCAGCGAAAGCAGTCATAACGGCATCAATATCCTGAGCGTGCCAGGAAGCTTTCTGATCTTCCATTGTCCTCTCCGTGCCGATCGTCTCAGTCAACGTGGCAGGTCCTTCGGGACCATGACCGGCCTCGCGCCGGGCGGCAGTAGAATGATTGTAAAACCATGTAGCTGGTCCATCCTTGGCAGATGCATATGGTCTGGCCTCGCCTACTGCGTCTTCACTGCTATCTCTTGGGGCACCAGCATTTCGTCGTGCTTTGCCATGTTCCAGGGCAGGTTTCCTGGCGAAATATGCAGAAAGTGCAGATGTTTTTCGAACTGGTCGAGAATATCCGTGATGATATCCTGCTGGTCAAAACCGAAGATGTCATACGACTGGCCACCCCGCCGCAGGAATACCTCGGCGCGGCAGTAGGTATTTCCCTGCCCCGAGTCGTGCACCATCTCGGGATAGGCATAGTCTGGCAGCGCAACTTCCAGAATGCGGATTTCATAAGTGAAGTCCACCTGCCCCTCCTTGACCACTTCGAGGTAAACACGGGCGTTCACGTCGTCCACGTGCACCTCTGCGCTCCAGTCCTGCTTAGTGAGCTCCCGCTGCACGCGCTGCATCGCCTTGCGCACGGTGGTCGCCATGAACTCCTCGACCTCGGCTCTTTCAGGAAACGTCACCAGACCCAGCAGGCGCCGGCGCCAGAGGCCGTGACCGGAGGTACCGGAAAAACGGCTCTGCACTTCCGTCTGCAGGCTGCTGTGATGGTGTCCCTCGATAACGAGCGCGCGCCACATGCCGAGCGCAGCGACCAGCATGATCAGGGAAAATGGCAGCGCGCTGGCAATTGTCATGGTCTGCAGCGCACTCAGACCACCCGCAAGGAGCAGTGCGGCAGCCACCGCACCCTCGGCAGACGCCCAGAATACGCGCTGCCAGGCGGGTGTAATGGTTACGCCACCGGATGCGAGCGAGTCGATAACCAGAGAACCCGAATCCGAGGACGTGACAAAAAACGTGATAATCAACAGAACGGTAATGAACGAGACGATGGATGACAGCGGCAGCAGCTCGTAGAGCTTGAACAACGCCACCGCGTGATCAGCCTGCACGTCATCGACGAGACTGTGGAAACCCTCGTTCATGATCAGGTGAAGCGCCGTATCGCCGAAAATTGAAAACCACAGAAAGGTGAAAATAGATGGCACCAGCATGACCCCGACCACAAACTGGCGAATGGTTCTGCCGCGACTGATCTTGGCGATAAAAAGGCCGACAAAAGGCGCCCAGGCAATGGTCCATCCGAAAATGAACAGCGTCCAGTTGCCAATCCAGTCACCGCGCGAATACGCCTGCAGGTTGAAGGTGCGTTCAACAATGTTATTGAGATAGCTGCCGGTGTTCTGCAGGAAACTCTCCAGGATGTGGATGCTGGGGCCAACGATAAACACGAAAAGCATCAATGAGACCGCGAGGCACATGTTAACAATCGAGAGTCTCTTTACGCCTTTGTCCAGACCGGCGACCACGGACAGAATCGCGAGTCCGGTAATGAGCACAATGGCGATAATCTGCACGGTTACGTTGACGGGAATCTCCGGCCACAGATAGTTGAGCCCCGCGTTGATCTGCGCCACAGAAAGCCCGAGCGTCGTGGCGATACCGAACATGGTGCCCAGGATGGCAAACACGTCGACGGTATGACCTATCGGGCCGTGGATGCGCTCACCGATCAGTGGATAAAGCGCCGAGCGAATCGACAGCGGCAGACCGTGCCGAAACGCAAAATATGCCAGCACCAGGCCAACCAGGCCATAAATCGCCCAGATATGGAATCCCCAGTGAAAGAAAGCAATCTGCATCGCCTGTCTGGCAGCATCCACCGTTTCGCCAGCACCCGCGGGAGGTGAAGAATAATGCAGCACGGGCTCTGCGACCCCGAAAAACAGCAGTGCAATGCCGTAGCCTGCGGAAAAGAGCATGGCGAACCAGGCAGGGAAGCTGTATTGCGGGCCGGCGTGGTCCGGGCCGAGCTTTATGTGCCCCCAGCGGGTGAAAGCAATGCTGACAATGAACACCAGGAAAAACGCCACACAGAGCATGTAGAACCAGCCAAACGTCCGGGTGATATAGGCAAGCGTTGAGCTGAAGACTTCGCCAGCCAGTTCCGGGTTGCTGATGGTGCCGATCACCAGGAGCACAATAACCACAACCGCAGGCACGAAAACGGGAATCAGGATCGTTGATGTCTTCTCGCGCAGGGCGTCGGTCACCGATTATCTCCTTGTCTGTAGTCGCCCCGGAGCTGCTGCTCAGACCACTTGTATCACTGGTGAATCGCTTGTCGAGCGACAGGCGCTTTGAGCGCGCGAGCTATCGCGCATTTGACGCTGAAACACAGCCAGCTCCCAGGGAGCTGACCGAGCACTAGCTGGCGTTCAGCGAAAACATCACGCCTCAAGCTGAAAAGTGAGCCCCGCGTTCTGACGCAGACGCTCGATAAGGGATTCACCCAGTGCGGCCGCCGGCGTCCAGATCCCTCCACTGGCAAGGGACGGGTTCTGCAGCAGACAGACAGCGCTCTCGGCAATCATCTTGCTCGTGGAGCCATAGCCTGGATCGCGGTCGCCGCGGACGCTGGCTTTCAGTATCTCCCCCTGCGGCGACGTGCCCACGAACAGAACATTATAATAGCCACTTTCGCGCTCTTCCGGCGAGGGTCCCTCGCCGGGCTTGCGCCGGCTCTCGGCCATCGACTTGTCCGCCGCCACGGCCTTCGCCATCGCCTCGCCCTCATCCCCCGGGCCGGTCAGCATCATTTCATCGTAAGTGAAGTCCTCGCCATAGTCGTGACCAAGCAGGTAATTCGACCGATGAATGTTCTTGGTATTGATGGTCGCCATCACGAAGGGGGCGGACCAGCTGTCGAGATCATCCTCATGCAAGGGCTTCGTGCCGGGAGGCTGCTCGGGGCCGGTGAAACCGGGCGTCAGGGAAAACGGATCCATCAGGACTTTTACCAGCTCCGGCCGTTCGGCCGCCGCCGCCATCGTGGCCTTGAAGCTGGCCAGTGTTCCGCCGGAAAAGGTGCCCTTCATGGCGCGCACGCGTCCACGCACGCGCGGCAGGGCATGGCCAAACTGCTGCCGCGCTGCCTGCTGCAAAAAATGCACACCAAGATCAAAGGGGACAGAATCAAAGCCGCAGGAGAAGACGATGCGCGCCCCGCTGCGGGCCGCCGCGTCGCCGTGTGCTGCGATCATCTCGTGCATCCAGCCGGGCTCACCGCAAAGATCGACATAATCCGTGCCGGCCTCGGCACAGGCTGCCACCAGATCGGAGCCGTAAAGCTGGTAGGGACCCACAGTCGTCAGCACCACTGCGGTGCGATCGACCATCGCACGCAGGGAATCCGCACTGCCGGCATCTGCAACAACAAAAGGAACCCCCGAATCAATACCAAGCTCGTCCCTGACGCCGACAAGCTTGTCCTCACTGCGACCCGCCATCGCCCAGTTGAGTGTGTCGCCGACGCCGTACTGTCTGTGCAGGTAGTCGCACACCAGCTTACCGGTATAACCGGTAGCGCCGTAGACAACGATGTCGAATTCCTGATCGTCACGCATGACCCGTCTCCTTGAATAAATTTATTGACTGCACTCCGGTTCAACCGGATATTGAGTACCCCTCGCGCACCAGTTACGCGGCCTAGGGCACGTCCGCGTGCGGATGCTCCGTTTCCAGCTGGGACACTTCCGGCCTGCGGCGCCGCCGGGTACGTGCGGGAATCATATCCCGCATCGCTTCAAGCTTGCCGAAACAGAGCAATTTGTCGCCCGCCTCCAGCACGCGGTCCTTGCGGGGGTTGGGAATCACTTTTGTGCCCCGGTAAAGGGTAAGCACATTGATATCGTGCTCGGAGAGGCCGGTCTGGGTGATAGTCTGATCGACGAAGTTGGATCCCTCCGGCACGTATATTTCGCTCACCCCGTATCCCTTGCTGACTGTCAGTCGCTGGCGCACGTCAATCTCTGGGAAATCCACCTGTGCAGCAATGTAGTCAATCACAGCGCCTGCCACGTCGAGCCCGGTACAGGTCTCAATACCCTCAAGACCCGGTGATGAATTCACTTCCATCACCTGGGGACCATTCTTGCCCTCAAGCATGTCGACGCCGGCCACGCGCAGGCCCATGATCTGCGTGCAGCGCACGGCTGTCTCCACGTAGCGCTCATCGAGTTCCACGGGCTCCGCTATCCCACCACGGTGCACATTGCTGCGAAACTCCTGTCCCTGGGCGACACGCCGCATGGCGGCAATCACGCGATCGCCCACGACAAAGGCCCGGATGTCGCGTCCCTTGCTTTCCGCCACGAACTTCTGGATGAGCACGTTCTGCTTCTGGCTCTGCAGCAGCTCAATAATCGATTCTGCCTGCTTCACCGATTCCGCCAGCAGCACACCGATTCCCTGCGTGCCCTCAATCAGCTTGATGATCACCGGCGCACCGCCGACGCGCTCAATGGCAGGAAGAACATCCTTCTTGTCGCGCACAAATGTGGTCCGGGGGATGCCGATATGGTGACGGCTGAGAATCTGCAGGCTGCGCAGCTTATCCCGGGAATTGCTGATGCCGTGGGCAGTATTCGCGCAGAAAACATCCATTTCCTGAAACTGCCTGACCACGGCGGTGCCGTAATAGGTGATTGAGGCGCCAATTCGCGGCAGCACAGCGTCATAGCTGCTGAGGTGCTTCTGGCGATAGAAGAGATCCGGAGAGCCCTGGTCCAGATCGATGGCAAATTTCAGTGTATTCAGCACCTTTACGCGATGATCGCGCTGCAGCGCCGCTTCCTTCAGCCGACGGGTGCTATAGGCGTTCGGCGCACAGGAAAGGACAGCAAGCTTCATAGACAGTCTCCAGAGAAAAAGCGCGGCTCAAGAGTCGCATGGATAATACCGATATCGCTAAGATATGAGCATAACATGGCCTGCCTGCATGGCTACTTGCCACCAACACCCGGGGATCAGCATCGATGCCTATGCGCCCGACTGGGTGGGGTTGCGACCCGATATTGCGCGCCCGCGTATTGACAAATTGGCGTAAGCTTTTCTGTGTGGTATATACACCTCAAAGCAAGGCTCAGGGGCAGAGGAGTATTGTGATGGTTTTGGACTGGATTGCGGGATCTATAGAAAGAAACGGCCGAGACGTCCCCTTTCACTGGTGTCTGGATCGCGGTCGTCTGATGGTAAATTGCGCCGGTAAAACCAAACGGGCGGACAGGTCAAGCTCCGGTGCCCACGAGGTGCTGGCAAAGATTATTGCCGGGGAGCTCTACCGCAATCGCCACTGATGGCACCGGCGATGCTGTAGCACGCATCGCCATCGGCTCCGGTTGCAACTATGCCTTTGGTTATTTCAACGCGTATGAGGCGATTGCGCTGGATTCCGATGGGGCGTTCAGCATAGACCCGTCGCAGCAGAACGCGCCGTGAACGTCCCATCAGACTGGGCTCTCATTACCGGAGCGGGTTCCGGTATCGGAGCCGCTCTGGCCCGTGAGCTCGCCACACGCGGCATCGGCGTGGCATTGGTCGGGCGGCGTAGAGATCGCCTTGAACAGGTTCACGACGGCATTATCGGGCTATCGCCCGCGCTTGTAGTACATGCAGACATAGCGCGTCAGGAAGACCGGGCTGATCTGACGCAAAGCGTAAGCAAGGGACTGGCTGAGCATGGCGGCAGGTTGAAATATCTTATTCATAACGCGGGTGTGGGCTCGCCGAGTCCGGATTTCATGGGCGTGGAACCTGAAGCGCTGGCACACGCTTTCGCGGTTAACGTCACCGCACCGCTTGCCTTGAGCCAGCGCTTCATGCCGGACTTGATAGCTTCCGCACCTGCACGCATCTTGTTCGTTGGCGCGGGCATAGCAGATCGTCCTCAACCGGGCACCGGCATTTACGGCATCAGCAAAAAAGCGCTGGCGCGCCTATTCGATCAGATACTCGCTGATTTCGCCTATGAACAGGAGCCGAGGCTTCCCTACGTTGCGATGTTCCAGCCCGGAATGGTCGATACGGAAGGATTGCGCGCCCACGTCGACGCAGCGCGCAGGTGTAAGTTGCCCCATTCAGAATACCTCGCCGCAGCGATCAACGATGGAAAGGCGCGTCGCCCGGGGGACGTCGCCAGCGCGATGGCGAAGGCGCTGGTCGAGCTTTCCTCGCCCGATTATCACGGACAGACCCTTTCCCCTTCGCTGCTGTCGGGGGGCTCTTCATCAAACTCTTGATCATCAATCGGGTTTAGTGAAAATCGGCTGATCCCCCGTTAAGAGGGGAGCGCGGAGAGCCGAGACGGAGTGACCCTTAATCGTTACAGGGGAGAGCCGGAAAAAAGAAATGGCGCGCCTGAGAGGATTCGAACCTCTGACCGCCTGGTTCGTAGCCAGGTACTCTATCCAGCTGAGCTACAGGCGCGTGTGGTCGCAACTATAGGGAGACAAAAAGCCCAAGTCAAGGGCCACCAGCAGTCTCCGTCGACGCTCGCTCATCGCGCTCTGAGAGCGCCGCCTTCTGTCATCCCGGCAATGGTGAGCGAGGCCTGCATGAGTGACTGCAGTCGTTCAGAACCCTCCTTGAGTTCAACGAGCGCGCGCATCAGCTGATCTGCGTCCAGCGCCACATCACCCTGCGGAAAAAGCTTACGCCAATGCTGGCAGAGATACGCAGACCGTGACCACCCACCTCGATAGGTTCAGCCATGGCCATGGCCGGTCGATCAAAAAAAATCGTCCAGCAAGCCCATTGCAGACACAGGCCTCTACCGCCGCCTCAATGCCGGGCATATCATCCGGATGTATCAGCTCGCCATAGACAACATCCCCGGCAAGGAACTCCTCAGCGGTGTAGCCCAGCTGGCGGATGTTGTCGCTGGCATAGTCGAGAGGCCACCCAGGCTCGTTGCGCCACACGACAGCGGCGGCAGGTGACATTTCGACAGCTGCTGAAGCCGCCGTCGGGTGTCTTCATGCAGCCACAGATTGACCAGCATCTGAGCGAACACCTGCAGCAGGCGCTGCTCCCGGCTGCTGTAGTGCCGGCGATTGCGCACGGAGTTCAAACCCACAGAAACCGATACACTCGCTCCCCCGCAACATGGGCACCATGGCCGTGCTGAGGATGTCCTGATCCTCCAGACCCCGACGGATGGAGAGACAGGTAATGGGCGCTGCCTGCAGGACCGTCAGACAACATCACGGCTTGCTGGTGACCGTCACAGATCAGGGCTGCAGAAAGCCCGACTCCGACGAAAAAAACAGCCTGAGGGGGATACTTGGCTCTTCTTTAAAATGCACCAGCAATCCATAAAAATCATTGTCGTAATCGTCTACCCACTCATACTCGAATTCAGGTATCAGGTTCTTCAACTCGAAATTCGGTTTGCGTTGCCCGATCACGCGCACCTCCTCCATATTTGCCACATCGGACATCCGTACCTTGGGAATGGCGATCTGCAGATGCGTGGTGCCGGTATCATCCCGGGTAACGTCCCGCACCTGCACACCGGACTCGGTATCCTTAAAGCCTCTGACCATTTCGATCCAGTTGGTCTGCAGCACATCGTCGCCCCTGGCGGTGATCGAGGCCAGCAGCAGTGATGAAACGACTGCGATGAGAGTCGCGGTCCGCTTTTTTTTCATGATATGTGACCTCAAAGTTCAAAATCTCCCGATTTTTTGCAGCGCGTTTTTGCAAACCATTTTCTATAGCACACAAAGGTTTACAAAAGCACACAAGCGCTGCGTTATCAATAGCCCACAAAAACCCGCGTCAGGCCTACCAGGCTTACCGCAAGGAGCCCTGCGCCCAGAACACGAAAAAACATTGATGTCTCTGCCTGAAGTGTATAGCGATGGAAACGCAACCCCAATGCGTGGCCAACAGCGGCGCAGGGCAGCAGCCACAGGTGATGGGCCCACTGCAGATCAACACCGCTTATCACGAACGCAGCCAGCTTGATTCCAACCAGAATGAACCAGAGAACAAAAAGCGTATCGCGCAGCTGCTCGCGCGGAACCCGACTCGCAGCCACCGGCACGACAAGTGGAGCAGCAATCAGCGACGTGCCGCTGACATACCCCCCTACGATCATTAGCAGGGCATCAACCCGTCGACTGCCACTTTGAAACGGACGATTGAGGATGTAGCTGACCGCATAGACCGAGACCAGAGTAAAGATAAAGCCGCTGACGACATTTGCCGGGAGGGTTATCACGCCCGCCACGCCGACGAGCTTCGGCACCAGCATCAGCGGCAGCGCGTAGCGCAAAAACGCCCAGTTGACGGTGTCCGCTGACGCATCCACCTCAGACCCTCGCCTGCTCCGTCCTTTCCATCTGGCAAGAATGATTGTCAATGCAGAGAAGAAAAGCAGATGCACCGCAACAATCGGCAGGAATACGAGAGGCTCATTCACCAGAATGAGCAGAAACGGCAGCGTGAGCACCGCTCCGCCGAACCCCAGCCCTGATCGCACAAAGCCGCTCCATACGAACAGCAGACCAATACAGGCATATTGCCAGTATTGAAGATCAGCCATCGAACAGGCTCGTGTTCAGGATGATGTCGGCGCCTGCGGCGGCAGAATCTGCAGCAGTTCCGCAGGCGACTCGGTGGCCGTCAGCAGTTTTCTGCCAGACGCGGCGTCGAGACCACTGCACTGCAGGTTATTGCGTAGAGACCGCGCCAGCGCAGAGGCCAGGAGTCGCGGGTAGAATGGCAGCTCAGAGACATGAAACGGCAGGGTATCCACCAGCCGTTCGTCGGTGTCCACCGCAGCAAGAAACCCCTCCATGTGACGTTCCAGCGCTGCCACCACATCCGGACTTTCTGACAGGTTTTCCGCAGCGACCAGAGACCACGTCATATCCTGCCGCAGGTCACAGCGTGCAACGTGCATGCCCGGCCGACGGGCGCCCCACTCCCGGGGCGAGATCAATGACAGCCGCCAGACGTCACCACACCTGTAAAGATGGTAGCTGTTTCCGGCCACAGGTCGAAAATCAAAACAGGCTGCGAGGACAAGTGACGAGGCACAGAAATCCGCGAGGAGCGTTCGTGCAGGTCGGGGAGACACCACCTGCACCGGCTGTGTGTCATTCCAGGCCTCAAGTGCGGGTACCAGACCCTTGCCCTGGGGGTTCCCGCGCTTCATAACGGCATCCCGGCGCAACCCGTACCACCTGGGCAGATCGCCAAGTCTGCGCTTGAAGTCGGCGTTTCCGGGGTTACACTGTGATAAAGGCTTAACACACAAATACCTGATGAGGATAACAACATGGCTCTTACCAATTCGCGCAAGTGCATTCTAGGTGGCAGCTTATCGGCACTGGCACTGATATACGCCAATGCAGGCCTGGCCGGATCAGCTACGGTGGAGTCGCCAAACGGTGAGCGCATGGTGTTTGAATATGCCGATGGCAACAAACTGCGGCTCAACACCCGTCAACAGGACACTTATATGCTGGTACGCGACAACACGCTGTTCGCCGTATCCTACAACAACGGCCAGCCGATGGTCGTGAATGCCTCCACCATGATGAAGGGCTTTGCCGATATGGCAAGGATGACCGAGCAGGCAGCGCCTGCCGGAGCAACGGCCGAGGTGGTGTCAATAAAGGCAACCGGTCGTCGCGAAACCGTCGCTGGCATCAACGGAGAAATCTACGAGATCACCACCCGTGAGGAAGGCGAAAACATCAGCCAGGAGGTGGTCATGTCATCAGACGCCAGGGCCCTGGAGTTTCGAGATGCACTGTTCACCATGGTCCGCGCCAGCACCGAGTCCATGGATGAGGAACTGCGCCGCAACAGCGAGGACTTTCGCAACCGGCTTGGCGACATGAACATGGGCATACTGCGCTACGGCACGGAAATGAAAATTGCCGCGATTGATGGCAGCGCCGTGGCGGCTTCGCGGTTCGAACTCCCAGCCAAACCCATCGACATGAACGACCTCGGCGGACTCATGGGCGCCTTCGGCGGCGCCGCCAGCCAGGGCGCGAGCGGTACTGAGCCCGACGATGGGTCGCAGGAAGCCGGTAGAGGCGTTGGCGGGCTGTTTTCCGGAATGATGGAGAAACTGGGGGGCAATGAGGACGCCACCGAAAGTGAGGCAGAAGAAGAGGCGTCGAACCCGGCAGCAGAGGCGGGAGAAGCGGTTGGCAGGGCCTTCAAGAAACTTTTCGGCAAGTAACACCCGACGGCTGTGAGTCGTGCCGTACAACAACGGTACGACTCACAAGGGCAAGGACGTCGTATTCTTCAACTCTTCCATAACAAAGCCTGCGCTGACGTCAAACAGATCCGCCGCTATCAGGTCCTGATATAGACGATCATAATCCGGCATGTCGGCGACCACTGCCTTGAGTAAATAGTCCACGTCACCGCCCATGCGGTAGGCCTCAAGAATGCCCGGAATAGTGTCGATCACCTCACGGAACTGCCGACTCCAGGCGGCGTTGTGATGGTTGGTGCGCACGGAGATAAAAACGGTCAGGGACAGGCCCAGAGCAGCCGGATTCAGCAGCATAACCTGCTGCCTGATCACCCCACTCTCGCGCAGTTTCTGCAGGCGGCGCCAGCAGGCCGAACGTGACATATTCACCGATTCTGCCAGCTCTACCAGTGGCAGCGATGCATCACGCTGCAGTTGCCGCAGAAGACGCCGGTCTGCCGCGTCCAGTCGCACGTCCCGCGTCATTCGCCCTGCCCCTCTGCCCGCGGGTTCCTCGCGGGAACGCAAGCGAACCGGCAAGACACGCTTATTCCATAAAATAAAAGTAATGCATACATTTGTTGCACTCTGTCGTAGTTTTTTGCAAAAAATAGAACACATTGGTCGTCAATACGCAACTATCCTGAAGAATTGATGAACCTGACGACAGATGCCCGGAGGCAGCAAGGCAATGAACAGCACATCCAGCGCCCTGATCGAACGCATACGACACGGAGTAATCGGTCAGTATCGCCCGATACCGACGCCCTTCGGGCAGCGCCCCCTGGTTTACGCGGATTACACCGCGTCCGGCCGCAGTCTCGACTTCGTGGAGCAGATCGTGCGCGATCAGGTGCTGCCGTACTACGCCAACACGCACACCGAGGCATCGCTCACCGGCGCACAGACCACGGCGCTCCGCGAGGCCGCGCGCGAGCAGGTGCGCAGCGCCATTAACGCCGGCTGCGAAGACGCGGTGATTTTCTGTGGCTCGGGCGCCACCGCAGCCATAAATCGCCTTATCGACATGCTCAACCTGCGTGCTGCACGCGGTGCCGACACCGGGGCATCCGGCACTGCAACAGCGTCGACATCGGCAGAAAAGCGACCGGTCGTATTCGTCGGCCCCTACGAGCATCATTCAAACGAATTGCCCTGGCGCGAATCCATCGCGCAGGTCGTGCGCATTCCAGCCAACACGTCCGGCGACATTGATCAGGAAGCACTCGCATCCGAGCTGGAGCATTATCGCGGCTGCGCGCCTCTCATCGGCAGCTTCTCCGCCGCCTCCAATGTCACAGGCATCCGCAGCGATGTCGCCGGCATTACCCATATATTAAAGGCACACGGCGCACTGGCATTCTGGGATTACGCCGCTGCCGGGCCCTATGTCGATATCGACATGAACCCAGGCGATGACACGATCGATGCTATCTTCGTCTCGCCGCACAAGTTCGTAGGCGGCCCGGGCACGCCCGGCGTCCTCGCCGTCAAGGCAAAACTGCTGAAAAATCCGGTGCCGACCGTCGTCGGCGGTGGCACGGTGACCTACGTCACGGCCGAGCACCACCGTTTTATCGATGCACCTGAGCGCCGGGAAGAAGGCGGCACGCCGGCGATTGTGGAATCGATCCGCGCCGGACTGGTTTTCAAACTGCAGCAGGCAGTTGGCACCGATACCATTGAAGCCATAGAACATCAGCGGATACAGACGGCGATGTCGAGACTCTCCGCAATCAAGGAAATCGACATCCTCGGCGGCACAAACGCCCGCCGTCTGTCGATTATCTCGCTGCGCTTTCTGCATGGTGAGCGCGAACTTCATTACGGCTTTGTCATAGCGCTGCTCAACGACCTGTTTGGCATTCAGGCCCGCGGGGGTTGCTCATGTGCGGGCCCCTACGGCCATCTGCTGCTGGGGCTTGATTCTGCACGCTCCCGGGCACTGGAGGAGCGCAGCGCAAACGGGGATAGCGCCCTCAGGCCTGGCTGGGTGCGGCTGAACTTCAATTACTTCATCAGTGAGGCAGAGTTTGAGTACCTGCTGGATGCCGTCTGCCTGATTGCCAGCGATGGCTGGCGCTTGCTGTCGCACTACGTGCTCGATCCGGGCACCGGTCTGTGGCGGTATCGCGGTGAGGCGCCGCACATGCCTGTCAACTTCGACGCAATTGACTTTCTTCAGGAGGCATCGACGAATGCTAGCGAGCCCGAGGCCGAACCAGACTTTGATCTGCTGTTGACAACGGCCAGAGACATACTGACAAACGCGGATGACACAGCGCAAACGCCGGAAGCAGCCCGGAGGATTGGTTACGATGACCCCCAGCGCTGGTTCAGCATTGCCGAGGACCTGCCGCAGCGGGGCACGCAGGTCGTCTGAGAGAGGCCCTCCACCCCCCCCCTGGCAGCATGCCCGCAAGTGCTGGCCATCAGGCATGCAGCCGCGGCGACAGATACGCAAATGCGTCACGCTGGAGTAGACTGTTGGAATGAGAAGCCCAACAAAGCTTTCCTGGCGCACCATTGCTGCCCTGCTTTTCTTTGCCAGCGGGATTATCGCCTTTGCCACTGGCGCCTCGGTCACCGAACGTCCGGACGTCACCCAGGCCGGTCTGCTCGCGCAGGCCTATTACAGTCTCAGCCTATTTGTGGTGGGCGGCGTAGAACTTGGCACACCCGAGGGCGGACCGGCCGCTAGCAGCGCCCTGCTCTGGCTTGCTTACTTCGGCTCGCCGATACTCGCAGCGACCACGCTGATTGATGTATTGCTGCGTGTTCTTTCACCGCACAACCTGCACCTGCGACGTATACGCAATCACATTGTCGTCATCGGGACGGGAGAGCTCGCGATGAGCTATCTGAGGGTCCTGCGGAAGCGTGACAGCAACGTACCGGTGATTATCGTATCGAGACAGAAACCCGAGGCTGCCATTGCCGAGGAACTGCGCATGACCTTTGACGCCACCGTCACCACCAGCAATATCACGCACGAATACTGCCTCCGGCAGCTGCGAGTGAAGCGTGCGCGCCGCATCATACTCTTATCTGACAACAGTCTGCGCAGCTATGAAGCCGTCAGTATCATGCAGAATATGGTTCCTGACATCGGCAAACGTATCGTGATGCACTGCGCCAACCTCCGCTTCATGCGCGCCATGCAGCACACCGAGGTCGCCAAGAGCTGTGAAACCTTCAACTCCTACCACCTCGCCGCCTCCGGTCTCGTGCGCGAACATCTTATGCAACGCTTCCTCGACACCAGCGGCCGGGATATTGTCGTGCTCGCGGGGTTTGGCCGTTTCGGCCAGACCATTATTGAGCAGTTGCAGGGCCACGCCCTGCGTGAACTCGAAACCGTGGCAATCATCGAAAAGGATGCGGTCCGCCGCGTGCTGGTTGCCGAAGAGCAGATGACGTTTTCGCCGGGATACCGACGCGAAGTGCTGGAGGGTGACATTTCACATCCCGCCGTGTGGAAGCGCCTGCGCGAGGCCGTGCCTATATCGAGTGATGCGCAGAATGTGGTGTTTATTCTTGGCACAGGTAATGAGGAAGATAACCTGCGTACTGCTATCTGGCTTCGCCGCGGCTATCCCAACGCTATGATCATTGCGCGCAGCAGCAAAGCATCGCTGTTTGCCGAAGAAGTGGGCAGAGAACACAACATCATTACGGTCAGTATTCACGAGTTGGTGGAGCAAAATATACCTGACGACTGGATGTAGTCACCCGGATGGGGCAGGTTAGCCGGTCGGTAAAAATCGGCGGGGCTGATCGACGGGACTAAACGTAGGTTGCTATAAGGATAGATGAATGAGCCTGTCATCCTTCTCGTACGAGAAGAGACAACAGGCTCGAGGTTTGCCGGCAAACGGATCCAACTTAATTTAATCAGGCAGCGGGACCCGGGCCGGCAGGCGCAGTCGCTTACTGCATCTCACCTGCACGCTCTGCCAGTTCAGGATCCGTGCGCATGCGCTCCGCAATCATATTGTATTGCGGTACCGTCAGGCCGCTGTCCTCTACTGCGGAGATCATCTTGTTCTGCGCTTCCTGGCGCAGTTCCTGAGCTTTCTCTCCGTCAGATGTGGACTGTATCTGGCCCGCATACTCTTCCTGAACTTCCTGCACAGAGGACATGGCAACCATGAACTGGTCAAGCTGTGTGTCGGACACCTCACCACCCTGCTGCTGCGGTTCAAATTGACCAGACTGCCCCTGTGCACCCTGCTGCTGCGCGACTGCGCTGCCTGCAGTTCCCAGAACCAGGGCGACCAGGGCTGCCGGAAGAATGCGGCGGTTCACCGAATGAGCTGTTGCAGCGGTTTTTACAAAGTTTGATGTAAACATAATCAATCATCTCTCCTTTGGATGTCTTAAACAGCAGCTTCTCGCTGCCTGACAGCTACTTTGCAAACCACGTGCCAACCTCGAAAACCCCGCCGCTACAGGGCAGTTCATACAGCTACAGTGATTCAGCTGTGCTGATTCAGTGGTGCAGCCGTGCTCATTGTGTATGATAATGATACGCATGGATGATTTTAAGACGCACATTTTGAGACACCTCCCCGCACACTCCTGTTGGCTATTGACTGGGCACCTCCATCGGGTGATCCATCGATCGCTTGCAGCAGTTAGGAGGCCTTCGCGTGACTGAAGCAATCTCTGCCAGGACCAGTCAGCGCAGCAGTAACACCTACGATCTGCGACGGGCCATGCTGCTGGGCATACTGGCACCCATCGCACTGCTGTCGGCGATTCTCGTCCTGGTGGTGGCTCTCTGGGCCGAGCGCTCACTCGAGGCGCGCTTGCAGGGCGAGATAAAACTGATCGCCCGCGCAGTTGCCCCTTCGATCAGCACACGTCTCGGTGAGGGTGACATCCGGGGTATACGTGACAGCCTCAGCTCATTGTTCAGCATTCGACGGGTATACGGTGCTGCCGTCTATAATGTCGGCGGCGAGCTGCTGGTGGCCGCCGGGACGGCAGATAACACGCTGCGAGGTAGCCCCGCTGCGTCAGGCGTGGTTGCCAGCGGGCAGGACGAGGGTGGTTACCGCGAAGTTGATGGGCAGACGGTGTACGCCTACTTCACGCCTCTTCTGGATCGTGAAGGGCGTATCCAGGGCCTGCTGCAGATGACGCGACAGCGTCAGGAAATCACCGACGCCCTCAAGCGCCTGCACCTCACAGCCTGGTCTATCTGGTCTTTCGCTGTTTTCGCCGCCATTGTTATCACGCTTCAGCTGTACAGGCGACTGATTGGCACTCGCGTTGCCACGCTACTTGCATCCATTGATGCTTTTGCCCGCGGTGAACGTGAGCTGAAGCTTTCTATTCGCGCGCCACGCGAATTCGCAGACATTGGAGACAGCCTGAACAGCATGGCGCGCGCAACCCGGGAAGCAGAAAAAGCCCTCACGACAAAGCAGAACGAAGAGCGGGCACTGCAACGGCGGCTCGACCAGTCCGAACGTGCCGCCGAGATCGGGCGCGTCGCTGAAGGCCTGGCGCATGAACTGGGTGCACCGCTGACCGTCATCGACGGTCGCGTGCGCCAGATGGAGCGCAGGCCGGATGCCGCCGGCGCTGCGGCAGCAATGCACGAAGTCCGACAGCAGGTGCAGCGCATGGGCAACATTGTCAGGCAGCTGCTCAGCTATGCACGCCGCGAGAACGCCGGACACAATGCCATTGATCTGGACACCCTTGTCACCAGAGTCTGTGAGAGCAGTGCGACGGATACCCCGCAGCCCACGCTGCACTGCTCTAGCCAGGCTGTGGTTCAAGGCGACAGGGTGCGCATCGAAATGGCTGTCGCAAACCTCGTCCGCAACGCTCAGCGCCACGCAGCGTCGTCGGTATGGGTTAATGTGGAATGCAATGGCGGTAAAGCACTTGTCCGCGTCGAGGATGATGGCCCCGGCGTCACCGCAGACGATGAAGCAGACATCTTCAAACCGTTTTTCTCGCGCGAACCCACGGGCAATGGATCGGGTCTGGGGCTGGCTATCGTCAACAATATCATGCAGGAACACGACGGCAGCGTTAGCTATGGCCGCGGCAGCCGCGGCGCGATATTCGAGCTGACATTTCCCGCAGCAAAAGGTGAGGTGCAGTAGTGAAACGGCGGGTTTTACTGGTTGAGGACGATGCGGCACTGCTGCGCCTGATCCGCGACGAGCTGGATGCCGAGGGCTATCTCGTGGGAGAGGCAACCTCGGTTGCTATTGCGCGACAACAGCTGGCGGAAAAGGTCTTCGACCTGGTTGTGACGGACCTGCGCCTGCCCGACGGCACCGGGCATGACGTTCTGGAGGCAGCGCGGCAGTCCGAGCCGCGCCCGGCATGCCTGGTCATCACCGCATTTGGCAGCGTCAGCGATGCCGTGGCGGCGCTGAAAAAGGGTGCGGATGACTTTCTGACGAAGCCTCTGGAGATGGATCACTTTCTGCTGAGCGTCGACCGACTCATCGAGCAGTCATTCCTGCGCCGTGACTACGCGCGATTGAAAGAGGTCATACAGAGCAGAGACAACCACGGGATTACCGGCAACAGCGCGCAGATTCAACGGCTCAGAGAACAGATTACGGTCATTGCGGCCACAGACGGGCCCGTGCTGGTCACCGGTGAAAGCGGAACAGGAAAGGAGCTGGTGGCGCGCAGCCTGCATGTCCAGAGCGGGCGTCGCGACGGACCCTTTGTGGCAATCAACTGTGCCGGCATCCCGGGAGAGCTGATTGAGAGCGAGCTCTTCGGCCATGAAGCGGGCGCCTTTACCGATGCCAAGAAGAAACACGCCGGCATTTTCCGGCAGGCAAGCGGTGGCACGCTGTTGCTCGACGAAATCGGGGAGATGCCGCTCACGCTGCAGGCCAAGTTGCTGCGCGTGCTGCAGGAGGGCAGTGTGCGGTCAATCGGCGCCTCCGGGGAACAGGCGGTGGATGTCCGGGTAGTCGCAGCGACCCACCGCAACGTCGAAGCGCTAGTGGCATCCGGAGCGTTTCGCGAGGACCTGTATTACCGGCTCGAGACCTTCAAGCTCGAGGTACCCCCGCTTCGCGCCAGACATGGCGATGTGGAACTGCTCGCCTATCTGTTTTTACGCCAGCATGCGAGCGCGACAGGACGCGACATCGATGGCTTTGATCCAGCCGCTCTGGATACGCTGAATGCCTACGCCTTCCCCGGCAACGTCAGAGAACTGTCGAACATTATCGAGCGTGCAGTGGCGTTCTGCCAGGGCACCCTCATCAGCGTCGGGGATCTACCGGGGCGGATATTGGAAAGTCAGGGTGAATCTTCGACAGGGCAGGATTCCGACACCCGGGAAGACGGCAAGGAGACCTTGTTTGATGACCTTCCCACGCTCGACGTCCTGCAGCGCCGCTATGCGCGGCAGGTGCTGGAAAGAACAGATGGCAACAAGCAGCAGGCCGCGGCGATACTGGGCGTTACACGCAGCACGCTGTACCGGTGGCTGGCCCAGGAATAACCTGGAGCGCTAGAGATCCTACCGGCGCAAAAACAGACCGCGATCGACGTCACGCGGCGGCGCGGCGCCGCTGGAAACGTGGACGCCAGACACCGAGCACGACATTCACTATAGCGATGGCAAGAACCACCCAGACCGAGTTCCACTCCGCCTGCATCGCCTGTCCCAGCAGTGCCGGATCTACCTCTCCCGCCAGTGCCCGCGCGCTGAGTTCTGCCTCCTTCTGCGCCGGACCCTGCACGGTGATCAGCGTGCCCTCGAACATGGAAATGCCCAGCGCCAGCTTGAGCCAGGCCCAGCCCATGTTATGGAACGCCGGCGTCATGGACATCGCCAACAGACCGCTGACCAGGGTAATGGCGAGGGATGGCAGCAGTATCCACTCAGCCAGCGCTCCCATGGCGCCGCGCAGCACGGCATACTCAGACAGCGATGAAGGCGCAGGGAGCTGTGACAACAGCACGATCTGCGCTGCCAGCGCGCCTGTCAGGCCGATGGCTCCAATCGTATGAAGAAATTTCAGTGTGCGTCGCATGGTCTAGTGATCGCTGCTCTTTTTGGACGGCTATGATACCCAAAACGGGCTGTTGATGGATGCACCCCGACAGGCACCAATTGCGCGGGCCACTGGCCACCGGCTAACCTCCGTTCGCGACTGTCAGGCAGGGCATCGGGCAAGGCAAGAGTTGCGCAAAATACACGTTTTCAATACTTTGCATTGTCCGGACGAAGTATCCACACTCTGCAACCTCACCGCTCATGGGAAGCCCAGTCACTATGCCCCAGAATCAGTCAATCACTCCCTTTACGCCCGCCGCGACACCAGATTGGAGCGCACAGGACAGCGCGTCACTGTATGGCGTGGGCGACTGGGGCGCCGACTACTTCAACGTCGACGACGACGGCAGGCTGCGAGTCCAGGTTCCCGGCCAGGACGTCAGTGTTCCGATCGTGGATATTGTCGAGGCCATGCAGCTGCGCGGGCTGGAAATGCCGGTGGTGCTGCGGATCGAGAACCTTCTCGATCATCGCATCAGCGAAATCAACACGGCGTTCCAGCGCGCCATAGAAAGTAGCGGCTACAAAAATCATTACCGCGGCGTTTTCCCGATCAAGGTCAATCAGCAATGCCATGTCATCGAGGAGATTGCCGACTTCGGCCAGCGCTATCATCACGGACTGGAAGCGGGCAGCAAAGCCGAGCTGATTATCGCGCTGAGTCAGCTGCGCGACCGAGACAGCCTGATCATCTGCAATGGCTATAAAGATCGTGAGTTTATTGAGCTCGGACTGTATGCGCGCCAGATAGGCATACAGTGCTTTTTCGTTCTGGAGACCCGCTCAGAACTGGATATTGTGATCGAGTGCAGCAAACGTCTCGGCATCGACCCACTGATCGGTACGCGTATCCGCCTGGCGTCGATGGTGGAGGGGCACTGGAACGAGGACAGCGGTGACCGCTCGATATTCGGCCTCTCCACGGAATCGTTGATCAGCGTGATAGAAACGCTGAAAGAGCAAGAAATGCTGCACTGCCTGCAGCTTCTGCACTGCCATCTGGGCTCGCAGATACCGAATATCCGCAATATACGCTCGGGGGTGCTGGAGGCCTGCCGGTTCTACGCAGGCATGGTTGCCGAGGGCGCACCCATGGGCTTTCTCGACGTGGGGGGTGGTCTGGCCGTCGATTACCAGGGTCTGCGCAGCAACGAGACCCACAGCATGAACTACGGACTCGACGAGTACTGCATCAATGTCATCGAGACCCTGCAGGAATCGCTGGACGCCGAGGACATCTCCCATCCGGTGCTGATCTCGGAGTCAGGCAGGGCCCTTGTCGCCTACTCATCCATGCTGCTGTTCAACGTTCTCGATGTGCGGGACCACCGACCGGGCCCGCTACCTGCGACACTGGAGGATGACGCACATGATCTCATCGCCAACCTGCACAGCGTGCTGGCCAATGTCCACGTGGACAATCTGCAGGAGTGCTACAACGATGCCATCTACTACCGCGATGAACTGCGTGAGATGTTTCACCGCGGCATGGCGTCCATGCGTGAGCGGGCGCAGGCGGAAAACTACGCGCTGGGAATTTTCGAGAGAGTCGCCGCCCTGCTGCCAGAAGCGCGCCGGGTGTCTCCGGAGCTGAGTCACCTTCCGGTGATGCTCGCCGATATCTACTACGGCAACTTCAGCCTGTTTCAGTCACTCCCCGACATCTGGGCCATAGATCAGCTATTTCCGATCATGCCCATCCACCGGCTCGAGGAGAAGCCCGAGAGACAGGCAGTCATCGCGGACATCACCTGTGACTGCGACGGCAAGATAGATCGCTTTTCCTATCTCGGAGACACGCACAGCACACTGCCCCTGCATCCACTGGTCGAGAACGACGAGTACTATCTCGGCGTGTTCCTGGTTGGCGCTTACCAGGAAACCCTCGGTGACCTGCACAACCTGTTTGGCGATACCAATGTCGTCAGCGTGCATATCGAACCGGACGGGACCTTCGAGTTCGTTCGGGAATTCCACGGCGACAGCATCGCCGACGTGCTGTCATACGTGGAATATGAACCCAAGAATGTCCTCGAACAGTTTCGCAGGGTAGCAGAGCGGGCGGTGCGCGACGGTCGCATCAACGTTGAGGAGCGCCAGAACATGCTGCGCGCTTTTCGCGACAGCCTGAACGGTTATACCTATTTCGAACGCTGATACTTGCGTCCGCGTACAGTCAAGAGACAGTCAAGCAAGGAGACACAGTATGTCGAAAGTCGTGATTATCGGCGCGGGTGGCGTGGGCGGCGTCGTCGCCCACAAATGTGCGCAGCTGCCGGAGGTTTTCAGCGACATCCTGCTCGCCAGCCGCACGGAGTCCAAGTGCAAGGCCATTGCCGCGCAGATCGAGGGTCCCATCCGCACGGCACAGATAGACGCCGACGATGTTCCCGCGTTGACCGCGCTGCTCAAGTCGGAGAATCCGGCGCTGGTGATCAACGTCGCCCTGCCCTATCAGGACTTGACTATCATGGATGCCTGCCTCGCCGCCGGCGTCGACTACCTCGATACCGCCAACTACGAGCCGCTGGATACTGCAAAATTTGAATATAGCTGGCAGTGGGCCTATCGCGAGCGCTTCGAGCAAGCTGACCGCATGGCACTGCTTGGCAGTGGCTTCGATCCGGGCGCCACCAACGTGTTCACCGCCTACCTCGCCAAACATTACTTCGACGACATTCATGAACTCGACATTATCGACGTCAACGGCGGCGACCACGGCTACCCCTTCGCCACCAACTTCAATCCGGAAATCAACATCCGCGAAGTCACCGCGGAGTGCCGTCATTGGGAAAACGGCGAATTCGTCACCACGCCGGCGATGTCGAGAAAAGCCAGCTTCACCTGCCCCGACGAGGTGGGCACCTTCACGATCTACCGAATGTATCACGAAGAGCTCGAATCCCTGTCGGCAAATTTCCCGAGCCTGAAGCGCGCGCAGTTCTGGATGAGCTTCTCCGAGAATTACCTCAAGCACCTGGAGGTTCTGGGCAATGTCGGCATGACCGGTATTGAGCCGGTGGAATTTCAGGGCCAGCAGATCGTGCCGATTCAATTCCTCCGGCAGCTGCTGCCGGACCCATCAACGCTCGGGCCGCGCACCCACGGCAAGACCTGCATCGGCTGCGTGGTGAAGGGAGTCAAGGACGGCAGGGAACGCACCATGTATCTCTACCAGATCAAGGACCATCAGGACTGCTATCGCGAGGTGCAGTCACAGGGTATTTCCTATACCACCGGCGTTCCCGCCATGATCGGCGCCAAACTGATCCTCGAGGGGACCTGGCGCAAGGCGGGGGTGTGGAACATCGAACAGCTCGACCCCGATCCCTTCATGCAGGGCCTGAACGACTACGGCCTGCCCTGGCAGGTGACTGAACTGACCGACTTCAGTCTGGACGATTGACGTGCTGTTGAGCGATTTTGACAGGCTGGATATCAGCGCCTTGCCCACGCCCTGCTATGTGGTGGATGAACAGGTTATACGGCGCAATCTGGATATACTGCACGATGTCGGCGAGCGCAGCGGTGCCCGCGTGCTGGCGGCACTCAAGGCCTTCTCAATGTGGTCGCTGGCGCCACTTTACCGGGATCGGCTCTGGGGAACCTGCGCCAGCGGCCTGCACGAGGCCCGCCTGGGTGCTGAATGCTACGGCGGCGAGGTGCATGTCTACTCGGCCGCCTTTGGCGCACAGGACCTCGAAGAGGTCCTGACGTTTGCCGATCATGTGGTATTCAATTCCTGCAGCCAATGGCTGCGCTTTCGCGAACGCTGCCTGGCGGCGCAACAGGCGCGGCCACAGCTGGCGTTCGGCCTGCGCATCAATCCCGAGCATTCCGAGGGAGCGACGCCGATCTACGATCCCTGCGCACCCGGGTCGCGCCTGGGCATACCCGAGGAGGAGCTTAGCGTAGAGGCACTCGAGGGCATTTCGGGACTGCACTTTCATACGCTTTGCGAACAGCCTTTTGAACCGCTCGCACGGACCGTGGCGGCGGTGGAAGAACGCTTCGCGCACTGGCTGCCGCAGATGTCCTGGATCAACTTTGGGGGCGGCCACCACATTACCGCACCCGGTTATGACATCGAGGGCCTCGTGGAGCTTATCCGGACATTCTCACACAGACACGACTGTCAGGTGTACCTGGAGCCGGGCGAGGCCGTTGCTATCGGCAGCGGCGTGCTGGTCACCGAGGTCCTCGATGTCATGCAGTCCGGCATGCACCACGCGATTGTGGATTGCTCCGCAACATGCCATATGCCGGACACGCTGGAAATGCCCTATCGCGCTGATATCAGCGATGCCGACCTGCCCGGTGTTCTTGCATACACCTATCGCATTGGCGGCCTTACCTGTCTGGCGGGTGACGTGATGGGCGACTACAGCTTCGCCCAGCCCCTGCGGGTCGGACAGCGACTGATGTTCGAGGACATGGCACATTACACCATGGTCAAGACCACAACGTTCAACGGTACACGCCTGCCGGCGATTGCCATCTGGGACTCCGATACCGGCGACCTGCGGGTGGTGAAAACCTTCGATTACACTGATTTCAGGGAACGTCTGTCATGAGCAGCACCAGTAAGCCGACTGAATATCCGCACTTCCTTGGCTCGGAAATCGAGCAGGCGGATCCAGCCCGCGCAGCGATACACATATTGCCCGTGCCCTATGAAAAAACCGTCTCCTATGGCGGCGGCACCCGCAACGGGCCCTCCGCCATACTCGATGCCTCGTGGCAGCTCGAAACCTGGGACGGGCACAGTAGTCCCTGCGAGCGCGGCATTCATACCTGTGCGCCCATTGACTGCAGCGGTGACGCGGATACCGTGATTGCCAGTATCGCCGCGGCGACCGCCGCCATCGTGCGCCACGGCGCGTTCCCGGTGGTATTCGGCGGCGAGCACACCGTGACCGGCGGCGTTCTCAAGGGGCTACGGGACGCGGGCTTCGATGATTTCGGCATTGTCCAGATCGATGCCCACGCAGATTTGCGGGATGCGTATGAGGGCGACCCCCTGAGCCACGCGTCCGTCATGAAGCGGGCGGTTAATCTCGGCATCCCGATTTTTTCTCTGGGTGTGCGTGCGTTCTGTAAAGAAGAACGCGATGCGCGCCTGGCGCATGGGGTACACCACCTCGATGCCGAGCAACTGGTCCCGGACAACATCAGCAGCTTTACCCTGCCCGATGACTTTCCCGCAAAAGTATTTTTCACGCTGGATATAGATGGCATGGACCCTGCAGTGTTCCCGTCTACCGGGACACCCGTGCCCGGCGGTCTTGGCTGGTACCAGTCGTTGGGTTTGTTCGAGTCGGTTGCCGCGCAGCGGCAGATCATCGGTTTCGATATCATGGAGTTCTCCCCTATTCCGGGCTTCCATGCCTATGATTTTGCCGCGGCACTGCTTACTTACAAAATGCTTGGCATCTGCGAACGCTATGGTCACCTGCCGGACTGATTTGATCCCCAGCGCGCTCCCCGAGTGGCGGCACCGGTCACTGCGCGACACGTGCATTGCGCTTTTATTGGTCACGGTGCTTTGCCTCGGAGCACCGCCGATGAGTCTGCAGGCAAACGCGCAGGACGAGAACAAACAGCCTGTCCGCGTCGCTGCAGCATCAGACCTGAGATTTGCTCTTGACGACATTGCCGCCACATTCGAGCGCGAGTCCGGCTACCGGCTGCGCATCACCTACGGCTCGACAGGAAATTTTGCCCATCAGATTAGAAGCGGCGCGCCCTTCCATCTTTTCCTTGCAGCCGACGAGCGCTACATAGATGCGCTGGCGGCGGACCAGCTGACTCAGGATGCCGGAACCCTCTATGCCATCGGCAGACTTGCTCTGGTTGTCCCCCGGGTGAATTCGCCGGCATCGCCACCCACATTGACAGCTATTCACGCCCAGCTGTCTGCGCATCCAGGGCAGCGTTTTGCGATCGCCAATCCGGCCCACGCACCGTATGGCGAACGCGCGAGGGACGTGCTGAAGCACGAGGGACTCTGGGATGCGCTGCAGCCCAGGCTCGTTCTCGGCGAAAACGTCAGTCAGGCAGCCCGGTTCGCGCTGTCCGGCAGCACCGTTGGTGGCCTTATTGCCTGGTCGCTGGCGCTGGCACCGCCGATTGCGGAGCGCGCCAACAGCGCTCTGATCCCGAGTGAATGGCACCGGCCACTGAATCAGCGCATGGTGCTGCTGCACGGTGCGAGCGAAGGGGCCCTTGCGCTCTACCGCTACCTGCAGGAGAGACCGGCGCGGGCGGTCCTTGAGCGCTACGGCTTCTCCCTGCCAACCGATAAAGCCTAGAGCGCGCGGTCTTGGACTGGACCGCGCTCTGGCTGTCGCTGCGTCTGGCGGGGCTCACCGTTATCCTTCTGGTGCCACTGGCTGTTGTCTGTGGACGCTTCCTGGCTTATCACTCATTCCAGGGCAAGGGGCTTGCTGAAGCAGCAGTCGCGCTGCCGCTGGTTCTTCCGCCCTCGGTGCTCGGCTTTTATCTGCTGGTAACGCTCGGCGGGAATTCGCCGCTGGGCCAGTGGTGGCAGTCCACCTTCGGTGGCCCGCTGGTGTTCAGTTTCGAGGGCCTTCTCTTTGCCTCCGTACTGGTCAATCTGCCCTTCGCAGTGCAGCCGGTACAGCGCGCCTTCGAAAGCGTTGCGCTTGACCTGCGTGAAGCCGCGGCCTGTAACGGCATGTCGCCGCTGCGCTCGCTCATGTCGGTGGAACTGCCGCTAGCCTGGCCCGGTATACTCACCGCCGCCGTGCTGGTATTTGCGCACACGCTGGGGGAGTTCGGCGTTGTGCTGATGGTCGGCGGCGCCATTCCCGGCGAGACGCAGACCATTGCCATTGCCATCTACGACCGCGTGCAGGCATTTGACCTCGACGCGGCCGGGACCATGTCTGCAGTACTGATGACGGTGTCACTGCTGACCATCTCCCTGACATTCATGCTCACGCGGCGCATGGACCGACGGGTGATGGCATGGCGCTGACCGTCAGGCTCGCCGCCAGCGCACCGATTCCGCTAGACGTGGACTTCCGGGTGGAACGCGGCGAACTCCTCGCCATCACCGGTCCGTCCGGTGCGGGCAAATCCTCCATTCTGCGCAGCATTGCCGGCCTGCACTCGCCGGTGGAGGCCTTTGTCACTGTCGGCAGCGATGTCTGGTCGGACACCTCGCGCCGCATCAATCGCCCGGTGCACAAGCGGCGACTGGGTAAAGTCTTCCAGTCCTACGCGCTGTTACCGCACATGACAGCTTTGCAGAATGTGGCGAGTTCCTTTCGCGGCGTGGGTCGGGCCGAGCGTGACCGGCGCGCCATGCACTGGCTGGCGGCGGTACACCTGGATCATCGTGCCGATAGCCTCCCCCATACCCTGTCAGGTGGCCAACGCCAGCGTGTCGCACTGGCCCGTGCCCTGGCACGTGAACCACAGGTGCTGCTATTGGATGAACCTTTCTCCGCTTCGGACCCGAAAACGCGGGAACAGCTCTATCGCGCGATCGGCGAGCTTCGGCGCAGCCTGAATATCCCCGTTGTGCTCGTCACCCATGACCTGGATGAGGCACAGCTGCTCGCGGATCGACTGCTGGTCGTGGACCGGGGACAGACCGTGCACAGTGGCCGCGTCGCGGAGCTGATCGCTGCGGCAGACACCCGCGCATTGTTCGGTGACGCAGAAGCCGGGGGGCTGCTGCGAGCGGTCATCGAGGGTCAGGAAAAGGATGGCCTCACGCGCCTGCGCTGCGACGCCGGCGTGCTGCTGATTCCGCGACTCGAGGCCGAGCCCGGCACCCGGCTGCGGCTTCGCGTGCACGCACAGGACATCATTCTATCGCGACAACATCCTGAGGGGCTGTCCGCACTTAACGTGCTGCCGGCTGTCGTAGGGCAGCTGCATCGTGCCGGCGACACCGCTGTCCTGGTGGAGCTGCAGATGGGAGAAGACCGACTGCTGGCGCGAATCACGCATCGCTCCATGGCGGCGCTGCAGATCGCTACGGGCGTGGAATGCTACGCCATCATCAAATCGCTTGCCTCAACCCGGGCCGTCATCAGCACCGCGTCCCCGGCACAGCCAGCCAAGGACTAGCGAACGACCGGCCTTGCGTGCGCCGCGCCACGGAATATCGCGTTCATGAACAGCGTGTTGAGCCCATCAAGATACGCGCGAATCGTGGGGTCCTGGGTGAACGCGATCATGAAGCCCGCACCCATCGGCTGCGCGACAACAAACGGCTTGTAAGCCATTTGCTCGCGATTCGCCGGCCAGGCATGGCCGCTGGACAACAGCTCATCGGGTCCTGCGAAGCGCGCAACATTCACGCCCTTGTCGAGGCGTATCGGTGTATAGATATCGCTGCCGCGGGCAAGAACCTGGAGCTCGCGGGCAACGCCTGCACCCAGCCAGTGATCAGGATCGACCTCAGCTTTCAGCAGTGCACCACCAAGGCTCTCGGGGTCCTCCCCCTGAGGCCTGATGGCCTCGGCATAGGCAGATTCATTCAGATTCGTGCCAGGTACCACTGTCGGTACAGGCTCTTCCGCTGATGTGGCGCCGTCGCTGTCATCCGAAGGCAGCGTGGCATGCTCTCGCCGGATGGCCAGCATGTCCGCCGCAGGATCAGCCAGAAGGCGCGTGGCATTGCCCAGCGTCAGCAGTACCCCGCCGCGCTCCACCCAGCTGCGCAGATTGTCTCGACCGGACTCACCCAGCACATCGGCATAACCGCTGCCGCTCGTCTCAGGAAGAACAAGCACCTGGTATCGCGACAGGTCGGCGGATGCCAGGTCTGCCGTGCGGATGGCCGTGACCGGATAATCGAACTGGCGCTCGATCACGAAGCGGGCATTGCCCGCCGCGTAAGCGCGCGTCGGCACATCCCATGCGATGGCCACCCGCGGTGGCAGCATGCGCACAACCTTGCCACTGCCAAAGCTGGGCCCCTTAGTGACCCAGCTGGTGTCGAGGCTGACAACCTGTGCGCCGGTTTCGTCTGCGAGCGCGACCACCCGCTCGTACATTGCATCCGCGTCATCGCGGACCGGCAGTATCAAGGTGCCACCGGGAAACTCGCGATCATTGATAACGAAAGCCTCGTCGGCACTTTTGACCAGCATTCCCGCCTGCAGAGCAGCGCTCAGGAAACGCATGGCGGGGCGCGTGCCCCAGGGCACCAGATAGGCCACCGACGCCCGGCCGCCAGCCACCGCTCCGGGCGGGGGCTCGACACCCACTGGGCGGGTGGCGACAGCAACAGATTGCTCACAGGCATCGGCCTGGACGTTGAACATCAATGGCAGTGACCACGCGGTGACGTCATAAATCACATCGGGTAGCCGCTTGTCCTGCAGGCGCTCCTGTTCCGCGATGAAATCCTCAGGCATTTCCACCTGTGCATCCATCAGTGTTCTGATCAGCCGTTTCGCCGGCTGGGCCAGGTCGATCACCACGCTGTCGCGGGGATATTTGCTCCCGCAGGCATTGAACCCGGTCTCCGCACGGCCAACCTCCACGCCCTGCGCTACCAGCAAGGAGGCCAGCCGGTCGACGCCAGCCTGATCATCCTGCGGCGGCAGAATGTAGGAGCGAATGCTGCCCGTCCTGCCTTCGCGCACCGCCGTCACCTGGTACTCGCGAAAATCCTGCAGCATCTGTTCGCGGTGGGTCGCCACTGTTTCGGCGGTCGCAAGCGACGTGATCATGTGGTTGCGCACGGTGTCGCGAAATGTGAGTAATTCTCCGTCATAGCGCCGTACTATCTGACCGCGCGCGGATGCCTGCTCATAGGTCATGGCTGTGCTGCCGAAATACGACGGCCAGCTTGCGCCATACCCGGGATAAAAGGCGTCAAACACCTCACGGGTGAAATAGTCGATGCCAAAACGGTCAAACCACTTCGCGTTGTTTTTGCCGACGCTCTCCAGATTGGCGCGCTGCCCGGTGGCAAGGTGCGGGTTGTAGGGCTCGGCCTCCGGCGCAAAAAAGTAAGTGGAATTGGAGCCCATTTCATGAAGGTCGACAAAGGCTACCGGGAGCCACTCGAGCACTGCGTCGGCGTGCCCACGTGTTTCCGGCTGTGTGCGGATGAACCAGTCGCGATTGAGGTCGAACAGATAGTGATTGGTGCGACCGCTGGGCCAGGGTTCATTGTGCTCTGCGGACAGGGGGTCCGCATCGGGCTGCATACCGCGAGCGGTGATGTACCGTGCGATGAAGCGATCACGACCATCGGGGTTCTGCACCGGCGCAATGATCACCACGCTCTCATCAAGAATGGATGCCACCCGCGCGTCGCCCTCACTGGCAAGCAGATGGTAGGCCGTCGCCATGGCGGCATCACTGGAGGAGATCTCGTTGCCGTGCACACCGTAGGAAAGCCAGGTCACCGCCGGCGTGCTCTCGACTATGGCTGACGCCTCGGCAGCGCTGGTGCTGCGCGGATCGCGCAGGCGGTGCATATTGGCGCGGATCTCCTCCAGACGCTGCATGTTCTGCGACGCACTGATCACGGCGTAGAAAAGCTCCCGCCCTTCCCAGGAGGTGGCGTACGGCACGAGCTTCACGCGCTGCGGCGCAGCGTTCTGCAGCGCTTCGAAATAGCGCCTCACATCGGCAGACCAGGTGATGTGATGCCCGGAGGGATAATCGAGGACGGATTCCACGGTCGGAATATCACTGCGATAGCTCACATCAGATGTGGGCCACAGGGACTGAGCGAGCGTGGTACTACAGCTGACGCCGAAGATGGAAAACAGCAGAAACGCCCGAAAATAGCGGTTATGAGTACAGTGGCGAATCACAGAGAAGAACCTCACAGGACAGATATCAGCCCCTGAGGATACACACCTTCGAGGGTCGGGTCCTCCCCGGTGCTGACCAAGCAACGCCAAGGTGTGAAATCGGGCTAGCGACTGCCGCCGTGCATACCCGCCACCGCTGCCCGGCGTATTTCCCGGTCGGCCGGCACAGACCGCTGACTTTTCTCGATTTTGCTTTTACGGTCGATTTTCTCCATCGCCAGCGCTTCTGCCACTGCGTCTGTCGATTCACCGCTGCGGTCCGAACGCCGCAGCACTTCCCGCAGATTCTGCTCGATACCCCCCACGTGCGCCCTCACCGCCGACTCGGGTGACCCCAGCCGCTGGTGGTGCACATCGATAATCCCACCCGCGTTGATCAGGAAATCGGGGCAGTACAGTATGCCGCGGTCTCGCAGCCGACCCGCGTCCATGGGCGTGGCCAACTGATTATTTGCCGCACCCGCAATGATGCCTGCGCGCAACAGAGGTATCGTCTGCTCGTCAAGCACCGCGCCAAGCGCGCAGGGTGACAGGATATCGGCCTCGCAGGAAAGAATGTCATCAACGCCCACCGGTATCACGCCCAGCAGGTCAGACGCGCGCTGCAGATTGCTGGCGTTGACATCGGCACCGTAGACGATGGCACCGTCGTTCCTGAGCAGCCGCGCCAGAATAAAACCGACGTGGCCAAGACCCTGGATAGCGACGCGCAGACCGGAGGTACTGTCGCAATCCAGACGGTGGGATACCGCTGCGCGGATTCCCAGAAACACGCCGTAAGCCGTGCTCGGTGAGGGATCACCCCCGTGCTCATTGTCAGCAATACCACTGACGTGGGGCGTAACGGTTGCCATCTCACGCAGGTCATCGACACCCGTCCCCGAGTCTTCCGCCGCCACATACCGGCCGCCCTGAGAATGCACGAACTGCCCCATCGCGCGCATGAGCGCAGGTGTCTTATCCTTTCGCGGGTCCCCGATGATCACCGACTTGCCGCCACCGAGAGGGAGGTCTGCAAGGGCGGATTTGTAGGTCATGCCCCGGGAGAGACGGAGCACGTCCCGCAGCGCCGCGTCGTCGTCAGGGTAAGGATACATGCGGCAGCCACCGACGCCCGGACCGAGGGTGGTATTGTGCACCGCAATAATGGCTCGCAGACCCGTTGCCCGGTCGTGACCGAACGTGACCAACTCGTGGTTATCGTAGGCATTGTCCAGAAAAACGCTCATAAATACTGTTCCTGCTCCGGGTCGGGTAGTACGCCGCCTCAGGCGGCATCGACAAACTGTACAGCTTCCGCCTCGCCGCGAAGGCGAGCGAGAAGCCGGTTGCGCACCACGTCGAGCTGCGCCCGATTGCGGTCCTTGACGTGACCGAAGCCGCGCAGTTTCGCCGGCAGCGCAGCAACTTCAACGGCGGTGTCGTAATTATCCTGCGTCAGGCGTGGCAGAACATCATTCAGGAGTTCGAGGTAATCCGTGATATCGGCCCGCTCCTGGCGTCGCTCTTCCGTGTAACCAAAAATATCCAGCGCTCCGCCGCGAAGGGTTCGCAGTTTCGCCAGCAGGCCGAAGGCGCGCAGCATCCAGGGACCAAACTCGCGCTTCTGCAGATGCCCGGTGTTCGGGTCGCGTTTGCTCAGCAGCGGTGGCGCAAGGTGGAAACGCAGCTCGTAGTCCCCTTCAAAACGCCGCTCGAGCTCCTCGCGGAATTCCCCGTTTGTGTAAAGCCGCGCCACCTCGTACTCATCCTTGTAGGCCATGAGCTTGAACAAATTGCGCGCCACCACGACCGTCAGTGACCCGGGCTCACCGGAACGTGGGTCTACCGCACGCACGCGCTCGACATGCGATCGGTAGAGCTCGGCATAGGAGGCATCCTGATAGTCCGTCAGGCGGCGCACACGGTCCTTCAGGATATCGTCCACTGACTGCAGTCGCCCGGGTTCAAGCGGCGCCAGTTCATCCACCAGTTGCATGACACGTTCGGGCTGGTGCGCATAGCGACGCCCCCAGAGGAACGCCTGTCGGTTAAAGTTGATGGCGACACCGTTCAGCTCGATGGCCTGCCCCAGCGCCTCGGCCGAAACAGGCACCAGGCCTCGCTGCCAGGCGTAACCCAGCAAAAAGAGATTGGAGGCTATCGAGTCGCCGAGCAGCTGCGTCGCGATGCGCGAGGAATCGAGGAAGAACGTCGCCTCGTCACCCGCTTCATCGCGCACGCGCTGGCGCATGGGTTCCGTGGGGAAGCGTGCGTCCGGATCTGTAATGAAGGCAGACGTAGGCACCTCGGCATCGTTCACCACCGCATGCGTGCGCCCATTTGCAACCTTGCCGAGCGCTTCGTAGGTCGACGTCACCACGAGGTCACAGCCGAGCAACAGGTCGGCCTCTCCCGCCGGGATACGCACCGCCTTGATGTCCTCCTGCCGGGCGCTGACGCGGACATGGCTGACGACGGCGCCGAACTTCTGGGCCAGCCCGGTCTGGTTCATGGTGGCGCAGCCCTTGCCTTCAATGTGCGCGGCCATCGCCACCAGCGCGGTAATGGTCAGCACGCCCGTGCCACCGACGCCGGTGACCACCGTATTCCACGGTGTATCAAGAGCCGGCAGGGTTGGCTCGGGAAGCGGATCGAACAGCGTGTCGGATGCCGCGCCAGCGCCGTCGGGCTTGCGCAGCGTGCCACCGATTACTGAAACAAAGCTCGGACAGAAACCGTTGGCGCAGCTGTAGTCCTTGTTGCAGGAGCTCTGGTCAATCTTGCGCTTGCGGCCCAGCTCGGTTTCTTTCGGCACCACCGACAAACAGTTGGATTTCACGCTGCAGTCGCCGCAGCCCTCGCACACCGCCGGGTTGATGAACAGGCGCTTTGATGGATCCTCAAGCAATCCCTTGCGGCGGCGACGACGCTTCTCCGCGGCGCAGGTCTGAACGAAGACAATCACGGAGGTACCATTGTATTCGCGCAGCTCGCGCTGCAGGGCATCCATCTCATCGCGGTGATGCAGCGTGTAGCCGGGAATGCCGTGGAACTTGCCGCGCCAGGCATCCGGATAATCGCTCACCACCGCGATTCGATGCACGCCCTCGGCGCTGACCTGATGCACCACATCGCCGACGGTGAGCGATCCATCAATGGGCTGGCCACCGGTCATTGCAACGGCATCGTTGTAGAGAATCTTGTAGGTAATATTGACCTTGGACGCCACGGCAGCGCGAATCGCGAGCAGGCCGGAGTGGAAGTAGGTCCCGTCACCCAGGTTCTGGAACACATGCTTCGTCTCCGTAAAAGGTGCCTGACCGATCCAGGTCGCACCCTCACCGCCCATTTGCGTGAACGTGTGCGTCTCGCGATCGGACATCCAGGTCGCCATGTAGTGACAGCCGATGCCGCCAAATGCCTGGCTGCCCTCTGGCACTCGCGTGGACGTGTTGTGCGGGCAACCGGAGCAGAAATGCGGGACGCGCTCAATACTGTCGCCAGGGCGTGCGAGGGATTTTTCCTTATCTTCTATCCACTGAATGCGACGATCCATGGTTTCTGACTGGTAAAAGCGACGAATCCGCGAAGCAATCGCCAGTGCCACCATGGCCGGGGTGAGCTCGCCGAGGTTGGGCAGCAGGTCACGACCCTCCTCGTCGAACTCGCCGATAACGCGTGGTCGCGCGGCAACCGGGTAGTTGTAGAGCTGCCCCGTAAGCTGATCTTCAATAATGGAGCGCTTTTCCTCGACCACGAGAATTTCCTCGAGGCCCTCGGCGAAGTCGTGAGTAGCGCGCGGCTCAAGCGGCCAGGGCATCCCGACCTTGTAGACGCGCAGACCGATTTCCGCGGCCACGCCATCGTCGATACCCATATCCTCCAGCGCCTGCATCACGTCAAGGAATGATTTGCCGGAGGTGATAATGCCGAGACGCGGTTTTTCACAGTCAATAACGATACGGTTCAGATTATTGACGCGCGCGAATTCCCGCGCTGCGTAAATCTTGTACTTGTTGAGACGCAACTCCTGCTCAAGCGGCTTGTCCGGCCAGCGCGCATGAACGCCGCCGGCGGGCAGCTGAAATTCCTCGGGAATGTGTATCTGAATCCGGCTGGGGTCAAGATCGGCAGAAATCGCGGAATCCATGTTTTCCGTGATGGCCTTGAGCGCGACCCAGCAGCCGCTGTAGCGGGACAGCTCCCAGCCGAAAATGCCCAGATCCAGCACTTCCTGCACGTTTGACGGGCTCAGCACCGGCACCGAGGCGCCGATGAACATGTGCTCCGACTGGTGCGGCAGCGTGGAGGATTTGCAGGCGTGATCATCGCCGGCAACAGCCAGCACGCCACCATAGCGGGAGGTGCCAAACGCATTGGCGTGCTTGATGACATCCATGCTGCGATCAACGCCCGGGCCCTTGCCGTACCACATGCTGAAGACGCCATCGTATTTCGCGCCCTTGAACAGGGTGGTCTGCTGACTGCCCCAGACAGCGGTAGCCGCCAGGTCCTCGTTGATGCCGGGCTGGAACAGAATATTGTCGCGTTCGAGATACGAGGCCGCTTTCCACATGGCCTGGTCAACGCCGCCCAGCGGTGAACCGCGGTACCCGGAGACGAAGCCTGCCGTATTCAGTCCTGCGTGCTGGTCGCGCTGGCGCTGCAGCATGGGCAGGCGCACCAGCGCCTCGATGCCGGTCATGTAGGCCCGGGGAACATCCAGCGCGTACTTGTCATCAAGCGATACCCTGCGCAAGGTCTTACTGTTATCGGCGCCCATAAGCACTGTCTCCCAGAGAGTTCAACCCCTCATTGTTGCGCAAACCCCGCGGCATTGTTATTTGATTTGTGGTGCGTTTATAGGGATAAACGCATAATATATTCATATATATTGAAAAAAATGGATAAATTATGACTTTGAAGCTAAGCAAACAGGATATCGGTATCCTTACGCTGCTGCAGCAGGATGCTACCCAGAGCAGCGCAAGCATTGCCGAGCGCGTCAACCTGTCGCAATCCCCCTGCTGGCGGCGCATCAACCGCATGGAAGATGAAGGCCTGATCCGCGGACGCGTCGCGCTGCTGGATCGCTCCGCCCTGGGGATGGACGTCATCGTGTTCGCCACGATCAACCTCACATCCACCGGACGACAGAACCTGATGACCTTTGAGCGCGACATCGTGCGCCACCCGGAGGTGATAGAGTGCTATACCATGACCGGAATCTGGGACTACATGCTGAAGATTGTGACGCGGGACGTACGCCACTATGAGTCCTTTGTGCGCAATACGCTGACGGCGAGCCCCTCTATCCGTGAGCTGCACTCGCATCTCGCGGTCACCGAGATCAAGAACACCACAGAGCTGCCACTGAACACCCAGCTCTGAAACACGCGTTTTCAGGACATAGTCAACATGCTGCACAGCAAACTTCCCGACATCGGCACCAATATCTTCAGTCGCATGACTGCGTTGGCCAACGAATGTGGCGCCATCAATCTTTCCCAGGGGTTTCCCGACTTTCCAGCGCCGCAGGCACTGCGCGAGGCGATGGCGCACCACGCCATCCACGGTCACAACCAGTATGCCCCGCTGGCGGGGTTACCCGCGCTGCGCGAGACGCTTGCCGCACAGCTGGTCAACGATCGCGGCGTTGACTGCGACCCGGACACCGAAATTACCGTGACGCCCGGCGCCACCGTTGCCATTTACTGCGCAATCACCGCGTGCGTGCAGCCCGGGGATGAAGTGATCCTCCTCGACCCCTGCTACGACAGCTACGAGCCCGCTATTGTCCTGAGCGGTGGACGCGCCGTGCATGTGCCTCTCGATACACGCACCTTTGCGCCAGACTGGGAGCGTATCGAGTCCGCGGTTACACCGAGAACACGGCTGATTATTGTCAACTCACCGCACAACCCGACGGGCGCGGTGCTCAGTCGCCAGGATCTTCGCAGCCTCGAGGCATTGGCTGCACGTCATGACCTTTACGTGATCAGCGACGAAGTTTACGAATATCTGGTGTATGACGGCGCGGCGCACCACAGCGTGCTGCAGCTGGAAGGACTGCGCGAGCGCAGTTTCGCTGTTTTCTCCTTTGGCAAGACGTTTGGCGTTACGGGCTGGAAGACGGGCTACTGCGTTGCCCCGCAGACATTGACAGCCGAGCTGCGCAAGATTCACCAGTTCGTCTGCTTCGTGGCGGTGACCCCCGTGCAGCTGGCCATCGCCGATTTCCTTCGCGACCTGCCGGGCTACCCTGGCCAACTTGCTGACGAATACCAGGCAAGGCGAGACCTTTTCTGCGGCGCGCTTGCCGAATCGCGCTTCAGACTGCAGCCGGGTGCGGGCACGTATTTCCAGCTGCTTGACTACAGCGACATCAGTGATCAGCCTGATACCGGGTTATGTGAGCACTTGGCACGAGAGCACGGTGTAGCCTGCGTGCCGGTGTCCGTTTTCTCGCAGTCGCCTGAGCCGGAGCAGCGACTTCTGCGCTTCTGCTTTGCGAAACAGGATTCCCAACTCAAGGAGGCAGCACGTCGTCTATGCAGAATCTGACCGCAACACTCGTCCAGTGCGAGCTCGCCTGGGAGTCGCCGGCGCAGAACCGTGAGCGACTGGAATCCCTCATTGCCAGGGAAAGCGGCAACACGGATATCGTTGTCCTGCCGGAGATGTTTACCACCGGGTTCTCCATGAATGCCGAAGCCAATGCCGAACCTCCGGGTGGGGAAACAGAGCAATGGCTGCGAAGAATGGCCATAGAGCTTGACTGCGCCGTCACCGGCAGCATCGCCACGCGAGACGGTGGCAGAGTGTACAACCGCATGCTGTTTGCCACATCAGATACTGTCACGTATTACGACAAGCGGCACCTGTTTCGCATGGCGGGGGAGGAACAGCACTATGCGCCGGGCCACAACCGCATCTGCGTGACGTGGCGCGGCTGGCGCATACTGCTGCAGGTTTGCTACGACCTGCGTTTTCCGGTGTTCAGTCGCAACCGCGGGGACTACGACCTGGCACTTTACGTGGCCAACTGGCCGGTCGCCCGCCGCGAGCACTGGCGCTGTCTGCTGCAGGCGCGGGCCATTGAGAACCTGGCCTGCGTGGTCGGGGTCAACCGGGTGGGCGAGGACGGCAATGGGCTTCACTATGCCGGCGACAGTCTCGCCCTCGATGCACATGGCAATCACCTCGCCGAGCTGAAAGAGGGTGCGGAAACACGCCGTGTGACCTTTGACGCAGAGGCATTGACGGCTCACCGGGCGCACTTTCCCTTTCATCTTGACGCGGATGACTTTTCCCTCTCCGTTTCATAATACGACGGTTTCATGATACGACTGGGTGATATCAACGTAAGAGGTTATCATTATATGTTAATCAGGGGCTTATACGTCGCCCGCCACCCGAAACGGACACAATACTGTCATGCGACATAGTAGATGCCTCTTCCGCCACACTGCCGTGGTGCTGCTTCTTAGCATTGTTGCCTGCGGCGAGAAGGCCGCGACGGGTGACAATAATGCCCCCAAGCGTTCGCGATCGGTGCCGGTAGCGGCGGCGCCGTTGTCCTACCAGAACCTGACCACCCGGTTGGAGGCTGTGGGTACATCCGAGGCCTTAAAAAGTATTTCACTGTTTCCGGAGGCCGCGGGCGAAGTCGTCGCCGTGCATTTCAAACCCGGTGACTTCGTGGAACGCGGCGATACCCTGCTGGAGCTCGAGTCCCGGAACCAGAAGCTGGCACTGGAACTGGCCAGCGTGAGGCTTGAGGAAACCCGGCGGCTATTCGACCGTTATGACCGCGCCAACCGCAGCGTCGATCTGACGGTCCCCGAAACCACCGTAGACACCGCGCGCACGGCACTCGAGACGGCGCGCATCGAGCGCGATCTCGCACAGGTCGCACTGGAGCGACGTTTCATCAACGCACCGTTCTCCGGTCACGTGGGCATCACGGATGTGGAGGTCGGCGACCGCGTCGACACCACATCGGTCATTACCACACTGGATGACCGCAGTGCGCTGCAGGTAACGTTTGACGCTCCGGAGTCTTTTGTGGGGCAGCTTGCCGTGAACGATCCAGTGGACGTCACCACCTGGCGAGACAGCAATAGCACGGTGCAGGGTGAAGTCATTGAGGTGGATTCGCGGATCAACCCGGTATCCCGCGCCTTCCGTGTACGCGCTCGCGTGCCCAACGAGGGCGACGAGCTGCGCCCGGGGATGAGTTTCCGCGTTGCCCTGTTGCTGGATCGTGGACGCTTCCCCGCCGTCTCGGAGGTCGCGGTACAGTGGGGCGCAAACGGCGCCTTTGTGTGGGTGGCAGAGGACGACAAGGCACGACGCGTGTCGGTGCGCCTGGTGGAGCGTGTCGACGGCCGCATCCTTATCGAGGGAGATCTTGCCCAGGGGGACATGGTCATCGGCGAGGGCGTACAGTCCATGCGCGAGGGCATTGCACTTCGTGTTATCGATGCGCGTGCTGTGGCCCGGGATGCGCGTGACGAGCCTGCATCCCGGTCAGAATCCTGACATGAACGACACGAACGGATCCCCAGGCCAGACTGATCTGCCGGCGCTCGGCGTGCGGCGTCCCTGGCTGGTTGCGGTCATCAACCTGCTGATTGTCATTGCCGGAGTGGGCGCGCTGCTGGCGGTTGAGGTACGCGAACTGCCGGATGTCGATCGCCCGATCATCAATGTGCGTGCACAACTGCCGGGTGCCTCCCCCGAAACAATGGATTCGGAGGTCACCAGCCTGCTGGAGGGCGCTGTGGCTCGCGTTTCTGGTGTACGCGACATCAATTCATCCAGCGAGGAGAACAGCGCGCGCATCCGCGTCGAGTTTCAGCCGGGTGATGATGTCGACCGCGCCGCCGCCGACGTACGCGAGGCCGTCAGCCGGGTGAGCAGAGAACTGCCGGAGGATGTGGAGCAGCTTGCGGTCTACAAGGCGGATGAGGACGCCGAGGAGATTGTGCGCATCGCCGTGGTCAGCAATCGCTACAGCGAGGAAGCGCTGGCACGGATCGTCGAGCAGGATATTGTTCCCACCTTCATCTCGCTTCCCGGCGTCGCCGACGTCCCGCTGTTCGGCGTTCGCCAGCGCGTTCTCAGAATCAACCTCGATCCACTCCGCCTCACCAGCTACGGTCTGACAATTCCCGATGTTGCCGAGGTTCTGCGCGGCGTTCCTCTCGATGTGCCCGCGGGCAGTTTCCGCACCGGCGACCAGCAGCTACTGGTCCGCGCCGACGCCCGTGCCATCCGCGAGTCAGAGATAGAGAACATCGTGCTCACCGGCAACGTACGCGTCGGCGATGTCGCCAGCGTCGCCTTCGGGCCAGCCGAAGCCGACTCATTTGTCCGTCTGAACGGACAGCGCGTGATCGGTATCAGCGTGGTGCGTCAGGCCGGATCGAACACCATCGAAATCGCCGCCGGCGTGGACCGGGCGATTGCCCGGGTGAACGAGCGTTTCGGCGACATCGAGCTGGTAAAGATTTCAGACAACGCCATTTTCATTCGCGGCGCCGTCAAGGAGGTGCTGACCAGCCTGTTGCTTGCCATACTCGTGGTGATCGGCACGATACGCGTATTCTCCGGTTCAATGCGGCTGACGCTGGTGCCCGCGGTCGCCATCCCTGTCTCTTTGCTGGGCACTATCGCCTGCATCTGGATGCTCGGCTTCTCGATCAACATTCTCACCCTGCTGGCGCTGGTGCTCGCCACGGGACTGATTGTGGATGATGCGATTGTCGTGCTGGAGAATATCCAGCGCCGACAGCGCCAGGGCCTCGGCGACAGTGCCGCTGCGGTTCTGGGCACGCGCCAGGTGTTTTTTGCGGTGATCGCAACAACCGCCGTGCTGGTCGCGGTTTTCGTTCCCATTGCCTTCCTGCCTGGCACGTCGGGTCGTCTGTTCCGCGAATTCGGCTTTGTTCTCGCAGTGTCCGTGGCCATTTCGTCCTTTGTCGCACTGTCACTGGTACCGGCGGCAATGGCGAAGCTGGGAAGCAAGGACAGCAATCGCCTGTCCGCTGTCGACCGCCAGCTGCACCGCTTCGGCGCTGTTATCCAGCGCGGCTACGTGCGATCGCTCGGCGCCATCCTCGCCCATCCTTTCCTCGCGTTTGCCACCTGCGTGCTGATTGCCGGGGGTGCGACATCGCTGTATCAGCAGCTCGATCAGGAGCTCCTGCCAACGGAGGACCGGGGCGAACTGAACATTTTCTCACGCGGGCCCGACGGCACGGGCCTGCCTTTCACGGGAAGACAGGCAGATCGCTTCGAGGAGATTCTGTTGCCGATGCTGGCGACAGGCGAAATTCAGTCCGTCTACACCGTCGTCGGCCGCTACGATCCGAATATTGTACTGATCAGCGCCCCCCTTGTGCCCTGGGAGAATCGCAGCCGAAGCCAGCAGGACATCGCGGCGGAAATACAGCCAATGCTCGACGATATTCCCGGCGGTGCCCGTGTCTTCAGCCGCAACAGCCTGAACCTCAGAGGGGCCTCCGGTGGCCTCAGGGTTGCCCTGGTGGGCAATGATTACGACCGCATCTTCGATGCGGCAAAGACTTATACCGCGGCAATCGATGAGCGGCTGGCCAGCGTGGCCGGAACCCGGATCTCCTACCAGACATCACAGCCCCAGCTCTCGGTACGCATTGACCGTCGCCGCGCCAGTGAACTGGACATCCCTCTGGAATCGATCGCCCAGACATTGCGCGCCATGGTCGGCGGCCTCAATGTCATCAGCCTCAGCGTCGAGGACGAATCGGTACCCATCATGCTCGAGTCGGGTGCGGGGTCCGTGAAGGCCCCGACCGACCTCGCCAACCTCTACGTGCGCGCAGGCAACGGCTCGCTGATTCCCCTCTCCAGCATGGTTACCCTGGTAGAGGAAGGTATTGCCGACCAGCTCGACCGGCAGTCGCAGCGACGGTCGATCCGGGTTGACGTCGACGTCAACCAGGGGGTGGCGCCGCAGACCGTGGTAGACGAATTGCGCAGCCTGGCGGAAGAAGTGCTGCCACCGGGCATTGAGCTGATCAACCAGGGCGAGGCTGCCGCACTGGACGATGCGAGGCGCGATACGCTGATCACTTATGGCTTTGCCCTGCTCATCGTTTTCCTGGTGCTCGTGGCCCAGTTCGAGAGCCTGACCAGTGCACTGGTCATCATGACCATCGTGCCCTTCGGGCTGGCGGCTGCCGTCTTCTCGCTGTTTGTTACCGGCACGTCCCTGAACATCTACTCCCAGGTAGGCCTGGTCATGCTGATCGGGCTGATCGCCAAGAACGGGATTCTCGTGGTGGAATTTGCGGACCAGCTCCGCGACGAGGGTCTCGGTATCCTGGAGGCCGTTGCCGAGGCGTCCAGCGTGCGTTTTCGTCCCATCGTCATGACGCTGGTTTCGACCGTCCTTGGCGCACTGCCCCTGGTATTTGCCTTTGGACCAGGCGCAGAGGCACGCATGTCAGTAGGATGGGTGGTGGTCGGCGGGCTCGGGATTACCGCGCTGTTCACGCTGTATCTGACACCGGTGGTCTACCTCGGGCTGGCGCGATTCACCCGACCCCGCGCTTCATCCGCACAGCGACTTGAGCAGGAACTGGCCGACGCCGTGACCAACGGGTGACAGGGGCAAGCCTATGTTGCCCGGAGACACGCGCTGTCCATCTGTTATGATCCCTCTGGCAAATTCTGCGGTCAGCCGTGCAGCGCGGGCGGACCGCCCAGACTGATAGAGGGGACACCATGCTAAAAACACAAGGCCCATCGCGGCGCCGTATCTGGAAATTCCTGCCAGTTGTCGTTGCGGCTTCCTGGCTGATGAACAGCGCACCGACCAATGCCCAGGATACCGGCAGACCCGTTCTGCTGGGTAAACACTGGATGGCGATCACCGGCAAACCCCAGGGCGCGAGCGCTGGTGCCATGACCTTCCAGCGTGGCGGTAATGCTGTAGATGCCGCCGCGGCCATGCTTGCAGTAACCTCTACCATGTGGGATGTATTGAGCTGGGGCGGCGAGACGCAGGCGCTTATCTATAACCCGGAAACCGGTGAAGTGCTGGGCATCAATGCCCTTGGTGTCGCCCCGAGCGGCGCAACACCTGCGTTTTTCCGGAACAAGGGAATGCTCTACCCACCCGAATATGGCCCGCTGGCTGCAACCACACCCGGCACCCCTGGCGGCCTGATGACAATGGTCGCTGAATATGGGCGACTGAGCCTCGCGGACGTGCTTGAGCCTGCTATGCAGCTGGCCGAGGGCTATCCGATGGAGGCTTCCCAGGCGGCGAACATTGAAAGACGCCGCAACATCATAGAGCAGTGGCCCGATTCACAGCGGGTGTTCCTGCCAAATTACGACGCGGATAATCCCGAGGCACCTGCGGCGCCACGCCCCGGCGAGATTTTCCGACAGCCCGACCTTCACGCCACTCTGCAGAAACTGGTGGACGCTGAAGCCGAAGCCCTCGCCGCTGGCAAAACGCGCAAGGAAGCCATCTATGCGGCCTATGAGCGCTTCTATCGCGGCGATATTGCTGACGAGATCGTCCGCGCCAGCCAGGAATATGGCGGCCTCTTTCAAAAAGAAGATCTCGCCAACTGGGAGGTAAAAATAGAGAAGCCGGTCGCCACGAACTATCGCGGCGTGGATGTCTACAAGCTGACCACCTGGACCCAGGGTCCGGTACTGCTGCAGGCCCTCAATATTCTCGAGGGCTATGACCTGAAGGACATGGGCTACAACTCACAACGCTATATCCACACCCTGTACCAGGCGATGAACCTGGCCTATGCGGACCGCGATTTTTATTACGGGGACCCCGCCTTCCCGCCGGAAGAGCCGATTGCCGGCCTGCTGTCCAAGGAATACGCCGCCGAGCGCCGCAAATTGATCCAGAACGACCGCAACCTGACGGATCTGAAGCCTGGCGACCCCTACGTATTTATGGGCAAGACGAACCCCTTCAGCGAACTGCGAGAACAGTGGCAGCCCGTTCCTCCTGATGCCGAAGCCGAGGGCGTTGATGGCTTTCAGCAGGCCAGCACACGCAGCCATGATGAAGGCTTTCTCGCCGGCACCACATCCATTCAGGCCGCTGACGCCGATGGCTGGGTAGTTTCTGTTACCCCCTCTGGCGGCTGGATTCCTGCTTTTGTTGCCGGAAACACGGGCGTTGGCCTGAGCCAGCGTATGCAGAGCTTTGTGCTCGACGAAGCGCTAAACCCCTATAACGTCGTCGCACCTGGCAAGCGCCCTCGGGTTACCCTGACACCCAGCCTCGCCATGAAAGACGACAAGCCGCTGATGGCCTTCTCCGTACAGGGTGGCGATAGCCAGGACCAGAATCTGCTGCAGTTCTTCCTTAATATGGTGGAATGGGACATGCACGTGCAGAAGGCCGCTGAAGGCAAGGGCCATATCCAGAGCTACCAGATGCAGAGTTCCTTTGGCGCCCATCAGGCACAGCCTGGACGGCTGCAGGTGACGCCGCTCGTGTCACCGTACACGCGCGAGAAGCTGGCCGAGATGGGCTATGACGTGGAGCTGGTCGAGCGTGTCTACAACCCGACCACGGCAATCTGGTTCGACCACAGGGAGGGTGTCATGCAGGGCGGCGCCAGTGACTACGGCGACGATTACGGTATCGCCTGGTAACAAGCAGATGAGGTTTCTTCTTTGTCGGCAGCTGTGGGTTGCGCTACTCGTCGCTGTCACGGTTTCTGCCTGTACCGAACGCGCGACCGATAGCGGCGCTGGCAAAGCCGCCGAAACTCCGGCAGACAATGCACCTCACTTTGACCTCATCATCGCGGGTGGCACTGTGTATGACGGCAGCGGCGGCGAACCCATCGAGACAGACGTTGCCATTCGCAATGACCGCATCGCCGCCATCGGCACAGAGCTCGGTACCGCGGATGAAAGGCTTGATGCCACTGGCAAAGCGGTGGCACCGGGCTTTATCAACATGCTCAGCTGGGCCAATGAATCGCTGATTGAAGACGGACGCTCCCTCAGCGATATCCGCCAGGGCATCACGCTGGAAGTTTTCGGTGAGGGCTGGTCCATGGGTCCGCTGAACGACGACCTGAAAGCGGACATGCTGGCGCAGCAGGGCGACATTCGCTTTGACATTGCATGGACCACGCTCGGCGAGTACCTCGACTCCCTCACAGGCAGAGGAATCTCGCCCAACGTCGCGTCATTTATCGGCGCCACCACCGTGCGCATGCACGTGCTCGGGGAAGACGATGTCGACCCCACGCCGGAGCAGCTGGTGACGATGCAGGAGCTGGTGCGTGAAGCGATGCGCGAGGGCGCGCTGGGCGTGGGCTCATCACTCATCTACGCCCCGGCCTTCTACGCCGGTACCGATGAACTCATCGCTCTGATGCAGGCCGCTGCCGAGTACGGCGGCCGCTACATTTCTCACATGCGCAGTGAGGGAAACCGCCTGCTGGAATCGCTGGATGAGCTGATCGAGATTGCAGAAAGTGCAGGCACGGGCGCCGAAATCTACCATTTGAAGGCTTCGGGCGCAGAGAACTGGGGCAAGATGCAAGCGGCAATCGGCAGTATCGAGGCGGCGAGAGCGCGCGGCCTGGATATTACCGCCAACATGTATAACTACACTGCGGGCGCCACCGGACTCGACGCCAGTATGCCGCCCTGGGTCCAGGCGGGCGGCCTGGAAGACTGGATCAGGCGCCTGCGCGACCCGGCCATACGGGAACGCCTGCGCACCGAAATCGCAACGCCGTCGGACGACTGGGAGAATCTGTATCTCTCTGCAGGGGGCGCAGATAATCTCCTGCTTACCGGCTTCCATAACCCTGAATTGAAGCCCCTGACCGGCAAGACCCTGGCCGAGGTCGCCGAGCAACGCAGAACAACGCCCATCGACACCATGATCGACCTGGTCATCGAAGATGGCAGCCGGGTGGGCACTGTGTATTTCATGATGTCGGAAGACAATATCCGCCGGAAGATTGCACAGCCCTGGATGAGCTTCGGCTCGGATGCGGCATCGCTGGCGCCCGAGGGCGTGTTTCTGTTGAGCAGTACCCATCCACGAGCCTACGGAAATTTTGCGCGGCTGCTCGGCAAATACGTTCGGGAAGAAGAAATCATCACGCTGTCGGAGGCCGTCAGGCGTCTGACAACACTCCCCGCTACCAACCTGAAACTGCGCGAGCGCGGCAGCCTCAAGGTGGGTTACTACGCCGACATCGTGGTTTTTGATCCCGACACCATTACCGACCATGCCACCTTCGACCAGCCACAGCAGCTGGCAACCGGGGTGAGTGATGTCCTGGTCAATGGCGTGCCCGTGCTTCGGGACGGATTGCACACGGGTGCCCTCCCGGGCCGCGTGGTTCGGGGCCCGGGTTACAGAGATGAACGAGGTTCCTGAATGGCCTTTGAATTCAACATCGGAGAATCCGCCGGCGACGGTATACGTCGCATGGCGCAGGAGCAGATAGACAAGGCGCTGGGCGAAATCGACGATAGCGGCCTCGATCAGCACACCACTGTTCACCAGGTGCGCAAGCGCTGCAAAAAGATCCGAGCGCTGCTGCGCCTTGCACGCGCCGACCTCGACAGTAGCAAAATCTACAAACAGGAGAACGCCTGCTTCCGCGACGCTGCCCTCAGCCTGTCTGGCATTCGCGATGCAGAGGCGCTGCTCGAAACCTACGACACGCTAATCGACACATTCTCCAAACAGAGCAACCGGCAGCGCCTGAAAAAAGTGCGCGACGGGCTGGAAGAGCGAAAGCGGGAAATCGCCGACAACGACGTCGACCTCGATTCACGGATCGCGACGTTTGCTAGAACGATGCGAGAGGCCCGGGAACGGGTGCACAACTGGCCTGTGGGCGACAGTTTCAACTCTCTGGCGCCGGGCCTGAAGGCAAATTACCGGCGTGGCCGCAAGGCAATGAAAACAGCGGCAGTCAAGCCAAACACCGAAAACTTCCATGAGTGGCGCAAGAGCGTCAAATACCATCTCTATCATGTGCAGGTATTACGGCCCATCTGGGGCGCTGTTCTCGACAGCTGGCGGGGAGAGATAAAAAACCTGGGAGAGGACCTGGGAGATGACCACGACCTGGCGGTGTTCGAACAGACACTGTTGGCAGAGCCCAGGCGTTTCGGTTCCAACCGCGATCGTCAGGCTTTGCAGGCACTCTCCGACAGGCGGCGTGCCGAGCTGCAGGGCCGCGCTTTCCCCGCGGGACAGCGCATTTTTCACGAAACGCCGAAGCAGCTGACACGGCGCCTCGAAGCCTACTGGGACGCATCACGCGCCGAAGCGAGGCTACCGGCCGATGACTGAATCAGCTTCCACACAGGAGATCGAGCGGAAATTCCTGGTGGATCCGGGCACACTGCCGTTTCAGCTGGAGACATGGCCGGCCAGCTTCATAGCGCAGGGCTACCTGGCGGTGAACGAAAACAGCGCGCGGGAAGTGCGACTGCGTAATCGGGACGGGCAGTACACCCTCACCGTAAAGACCGGCAGTGGATCGGTGCGCGAAGAGGGCGAGGTTGCATTGTCTGAAGCGCAGTTCCGGACTCTGTGGCCTTACACGGGGGGTCAGCGCATTGAGAAGACACGACATGAGATTGCGCTCGAACAGCTGACTGCTGAACTGGATGTCTACGGTGGCAGGCACCAGGGTCTGGCGGTAGTCGAGGTGGAATTTCCCAGCGAGGCCACAGCGCTGGCGTTTGAGCCGCCGGACTGGTTCGGGGACGAAGTCACCGACAATGCCGCCTACAGGAATCAGCAGCTGGCGATCCAGGCGCCCCGCTCCGCGGGCGCCAGAGCGCCAGCGCCCTCTACTGAAAAGCGATCGAGGCCCCGATAAAGAATCGTCGACCGAGGGGATCGAACAGCTGGGTATTGGTGCAGTGATCAGCCCCGGAGCAAAAACCAGACTTTGCACTGCGGTCAAGCCGGCGGGGGAAAAGCCCGCATCCTGGCACAATAGGCTTCCTTGCCAGCAAACACATCAATCGGGTACCTTCCTTGCTGTTTTTCACCCGCCAGGGACTATTAACCAATGCCGACCCTTTTCCGATCGAGCCTGCAGGCATTAAGCGCACTACTGCTGGCTGCCAGTGCAAACGCCGCTGAACTCAATATCGACGTCCAGAAAAAAGTGCTTGAGAACGGCGTCACGGTGCTGGTCTGGGAGCGGGAGTCGGCGGGACGAGTCGGCGCACGCAGCTTTTACAAGGTCGACATTGCAGCTGAGCGACCGGGAACGGTGGGCCTGGTGCACATGCTGGAACATCACCTGTTCAAAGGTGACGATATTGCCGGCACCAAAAACTGGGATGAGGAGCGCGCCATCGCAGCGCGAGTCGAGACACTGGCCAGACAGGTCACCGACGAGGAGAACAGCCAGCGCCAGTGTCTCCTCCAGCGCGACGTGTTCGCAGAACTGGAAAACGACTGCAGCACCCCTGAGCTCGATGCCTTGCGGAACAGGCTCGCAGAGGCCGCCGACGCACAGAATGAACTTGCGGAAATCGAATGGTATTTCGGTGCCATTCAGTCTGCGGGAGGCACCGGCACCACAGCGTCGACAGGACGAGACTGGATGAAGTTCGATGTGGACCTGCCGGCCAACAAGCTCGAGCTATTCATGTGGGCTGAACGCTCGCGGGTGGAGAACCCGGTGTTCCGGCATTTCGAGCCGGAAAAGGAAGTCGTCGTCGACCAGATCCGGCGCTACGACAATAACCCGGACGGAAAATTCAACCGGGTTCTGCGCTCCATGACCTACGACGCCCACCCCTACGGCTGGGCGCACTGGTTCAGCGACCTGACACAGGCTACGCGCGAGGACCACTGGGAAATCTTCTACAAATATTTTATACCGCAGAACCTGGTGCTGGTGGTTGTTGGTGAAGTCGAAGCAGAGCAGGTCTACGAGATGGCAGAGGCCTACTTTGGCAGCTGGCAGCCCGTTCGACCGTCGCCGCGACTCCGAACCGTCGAACCGGAGCCTGTCGGTCAGAAACGCCTCGCCGTCACCGCGGCAGCAGGTCCACTAGTAGCAATCAATGTACCCATGCCTGCCGTCGGCCACACCGATGCACCGGTGTTCGATGTGCTGGCTGAACTGCTCGGTGGTACGCGCGGACAACTCGCGGCGCGTCTGGTCGATGAAGAACGACTGGCTACCGAGGCGTCCGCCTCGGCGTGGACTTCCAAATACCCGTCGCATTTCGCCATGCAGGTAAAGGCCAGAGACAACTCACAGCTGGATGCGGTAGAGGCTGGCATCAACGCCGTACTTGCCGATATCGCTGCGGGCACGATCGATGATGCGGAACTAAAGGCAGCCTCGGACCGCCTTGTGCTGACACTCGCCCAGAATCTTGAGGAGATCGGCCGCAGCGCGGTGACCATCGGCGCCATGGAAACAATCTACGACTGGAGCCACCTGAACGCCTTGCCTGAGCTCTGGGCATCGGTGAGCAGGGATGATCTGCAGCGCGTCATCCGGCGTTATTTTGCGGCGAACAGGCAGGTAGTCGGCCACCTCAAGCGGGAGAGCAAAGAGCAGGTAGCAAAGCAGAATACGGACAGCGATCTGGAATTCGCCAGCCTGAGTACCGTGCGCCCCGGCCACTGGCCGGTTGGCGGTCCGGTGGATGAATTCTTTCTGGCCGACGTCGTGCGGGGCACAGCGACCCGCGAGCAACGGAAACAGACTGGCAAGGGCATCGAAACCCGAGATTTTCAGGATGGCGGCATTGTCGGTCTGACCGACATACAGGCTAGCGGCGGCACGGCGGCCAACGCCACGAAAAAAGCAGCAGCGACAGATACGAGACACATCGACCACAGTGAGCCACTCGCCATCGCCGGACAGCCCTGGTACGTCCCCCCGTTCATGGCGGAGCAGCGAGCAGCGCGGTTCGCCCAGGCAGCACCAACGCGCGATTATCGAGAACTTAAATACCCGGCGACGGACTTTCGTTTTCCGGCTGAAAGCGACTTCCGGATTGAGCTGGGCAACGGCATTTCCGCTTACGTTGTTAGCGAAAACCTTCTGCCCCAGGTGCGTATCACTGCACTGATTGATGCCCCGAGTCTTGCAGACCCGGAGGGCAAGGCCGGCCTTGGCTCGCTGACTGCCCAGCTGCTGCGTAAAGGCAGCAACGGTATGGATGCAGAGGCGATTGAGAATGCCCTTAATCGCATGGGCGCAACGCTGTCGATACACCATGACCGTCGCAATACACGACTGGAAGCGTTTGCACCGGCTGATCAGGCTCAGGCACTGATTTCCCTTGTGGGCGAACTTCTCGCCGCACCGGATTTCAAAGCGGGGTTTGCGGACGAGCGTGAGCGCCTGGCTCTGGCGGCAGAGCGCGCCGATGACAATGCGCTGTACGCAACCCGGGCCCTGTTCGATGGCGCACTTTATGGCAACGATCATCCAATGGGTGTGCGCGAAAGCGCCGCATCCATTCGCGGCATCACGCTGGCAGAGGTTCGCGCGCACTATCGCACGCATTACACCGCCGATCGTATGGCGCTCGTGATATCTGGCGCGGTCGATCGCGGACAGGCCAGCGACACACTGCGCTCCATCGCCGCCCTGAATGCGCTGCCATCCCGGAACGACGCCGCGCCTTTTGCGTTTGCCACACCACCGGGGCCGCAGGGACTGCAGGTTCATACCCGGCAGCTGAGCACGCGTCAGGCCCAGGTCATGTTGGGTCATCTCGGCATCGAGAACCCACCAGCTGACCATGCCGCCCTGGAGATCATGCATCATGTTCTCGCCGGCGGCGGTTTCGCCTCGCGTATGATGGGATTGCTACGTGCAGAAACCGGCATTACCTCTGCACTTTATGGTGAGATTGAGCCCGGTCGAGGTGCTCCCAATCCCTACGTATGGCGTTTTGGAGGCCGACCTGAAACGCTGGCGGAGGGGATCGAACTGGCATTGCAGGAGATTGGGGAACTTCGCGACGCTGGCATTACCCAGGCAGAATTCGAGGCAGCTCGAACCACCTTTATCGACGGTCTCATTCCCGCCTCCTACGACACCGCTCACAAAATCGGCCTTCGCCTGGCGCACAACCGCCTGTTTGGGCACTATGCGTATCAGTCGCCGCAGTATCTCAACTATTACGCAGGTGATGCGGCACAGATCGAAGCGCTGAAGTCGCTGACTCTGGAGGATGTCAACGCGGCTGCGCAGAAGTACCTCGACCCGAAAAACCTGGTGATCGCGGTAACGGGGCCGCTGGATGTCATCCGGGATAACGCGCCCGAGAGTGCACGCAAGGTATTGGGTTGGTAACGCGCTGAGTCGCCGCGCTACAGAATTATGAGGTTTACAACACGATGAAAACATTCAAGGACACTTGCGGCTTTATCACTGGCGGCGCATCTGGCATAGGCCTTGCCATGGCGCGGGAGCTGGGAAACCGAGGGATGTCGCTGATGCTGGCGGATATCGAGGCGGATGCGCTTGAGCAGGCTGCGGGCGAGTTACGCTCCTCGGGTATCGAGGCTGAAACGGTTGTCCTTGATGTAGGTGATCATGTCGCTTACGAGCGCGTTGCCCGGTACACGCTGGAACGACTCGGCAAGATCAACTTCCTGTTCAACAACGCCGGCGTTGGTGCGCTTTCACCCGCGGGCCAGACGCCGGTTGCCGACTGGCAATGGGTCGTCAACGTGAATCTGCTCGGCGTGGCCTACGGCGTAGAAAATTTTCTGCCCTCGATGCTCGCGCTCAATGAGCCCTGCTTCATTATGAACACGGCCTCCCTCGCCGGCCATGTCGCCAATCCAGGCTTCGGCCCTTATAACGCCACCAAATTCGCAGTGGTGGGCTACTCTGAGAGCCTGCGTCTGGAGCTTGCAAGCTCCAACGTGGGCGTGGCGGTGCTCTGCCCCGCCTGGGTAAAAACCCGTATTGCCCACAGCGGACGCAACCACCCGGACAACGCGAAAGCGGAAGCGTCCGTTGGCGGAATGAATGCCATTGCGAAGCTGATTGAAGAGGAAGGCATACCGGTGCAGGAGCTTGTAGAACGTGCGTTGGACGCCATGGCCGACGGCACCTTCAACGTATTCACGCACGCAGATTTCTGGCCCGTGGTGCAGGAGCGGCTGAGCCGTGTAAGCGAGGATTACCAGCAGGTTCTCAAGAGCGGGTAAGAAGAAGAATCAGATCGCGGAGCCGGGCACAGCCCCGCAATCTTATTGCTCCCATCGATCAGTAGCGGGTGAAAATCCGTTCCAGCTCGCCGCGGTCGCGCGTCTTTTCCAGAGCCAACATCAGCAGAATACGCGCCTTTTGCGGCGTCATTCGCTGCGCCGGCAGCGACGGAATCCACTTCCCCTCCCATCGCGGATCACCTTCCAGTTCAGCGCAGCCTTCCCGCGCGCGCGCCGGTGCGGACTCTTCAACCGGACGCAGCCTTCCCAGGCTCTCGCCCGTGGGAAAAGCCGTTACGACCGTGCTGCCGTTCCGCGCCAGCATCCGTGCCGAGAGCATTTCCTCGCAGCGCATACTCGTCGCGGCAAATACAACACCGGCCGGCGGCTCACCATGATACTGTGGCCCCACACCACCGGAGTAGGAAAAGACGAGATCCACCGCCGGCAGGACGGTGTCCTCGGCTAGCTTAAACTCTGAACGGTGGGTATGCGGGCGGGTCGGCGCGAACAGATACTCCGGGCCTTCTGCACCGACCAGACCGATCTGACCGGTCATGAAGCCACCCATGCGTGGATAGTCCTTGCGCACTGTGCGCGCCGAGAGAATGCGCTCGTCCATTACCACGAGCACCCCCTTGTCACGGGAGACCGTTGCTGCCGCTGTCTTGACGGCAGCCAACAGGTTGGCCGGCCCGTCCGCACTCGAATTTGTCGCCGGGCGCTGGGCGCCCACTACAACCACGGGCTTTTTTGACTGCACCGTCAGGTGCAGAAAAAAGGCGGTCTCCTCCAGGCGGTCCGTACCGTGAGTCACCACAATACCGACAAGATCATCGCTATCTTTCAAGCGCTGTGTGATCTGCCGCGAGAGCTGCACCCACTGCTCGGGGGTTATCTTGGGGCTTGGTACATTGCTGAACTGCAGCGTTTCAATGCGCGCATGCTTTTCCAGTTCCGGCACGGAGGCAATGATCTGCGCAGCGTCCAGACTGCCCGCCCGGTATCGGGCAGGATCGTCGGGGTCGTCCTGCACCCCAGCGATGGTTCCACCTGTGGCCACGATCAACACCGTGGGCAGCCCGGGCTCATCACTTTCGGGCTCGACACTTTCAGGCTGGACACTGGCTGTTGCAAAGCCCACCGGCAGACATAGCGCCAACAGCAGGGTTGCCAGCCAGGGCGAGCCCACGCGACGAGCAGCGATCCTGTCGCTAGACCCCAGACCCGGTGAGCACATCACGACTGAACCCGCGTGCGTATCTCCTCTAGCTCTGCAGCCAGCTCCTCAAACCGTTCCAGCGCGTCTGTGCCGGGCGCCTGGTCAGCGCCGCGCAACATGTAGCCGAGATAGCTGATCTGATCAATCAGCATTGGCTGCATGTAGGTTCCCTCGGCCATAACCAGCGCTGCCAGGGCGGCGTCAATCTGCTCGGCCCGCGCTGCGCCATCGTCGAGTTCCCCGCGCTCGGCCTTGAGTTCATCGGCCAGTTTGCGCGCGGCGGATTGCAGTTCAACAATCCGAAGCTCTAAAGCGACCTGCGCATCGATGTGTTCCTGCGTCACGCCCTGCTCCAGAACCCGCGGATCGACGACCAGTGTGAGCGGCTGCTCCAGGACGTCTTCACCCGCATGCAGGCGCACGGTATAGCTGCCAGGGCGTGCCAATGGACCGCCGCGGAAGCGCTTGTCCTCATCAGCATGCCATGCGCCACGGTGGCGCATATCCCAGTGGAAACGGTTGATGCCGGGATTGATCGTCAGCTCTGGCGTGGACAGCACGCGGGTTTCGTTGAGGGCCATGCTGTCTTCAACGACAGGCTCGTCAGCCTCCTCCTCGCTACGGAACGCGTTTACCACACTGCCATCGGCCGCGACGACCTCAACCTGCACAGCGCCGGAATAACCCTCTGGCAGCTGATAGTCGATGATCGCCGCGGGTTCCGGATACTGGGGAATGGCTTCAGGATCGTAGCCACGCATGTTCTGTCGGTAGCGCACGGTTTCCTTCGAAGCGAACAGCACAGACGCGTCGCCGGCCCCAGGCAACGGTTCCTGGCTGAGCACGCTGACCTGATCGAGCACCCAGAAGCCGCGTCCCATCGTTGACAGCACCAGATCACCGCGATGCCGCTTGATATCGGTGATGGGGGTTATGGGCACGTTCTGCTGGAAGGACTGCCAGCTGCCGCCATCGTCGAACGAGACAAACAGTCCGAATTCGGTGCCGGCATACAGCAGACCCGGTCGCAGCGGATCAGCGCGCACAACACGGACAGGGTAATCGGCGGGAATACCGTTGCCATCACTCAGCAGGGTCCAGCTCTTGCCGAAGTCAGCCGTGCGATAGATATAGGGCTTGGGATCGCCAAGCTGGTAACGCAGGGACGTGATATAGGCTACCGCCGGGTCGTGCGGCGAGGGCTCCACCGAGTCGATGCGGCCACCGGAAGGAAGACTCCGCGGCGTAACGTTCTGCCAGCTGTCGCCATTGTCCCGGGTTACGTGTACCGGCCCGTCATTCGCCCCCACCCAGATAAGTCCGGGCTCAATCGGCGATTCCCGCAGCGAATAAATAGTGCTGTAAAACTCTTCGCCCGTGACATCGCGGGTGATCGGACTGCCGGAAATCACCTGCTTGTCCGCCTCAAAGGCAGTCAGATCCGGTGAAATGGTCTCCCATGTCACGCCATCGTCACGGGTGCGGTGCACGAACTGCGAGGCATGATAAACCGTATCCGGGTCGTGGGGAGACACATGAATGGGCGACACGCGCTGAAAGCGATAACGCAAATCCTTCGGATTCTGGCCGTACATGTTGGTCGCGCCCACGTAGTAGCTGCGCTCCGTGCCCGTTCGCTTGTCGAAGACGCCAAAGCGACCTTTGCAGTTGGCATAGACAATATTGTGATTGCCAGGCTTGGGTACGGCCGGTCCGGTCTCGCAGCCGCCCGTCTCGATCAACCAGTTGATCGGGTTCTGCACGGAATACGGCGCGCGACTCGGTACCGCAATTGTCGAACCGTTGTCCTGCTGTCCTGCGTAAAGCCAGTAGGGATACTGGTCATCTACTTCAACCTGATAAACCTCCACGGTGGGCTGGTTGAACTGCGTGGACCAGCTCTCCCCATCGTTGTGGGTAACATTAGCTCCGCCGTCATTGGCCTGGATAAACAGGCCACGTTCTTCCGGGTTGAACCACAGATCATGATTGTCACCGTGGGGCGTTGGCAGCAGTTCCCACGTCTCGCCCCCATCGCGTGAGCGAGAATGACGCACCGACATCACATGGACCTCGTCAGCATCGTGCGGATTGGCTTCTATCGTTCCGAAGTAGAACGGCCGCGAACGCAATACCGATTTACTGGACACCTGCGTGAAACTCTCACCCTGATCCTCTGAGCGATAAAGACCACCCTCGTCGCCAGGGGCTTCAACCATCAGGTAAACAATGCGCGAATCGTCAGGTGAGACAGCCAAATCTAACCTGCCGATCAGACCCTGGGGCAGCCCCTTGTCGACACGCCGCCAGCTGGCCCCGCCATCATCGGACTTGTACAGACCACCTTCTTCCTGCTCACCCCCGCTGATAATGGTCCAGGGCTTGCGCTCAGCTCTCCAGGCGGTGGCGAACACCACGTCAGGATTGCCCGGTAGCAGCTCCACGTCGGCAAAACCTACCCGGTCGGACACGTGAAGAACACGCTCCCAGTTACGGCCACCGTCGGTCGTCTTGTAGACACCGCGTTCTTCGTTAGGCGCAAAGGCGTTGCCAATCGCAGCGACCCACACCGTATTGTTGCTGCGCGGATCAATCTCCACCGCACCGATATGGGCGGTTTTCTCCAGCCCCACGTGTACCCAGTTGCGCCCGCCGTCAATAGATTTGTAGATGCCCTTGCCGGGGATCACGTTACTGCGCAGGCCCTCGGAGCCGGTGCCTACGAAAAGAACGTTCGGGTCTGTCTGTGATACCGAGATGGCACCAATTGACGGCGAGGCAAAGAAACCATCAGAGACATTGTTCCAGGTCATGCCGTAGTCGGTACTTTTCCAGACGCCGCCACCGGAAGCACCCATATAAAAAGTACCCTGTTCAGCCACCGTTCCGCCGACAGCCGTTACGCGACCGCCGCGGGTGGGGCCAATATTGCGA
>JBHEOO010000030.1:0-12004 GCA_046260765.1 Chromatocurvus sp.
ACGTCAGGCATTGCCGCGCCGGCGTGCGCGGCGATAACTTCGGCAAAGGCGGTGGACGAGGCATCGAGTCCACTGCAGTCATCGATGCCTATCAGTTGCAGCTCCAGCGGCCGCACCAGCGGCATCAGTCGCTCGACGCGAGCGCGGTCGGCGACCACAAGACGGGCACCGCTATCGCGAAGCCCATATTCCAGCTCTTCTGTAGTCCACCAGGCATTCATGGGCACGGCAACCGCCCCGATCGACAGCACCGCAATGAAGGTGATCATCCACTCGGGATTATTGCGGCTGAGAATCGCCACGCGATCGCCCGGCATCACCCGGTAATCCTCTAGCAGCGCCGCGGCGAGCGCCGCTGACTGTGACCAGGCCTGCGCATAGGTCAGTCGCTCACCCTCGTAAACGGCGAACTCTTTCCCGGCGTGACGGCGCATGAGCTGGAAATACTGCCCCATGTTGACGGGCATTGCAGCGTAGTTGCGGTAGTCGATGCCATCGACCTGGACACTATTCAGTTCAAAGGGCTGCCCCGGCGCTGTGAGGTGTGAGACCTCCTCCTCGAAGGCGACCAGCTGCGGATGCATTGCCATCAGAAACCGTTCAGGCGCGCAAAGCGATCAATATGGTAATTGTAGTCACCGAACTGGTGTTGAAGCACGCGTGCACGCTTGATGAAAAAGCCGATCTCGTGCTCGTCCGTCATGCCAATGCCCCCATGCATCTGAATTCCCTCATTGGTTGCGAGCGTCGCCACCTCGCACAGCTTGGCCTTGGCCGCACTCGCTAGGACGGGAAGCTCCGGGTCTTCGGCGTCGATTGCCTGCAGTGCCTGCAGCACAATAGAGCGTGCCAGTTCGAGCTCTGCAAACAGGTGCGCAGCGCGGTGTTGCAGGCCCTGGAACGACCCAATGACACGGCCGAACTGCTTGCGCTCACCCAGGTAGGTGACGGTTCGCTCGAAGGCTTCTGTGGCGACCCCGAGCAGCATCGCCGACAGGCCGATGGCGGCAATGTCCAGGGTACGCGACAGTCCCGACCAGGCGGCCCCGATCTCGCCGATAACGTTGTCCTCTTGCACATGCACGTCGTGCAGGGTCACGACCCCGACGTTGCGCGAATCAACCAGGTGACGGCGCTCCACATGCACTCCCGGCGCGTCGGCCTCTACCAGGAAGGCACTCAGACCGTGTTCCGCACCGGGCCGGCCTTCGCTGCGGGCGATCACGACAAAGGCGTCAGCGACATGCGCATCGGTCACGAGGCATTTGCTGCCCTCGAGAACGAAGCGATCGCCGTCGCGAGTGGCGCGCATTGCCGTGCGCAGGGGGGCATGATGCGCGGTCTCCTGCAGCGCCAGGGTGAGAATTTTCTCACCACTGGCAATTGCCGGCAGCCACTGCTCCTTCTGTGCCTCGGTGCCAAGTTGCGCAAGCGTCGTGGCGGCTACCAGCACGCTCGACTCCAGGGGCGAGGCGCTGAGATTGCGCCCCGCCTGCTCCAGCACCAGACCAAAGCCAGTGTAGCCATAACCGAGACCGCCATAGCCCTCCGGGATGGCGATGCCTGCCCAACCCATTTCGGCCATTTCCCGCCACACAGCGGGGTCGAATCCGGTGTCGTCCTCGCTGTCGCGCAGTTTGCGCAGGTGAGCCACGGTTGCCCTGTCTGCGAGAAAGCCGGCGGCGGCATCCTTGAGCATTACCTGATCTTCATTCAATACCAGCATGATTTCCTCCGCTGCTCGCCAGTGCTCACGCGTCCGGCAGGCCAAGCACGCGCTTGGCGACAATGTTCAGCTGCACCTCGCTGGTGCCCCCTTCAATGGAGTTGCCCTTGGAGCGCAGCCAGCTGCGTGCAGCCTCGCCGTCGTGATAAGCAGCGCCATCCCAGCCCAGGGCGCTCTCACCACCGACCGCCACGTTAAGCTCGTTGCGACGCTTGTTCAGTTCCGTGCCGTAGTACTTGAAGATCGATGACGCAGCGCCCAGTCCCTGGCCGGCTTTCATCTCATCGCCAACCCGGGCCATCGTGGCGGCAAAACAGCGGGTGTCGAGCTGGTACTGGGCGATGGACTGGCGCAGTGCGCTGTTGTCGAGCCGACCATCCGAATCTTTCCCGACTGTATCGAGCGCCTTTTTACTCAGTGAAGGGCCACTGCTGGCGCCGAAGCCGGAAATCATTTCCCGCTCATGGGTCAGCAGGTATTTTGCGATCGCCCAGCCCTTGCCTTCCTCGCCAACCCGGTTTTTCTTTTCCGCGCGCACGTCATCGAAAAAGGTTTCGCAAAAAGGAGAGGAACCGCTGATCAGGCGAATCGGGCGCGTGGTCACACCGGATGACGCCATGTCGAAGAGGACAAAACTGATGCCTTCGTGCTTGGACCCGCTGTTGTCGGTGCGCACCAGGCAGAATATCCAGTCAGCCTTGTCGGCGTAGGACGTCCAGACTTTCTGGCCGTTGATAATGTAGTGATCACCGCGATCTTCGGCGCGGGTCTGCAGGCTGGCCAGGTCAGATCCGGCATTCGGTTCGGAATAGCCCTGGCACCAGCGGATTTCTCCGCGGCAGATGGGCGGCAGGTGTTCCAGCTTCTGCTCCTCGTTGCCGAACTTGAGAAGCGCAGGACCGAGCATCGAAATCCCGAAACTGTCGAGCGGACGACGTGCGCCGATGCGGGCCATTTCTTCCCGGAGCACGCGCTGTTCATCCACATCCAGACCACCGCCACCGTACTCGCGCGGCCAGTGGGGAACCGTCCAGCCACGCTCGGCCATGCGCTCACACCAGAGCCGCTGATCCGGGTGAGCAACCTCCGGGTTGCGTCCGCCCATATAGTAGTCTTCAAAGCTCTGCACAGGCTCGCGCATTGTCGTCGGGCAGTTGTGCGCAAGCCACTCTCGCGTCTCCGCGCGAAATTGCGTCAGGTCGGTCACGGTAATGCCTCATGTCGATTTCACATACAATTTTGAACATACAGTATGTTTTGCTGTCGCTCAAGTATTCCCGGACAACGACGACGCGCCCTTGCTCGAAATAGAAGCGTGGATTGCAGTATGATAGGGAAATATGCACTTCGCACCGGCGATCCCCATGACAGGCCTGAAGAAACCCGACCGCAAGCAGCTGGAAAAATGGCTTGCAGACTCTCACGTGACCTTCGATCACTGCGGCGATTGTGAGGGCCTGCACCTCGCTGCCCTACAGTCGGTGGACGGCGTGATAGATAGCCGGATTTTCCTCGAGCACTGGGGCATTCTGTTCACCACGGAGCTGGAAATACGCCCCATGGCCATGCTCGCAGTCTGCGCAGACCTCGGCCGACTCAACATGAATTACCCGACGCTGAAGGTTTTCCTCGATATCGTGGATGACGCAACACCGCAGCTGGTGATAGCGGGTACGCTGCCGATGGGGGCAGGTCTCAGCGAAGCCCAGTGTGCACATTTCGTTTCCACGACGATGGAAGGCACCCGCGAACTCGCGGCCGAGTGCCTGTCACTTGACTACCTGTTTCCCGAGGGTAAGAGTGAGCGTGCGGCCCCCAGCCGGGCGCTACACTGAGCCGGTGACGTTATCTGCGTCGCGGCGCTCTGTCTGCATCAGCCAGCGCCGCTTGCGCGAGATCAGCGCAGTGGCCAGCAGTCCAAAGGCGCCAAAGCCAAGCAGTGATACAGCGAAGCCAAAGGCGTCCGCCAGCGCGCCCAGCACGAAAGCCCCGACCGCGGGTGTGCCCATCGCCAGCACCGTCCATAGACTGAGCACACGGCCGCGGAAGCTGTCGTCCACCCGCAGCTGTGCCAGCGCCTGACACCCCGTGCCTACCATGGTCGTGATCATGCCGATTGCCATCACAAGACCGCCAACGGCAATCGGCTGCGGCAGAAAGTAGATAAGCATCAGGGCAAGTGCGCCCGCCAACAGGCTGCCTATCACAATAGACAGCAGCCGCATCTCGTTTCCGCTCTGCCTGGAGATGATAAGACCGCCAACGATCGAACCCACGCCTGCGCAGGCAGTCAGGACGGCAAGCGTAGACGCGTCGCCACTCAGCAGCTTGCCGGACAGCGCCGGCAGCAGCTCAATCGCCGTGCGTCCCAGCATGCCGTTGATCAGTGTGAAGGCGAGAATCAGGCGAATACCCCGATGTTGTCTCGCGTAGCGTAAACCCGCCGCGAGTTCAACGCGCATGGAGCGCGACGCACTGCCACGCGTTTCCTGCCTCACGCGTAGCGAGAACATGACCGGTAGCGCCAGAAGAAAAAGCAGGCTGGAGGCGAGAAACGCCCACGCCACCGAAACCACGGTGAGGAGCCCTGCCCCGGCTGCCGGCCCGAGTATTCTCGAGGTATTGAAGACAATCGCCGAATAGCCAATTGCACTGGGCAACGCATTCCGGGTGACCAGACGCGGAATCAATGCCAGGCGAATCGGGGTGTGTGCTGCGGTGGTTGCGCCGAGCACCACGGCCAGACAAACCAGCGCAGTCAGAGAAAATAACCCCAGCGCCAGCGTCAGCGCCGTGACCGCTGCGATCGCGGCCTGGCACGCCAGCGTCACCAGTAATCCATTGCGCGGATTGATTCTGTCAGAAACGATGCCGAAAATCGGCGAAAGAACAAAGGTGGGCAGTAACATGAGGCTGGCTACCACGCCCACCCAGAACGCAGATTCGGTGAGGTCCCAGGCACTCCAGCCAAGCAGGAACCGCAGGAGCCAGCCGGCGAATGTGGAAAAACAGCTGGAGACAAAGTACCGTCGGTACAAAGGCTCGGCAAAGGCAGACCGGTGCCGGGTTGACTCGCTGGCGTCCGTGGCGATCAATGCAGTACCTGGAACCAAATTCGACGGGGAGCGGGACATTACCGGCATTGTCCGCAGTGCGCAAACCGGCCCAGAACAGGGTGCGAAGAAAACTTACAGCCGGCACAGCACAGTTGCGGGCCTGGCCCGACAATACTCTTCCCGGACAACACAAGGAGACGTCCATGAGCGAGAACACAGCCTTCAACCCCGATGTGATTATCGGCAAGGTCAAGTGGGTGATCATGGATCCCCGCGGCTATTTCCAACAAATGCCCCGCAGTGGCGGTTATGTGGAGCCGATGGTTTTCATTGCGATCATGGCCGCTGTGCTGGGCGTTATCTCTGCCGTCTGGGCATTGTTCGGGGCCACCACGGGGGTCGTCGCCGGCGGCTTCTTTGCTGCCCTCATTTTTACGCCAATCGCCGCTGTGATCGGCGCCTTTATCGGTGCCGCCATTCTGTTCGTGATCTGGAAGCTCATGGGCTCGGATGAAAACTACGAAACGGCCTTTCGCTGCCAGTCATCCGTGGCCGCAATCTATCCCATTGTCGGTATCGTCTCCATCGTCCCGTATGTCGGGAATATTCTCGCCATTGCCTGGGGCGCTTTCCTTATGATCGAGGCCAGCGTTCAGGTTCATGGACGCTCGCGCAAGCTCGCCACCACGGTGTTCGGAATCCTGGCTGTTCTGATGATTCTGTCCAACACGGCGGGCGAACGCGCCTCGCGGAATATGGCAGAGCGCATGGAAAACATGGGAACGCAGTTTGAGGGCTATGAAGAGATGTCGCCCGAGGAGGCAGGCCGCAAGATGGGTGAATTCCTTCGCGGTATGGAAGAGGCACAGAAGAAAAACAACGGATGATGTGGAGGGGGATGACGACATCTGACGTCTCTGCACCCAGGTCGTAACAACAATATCCGGGATGCCGTGAACGCCCCTTAGTATGCTAACGTAATGCGATACTTATCAAAAAGCGGCGTTTGATCAGGCATGACGGCGGCGGGGCGGACAGAAGAACAGCAAGCAGCCCTCGAGGCCCTGCAGGCGGATATTCAACAGAAGCGCTTCAGTGCCGCCCTGGAACGCAGTCGGGAGATGCTAACGGCTGATCGTGTCGCAGCCCCCGTTGTCTGGGCACTGTGCGGTAAGGCACTGGAGGGTCTGCAGCGTGACGATGAGGCGCTGTCGATCTACCTCCAGGGCCTTGAGCAATTCAAGGAGAATGCCCGGCTGCACCTTTACGCCGGGCATGCCCGGACCCGTGCGGGTCAGGCGCAGCAGGCCGTTTATCATTTCCAGCAGGCACTCAGAATAAGCCCCTCGCTACTGGATGCCTATCGCGGGCTGCTGAACTTTGAAGCGGTCCACCCCGACAGCCGGGACGCTGCGCGCATTCTCGCAGTCGCTTTGAATGGGTCGCGGAGCGAGATGGATCGCGCCCGTGCCTGTTTTTTACTCGGACAAATTTCCGTGGATGCAGGTCGAGACGACGTCGGGTTCACGTTCTATCGTCGCGCCAATCACATTGTGGGTGATGGCTTCAGTGCAAAACAGCGACAGTACACGGTACCGGCCTCTACACTTGCGATAAACCGGCGATACTTTTCCGCTCTGCAGGGTGAAATACAAACCCCTGAAAGCTGCCCGGCCATCATCATTGCAGGGCTGCCCCGCTCCGGGAAGAGCCTTGTTGAATCGCTGCTGGCAACAGATCACAGCATTCTGCCCGGTGGCGAGCTGGCGTTCGTGCGCCGCTTCGTTTCCGACCTCGATACCTCCAGGAACATCGCTGATCTTGCAGACGACCTGCGCCGACGGGCCGGGCAGAGTCCGGATGGCTCTCCGCTCGCCCGCCGCTACCGCGACTTTGCGCGTCGCGCACGGCCAGGTGACCCGCCCCGTTTCGTCACGGACACATCGCCGGCAAACCTGCGACGTATTGGCTACCTGTCACTACTGCACCCGGAAGTACCGATTGTCTTTTGTCGGCGTAATCCACTGGACCTCGCAGTTGCACTGTACTTCAAGCATTTCAAGACCGGCCACGCTTACAGCTATAGCCTCGGGACGATCGGCAAGGCCATTGCCAGGTCAGAGCTGCTGATGGCGCACTGGCTGCGTGAACTGCCCAACCCGATGGCCACGATACATTACGAGTCGCTCTCGAAGGATCCGGCGGGCGCGCTGCAGGGGCTTGCGAGAGACCTCGGTCTCGATATGGCTAATGGCCATCCAATTCCAACAGCGCCAGGTGACCACACCTCAGCCAGAGACTCCGAATGGCGTCTCTTTACGTCACGTTCAATCGATTCTCACGGAAGCATCCGGCCTGACCTCATCGGCTTTGGTGAACGCTTCCAGCAGCAGATGCAAGCCGCAATACATGCGTACGAGGAGGAATATGCGAACGTCCCTCGCGTCGACGTTTGACAACTGGATTCGCCACGACTTCCGCGACATGAACACTGCGCTGGAGGAGCTTTACTTCGCCCAGGAAAATCGGGACAACGTAGAGGGGACAGGCGACGGGATCAAGCAGCAGCTGGTCGCAGAAGGCCGCGACCACATCGTGCAGCTGCTTCGGGAAGGCAACACCGACGAGGGGTTTGACCAGGGCTTCGAGCTGCTCGGTGATGTGGGTTTTTACATGGCAGCCTGCCGACGGCACGGTATTACCGACCCGTCGCGTGAAAGCCGATCGCCCCTGAAAGAGGCCTCGGCACTGGCGATGCAGCTGGGTGCATCACTCGGTGCCGTACCACGCTTTGCCTCCAGTCATTTGGAAACGCATAACCGGGCCACCAATGGCGTTTACAAGACCTTCACCCGGCTTGAGGACGAGCGCATCTTCCTCGACTACAACACGCGCGGCGTCTTCGGCTACATTCGCGCCGCCGAAGCGCTGCTGCACTCGCTGCCGCTGGGCGTATCCCATCCGGTCACCCAGGACCTCCTGATCGTTGCCCGGGGAGCCCTGCAGGACGTCTTCGCCTCTAACCGGGCGCTATTCAACGCGCTCGACATGCAGCGCTTCTTCTTTTGCATCCGGCCCTATTACAAGCCGCATCGTGTCGGACTGCGCGAGTATCGTGGGGCAAATGCTGGAGATTTTGCGGGCATCAACGTGATCGATCTGTTATTGGGCCTGTGCCGCGCGGACGATCCCTATTATTCCCAGCTGCTCGTCGACAAGTTCCTTTTCATGCGGCCCGAGGACCAGCTACTGCTTCGCGACTGCATGCGACGCAAGAGCCTACTCAACAGCTTTCTTGAGGAACTCGAGGAACATGCGGGGGAAGACTGGCTCCAGCGCAACGTTTCTGCATTCCTTGAGGTGTGCGAGGCACACGGCAGAGTGGCGCTTCAACATCATGAACTGCTGGTCGAGAAGTTCATTGTGCAGCCCGCCTCGGAAGCTGGCCTCGAGGAAAAGGCGGATCTCAGTGCCAGCGGACCACCGCTGCCTGTGTTGCTCAAGGGCCTGAAAACACTCTGCGACCTCCGCCGCGCGGCGCAGCGGGATGACATTCCCTCCCGGTATCGGGATATCGCGACACTCAAGGCGTCTCTCCTCCGGTAACGTTTTCGGGTGGAGCGAAGTGCCCGGGCACCTCCCCCGTCAGAGACTTCAGAAAACTGACAAGATCCCGGGTGGCGGTTTCATCAAGATCCCGCCCGAGCTGCACCCTGGCCATGACGCGGACCGCCTGATCCAGGGTCGGGACAGAAGCATCGTGGAAATAGGGTGCCGTCTCTGCCACGTTTCGCAGTGAGGCAACCCGAAAAACATCACGGTCCGACTCGCTACCGCTACGCTCCATCAGACCATGATTGGGTTCATCGGAACCGGTGTACTCCCAGTAATCCGCCACCAGACCGAACTTCTGCAGTGACTGTCCGCCCAGCAGTTCGCCGCCGTGGCAGCCGGCGCAACCCATGTCAATAAAACGCTTCAGACCCGACTTCTGCGTTTCCGTGATGGCCGCATCATCGCCGTCCAGCCATGCATCAAAGGGAGCCGGGGTACGCAGAGTGCGCTGATAGGCCTCCAGCGCCTGGCCATAGAGGTCGACCATCGACGATTCATCGGCAGTGGGAAAAGCTGCAGCGAATCGCGGTTGATACCCGTGCTCAAATAACAACAGCAGAAGGTCTTCCCTCCGTTCAAAGCCCATTGAGCCAGTAATGGAACCGAGTGCCTGTGCCTTTCCGGACTCGCGATCAGCCAGCCAGCGCAAACCTGCGGCAGCTGTCTGGGTATTGAATACCGTCATGGAGTGGAAGCCGGTCTGGCGGCCGCGGGCGGTGGTCGAACGAGCACGGCTATCCGAGCCGTAATTCTCGATCAGGTGGCAGCTGGCGCAGGCGGTATCGCCACTTGAGGACAGGCGCGTATCCCAGAACAAGGCCCGCCCGAGCGTTGCCTGAGGGGCATCGCGCTCTTTGAGAGTCACCGGAGAAATGGTGGCGAAGCGCGCTTGCGCGAGCTCGCGCAACATACCCTCTGCCGCAATGCACCCGGCCACACCAAGAAGAAGTGGAAAAGAGGCAAGAAGTGACAGTAAACGTCGTTCCCTGGAAGATTTCATAGCGACTTTCCTTTCAAGGGGGCGAATTCAAGCGTGGGGAGTCTGCGCCAACAGTCTCACTGTAACAAGACCAGGTCCTTTCCAGGTCAACGTGAATCGCGCCGACATTCTGAGACAAGAGGTAAGTGCATCAGGCAAGCGCTTGCGCTATGTTGACCGAATAGACAATCGCGATAGAGGAAATAAACGCCCATGGAAGGACAGCCCGTCAGCTACTCGAAGACCGTCATCACCGAACTGATGATTCCTTCCTATGCGAACTTCGGGGGCAAGATACATGGCGGCACGCTGCTGTCGCTGATGGACAAGGTAGCCTATGCCTGCGCGAGCAAACACGCCCGCACCTACTGCGTAACGGTCGCCGTCGGCGGCGTCAATTTTCTGCAGCCGGTTGAAGTGGGCGAGCTCGTGTCCATGCTCGCATCCGTCAACTATGTCGGCAGAACATCGCTGGTGGTGGGCATCAAGGTCATCGCCGAAAACGTCCAGACCGGTGTCGTCAAACACACGAACACGTCCTATTTCACACTGGTTGCCAAGGACGATGGCGGCAAGCTGATCGAGGTGCCACCGCTGATTCTCGAAACCCATGAGGATGTGCGGCGATTCCACTCCGCCGGTCGCCGGCATCGCCTGCGCTCTGAACTCTTCCGGGCCATGGAGGAGCACCGGGCGGCGTTCAAACTCGACGATCAGGTGCGCACCGACCTCGCCGACGAACGCTGCTTTATCCGTCTCAGTGAGAACGGATAAAGGCACGCACCAACAGTGAATCAAGTGAATCCGATGATTCGATGACAGTGGATGGCCGCAAAGTAGAGCCGCTGCCTGAAGAGGCGCCCTCACATGCAGTCGCTGGATAGCGTAGAATTGAGGCCACCAGAGTCCCTGCTTCCCGGAGCCATTATCTTGATCCGATCCACCATCTGCATGTTTCTCCTGCTGCTGACGGGCATTGTTCCCAACGCGCACGCAAGCTACGGCTACTATGTCGGCAAGAATCTCACGGTCGACGGCAGTGTGCTGCTGGGTGGTACCGGCGAAGAGCCGTCCAGTCACTGGCTGGAGATTGTGCCCCGCCAGAGTCACGCCGCTGATGCAACGATCAGCGTTGGTGCCACGGCTTCCGCCTCGCTGCCGGCCCGGCTGATCGAGATTCCACAGGTCCGCGAAACCTTTCGCTACATCACCATGAATTACACCAGCTACGCGGGCTTTCCAGCGCCGATAACCAACGGCGGCCTCAACGAATACCAGGTTGCGATCCGCGATATCTGGTCCCCGTCACGGGATGAACTGGTAGCGATGACACCTGAGGACCAGACCGGACCCAACTACAGCGACCTTGCCCGTATAGCGCTGGAACGCGCGGAAACGGCGCGCCAGGCCGTACAAATCATCGGCGCCCTGATCGACGAGTTCGGCTACACCACCTACGGCGGCAACTCGCACCTGATCGCGGATGCGAACGAAGGCTGGGTGGTGCTGGAATTCGCCGGCGGACAGGGCCTCTGGGTCGCGGAGCGGCTGGGCGCAGATGATATCCGGGTCAGCTATCCCGGCTATATCGAGGACGTCCCCGCAGACTACAGCAACCATGACGACTGGATGGGGTCACCCAACCTGATCGCTTTCGCCATCGAACAGGGCTGGTACGACCCGGATGCCGGTAAACCCTTCAATGTTGACGAAGTCTATGGACTCGGCGGCGTCATGCGTCACCCGGGCACCAAGCATGTCTCGCCGCGGGTGCTCGAGGAGGAATTCCGGGCGATGGTGCCGGTGACACCCAGAGAGATGATGGCCATGGTGCGCGATCCCCGGATCGCCGACGACCACGCCGGCTATGGCCAGGTCGCCCATCTGCGCGAAAACCTGCCCCACCCGGACCTGGCACTGCTCTGGATCGCCCCCACCGGGTCAGTCACAGCACCATTCGTACCCTGGTGGATCGGCACGCGGGAGGTGCCCGCGGAGTACGGCCAGCACCGCTACCTCACCGAGGGTTCCGGCCCGAACTTCATCAACCCCGACTTCCAGCTGCGCGAGGCCACCGAATTCGCCGGCCGGGTGTTCAAGCGGCTGATGTATTACACCTGTGCCTACCCGGAAGAATTTCTCGACCGCGTCCAGGGGACACTGCAAGCATTCGAGGATAATATCCGTACAGGCCTGCCGCATATCGAACGCGCCGCGGCCCTCGTCCACGCTGCCGGTGAATCCGCAAGCGCGCAGACGCTGCTGACGCGGGAAAGCCATGCCCGCGCTGCAGAGGCGCTGTCCATCGGACGTGATCTGCTGGCCGGCATCGGCACCGAGGTACGGCTTCGCTACGGCATTCCGCTGATGCCACGCAAAGGCGCTATCAACGATGGTGGCCCCGCCGTCAGCTGTCTGGTCGGCGCAGACCCCGACCGCTTACCTGCTGAGGCCCGAGCCGCTCACTGATGAGTACGCACCTGTCCCTCGATCCCCGTGTACGCAAAGGCATCGGACTTCATCGCAAGGGTGATGTCGCCGCGGCGGCGAAGATCTACATGGGTGTCCTTGAGAAGGAGCCGGAACACTGGCAGGCGCTGCATTATCTGGGTCTTGCCCAGCTACAGC
>JBHEOO010000030.1:12014-34514 GCA_046260765.1 Chromatocurvus sp.
TGTCCGGGTCAAGGCCGATATGCCGCAGGAATCACTGGAACCCTTCTCGAGGGCTCTCGAACTGGCTCCGGAACACCCCGATGCACTGAATAACATGGCTAGAGCGCTGCGCCAGCTCAGCCGCTTCGACCAGGCGCGACCGCTGCTGGAGCGACTGGTGGCGCTGCAGCCGGGACAGCCGGGGCCCCTGCGAGCACTCGCCGACGTGCAGACGAAGAGCGGCGATGTGGTTTCGGCGATAGACACCTTTCAGGAGGCCCTGAAGATCGACCCGGACGACCCGCGCATCCGTCTGGGCCTGGGGGATGCCTGCGAGTCCGCCGGCCGCTTTCGACAGGCGCGGATGCAGTATCTTTCTGTATTGCGTCGGGAACCGGAAAGCCCGCTGGCACTGTCACGACTGCTGCAGATGCGCGAGGGTGAAGTGGATGCGAAGTGGGTTGAGACAGCGCAGCGACTGGCGCAAAGCACTGCAACGCCGGAGGAGGGACGCATTCGCCTGAACATTGCCCTTGGCTACCATGCAGATCGTGCCGGCGAATACCGCACGGCCTTTCGCCATTTGCGGCGCGGCTATGACGCCCAGGCCGTGCGCGCGCCCTTTGACAGCGATGGCTACAGTCGCGCCATTGATCGGCTGATCGATACTCTCGATCGATCCTTCTACGCCGGTGCGACAGATTCGGGCCTCGACTCGGAACGCCCGATCTTCGTCGTCGGCATGCCCCGCTCCGGAACCACCCTGACCGAACAGATACTGGCGAGCCATTCCCAGGTTGCCGCTGGCGGGGGAATCTTGACTATCATCGACTGATGCAGCACTGGCAAGACGTGCTGCCGATCGAGATTCTGGATCTGCCGTACGAGAGCATGGTGCAAGATACGGAGGGCCAGGTCAGGAAACTGCTGAATCACTGCGGCCTCGCGTGGGAGGAAGCCTGCCTCGACTTTCATCGCACCGAACGCGGGGTGCGCACACCCAGCCGGTGGCAGGTGCGACAGCCTATCTACAGTGGCTCCGTGCAGCGCTGGCGCAACTACGAGGAAGAGCTGGAGCCGCTCCGGAAAATATTGTCCCCGATACTACCGGTCGGGAGCACTGCCTGAGCAGTCGCTCCCGGTCCGGTCAGTCAATCGATCCGGCAGTTCACGTAGGGGCCGTACCGCGTGCCGATTTCGCGAATATCGCTACGCCGTTCGACGACCCCCTCCAGCAAACGGTGCCGCGCCTCAATGCTGCCGAGCAGAGCGTCACCCAGCGCCAGGGCGGCGCGCGCACGGGCTGACGAATAGTCGTCGATCACTGCCCGCGCCATCGCCGGTTCATCTGCCCTGAACAGCGCCAGCGCGCGTGCCTCGATAGCGCTCGACTGCTCGATGCTCTGATTCTCGAATGCCGTCAGCGCCTCGGTGACCTCGGGCAGGAATCGCGCTGGCGCATCGCAGGTGTAGTACATCAGCCGCTTGAACAGGCGACCCGCAAACCGCGACGCCTCCTGAACCGCGAAGTCTGGCCTGACAAAGGTCGAGGCCTGGCCCTTGGTCAGGTAGCGGTGCTTGCCAAACTCCGGCAAGACCTCGGTGCCGGCTATCCAGTAAGGTACGAAAGGTGCCGTCACGGAACCGGTTGGCGCGACCCAGAGCATTTTCAGCTCCGGGTGCGGTTCCTGCCGCCGGATGTGTGCCACCTGGCCGTAGCCCGCGGCATCCGACGAGAGCAGCGGATCGCGCACCGCATCCATCATCTGGCGCAGGGTGACCCCACCGTTCTTCGCCTGCTCACGCAGCCTCGCCTCAATAATGCGCACGCCCTCGGATCGTCCTTCGCCGTTGCCATAGACCGCGTTGGCGTCGAAGGGCTCGCCGGATTCTGGATCCCACCAGCCCTGCTCAACGGCAAAGGAAACAAAATTGTCCGATCCCATCCAGTCTTCACGTTCGCGGAAGTCCGCCGGCACCTCATGAATGTATCCGGGGTAGGACATGCGCACCTCGTCGGCGCCCAGGCGCTGCGCAATCCACAGGCCCTGACCACCGGCAAAGTTCAGCACCACCCAGCCCTCGTTCGCATCAGCGAACAGATGCGAATTGCCACCGTACGTTGAGTAGCCGTACTCGTCCATCAGGGCGCCGATGATCACCACCGCCTCGCGCGCGCTGCTGGCGCGCTCCATGGCGATGCGGGACAAATCCGAATAATTGGGACCGCGCTGGGGTTCAGGTGTCATCGCCGCCAGCTCCGTTCGCGAAGGCGCCCATATATCCCTTCCAGCCACGCCGTGCTCGTTGAGACCACCGTTGGTCAGCGGCGGCGGAAATCCTTCGTAGTCGGTATAGTTCATCGTTATATATTTCGCAGTATGAGGAACCTGCGGAATCGCAATGAACTCACCCGGGTAGTTGGCGCGCTCGTCAACGCCGACAGAAATTGTTGCCCCTTCGGGATGAGTACCGGCAGGGACGATCTCCAGCCAGTGACTGGAGACCTCTTCACCCGTGCCACCGAGAAACACACTGCCGTCACTGGTGAGATCGCGTCCGACATAAATCCCGTAGCTCGCCCCCGCCGGAGCGGCAAACGCGAGTGCCGCAAGCACGCAGACCGTCAGCCTGGCGGCGCGAACTATGCTGTTTACGGGCATTCTCATTCGAGAATGTAGCGCAGACCAACCGTCATGCGCTGCTGATCAATAAACATGATGCCGTAGCCCGGGTTGCCCTGTTTGGCCACCAGAATGTCCTCGTCGAACACGTTATTGAAATTCGCATAGAACTGGAAATTCTGTAGCTGGCCGGCTCGCGGTGCGTAAGAGGCGTGCAGATCGAGACGCTCGTGGGCACCGGCCTCCAGCGCACCGAAGCGGCCGACGTTGGTCGGACCGTCGAGGAAGCTGTAGTCACCGCTGATCTTGAGTGTGGCGCCTATGCGCAGCCCGGCCATCCCGCCCTCGAGGAACTCGTAGGTCGTAATGATGGCGCCGGAGTGCTCCGGAACCGTCCGCGGCGGTGCCGTGCCACTGTTGGGGTCAACGATGTCGATATCGGACCAGGCGTAGTTCGCGGAAACGTTCCAGCCCGGCAGAATCTCACCGATAATCTCGGCCTCCAGGCCCGTCGCCGCCTGCAGACCCTCCAGTACCGTGCTGCCGAAACCGCCGAAGGAGCCCAGGAACGCACTGGATACCTGGATGTTGGTGATCTCGTAGTCGTAAAGCGCCAGAGAGGTCGCAACCGCGCCGTCGAACATCTCGGTTTTCAGGCCGATTTCGTGCTGCTCCATTTCCTGTGGCGCGCTGACGGTGTTGCCGTCGGGATCGTTGAAGGTCTGTGGCTCAAATCCCTCGCTGTAGCTGTAGTAGAGGCGAGCGTCATCAATAAAACCCCAGTTATCCGCGATGTCGTAAGTGGCACCGAAACGATAGACCTGCTCCTCGAAGCCAACGTTGGTGACCACCGGCGGATTGCTCACCTCTCCTGCGTTGATCGGGACCGTCGTTACCGTATTGTTCTTCTGGTAGAGCATGCCCAGCATCACCTGCAGGCGCTCTGTGGGGTTCAGCAATACCTGTGCGCTGATCAGCAGGTCCTCGGTTTCATTGAGCAATTCCTGACGCACGCCAAATCTGTCACGACGACTGCCGTCAATCGGGTTGAACTCGGAGCCATCGGCAAAGCGCGGCTGGCCATCATAACCAGCGCCATACATATCGATGGTGCCAAAGCCCTGGAACGCCGAATTCAGCAGCTCGAACCGGTCAGGACTCTGGTTATCGCTGTATTCCGCGGCAAAAAAGAACTCGTGGTTCTTGCCGAACATGTCGAAATCGCCACCCAGCGACTGGCGCAGCGTCAATTCTTCGCCGTCGCGCTGAATGTCGTAGGTGTAGATATAGATCTCATCATCTCCCAGCGAATAAGCCCCGAAAGGCCCGAAGGGGTAGAAATACGAGAGATCCTCGTCATACTTATTCCACGCCAGCTGCGTGGTGGAGTTCCAGCCATTGGCGAGCTGGTGCTCGAGCTCGATGATGCTGAACTGCATATCCAGTGTCTCGTTGGACTGGTCCGGGTGCGAGAAGTACCACTGCTCTGGATCCACGTCGGGCAGTGCCAGTGAGCCGTCAGGGTTTTCGATGAGCGCACCACCATCCCAGGGATCCATATTGCGGTCCTGGTGGAAATGGGTGGCGCGCAGCGTGGTCACTGGCGTGATGTCCCAGGCGACCGTGGCCATACCCATGAACTGGTAGTTGGGGAAATCCTCGCCTTTTATATCCAGCGGAAGGTCGAATTCATCGTATTTCGCCACAACGCGACCAGACAGCGTTCCCGCATCATTCAGAGGACCACCGATATCAATGGAGTAATTCTGCGTGTCGTAATTACCCGCCTCGACAGCCACCTCCATTCGCGGGGTGCGCAGCGGCTTTTTCAGGATCGAGTTGATCTCGCCACCAAAGGAGCCGGTAACGCCGTAGAGGACCGTTGCCGGGCCGCGGACAATCTCCAGGCGCTCGGCAGCGTAGCCGTCAATCGAGGTCAGGTTGTTGCCTAGCAGAATATTGTTGACGCGATGCGTGTTGTTGAAGATTCCGCGCATGACGATCTGCTCGAACCCGAAACCGAAACCCGACCGCTGCACGCCCGGCACCATATCAGTGGCCTCGTAGGCAGAGTTGGCGTTGATGGTATTCATCATCTCCGGCGTGATCACCGTAACGGCCTGTGGAGTGTCGATCAGCGCCATGTTCAGACCGGTGGCAGAATTCTGTTCCTCCGGACGGAATTTGCGGGCGACCCCGCGAACGACGATCTCTTCTATCGTTCCCTGATTGGCCTGTTGTACTGCCACCTGCGCGGAGGCGCCGGTGCTGACGGCGCCCGCGGAAACGAGAGCGGTGGAGGTGAGAAGGGACTGAAAGTAACGACTGTGCGAGGTCGGTCGGCTGGACATGGTCTGAGGATCCTCTATTAGGAGCGTTGAGCAACTTACAGCCACAGCGCCCTCATAGTGGCGGCCCGTTGGCGGCTTGCGTCTGAAAAACGTTGATTGGAGTTCGCGGAGGCTCTGCTGGCCGCTTGAAAAATATCATCCCGAGGCGTGGCTGCCGGGAACAATATATGTACCGCGAAAGCGTATAGCTTACAGCATGCACGTACTTGATCCAACCGCTTATGCTGACGCCGCCTGCGTTGACACCTTTCATGTTCGGGATCGGCGGGTCTCACCGGGTCCTGCCCACACCAGCAACCCCAATACGCCCTGCTATACTGCGCAACCGTCATCACCGACTCATCGGAATTCGTCATGGAGCCTGTACGAATCATTGCTGAACAGATAGACGGACTGCGCCACGAATACCGGGTAGCACTCGACCCGGCGCAGGTCCGCGAGTCTGTTGACGCGCAACTGCGCCGGGTCGGTCGCAAGCTGGCGGTGCCAGGTTTCCGACCCGGTCGAGCCCCGCTTGCTGTGTTGCGCACCCATCACGGGAGGCGGCTCCGCAATGACGTGGTCGATCGACTTGCCATCAATGTCACGCGCCGCCTGATCGCCGAGCGAGGGCTCTCTCCACTCGGTCGTCCATCTATATCTATAGATGCTGACGCGCCAGAGACATTTGTACTCGCGCTAGAGACCACGCCCGAAATAACGCTGGGGGACATGGCAGATATCCACATCCATAGGCTGCGGGTCGAGAATGGCAATGCCGAAAGCACAGCCCTGGCGCAGGAATTCGTGCGGCGCCAGCTGTTCGATGCCTTGATCACACAATGTGCATTCCAGGTACCGATAGACATGGTCGACACCGAGTACGCGGTGCTGATCGCTGGCTACCGTGACACAGTTCAGGAAGAGCCGGACCCGGCAACCTGTCACGATCTTGAAGCGCTTGCCGAGCGCCGGGTCCGCCTGGCGCTGCTGCTGTCCGAGGTGGCGCGCCGTCATGCGATTGAGGTACCCCGGGCGGAAGTCGAGCAACGGGTCGAGCAGATTGCTGACCGCGATCCGGAGCATCAGGACGAGATCATCGATTATTACCTGGATCACCCAACGGCGCTGGCTGAGTTACAGTCGCCGCTGCTGGAGGAGCGTGTGGTTGCATTTATGCTTGAGCGCTGCATCATCACTGATGAAACGGTGGATGCAGAGCGCTTAGAGGCGCTGGTTCTGGGTGCCACCGCGGACGCGTCGTGAGTGCCGCCCCAGATCGGCGGACGCTGCAGCGAACAGCCAATCAGCAACCGACAAACGCCGCTATCCACGAGCGACTTGCCCGCGCCATTCTGGCAGAGCGGGATATTGCCGCCCTTGCCGGGTTGCAAGCCCTGCTTGATGACCGCTTTGGCGACCAGCCCTTCACCCACCTGGTGGCAGGCCATTCAGCCAAGGCCGCCGGTGATACAGACGCCGCGGCGCGGCGCTATCGACGGGCGCTGGCACTTCAACCCAGCTCCGGCGAGGCCCAGTACAACCTGGTTGACCTGGAGGTGTGTCTCGAAAGCGCCGAGCACAAGCGCATTACTGAACTCACTGAAACGGCCGTTGGCGATACATTACATGTGGTCGACCGCATCAACCTTCACTTCGCCCGGGCCCGTCTGCTGGAGCGGGCGGGCGAGGCGGAAGCCGCGTTTGAGCACTACCGGGTCGCCAACGAACTGGCGAAGGCTGCGCTCAACGAGCGCGGCATTCTCTACGACGCCGACACTGCTGAAAGGCAGCTGCAAGCCGACCTGGCAAACTGGCACCCGGGATTGTTCGAGACGCCCCTGCCGCCCTGCGGCATCGACCTGACGCCGGTCTTCGTGACCGGTCTGCCGCGCTCCGGGACCACGCTGGTCGAGCAGATTATCGCCAGCCATCCGCAGGCCTGTGCCGGCGGCGAACTGACGCTGGGGCCCGAGGTGGAGCATGCCTGTCGCCAGCGCCTGGGTATCGGACCTGCCGAGCCACTGCCCTCACCCACGGATCCGACGTTGCGCGCGGCGCTGGAGCGCGCCAGGGAGCGGTATCTGGATGGACTGTTCGAGCGCGGACTGGACGCCCGCTGGGTGGTGGACAAGCTACCTGCTAATGCCCGGATTGCCGGCTTTCTACGCCTGCTCTTCCCCGATGCGCCAATTATTCACTGCCAGCGCGACCCCCGGGCTCTCGCCTGGTCGCTGTACACGGCCAACTTCGCGGCGCACGAGGCCTGGTACCACGACCTCGACGCCATGGTCGGCGTGTTTCAGCGACACGACGGGTTGACAGCGCACTGGCGCGCTCTGCTGCCGTCACCGTTTATCGATGTCAATTACGAGGCGTTGGTGCACGAACCCGGGACACAGATTCCCAATCTGCTGGCCGCCTGCGGTATCCCCTTTGACGCAGCCACGCTGCAGCCGGAGTTACTGAAGCGACCGGTCTTCACCGCCAGTCACGCCCAGGTGCGACGACCGATCCACACGGCTGCGACTGAGCGCTGGCGGCCACAAGCACAGCATCTGATGCAGTTCGACCCGCTAACAGGCGCAAGAGAGGCTCAGGCATTTTCAGCATCGTCTTCATCAAACGCAGAGCGGTGAAACTCGGCAGCTGCCTCGGCTTCTCTGACACCGCTTTCGCGCAGCTCGGGTATATCGCCTCCCGACAGGACCTCCAGCACGGCATGCACGCCCCGTGATAACGAGGTCAGGTTGTAGCCACCCTCCAGAGCAAAGGCCATTCGCCCGTCGCAGTGCTCGTCAGCAATTTCCTGAACAATGCGCGTGATGACACGGAAACCGTCGTAGGTGATATTCAGCGCCATGTCATTGCGATGTGCATCAAACCCGGCTGAGACGAGCACCAGGTCAGGTTTGAAGTGGTCTGCTGCTGGCACGAGAATCTCGCGAAAGACTTTTTCGAAAGCGACATCGCCTGCGGATTCCGGCAGTGGCACATTGATGGTGTAGCCCTCACCAAGACCATCACCGATTTCCTCGAGGTCCCCGGAGCCGGGATAAAAAGGCGCAGCGCAGTGGGTGTCAAAAAACAGAACGTCGGGATCTGCCCAGAAAATATCCTGGGTACCGTTGCCATGGTGGGCATCCCAGTCAATGATCAGGATGCGCTCACAGCCAAGCTTCGCCTGGGCATGAGCAGCGGCCACCGCAACGTTGTTCAGTAGGCAGAAGCCGCGAGCGCGCACCGGCTCGGCGTGATGGCCCGGCGGTCGGACCAGCGCAAAGGCACTGCCTGCCTCACCTTTCATTACGCAGTCCACCGCAGCAATGACGTTTCCGGCGGCGGCAGTGGCAGCATCGATACTCGAAGGCGAGACAGCGGTTGTATCTTTGTCGAGCCAGGCGCGTTTCCCCGCCAGCGACAGGATATGATCCAGATGCGACGTTGTATGCACTCGCGCAAGCTGTTCGTAGCTTGCGGGTTTAGCGCCCGTGCACATAGTTACACCGGGAATGGGATGCTCGTCGAGATACTCTTTGATTGCCAAGAGGCGTCCAGGGTGCTCAGGGTAGCTCCACTTGAAGTCGAGTCCCGCAAGAAGCGTTCTGACACGTTTTTCTACCCGACTCGGTGAGAAAGGCAACTCCACCTGAGGGTTGTGTTCCAGCATGATCGGGTCATAAAACACATGAACACTGCGATCACCAATCATTCGACCCTCCCGGGTTGCATCAACATCCTGATAGCCAGCGAGTGCATGGGCCTGATGCCAGCATTACTGGATGGCCAGGCGACTGTGAGTATCACTGCTCGAGTGCGGCCTTCACGGTGGCGGTGTACGCCGCTGCACGAACGCCAGTGGTTTTGAAACCCATCTTTGTCCAGGCGGCCTTGGCCTGCTTGTTGGTTGCCGAGTATTCCAGGATCAACTCATGGGCATTGTGACTTTCTGCAAACGAAACCAACTCTATGAGCAATGCCTTGAAGACGCCGCGACTGCGGAATTCAGGCTCCACCCAGACATCATCAATCATGCCTGATCTGAACTCCACCGGCTCCGTTTGCTCCCAGATACCCTGACTGCGCCAGACGTAGACGTAGCCCATGCCGACGAGGCCGACCTTCGGGTGGTCTGCAACAAGCAGCTGCTTGTTGTCCTCCCTCAACGCCGAACTCAACACGTCGAGCAGGCGCTGATGTTCTTTTTCCTTGAGGATCTGAGGTTCAGCGCCGGATACATGTAGAGCAAGCTTGACCAGAAACTCCACAAGCACAGGGAGGTCGGCGTCCCTTGCCTGTCGGATCATAAAGTCTGGTTTTCTCGTTTGTTTTTCTGGCATACGGTATCTTGCCTGCCCCTCACATTCATCGCAAACCGCACTGACCTGACCGCACTGACCTGAGGCGTGGGTAGTTTCCCCTCCGTCCCCGGGCTATGTGCCATCCCGCGAGGCAGTCGACGCGGGGTCTGTCGTGGCTGCGATGTCGGTCTGCTCCTCGGCCTCGCGTTCGGCCTCGCGTTCGGCCTCTGCGTGGTCAGCGGCCCAGGTCCCGGCCGCCTCTACTGCCACGGGTGAAGCGCTGGGCAGCACACCCAGATAACTTTCCGTTTCCTGCACTGGAACCACCGCACGCTGAGTCATTCGGTAGAGAGCATACAGCGCAATTGCTGAGAACGTGGCACCGAGCACCAGCCAGAATGCGAACGGGTCCATCACCTGCATCGCCCAACCCGTCATCAACGGACCCGAGATCGCGCCCAGCCCGAAGGTAAAGACAAGCCCACCCGAAGCCGCCGGCATGTCCTCGGCCGTCAGAAAATCGTTGGTATAGGCCAGGAACAGGGCATAGAGCGGTGTGGTTACCCCGCCGGCAAAAAACGCTGCTGCCATCAAGGGTACCAGGCCCCCACTGGTGAACCAGCCCGTCGCGCAGGAGGCTGCCCCCAGAGACGCTGCCCCGAAAATCAGCTTGCGCCGGTCCATCTGATCCGAGAGCCAGCCGATGGGGTACTGCAGCACCAGCGCCCCGCCAAACATCATTGCAACAAACAGCGCGATCTGCGACGCCGTCAGTCCAATCTGGGTGCCGAAGACCGCGCCCATGCCAGACTGGGTTGCATAAACGCTGCCCAACAGAAAAATCCCGACGGTGCCCAGCGGGGAGCTGACAAAAAGATTGCGCAGGGACATTGGTCGCGCAACGTCAAGTGCGGGCACTGGAATAGCAGACAGCAGGATAGGCGCAAACGACACGGACACCAGAATCGAAGCACAGATAAACAGCACGGACGTGCCCGCATCGCCCAATGAGAGGAGACCCTGCGCGCCGATAATGCCCAGCGTCTGAGCGATCATGTAGGCTGACAGTACCTTGCCACGGTTTTCGTTCGTCGCGGCATTATTGAGCCAGCTCTCGGCGGCAACATAGATACCCGACATGCAGAAACCGATCAGTACTCTCAGCAGCGTCCAGGCCCAGGGTTCGGTCACCAGCGGAAAGGAAATCAGTCCTGCCGACATAAAGCTGCCCAGCGCCGCGAAAACCCGCACATGCCCCACGCGCCGGATAAGAAGCGGTGTGGAGCGCGCACCTGACAGAAAACCCACGAAATAGCCAGACGTCACTATGGCCAGCTCGGCCGATGAAAAACCCTCGATGCCGCCGCGCAAACCAATCAGCGTGAAATGCATGCCGTTGCCCAGCATGATGAGCAAAACTCCAAGCAACAGGGCCCATACCCCTGACAACATTTTAATCATCGCCCTGTCTCTAGCTACCGGTGGCTTTTCCCACAGAACGAAGCCTAGCGCAGTCCACTCCCCGATGCAGTGCCACATACCCGCCCGTTGTTGTTGTTGATGAGCAGGGGGATCACGAGGAGCAGGCGACGCATTGCGGGCCAGGCGACTGACACCGGGGGTTTTTGTTTGAAAAAGCCCGCGTTTGTTGAGACATTAGTAAGCCCCGTCCTCGGACCGTCGGCCTGAGTATCACATCATGAAAAGCCAGATATCCGAATTTTGCACCGAGTTCAGCGAAACACTGTTCCCCCTGTCGCAATTGCTTGGGGACACGGTGTCACAGATGGAGGCCGTAGACACTGCCTCCGAGAAGGAAATCGTCACTGCTTCGTTTTCCAACATCTTTCACCGCCTGGAAGCCCTGATAAAGAAAGTGCAGGGGCAGGAGGCGTATGTGCTGCTTTTCGGGCCATTGAAAAGCGGCAAGTCCACTCTGATCAATGCGATCAGCGCAGGCTACGTGAGCGAGGTGACCAGCCTGCCCGCCTACCCCTGCATGGTGTACCTGAAGTATGGCGAGACACCGTCCTACTCCGTGTTCCGCTATAGCGGCAAGCGGGAGGAACTCGATTCCCCCGAGGCCTTGAAGCATTTGCTGGAACAAAGCCACCGCACGCTGTCGGAACGTATCCGCGCCATGGACGATTTTGGCGAGACCTTTGATCCGACGACACACCTGCCCTCCGCCATCCGGCGCGTGCAGGTGGAACTGCCGGCAAAAAACCTGCGGGAGTCCGGCACGGTTCTGGTGGATACTCCGGGGCTGTACAGCAAAATGAAGTTCGGATACGACTTCATGACACGCGAATTCAGGGACAGCGCCGCCTGCGCGGTATTTGTGGTAAAAACGGATAACCTGTTTCTGGAACAGGTGTTCGACGATTTCAATGACCTGCTCGAGCAGTTCAGCCGCGTGTTCGTGGTGATAAACATCGACAAGAACAAGAGCGATTTACAGGCCGATGGAAGCCTGTCGCCCAGCCTGGAAAGTCGGGACCCGGACAGGATTGTCGAGGCCTTCGAAATGCTCACCATGAGCGCTCCCCTGCGCCGGGCATCAGAAAGCGGCCGGCTGCACCTGTACCCTATTGACCTGCGCACAGCCGCCGCACGCCGGCTGCAGGCCTCAGCCGCCCCGGTGGAGCCTCTGACGCCGGAGGATGAGACGGACGGGGAGCCCGACGCGTTTGATGCCTTTCTGAACGACCTGATGAGCTACCTCAACAGCACGGACTACCTGGGGGAGTTCATGACTGACACCATCCGCCAGTCGGGAAAGCTCTGTGAGGAAATCAGACAACACTGCGCGACGCATCTGGAAAGCGTGGTGGACGCGGAACAATCCCGTCAGCGAAAGACCCTGGATGACATCGTTCGGAAAAAAGAAGCGCTTGACGTGACCAGCGCCACCGCCCCCGTGGAATGGATGACCGACACCCTGGACCGACTGAAGCGGGAGAGGGAGGAAAACGTCAATACCCGCAGCGCGGCGTTCAAGGCCGCTGCGGAACCAGCGATCTCTGCCTGGCTGAAGTCGGATGAAAGCCTGGAACACCTCAGGTCCACGTTGAAAACGCTGATGGACGAGAGCTGCGAGAGCTTTCTGGCCGATGAGCGCACACGGCTCACGGCGTGTACACGCTCAGCCCATGCCGGATTCTCGCTGTCCAGCGCCGAAGCACAGGCGTTTGCCGTACTGGGGGTCGACCTTCCGACCCACGCGAATGAGGCTCTAGGGAGCATCGCATCGCCAGCACTGGATCCAGAAGTGCAGGGTCCGGACCTCAAGCCATTTCCGGTTCGCATGGGTCTGGCAGACAAGCTCTTGTTCCGCTCCCCCGACACGGTGCGCAGGAAACTTTTCAAGGATCCGTCCCAGAGCATTTCACCCAAAGCCAAGCGAAACAGGTTGAGGGACGACGCCGACCAGGCAATACTCGCACTGGCCGCACCGGAACTGCAGGAACGACTGAACCGCCTGTCTCTTGAGATAGGAGAATCCGCGGTAGATGCGTATGTAGAAGGAATCTCCCGGCGGGTACAGGCGGCCTGCGCGAGGATCGGGAAAGAATTGGATAGCCAGGAAGCTGACGCCCGGCAGACACTGGACAGACTGAAAGAGTTGAAGGAGAAATACCGCGGACTCTCCGATCTGGCTGAAGAGGTGTCGGTGACCGTTCAAACACTAGAGCAAAGGTACGTCCCGGAACTCGAACAGGCAGAAGTTTGAGCGCTCTTTCATCATAACGCCACCGCGTGACAGCGTTAATCCTCGGGCATAACCTCTACCCGGTCCTTGCCGTCCGCCTTGGCACGGTAGAGTGCTTCATCGACCGCAGCGTACATCGCGTCTGCTGTCGTGCGGCTACGACTGACGGCAGCCACGCCGATGCTGGCGGTGACGCAAAGCGTGTCGCCACCACTGCTCACAACCTGCAACTCCCTGATCACCTCTCGGACACGCTCGGCGACCATAGTGGCGCCATCAAGCCCGGTGCGCGGCAGCAGAAGCAGAAACTCCTCACCGCCAACCCTGGACAGCTCGTCCCCCGGGCGCAGTAGCGCCGACAGCGCCGTGGCGATCGCCTGCAAGACACTGTCACCCTCGGGATGGCCGTAGCGATCGTTCACGGCCTTGAAGTCATCGATATCCAGGAGCACAAGCGATAGCTCACCTCGCGCCGGATCGAGTTCCTGGAGCCGGGCTTCCAGACGCGCGAAGGCGTGGCGGCGATTGCCGACGCCGGTGAGCGGATCGCGGATCGAAAGCTCGCGCCAGCGGCGCATGTCACGCAGGCGCCAGAGAACGACTGCACCCAGCACCAGGCCGGCAAAGACAAGGAAAGCCGTCCAGAGACGTTGCTGGCGCAGGCCCCGACGTTGCGTCTCGAGCTCGAGGGAGCGCACCCTGGCCTGTTCCTGGAGCAGTTCGATACGCAGTGCCTGGCGCTCGTTTTCAAGTGCCTCACGCCGTGACTGGCGGCGCTCGGACGCATTTTCCTCCTGAAGCGCAATTTTTTTCCCGTGAAAGATCACCATGGCCTCATAGGCAGCCTCGAAGTTGCCGAGCGCGGCCTCCATATCGGCTTCAATGCGGTGAAGGTCAATCTCCCAACGCGTACCGCGAAGCTCAGCAATGCCAGTGATCGTCGCCTTGGCTCTCGCCAGGGCTGCACGCGCATCCAATGCGTTCCCGCTTTGAGCGTGACAGACAGCGGCGCGTTTCAATAGCTCTGCCTTATAATCCTCCGGGCCGATAGCCGAGAGCGCCTCAGCGATCACCACCAGGGCCTGCGCGCAGTCGCCGCGATCACCGTGTGTGCTACCCAGCCCGTAGAGCGCCATGAAACGGCCCTGCCCATCGCCGAGCGAAGCCGTCATGTCGCGGTAGCGCTCGAAGGCAGACAGTGCCGCATCGTAGTCACCTGCATAACGATGGGCCGTCGCCAGACCATACACCGCCTCACCGATGTATACGGCGTAGCCAAGCTGATCGTAATCCTCCAGCGCCAGTCGGTAGTGACTGACGGCGCGCTCGTATTCGTCAATATAGGTGTAAAGAACACCAAATACCTCGTTCACCACCGCGACCAGGAAAGTATCGCCTGACGCAACGGCATCGGCGTGCGCACCCTGTAGTTCCTCAACCGCCACTTCATGGCGACCTGCCACCGTCTGCGCGTAGGCGAGTTCGGCGCGAACCAGCGTGGCAATACCCGTCAGACCGGCAGACTGTGAGGCTGCGAAAGTCGCGCCAAGGTGCGCTATCGCCTCGGCATAAGCGCCCGAACGCACCATACGCACGCCGTCGTGCAATTGAAGCATGAGGCGGACGCGCTGCGGCGTGTCGGAAACGAGCGCATTAACGCCGCGCTGCACGGTATCGGCATAGACCTCGTCGATGTGCAGGTACTGCAGTGACTGCGCCAACAGCAGATAAAAAGCGACTCGTTCGTTGTCGCCTGCAGACTCCAGGCGACTCTGGATCTGCGCAAGCGACGCCCGAGCCTGCCGCGCTTCTCGCCAGACGCGTGGTTCAAGGGTGAGGAGTTCTCTTGCAAGTGGCCCCTCCAGGGATTCCGGAAGCAGGCGCGGTTGTGCATTGGTGAAGTGCGCCGACAGAGCGACCAAAGCGAGGAGTGAACGTAGCAAAAACCGTGTAACGTTCATCCTGGCCAACTTCCTACACCCGCCGGTTCAGCGGGGATCAAAACATCCCTGCATTGGCAGAGACCCCTCAGGCGCCGTCGCGACGGACCGATCACAAAATGCCTGTCCCATCATTTTCCAGTGCACCCAGAGTTCGAGCCGCGAGGCCCATGCCGGCCTGATACATTGTCAGGTAGGTGTGCGTAGCGCCTGCCTCGGTAATGCGCGCCACGTGGTCCTCGTGCAGGGCGTGGGAGACGATTGGGCCGGCAAAGCCTTTCGCCCGCAGACTGCGAGCGGCAACAACCTTGGCCTCGATATCATCCATGGCCAGTACCGCTGCCTTGATGGTAGTCACATCCACGCCACGCCAGAAGTTGCTGTCCTCGGCATCGGCAAACACCACGTTGCGGCCGGCGTCCTGGTGAGCGGTGGCCTTATAGGTGTCGCCATCGAGACCCGCCGGTATTTCGCCCTGCTCGCGTAGATGATCATACGCGGCAGTGCCCGTTCGACCCATGCCGAAAATAAGGATTTCGGCGGCGCCCAGGTTCGTAGGCTGTTCATCCGGATGCATGGCACTGCGCTCGAAGCGCTGCAGACGGTCCTCGAGGCGCGCAAACAGGGGGTGCGCCATACGGTTCAGCGGCGCGGCGATGACAAAGGAAATGGAAACCGCCAGGGCCAGCGGCACCAGCCAGTCCTGCAGCACTGCGGCGGCGACGATCAGACCGAACTCGCTGTAAGCAGAGAGGCTGACGGCGGCGAGGAAAGAGGTGCGGGCGCGAAGCCGGAAAGCGATGAGCAGAAAGAAAAACAGAATGCCCTTGAGCGGCAGCATGATGCCGACGCCGACAGCGAACAGCAGGGCTTTCATATCCGGCAGGCCGGACATGCCGATCTCGAGAAAAAACCCCACCAGGAAAATTTCCCGAAGGGACCAGAGGGATTCCGACAGCTCCATGGCTCGATGGTGGTTGGACAGTAAAACTCCCATGAGCAAAGCACCGATTTCCGAGCTCAGACCCATGGCCTGAAATCCCATGCCGCCGATGACCAGCGCCAGCATCATGCCCATGAGCACCAGCAGTTCGTCATGACCGGCAAAATCCAGCAGCCAATACATCAGTGGCCGCAACAGCGGCAGTCCGAACACAGCCAGGGCCCAGATATTGGGTGTCTGCCCGCTCCACACTGCCAGTACCACAAGAGCAATGACATCCTGAACGATCAGGATGCCAATGGCGGTGCGGCCATGGAACACCGCCAGCTCACGTTTCGACTCCAGCAGTTTCGCTGCCAGCACAGTCGAGGAAAAGGACAGCGCAATGGCTAGCAGCAGCGCCGTGTTCCAGTCCAGACCGACAAGATAGAACAACCCGGGGGCGAACACGCCGACGCTGATGGCGAAGTGCAATAACGCCCCGCCGAGAACCTGTGGTTGGGCAATCTGCCGCAGCTTGAGTTTGAGGCCCACCGTGAACAGGAGAATCAGCACACCCAGGTGTGCGACGTAATGCAGAATATTGTCCGTGTCGGACGGCAGGCCGAGGCCGGGACCAAACATATTGATAGCAAAGCCGGCGGCCAGAAAACCCACCAGGGGCGGCAGACCGATCTGACGCACGGCCAGGCCGAAGAAAAAAGCGAAGGTGATACAGATGACTTCGAACATTATCGGTGCCTTTTCAGCCGCTGGCCATGGCAGCGTAGTGGCGATGTTACCGCATTTCTGGGGGGATTTTCGTGCGTTTCTCGCCGGTCGGCGTAAGCGCAACGACATGGACGCCGATGCGTAAGTGAGGCACTGCAAATACCTGGCTGCTTGCCCCTCTCAGGGGGTAGATGACAGATTCAGCCGTCGTCGGCGATGTCTTCCAGCGCGTCACCATCCAGCAGTGTCACCTGCCCGCGCTCCATGGCGACGAGATTGGCGGCGGCGAAACGCGCCAGCTGACGGCTGACCACCGCGCGTCCGGATCCGGTCTCGACGGCGAGCTGCTCGTGGGTCGCAATAACCCTGCCATCACAATTTGCGAGGCGCAGCAGTGCCCGGGCAAGGCGCGCCGTGAACCCCGTCAGGGCAACATCCTCAACCAGGCGCTCGAAGTCAGTAAAGCGATGGGCGACTGCGGTAAATACCTGGCTGCGAAACGTGCTGTCACTGCCCAGGCGGCGATGAAAATCGGCCGATGAAATAACTTCCGCCACAAGCGCCGTCTCCGCGATCCCGCAGGCCGCATAATCACGCCCTTCTACCAGGCAGGAAAAAGTCTGCAGGCAGATATCTCCCCGGGACACGCGGTAAAGCACGATCTCGCGTCCGCTCGCGGCGGTCAGCGTGACGCGCAGCGTTCCCTCGTGCAGAACAACAAACCCCCGACAGGGGTCACCCGGTCGGAAAAGCACCGTGCCAGCCTCGATGCGTTGAGGCACAGTGCTCACCGCCATAGCGGTACTACGACGGTTGCCGGGGTGCAGGACACGTGCGAATACCCAGAAGGCTGTAGGCGGGACAGACACCGACCAGACCCGTTGCCAGAGGCACAAGGCCCAACCAGCCCCAGGCGGTCTGGGGACCAACAAACACCAGCGACAGAATGCCGAGTCCGACGATGGTGCGCAGGACGCGATCGATAGTACCTTCGTTGCGTTGCATGAAGTTCTCCCTTACTCATTTTCGTTCAGTGTCGTAAAAGTATGCCATGGGGATCCAGGATTCGTCGGTGACTTGGTCACACTCCGCCCTCAGATGCGCCTCTTTCTCGACTGTCTTCTGGATGACGCGCCCTAGCCTTGGCTTAAAGTCCATGTAACCTCATGATGTTTTCAATTTCAGACAGGCTGTCCAGATCGTCAATCGTCGACGGCACCGTGTACTCATCGCCATCGGCAACCTGACGAATCAACTTACGCAGGATTTTTCCGGAGCGGGTCTTGGGCAGGCGCTGGACCACCAGAGCATGGTTAAAGCAGGCGATAGGGCCAATCTGTTTGCGCACCATCGCAATCAATTCCTGTTCCAGCGACTTCTCGTCCGCGTCTACCCCGTCCTTCAGAATAACCAGGCCGGTTGGGGCCTGCCCCTTGATGGGATCTTTCAGGCCGATCACGACACATTCAGCGACCGCTGGATGCGCCGCAACAATTTCTTCCATTTCACCTGTGGACAGGCGGTGGCCCGCGACATTGATCACGTCATCGGTGCGTCCCATGATGAAGACATAGCCTTCGTCATCTATATAGCCGCCATCACCGGTCGTGTAAAAACCGGGCGCATCGCTCAAGTAACCGTCGCGAAAGCGGTCAAAGTCACGCCAGATAGTTGCGAGACAGCCTGGAGGCAAGGGGAGCCTTATGGCAATGGAACCCTGCTCCCCGGATGGCAGTTGATGCCCTTCCGTGTCCAGAATCCGGATATCGTAGCCAGGCATCGGCAGCGTTGACGAGCCCGGCTTCGTGGGTTTTTTTTCTATCCCCATGAGATTTCCGCAGATAGCCCACCCGGTCTCGGTCTGCCACCAGTGATCGACCACGGTCTTGCCGGTTTTCTCGACGGTCCAGTGATAAGTGGGTGGGTCCAGACGCTCACCCGCCATAAAAATGGTTTTCAGTGCTGACGTGTCGTATTTTCCGAACTCAAGGGCTTCAGCATCTTCTTTTATAATGGCACGGAAAGCAGTCGGTGCTGCGAAAAGAACTTTCACGCCGTAGTCAGCGCAGACGCGCCAGAAGGCACCTGAATCCGGCGTACGCACGGGCTTGCCTTCGTAAACGACGGTTGTACAGCCTGCCAGCAGAGGGGCGTACGCAATATACGAGTGCCCTACTACCCAGCCGACGTCTGAAGCGGCCCAGAAGACTTCTCCCGGGCTAACGTCATAAATGGCTTTCATAGAGTATTTCAGCGCTACGGCATGTCCGCCATTGTCACGCTGAACCCCCTTGGGCTTGCCCGTGGTGCCTGAGGTGTAAAGAATATAGAGAGGATCGGTTCCCATGACCGGCACACAATCCGCTGGCTCCGCTGTGGCCATAGCGTCATGCCAGTCGATATCCTGGTTGTCGATCAACGTCGCGCGCGCCTGAGGGCGCTGCAAAACAACACTTCGCTGCGGCTTATGCCTTGACAGCCGCAGCGCTTCATCCAGCATCGGCTTGTATTCAATTACTCTCTTGACCTCGACACCACAGGACGCCGATACCACGACTTTTGGCTCTGCATCGTCAATACGTACCGCGAGCTCACGCGAGGAAAAACCACCAAACACCACAGAGTGAACCGCACCCAGTCGGGCCACCGCCAACATCGCAATCAATGCCTCAGGGACCATCGGCATATAAATCACGACACGATCCCCCCGCTCCACGCCCTGCTGCTTGAGAACCCCGGCAAATCGGGCGACCTGGTCACGCATTTCAGAGTAACTCAGCGTACTGCGGGTGCCCGTGACAGGTGAATCAAAAATAACAGCGGCCTGATCTCCACGCCCCTGTTCAATGTGGTAATCCAGGGCCATGTAGGCAGTGTTCATCTCGCCATCGGCAAACCAGCGGTCAATGCCGTTCTCATCCTTCGACAGTACAGTCTGCGGCGGCTTGTACCAGGGCAAGTCAGCGGCTTTTTCGGCCCAGAACTTTTCCGGATGTTCGATAGACTCTGTGTACTCTGCAAGGTAGGACATAGAGCAATTCCTCTTGTGCACGGTTCTTTAAAGCGCTTAAGCGGGGCGGACATTACCACTGCTCTCGCCTGACCCTGCCAGGGCTGCCGGGTTTGACTATATCAAGCCCGTGGTTCGCTGGCACCTCAGGATGGCACCTCAGGATGGCACTCGGGATGACACTCAGGATGAAAAGGGCTGAATCATGAGACCACGAGGAGGGGAAGCCGGCGAGTGAGGGTGACTTTGTCACCGAAACGGCCTGTATTACTGATTAGTCTAGACTTCTATCTACCTGATCAATCCAAAAAGGAGTCTTCTCCCATGCGCAAATCTTTTACAGCCCTCGCGGTGTCCACACTGGTCGCGCTCGCGCCTCTAAACGTTCATGCCGATCGCCACGACGTTCATGCCGACCGCCACGATAGCGGCATTGAAGAAGTGCTGGTCATTGTCTCCAGTGATTCCCTGCAGACTCAGGGTATGGCCATGGTCCTTTCCAACACCATGGCGCAGCAGGGAGCCAGGGTGAATGTACTGCTGTGTGACAAAGCCGGCGACCTGGCCCTGAAATCCTATGACGCACCGGCACTCAAGCCGCGGGGCGTAACACCCGGCCAGCTGCTTCGGGGGCTTCTCAAGCAGGGCGGCGAGGCCAAGGTCTGTGCGCTCTACCTGCCCAACAGCGACCATGGGGAGGACGACCTGATTGATGGCGTCGGCGTCGCCATGCCGCCAGAGATGGCGGGACAGATGCTGAACGGAAAAATACGCACGTTCACATTCTGATCTTTCGATTCATCAAGCGAGAGCCCACAGCTGCTACAATTGACTTAATGATGCGCAAAGCCACGCCATTACTGCTACTCACGACCCTGCTTGCCGCCGGCGGCGTCTATGCCGCGCCAGAGAGCTGGTCGCCACTGCTGACCCCGCAGGCGTTGGCAACGATGCTGGAGGGCGACGCCAGGCCGCAAATCCTGCGTGTCAGCGGCGACCACCACGCCGGCCACATCCCCGGTTCCGTCTCCGCCGACTACTCGGATTTTCGTGGCCCGGCCAACAATCCCGGTGCACTGCCGCCACTGCAGGCCCTGACTGCCACCGTGCAGTCATTGGGCCTGGAAGGGACGCGACCCGTGGTCCTGGTTCACGATGGCGCCAGCCCCTCCGACATGGGCAGTGCCACCCGGATTTACTGGACCCTGAAATCGCTTGGCCTGCAGGACCTGGCCATTCTCAACGGCGGATTCCGCGCCTGGCAACAGGCGGCACTGCCGGTCAGCACTGACGCCGTGACGGTCACGACGACGGACTGGACCCCACGCTGGCGCAACGACTGGCGGATCAGTACAGAGGAGATCGAACGCCGTCTCGATGACCCCGGCGTCCGCCTGGTCGACGCGCGCCCGCCGGCATTCTTCGATGGCTCACGGTCCTCCATCGCCCGTCCCGGCACCATCGAGGGCGCGGCAAGCCTGAGCTTTGAAAGCTGGTTCGACGGCGCCCGCATGAAGCATCCTGACGCACTCCGGCAGATCCTTGTTGCGAGCCCTCTTCCTGATGCGGCGCAGACCGTCTCTTTCTGCAACAGTGGCCACTGGTCATCGATCAACTGGTTTGTACTCAGCGAACTGGCCGGCGTGCCGGAGACCCGCATGTATGCTGAAAGTATGGCCGAGTGGAGCCGGGCCGACCGCCCTATGGATAACCAGCCGAGCCGGGTCGCCCACTACTGGGCCATGACCGTGGAATGGTTCAACGAGCTGTGAAAAGACTGAAGCGATGACCGCAGAAACCCGGACCCCGGTTCGCGCTATCCGCGGCTCTTTGCCGGTACTGAGCCTTGCTGTGGTCGCTTTCACCTTCGCAACGGCTGGACCCCGGGCCGCTCTGCTCATGCTGATCGGGCTGGGCTTCGGTCTGGTACTCGAAGGCCTGCGCTTTGGTTTCACCGGACCATGGCGGCACATGGTTCTGGAACGCGACGGACGCGGGCTGCTCGCCCAGTTTGTCGCCATCGGGCTGTATGCACTGGTAGCCTTCCCGCTGCTGGCTGCGTTTCCGGATGAACTCTACGGCGCCCACGCCCCGGTGGGCATCGCCATGGTAGGAGGTGCCTTTGTGTTCGGCGCGGCCATGCAGATCGTGCTGGGGTGCGGTTCCGGTGTGCTGGTCAATGCCGGCAGCGGCAATCTGATGGCGGTGCTGGCCCTGCTGGGCTTCGTCACAGGCAGCTTCTTCGGCACACTGCACCTGGAGTGGTGGACCAGCCTGGGCTCGCTGCCCGTGTATACCCTGCAGGGCAGCTTCGGCGAGAGTGCTGGCCTGTGGCTGACATTCGCAGGCCTGGCAACACTGGCAGTCTTGGTTGCGCAGCTCTCCACGCCGGGCCGGAGACTCCCGTCAACACGGTTGTGGCTGGCCGCCGCCCTGGTGGCTGCCCTGGCGATACTGAACCTGGTTGTATCCGGCCAGTCATGGGGCATCGTCTACGGCCTCGGACTGTGGGGCGCGAAAATGGGTCAGGCAGCTGGTATGGATGTACTGGCCACCACGTTCTGGTCAGCACCGGACCACGCCGAACGCTTACAGCAGAGCCTGCTCACGGACGTCACGAGCCTGACCAACATCGGCATCATCATTGGCGCCTTTGTCGCGATGCGCTGGCGCCGGAATACGGGCCCTCAGGTGCCGCCTGGCAGCACGCCGGGCCGACTGGGCATCCTTCTGTCTGGCCTGATTCTCGGCTACAGCGCCCGCATCGCCTTTGGCTGCAATGTCGGCGCCTATTTCAGCGGCATCGCCACCGGTAGTTTTCACGGCTGGGCGTGGTTCGCGGCCGCCTTTGCCGGCTCGGCGCTCGCACTGCATGCACGGCCACGCCTGCTGCAGTGGCTGTCATTGAGCGCCGCCTCGACGCCTGGCGAAGGTGCGCGCTCATGATCCC
>JBHEOO010000031.1:0-33865 GCA_046260765.1 Chromatocurvus sp.
CTATAGCCCTCGGTCATCCGCTGGGAATGAGTGGCGCGCGACTGGTTACCACTGCACTCTACGAATTGCAGCGCCGTCAGGGGCGCTTTGCGCTGTGCACCATGTGCATTGGTGTCGGTCAGGGGATCGCCGTAATTATCGAGCGCACGGACAGCGTCTGAGGCTGTGCGCGTGGGCGCAGATTGCGATCCGGCCCTGACGTCAAGGTATCACTGCCCTTGAGCAGAGGGTGCATCTGGCTGAGCGCCCGGCTGGGCTTTCTGAAACGCCGGTAGTACATCGCAGCGATCGCGCAGCGCGCGGATACGCGGAAAATTCCCCAGCGCTACCGCAAATCGCTCGGCATTGTAGACCTGCGGCACGATGAAGATTTCCGCCATCCCCGGTGCCTCGCCGTTCACGAAGGACTGCTCCGGCAGCCGGCTCTCCAGCGCCGTGAAGCCCTCGATAACCCAGTGTGCGTACCACAGCCGCACCGCATCTTCGTCCAGGCCGAGTTCGCCCTTGAGATATTTCAGCACCCGCAGATTGTTCAGCGGATGGATGTCGCAGGCAACAAGCTGGCACAGAGCACGCACATTGGCTCGCTGCAGTGCATCCGGTGGGTACAGCGCCGGTTCCGGATATTCGTCTTCCAGCCATTCCAGGATGGCGGTACTTTGTGTCAGCGTGTGGTTTGCAGTGACCAGTGTCGGCACCAGTCCCTGCGCGTTTTGCTTCCGATAGCTGTCACTGCGCTGTTCCCCGGCAGCCAGATTCACGGGTATCACATCGTGGTCAATACCCTTCAGGTTCAGGGCGATCCTGACCCGATAGGCGGCGGATGAGCGGAAATAGCTGTAAAGCTGCATAAGAGGTTCTCCGCGCAATCAGTTGGGTGGTGTGTAGGCCTCCACGTACTGGTCAATGTCGCCAAAAATGCTCTTTCCGTCGGCATCGCGCATGTAGATTTCGATCCGGTCGCCAAAGGACATGAACGGCGTTTTTGCTTCGCCCTGTTCGATGGTTTCGATGCAGCGCACTTCGGCGAGGCAGCAGGAGCCATCCTTGCTGCCGACGTTGGATACGGTGCCTCCGCCAATGACGGTGCCGGCGACGAGGGAGCGCGACTTCGCGCAATGGGCGATCAGCGTGGGGAAATCGAAAACCATGTCCACGCCCGCATTCGGACTGCCGACCTTTGTGCCGTTGTGAATGGCGTACAGCGGCAGGTGCAGCCTGTGGCCGTCCCAGGCGTCACCGAGTTCATCCGGCGTGACCAGCGTGGGCGTGAATGACGTCCAGGGCTTGGACTGGTAAAAGCCGAACTGCTTGCCCAGCTCCGCCGGTATGAGATTGCGCAGCGATACGTCGTTGACCAGCCCGATCAGCTTGATGTGTCCTGCGGCCTGCGCTGGCGTTACTCCCGCTGGCACGTCGTCGGTGACGACCACGACCTCGGCCTCAAAGTCGATGCCCCAGGCCTCATCCTGGACGGGAATTGGATCCCTCGCGCCAATAAAGGCATCGGAAGCGCCCATGTAGATCAGCGGATCCTCCCAGAATGACTGCGGTAGTTCCGCGCCACGTGCCTTGCGCACCAGTTCCACGTGGGTCACGTAGGCGCTGCCGTCGGCCCAGTGGTAGCCTCGGGGTAGCGGAGCATCGCAGGCCGTGGGATCGAAGGCGATGCTTTCTGCGGTTCCCGCCTGCAGCGCGTCAAAGCGTTCCTGAAGCTTCGGCTGCAGCGTCGCCCAGTCATCCAGCGCGGCCTGCAGCGTGGGGGCAATGTCGTCCGCCGGGCAGGTTCGCGACAGGTCGCGATTAACGATATGCAGTCTGCCGTCACGTCCGTGTTTGAGCGATGCGAGCTTCATGGTTGCTGTCTCCTTGCGTACGTCAGAATGCCGGAATGTCGGTTTGCGTGCGGCCGAGAATCAGGGCGTGAATGTCGTGCGTGCCCTCGTAGGTGTTGACGACTTCGAGGTTCACCAGGTGGCGCATGACCGGGTACTCGTCGGAAATGCCGTTGCCGCCGAGCATATCCCGGGCCTTGCGTGCCACGTCGAGAGCCTTGCCGCAGGAGTTGCGCTTGATCAGGGAGATGAGCTCCGGTGCGATCTCACCGGCATCCAGCAGCTGTCCGGCGCGATGACAGCCTTGCAGTCCCAGGCTGATGTCGGTCTGCATGTCGGCGAGCTTGAGCTGAATCAGCTGGTTCGACGCCAGTGGACGTCCGAACTGGGAGCGCTCCATGGTGTAGTCGCGGGCCGCAAACCAGCAGGTTTCGGCGGCGCCGAGGGCGCCCCAGGCAATCCCGTAGCGCGCGTTGTTGAGACAGCCAAAGGGACCCTTGAGACCGTGGACATTCGGCAGCAGCTGATCCTCGGTCACAAACACGTCCTGCATGACGATCTCTCCGGTAACCGAGGCGCGCAGGGCAAGCTTGCCCTCGATTTTCGGCGCCGTGAGTCCCGCCATGCCTTTTTCCAGGATAAAGCCGCGGATTTTGCCGTCGTCGGTCTTGGCCCAGATCACGAACACGTCAGCGATGGGGCTGTTGGTGATCCACATCTTGGCGCCGTTGATGCGGTAGCCGCCATCGACAGGTGTTGCGCGGGTCGCCATCGATCCGGGGTCGGAACCGTGGTCCGGCTCAGTGAGGCCAAAGCAGCCGATCCATTCCCCGGTGGCGAGGCGCGGCAGGTACTTTTCACGCTGCTCTTCGCTGCCGTAGGCGTAGATCGGGTACATGACCAGCGAAGACTGCACGCTCATCATGGAGCGGTAGCCGGAATCCACCCGCTCGACTTCCCGTGCAATCAGGCCATAGCTTGTGTAGTCGACGCCGGGACAGCCATAGCCGTCGATAGTGCTGCCAAGCAGCCCGAGCTCACCCATCTCGCGAAAGATCGCTGTGTCAGTTTCCTCGTCGCGAAAGGCCTGCTGTACGCGGGGTAGCAGTGACGCGGCCGCATACTTGCGTGCGCTGTCGCGAACCATGCGCTGCTCATCTGTGAGCTCCTGCTCCAGAAGAAAGGGATCACGCCAGTCAAGCGCACGCCAGGTTGTCTTGCCACTCATAAATGCTTCCTCGTCACTTCTATCGTACAGTGTTTGCCGGCCAGGCTCCCGCTTTCCTATTTTACGGGTAATACGATGGCCTACCAACACGAGGTGACCGACCCGCGCGCCGGCGGAAAACGCTGGCTGATTGCTGTGGTTGATTACTATGGCTGATTACGGCGCCTTGGTTTTTTCCCCGTCGACCGATATGCTTCACGCCAGACGTCGCACCCGTAAAGAAAGGCTACAAACACCATGAAAACACGCGCAGCGGTCGCATTCGGCGCCGGACAACCCCTCGAAATCTGCGAGGTTGATCTTGAGGGACCACGCCCGGGTGAAGTGCTGGTGGAAATGAAGGCGACGGGGGTCTGTCACACGGATGCCTTCACTCTGTCGGGCGACGACCCGGAGGGAGCCTTCCCGACGATACTCGGGCACGAGGGCGCGGGTGTCGTCCTTGAAATCGGCGAGGGCGTCAGGAGCGTGCAGCCAGGCGACCACGTTATCCCGCTCTACACACCCGAGTGCCGGGAGTGCGATTACTGCCTGCATCCGCGCACCAATCTGTGTCAGGCCATTCGCGAGACCCAGGGGCAGGGTGTCATGCCCGATGGCACTTCGCGTTTCTCACTTGACGGCAAGCCACTGCGCCATTACATGGGCTGTTCCACCTTTGCCAATCACTCCGTCCTGCCCGAGATTGCCCTGGCCAAAGTGCGCAAGGACGCACCTTTCGACAAAATCTGTTATATCGGCTGCGGCGTCACCACCGGTATCGGTGCGGTGGCGTTCACCATGGGAGTCGAGGCTGGCGCGACGGTTGCGGTTTTCGGACTGGGTGGTATCGGCCTTAACGTCGTGCAGGGCGCGCGCATGGTGGGTGCCTCGCGCATCATCGGCGTTGACATGAATCCGGCAAAGGAAGCCCTTGGCCGGCAGTTCGGCATGACGGACTTCGTCAACCCGCAGGATGTGGACGACGTGGTGCAGCATCTCATCACAATGACCGGTGGCGGTGTCGATTACAGCTTTGAATGTATCGGCAATGTGCAGGTCATGCGTCAGGCCCTGGAATGCGCACACAAGGGCTGGGGCCAGAGCTGCATCATCGGCGTGGCCGGTGCAGGGCAGGAGATTTCCACCCGGCCGTTCCAGCTGGTTACCGGGCGCAGCTGGCGCGGCACGGCATTCGGTGGTGCAAGAGGACGTACCGATGTGCCGAAAATTGTCGACTGGTACATGGATGGCCGTATCAACATTGATGACCTGATCACCCATACCATGCCGCTGGACGATATCAATAAGGCGTTTGATCTGATGCACGAGGGTGAGAGTATTCGCTCTGTCATACACTTCTGAATCGGGACCTGCGTCAGGGGCCCGGTCGCACACAGGGAGCATCCATGCATGGGGCTCGAGATCGACCGTAGCGACTTCACAACGCAGGATTTCATCGCGTTCCAGGCGGCTCTTGAGCGCAATCTAGGGTCCCTGCTGGAGCTCCTGCAGACTCCGGGCTTCGGCGAGGGTCCACGTTCTCTCGGTGCCGAGCTGGAGATATACCTGGTAGACCAGGCCGGTGAGCCCCTTCACGCCAATCAGGCGATCCACAGCGCAGCGGGTGACCCACAGCTGACGCTCGAGCTGAATCGCTACAATCTGGAGTACAACCTGACGCCGCAGCTGATTGATGCCGCGGCCTTTACCCGCACGGAAGCGGACATCGTCGCGCGTCTCGCGGATCTGCGGCAACTCGCCGCCGGGCACGGCGGGCATGTGCTGCCCATCGGTATTCTGCCGACACTGAGACAGGCCGACTTCGGCACCGACTGTGTCACGGACCTGCCGCGGTATCATGCGCTGGTGAAGCAGCTTATCGAGCGTCGTGGCAGCGACTTCTGTATCGACATCGATGGTGCGGATCCGCTGCGTCTCGATATGGCGGACATTACCCTGGAGGGCGCAAACACCAGTTTCCAGTTGCACTACCGGGTCGCACCGGCGGCGTTTGCGGATACCTTCAACGCCCTGCAGCTGGCGACGCCGCTGGCGCTGGCACTTGCCGCAAACTCGCCTACGCTGTTTGGACACTCCCTGTGGCGCGAGACGCGCATCCCGCTGTTCAAGCAGTCTATCGATATCCGCCAGCGTGATCGCTACTCCTGGAGCGAACCCGCGCGGGTGAACTTCGGCCGCGGCTGGGTGCGGCGGGGGGCATTCGAGCTGTTCGAGGAGGCGGTGCGTCTTTATCATCCCCTGATCCCTGTGTGTGCTGACGACGCATCCGCGATCGATGGCGAAGCCCCGGCGCTGCGGGAGCTACGCCTGCACCTGAGTACCGTATGGTTGTGGAACCGGCCGGTGTACGACCCCGTTGATGGCGGTCACCTGCGTATCGAAATGCGCGCACTTCCGGCCGGTCCGACCGCGGTCGACATGGTGGCTAATGCCGCTTTTCTGATCGGGCTGGCGGAGGGACTGCGCGGGGGCATCAACCGCCTGCTGCCCGCTATCCCGTTCCATATCGCGGAGCACAATTTCTACCGCGCCGCGCAGCACGGCCTGCAGGCGAATCTGGTGTGGCCGAGACACGATCAGCACCGGCTTCGCGAGCAGCCGGTGATGGAGATTATCGCCTCGCTTTTGCCGGTGGCGCGGGACGGCCTGGCGTCGGTAGGTGTGACAGCCGATGAGATCGATTATTACCTGGGGATTATACAGGCGCGCCTCGAGGGCGGCGCCACGGCAGCCGATTGGCAGCTGGAGGCCTGGCGCCGACTCGAAAAAGACATGACCTCCCACCGCGCGCTGCACGCCATGCTCAGATTGTTCATGACGCACAGCGAGGCCAACCTGCCGGTTGCCCAGTGGCCGCTGCCGTGAAGCGCCGGTTCACGTTTCTGCATAATCCGGGGGAGCAGGACCTGGCGCAGACCCCCGAAGCCTTACTGTCACGCTATGGGGGTCCGCTGTGCATCAAGGTGGACGGGGAGGACAGCTCGCGCTGTCGCGCGCTGGTGACGCTGCTTCACGGGAACGAGCCCTCGGGTCTGCACGCTATCTGGCAGTGGCTGCGCGATGGGGAGCGGCCGGCGGTGAATATTCTGTTGGTGATCGCATCGGTGTCTGCGGCACTTTATGAGCCATTGTTCTCTCACCGTATGCTGCCCCGCGCCCGGGATCTCAACCGCTGTTTCCGCCCGCCCTTCGAGGATGAGCAGGGGCGTCTGGCAGAGGAGATACTGGCATTGCTCGAGTTGCATGCGCCAGAGGCCGTTGTAGATATGCACAACACCTCAGGCCGTGGCCCCGACTTCGCCGTGGTCGCCTTTGATGATCCCCGCCATGATGCGATCGTTGGCCTGTTTACCCATCGCCTGGTGGTCTGTTCTCTGGGTCTTGGCGCATTGATGGAAAGCAGCAGCGATACCTGTCCAATTGTGACTGTCGAAGTGGGTGGACGCGAGGATCCCGGGGCTCACGGTATTGCCCTCGCCGGGCTCCAGCGTTTTGCTCGATCAGCCGATATTCCCTGGCGGCGAAGTGAGGCACCGCGACTCGAGAAACTCAACGCACCGCTGCGCCTGGAACTGCGCGCGGGCGTTACCCTGACCTATGCCGACAGCCCGCAGCGTGGTCACGACGTGACGCTCAACCCGGTTATCGAGCATCACAATTTTGGCACGGTGACCGTCGATACGCCGCTGGGTTGGAGCAATGCGGATTCGCCCCACCTGTTTCAGGCCCGGGATGCCGCCGGGCTGTGCGCGGTGAGGCAACTCGTGAAGGTCATTGACGGCGTACTGTATCCGGCGCAGCCACTTGTCCTGTTCATGATTACCACTCACGCTGGAATCGCAGAGAGCGACTGCCTGTTTTACGCTGTGTCGGCGGATGGCAGCCCGATTTCCGGGGCAGGACCCGTTAGTATCTGACCTGTCGCTTTTTCATGCAGGGTTCAGTGTGCCGAGCGCTTTAGACTGAATTCGGACCGATCTGACGCTTGCATTTGTCGACCTGAACACTGACTATATATACAGTGGTTTGGCGGTACAGTGTGTCGGTCGTCTTGCGCGATGTTTCAGTGCATTGGTTGTAATGCAACGTTTTCAAGGCCGTGGTTTCAACGTGCCGGCTTGAAAGCTCGCGTTTGAACACCAGAACGGCAAGTGTATTTATCCCGCCAACCGGTAACCCGTTTTATTCGCACACGGCATGCAATGGAGAGGAATTATGGATCCGAACAAACAAAAGGCACTGCAGGCGGCACTCGGCCAGATCGACCGCCAGTTCGGCAAAGGTACGGTCATGCGTATGGGAGACAACGAGCGTGTCGCTATCCCGTCAATCTCCACTGGGTCTCTCGGACTCGATGTTGCCCTGGGCATCGGCGGTCTGCCGCGTGGTCGAATCTGTGAGATCTATGGTCCGGAATCTTCCGGCAAGACCACGCTCACGCTACAGGTTATCGCCGAGGCACAGAAAGTCGGGGGCACGGCGGCATTTATCGATGCAGAGCACGCACTTGATCCCTCCTATGCCGAGAAACTCGGTGTTCAGGTGGATGACCTGATCGTGTCCCAGCCCGATACGGGAGAGCAGGCGCTTGAAGTAGCGGAGATGCTGGTGCGCTCCGGTGCGATTGATGTGCTCGTGGTCGATTCCGTCGCTGCATTGACGCCAAAGGCGGAAATTGAGGGTGAGATGGGCGACAGCCATGTTGGCCTGCAGGCCAGGCTGCTCAGCCAGGCCATGCGCAAGCTGACGGCGACCATCAAGCAGACCAACTGCATGGTGATCTTCATCAACCAGATCCGCATGAAAATCGGCGTGATGTTCGGTTCACCTGAGACCACGACAGGCGGTAACGCCCTGAAGTTCTATTCGTCAGTAAGGCTCGATATCCGCCGAATCGGTGCGGTCAAGGAAGGCGATGAGGTGGTGGGCAATGAAACTCGCGTGAAGGTGGTCAAGAACAAGGTGGCTCCGCCCTTCAAGCAGGCCGAGTTCCAGATAATGTACGGTTACGGTATCAATCGTATGGCGGAAATCATCGACTGGGGTGTCAAGCTTGATCTGGTTGAAAAGTCCGGTGCCTGGTATGCCTATAAGGGTGACAAGATTGGTCAGGGCAAGGCCAATGCCTCCAAGTTCCTGACGGATAATCCAGCACTTGCCAGTGAAATTGAAGGATTGATACGCAGTCAGGTACTCGACATCAAGCCGCCTAAAAAAGCGGATGAGGCAGCAGCCGTCGAGGCGTCAGCGGAGGCCGAGGAAGACTGAGCTGGTTTTCAGGCGCCGGGTCCCACTGATCCCACTCTCACGCCCGGCGCCTTTTTTTTACTACAAGTGGTGATAGTTTCAAGCGAATGCTGCGAAGGACAGGAAACGCTGGTGGGTTAAAGATGCACGAGTTCGAAAAACACGAGAGTCGTAACATTCACAAAAGCCGCGAGAGCCACGAGAGCCACGAGAGCCATCATGGCGAGGGCGAAGGTGACGTTATCGCTGTTCGTCGATCGGCGATGGACCTGCTCGCGCGACGTGAACACTCCCGCTTCGAATTGGCGCGTAAGCTGCTGCGCCGCTATCCCCCGCGCCTGGTAACGGAAGCGGTCGAGCGTCTTGCTGTTGAGGGTCTGCAGAGTGACGAGCGCTTTGCAGAAAACTACGTGCGCCAGCGTGCGGGGCGTGGCTACGGGCCCGCACGTATCCAGCGTGAATTACAGGACCGCGGCGTGAAAAATGCTCTGGCCGAGTCGACACTTGCCGTGAGCGGATTCGACTGGCATGACATCGCTCGGCAGGCGCTGGCAAAAAAGTTCGGTGGGGTGTCGGCCGCAATTACTATGCCTGAAAAAGCCCGGATGTTGCGGTTTTTTGCTTACCGAGGTTTTAGTCGGGAGCATTTGCCCGAGCCACTTGGGTCAGGACCTCTCGGCTAAAATCCACCGCTCTGCTAGAACACCCATCGCCGAGCGCCTTTAGCCTAACAGCTCTCGCAGAGCGCCTCCCGCCCAGCGCTTGTACATAAAGGGCGAGGGCTCAGGAGTTCAGCAGTGCTTCGCGCAATTCCCGTGCTTTCTGCTTGATCCGGCTTACGTTCTCCGGGCCGGTGCGCAATAGTTGCTTTTGCAATAGTGACAGAGATTCGAGGTCTTCCCTTGCGTAGGCCCAGACCGCCTCGCTGCGCTCTACCGCCAGCACGCCCTCAACTACCGGCGTTGCCAGAATCTGGTCCAGCGCAGCGATGAGTGCATTATCCATCTCATCAGCCGGGTAGCCCAGTGCTCCATAGGCGTCTTCCAATAATGGCCTGAAGCGCTGAAAGGCACTGACTGCCGGTGCAATCGGTGCATTGACCAGCGAGGTGACCATCCCGTCGTAGCGCCGGTAGCTCTCAGGGTTGATGACATTCTGGCCGCCTAGCGTACTGACCTTGAACTCGCCTTTCGGGCGCTGCAGATTCAGCAGCCTGTCCGGCACAAGTCCGCGGCGAATGGAATCGATGGCAGCCGCGCTGCGCTCCAGGAGGTTGCCGTTACGCAGCACTGCGGCGGGAAGGCCATCGGGAAATGCCTCGCCGAGTTCCTCGCGCAGTTTCGCATCACTGTTGGCGAGGGTCAGAGGTGCTTCAGCAGGCTCAGCAGGCTCAGCAGGCTCAGCAGGCGCTTCTGGCTGCGGTCTGTCAGTCCCCTTATCGCTCTCTATTTCTTCCTCTGCCGCCGGGTCGGGCATTTCTGCCCAATCATCTGTCTCTACCGTTACCGGAATGTCAGGTGCGACGATGGGCTGTTCCGGTCTGGAGGGTACTGCCGCCGGCTCGGCTGCTGCAATTTCAGATTCTGCCTCCGGGGGAGGCGTATCGCTGTCATCCCGAAGCATCAACCATGCGAAAACGGCGAGTATGAGTACCGAGACTGCAGTAACTATGGTTTGCCGTGAGGTGCTCGTACTGCGCTGCCGTTGTTTGTCTTCACTCAGGCGCTGATTTCGATTTGCCTGCATACTGACTGATCTCCCGTGCCCTGCCTGGACAACATCGGGCCAACGGTAACAAAAACCCCGGCAACAGGCACCCGCTATGTTGCTTACCGCTACTTTGACGGCCGCTGTTTTGATGGGCTTCCGATATCCTGAGGCGCGCTCTCGGGGCTGGCGTAGGCCATTACTTTCAGCGCTCTTGCAGCGTGATATGTATCCAGCCCCGATAGCGCGACGGTTCCCGCGCGAACCAGATCGAGTCTGCCCTCAGAATCAACGCAGTCGTCGGGTGCTTCAAGCAGTACAATCTCTCCGATAATGAAATGCGTTCCGTTTATTGCCAGCTCCTGGTGCTCACGCAGGCACAACCCCATGCGTATCGTGGCTTCGCCGACAAAGGGTGCAGGGAACCCATCATGCCACTGTACGGTAAGCCCGGTGGCGTCGAACTCCGAGACGTCGCGAGGGTAACGTGCCGCGGTCTGGTGAGCAGCGTCGATAAAATGCTCGCCGACATGGTTGATGGTGTAACAACCGGTCTCGAGAATGTTGTCAAGAGTGTGGCGATCTACCGGGTTCGGTCGTATCAACAGCCCCAACAACGGTGGTCGCGATCCCAGGTGGACGACAGAACTCATGATTGCCAGGTTACTGTGACCTTCAGCATCCGCCGTGCCAATAAGATTGGCTGGCTTGAAGCCGGTGACGGCGTTGATCAGCGCAGCCCTATAGCGTTTGTCCAGTGCAGCGATGCTTTGGTCGTCTAGTTTCACAGCCGGTCGTCGCTGGCACCATCGCCACGGGTTCTGCAAGCCTGCGCCTCCGGACTGCCATACAGTCTGTTATAGCGCCAGCGTGCCCAGGGGCTATAGAAAGCGTCTACTACGGAAGCAATGACCGGCCAGCGCAGCCAACGCCACAACCAGCCGAGGCGGGTATGCTGCCAGGCAGCGACGTTGGCGTCGGCCCCGACTAGCCAGTGCCCGTCTTCAGTGCGCAGATGAAGGGTTTTGAGCAGTGTGTCCCTGTCGGGAAAATAGTCGGGGGCTTTTTCGGGGGATGGTCGGGATGTGGACTCTGTACTATACAGACCGTGGATATCCTGAAGAGCGAGAGTGCCCTGCTGCAGCCTGGCGAGACGCTGAATCTCACCGGCGCACAGAGAACATCGCCCATCATAAAACAGCGTTGCTTTCATTGGACCACCTCGTCAGTGCTGCCGCGGAGGCGGGCAGCCTTTTTCATCATTTTTGCAGCTGTTGAGACCCAGGAGCGCCCAGAGGTAACAGCGCGAAAAAAGAAAATTCAGCGTCAGAGCCGTGGCAGCGAGCAGTGCCAGAGGTGTCAGAATGTCGTGGCTGTCTCGCGATGCCACCCAGGCTGTCAGAATTATGGCTCCAATCAATCGCAGCACCCGCTCCGTGCCGCCGAGATTGCTTTCGATCATGTCGATGACCTGATAGATGAATGTGCCTGAATTTACGCTGCATCGCCGTAAACAGATGAGCGGTCGTGGATGATGGGTTCACTATATCGACCCGGCTGTCCGACGCCGTCTGCCAGATCATCCGGGCAGGCCAAAATGAAGCAGATTTTAATCCCCGAATTCCAACCCCATCACCAATGTGCGAGTGGCCAATTGCACCTCCCTCACGAACAGCAGCAGCGAGATAATCAACAGGCACAGCGCCAGAACGAAGACCGTAACGATAGCTGCACCAATATCGAGTTGCCAGAAACCACCGACGAACAGTCCCACGACAACGCAGCAGACCAGTAATGCCGACGACGCGCACAGGCCGATACAGCGGTTGATAAGACGTATGCGTCGCCAGAGCATCCTGTTTTCCCGCGTCGCGGTGGCCAGCTGGTCAGGTTCCTGGAGCCGGCTGACGCGCCGCTCGACAATGCGCGCGCGATCGACAATGCGGCCAAGACGTGCCGACATGACATTGAGAAAGCCGGCGATGCCCGCCAGCAGGAACACCGGTGTGACGGCGATCTGTATGACGCTGCCCAGCGTGGCAACCGAATCGTTCATGAGGTAGAGCACTTGGCGAAGAAGAATATGATAGTAGGGGTAGTCGCGCGACGTGTGCAACCGCGACATGGGCAACTGCGACATGGGCAACCAGACTACGTGCAGCAAGAATGCGTTGAATGCCTGCCTGTATGGCTGCATTATGAATCCTGATCAGAATGTCACGAATTCGGCGCGCCGGCCAGTGCAGCGCCGAAAGCGCGCATCAATGCCGAGAGAGTGTGTCGACGATGAGGCAGGCGGGATGATGGCAGGGGACATGGAAAGCAGGTTGGCGGGAACCTCGGTGATCCCGATTCTTACAGCACGGGACCCTGAGCAGGCGGTACTGGCGAGCGCAGCTCTCGCCAGGGGCGGGATGAGGTTGATCGAGATCACGCTGCGGTCAGCGCAGGGGCTGGCGTCGATTCGCGCAGTAAAAAAAGCGCTGCCATCGCTGCAGGTCGCGGCGGGTACGGTACTGGATGTCAGCCAGATGGACGCGGCGCTCGAAGCAGGCAGTGATTTTTGCGTAAGTCCCGGTCTGACGCCGGAGCTGCTACGCGGTGCCGGCGAACGCGGGTGCTCGCTGCTCCCCGGTGTGGCGACGGCCAGTGAGGTCATGTGCGGACTGGCCCATGGCATCCTGGTATTCAAGCTGTTTCCCGCCATGGCGATCGGCGGCGTCGCGCTTTTGCGTAGCCTCGCGGGTCCTTTTGCCGAGGCATGTTTCTGCCCCACCGGCGGTGTCACCCCGGAAAATCTGGATACCCTGCTGGCCGAGCCGAACGTGCTCTGTTGCGGTGGCTCATGGATGGCACCGCAGTCCCTGATCGACGCTGCCGACTGGGCGGCCATTGAAGAACTGGCGTTGGCAGCGAATGCATCGGGAGGCTCTGTACAATGAAAACGGACGTGCTGGTCGTTGGCGGGGAGGGTGATCTGGCACTGCGCAAACTTTACCCCGCGCTGTTTGCCCTGCGTCAGGGAAACTGGATCGACAGCGATATGCTGATTGTTGCCGTGGCGCGCAAATCGCTGACGCAGGAGGCGTTCACAACCCTGGTGACGTCATGGTTTACCGAACAGGGCGAGGTTGCGGGCAGTGCCGAATGGCAATCATTCATCGGGCAGCTTGTCTACGCGTCGCTGGACGCGACGGAGGCGGATGCCATGTCGGAATTGCGCAGCCTCCACCTGTCCGACAGCAGCCGGGAGCTTGTGGTGTACCTGGCAACCCCGCCGCACATCTTTGCGCCCGTGTGTCACGCCATGAACGCCGCGGGACTGGTCAGGGACAATATACGCATTGTGGTAGAGAAACCCCTCGGTGATGATCTGGAGTCTTTCCGCAGCATCAACGCCGACCTGACCGGGATTTTCAATGAGGATCAGGTTTTTCGCATCGACCACTACCTGGGCAAGGAGACCGTGCAGAATCTTATGGCCACGCGCTTTGCCAACGCCTTTCTGGAGCCGCTGTGGAACAACCGCTACGTCGACAACGTACAGATTACGGTTGCGGAGAGCATTGGTGCGGGGGGGCGCTGGGATTTTTATGATCGTGCCGGTGCAATGCGCGACATGGTCCAGAATCACCTCCTGCAGATTCTCTGTATTGTTGCCATGGAGCCGCCGGCCCATCTCGCGCCCGACGACGTGCGCAACGAGAAGCGCAAAGTGCTCTCCTGTTTGCGACCCATGGACGATTACAGCGTGCGTGAGAATACCGTCATGGGGCAGTACACGGCGGGCGCAATCGGCGGCAAGCCTGTGCCCGGTTATCTGGAAGAGGAGGGGGCCAGCCAGAAATCGGCAACTGAAACGTTTGTCGCCATCAAGGCCGAGATCGACAACTGGCGCTGGGCCGGTGTGCCCTTCTACCTACGCACGGGCAAGCGACTGCAGCGTCGCATGGCGGAGATCGTCGTCGAGTTCAAGGATGTGCCACATTCCATATTCGGGCCGCAGATGGCCCAGTGCTGTGGTAACCGGCTCATCATTCGCCTGCAGCCGGATGAAATTATTCGTCTGGAGATGCTCAATAAGCAGCCTGGACTGGGGGAAGATCTGCCGCTGCGCTCTGTCTCACTCGATCTGTCTTTTCAGAGCGATGGTGACGCGGCGCCGGATGCGTATCAGCGACTGCTGCTGGATGTATTGCGCAATAACCCGACCTTGTTTGTCCGCGCCGACGAGGTAGAACAGGCCTGGCGCTGGATTGACCGCATTCAGGAGGCCTGGACGCGCCTCGGGCGGCACCCGCAGCATTACATTGCCGGGTCCTGGGGGCCCTCCGCAGCCTACGCATTGATTGCCCGCGACGGGCGCAGCTGGTACGAGTCCGCGCGATGAAGGGCGCTGTCAACATCTTTGCTTTCCCAAGCCAGGCAGAGCTGGCACCGGCGCTGGCCGCCGCGGTGGCACAGGATCTGCGCGAGGCTCTTGCCGCCCGCGGGTGCGCCGTGCTGGCGGTATCCGGTGGCAGCACGCCGGTCCCGTTTTTCGAGGCTCTGCGGCGGGTAGAGCTCGACTGGTCACGGGTGACGATAACGCTGATAGACGAGCGCTGGGTGGATACGGATCACCCGGACTCCAACGCGGCGCTGGTGCAGCGCTGCCTCCTGCAGAGTGCGGCGGCCGATGCCCATTTCCAGCCGCTGAAAAATGCCGCCGCTACTGCTGCAGATGGCTGTGGCAATGCCAGCGCGCGCATCAGTGCGCTGTGTCCGCTCGATGTCGCGGTCCTGGGGATGGGGTCTGACGGCCACACGGCGTCCTGGTTTCCCGGTGCGTCCAACCTGGAGCAGGCGCTGGATCAGCACTACCCTGACTGCTGTGTCGCTCTGCAGCCACCCGGTGGGGGCCACGAGCGGCTGTCCCTGAGTCTTGCCGCGGTGCTCTCGGCAGCACAGCTCTACTTGCATATCAGCGGCACCGATAAATGGATGGCCCTGGAAAGGGCGCTGATGCCAGGGCCGGTTGTCGATCTTCCAGTACGTGCGCTGTTGCGGCAGCAAACACGACCACTTCAGATCTGCCATGCGGCACAGAACTCACTTGCGAGGGACGGTGTATGAATCCGATAGTGGAACAGGTCACGATATCGCTGCGCAAACGCAGCCGTAAATCCCGCGGTGACTATCTGGACAACTGCCAGCGCACCCGGGACGAGCTTCCGCCTCGCAAGCGTCTGTCCTGCGGCAACCTTGCCCACGGCTATGCCGCCTGCAGTCAGGATGAAAAAGCGGTCATGGCGCGCATGGAGTCGGCCAACATCGGCGTCATCAACGCCTACAATGACATGCTCTCGGCGCACCAGCCGCTGCATGCCTACCCCGACCTGATCAAGCAGGCGGCGTGGGCACAGGGCGCTACCGCTCAGGTCGCCTCCGGCGTGCCGGCGATGTGTGATGGCGTTACCCAGGGACAGCCCGGTATGGAGCTCAGCCTGTTCAGTCGTGATGTCGTCGCCATGGCGACAGCAGTGGGTCTTAGCCACAATCTGTTTGATGCCGCCGTGTGTCTGGGTATCTGCGACAAAATCGTTCCGGGCATGCTGATCGGGGCGCTGCAGTTTGCTCACCTGCCGATCGCGTTTATCGGCTCGGGACCGATGGCTTCCGGCATACCCAATCGGGAGAAGGCCGCGGTGCGCCAGAGGCACGCCCAGGGCGAGGCCGATGACGCCGAACTGTTGGCGGTGGAGTCGGCGTCTTACCACAGTCCCGGCACCTGCACGTTTTACGGAACAGCGAACAGCAACCAGATGCTGATGGAGATGCTCGGCGTTCAACTGCCGGGCAGTTCTTTTCTGCATCCGGAGGATCCGCTGCGCCCGGCGCTGCTGGATAAAACGGTAGCCGCTCTGATCCGTGCTGCCGAAGCGGGTCCGGGGCACACCCCCCTCTATCGCATGGTGGACGAATCCTCCATCGTCAATGCGGTGGTGGGTCTGCTGGCGACAGGTGGATCGACAAATCACACGCTGCATCTGGTGGCTATCGCGCGCAGTGCGGGTATCCAGCTGTCTCTCGATGATTTTCACGCCCTGTCACCGGCAGTGCCGCTGTTGACCCGGATTTATCCCAACGGCAGTGCTGACATCAATGATTTCCAGCGTGCCGGTGGCATGGCCTGTCTTGCCGACACGCTGCGCCGTGGCGGTCTGCTCAACGAGGATGTGGTGACTCTGCTAGGTCCCGGGCTTGATGCGCTGTGCCGCCCACCCACGCTGGGAGAAAATGGCGACGTGACGTGGACGGGTGATGCCGTGGTTTCAGCTGATACCAGCGTGCTGGCGACGCTGTCGTCACCGTTTGCTGCCGAGGGCGGATTGCGCCGTCTGCGCGGGAATCTTGGCGAGTGCGTGATCAAAGTCTCTGCGGTCGATCCTGAGCATTACCGCATCAGCGCACCGGCCCGGGTATTCAGCAGCCAGCAGGCGCTGCGCGACGCCTTTGACGCCAATGAGCTGGATGCCGACATGATTGCGGTGGTGCGTTTTCAGGGACCGGTTGCCAACGGTATGCCGGAACTGCACAAGCTGACCCCGTATCTTGGTGTTCTGCAGGACCGCGGTCACCGCGTGGCGCTGGTCACCGACGGCCGTATGTCCGGCGCGTCGGGCAAGGTGCCCGCGGCGATTCACCTGACGCCCGAGGCCGGTGCGGGGGGCATGCTGGCGCGAGTGCGCAATGGCGATATCATCACGCTGGATGCTGAAGCGGGGACCCTCGAACTGCACGTGGAGGCGTCGGATCTCGCTGCCCGGGAGGCGGCACAGCCGCCTTCGGCTACATCATCGCTGGGGCGCGGTCTGTTCGGCGTCATGCGCTCGCGGGTGTCCGACTCTGCCAGCGGCGCCTGTGTTTTCCAGTTCCCTGACGGCTAGTGTCCTGAGTCGCCGGCAGTGTGGCCGAAGTCTGCTGAAATCTGTAATTCTTACGATAATCCTGCTGCTGACCCGTTGACCAGGTGAGCCGCGGATGGCAGATTGACACCGTCAACATAAAACCTATAAGCAAGGATTCTGTTATGAAAAAAGCCGTGTTTCGACGTGTCACAGCGGGTTTTCATCCCTCGCTGCTTTGTAGTGCCATCGCGGCCGCGCTGGTCGCGCCGTCCGCATCCGCCCAGGGCCCCGGGGTGCTCGAAGAAATTGTTGTGCTCGCTACCAAGCGCCAGCAGACGCTACAGGAAGTTCCCGTCGCTGTCTCTGTGGTCAGCGCTCTGGAGATGCAGCAGGCACAGGTGCTGGATATCAAGGATCTGCAGTCGCTGGTGCCATCGCTGCGCGTGACTCAGCTGCAGACCAGTGCCAACACCAACTTCGTTATCCGCGGTTTCGGCAATGGCGCCAATAATGCCGGTATTGAGCCATCGGTCGGCGTGTTTATCGATGGCGTGTTCCGCTCGCGAGTGGGCAGTGCGTTGGCCGACCTGCCGAAGCTGGAGCGCGTCGAGGTACTGCGTGGCCCGCAGAGCACGCTCTTTGGTAAAAATGCCTCCGCTGGCGTGATCAACGTTGTCACGGCGAAGCCTGACCTCGAGGGCTACAGCGGCTCCATGTCTGTTACTGCGGGCAACTACAGCCAGAAAATCGCGCGCGCAGACGTCACGGGGCCCCTGTCCGATAACCTGGCGTTCAGCCTGTTTGGCAGCATCAATCAGCGCGACGGCTATTACGACAATGATTTCAATGGCGATGATATCAACGAGGTGAATCGGTGGAACCTGCGTGGCCAGCTGCTGTTTGCGCCGACCGACCGGCTTGAGATGCGGTTTATTGTCGATGGCGAGAAACTGGACGAGGCCTGCTGCGGCGTGGCCAACCTGGTTGACGGCCCGACGGGACCGGCGGTGCGCGCGCTGGGCGGCAATCTGGTGCCGAATGATGCGTTTGCCTATCGCGGTTTCTATGATTTTTCACCCGAGAATGACATCGAAACCTTCGGTGCTTCTCTAGAAATCAACTACGAACTGGACTGGGCGACGGTGACCTCCATCACGGCCAATCGTGAACTCTCGCAGTACCAGAACGCGGATATCGACTTCACCAGCATACGTCTCGCCCAGGCGTTCATCAGCGATACCGAGATTGATACCTTCACCCAGGAACTGCGTCTGACATCAAACGGTGATGGTGCGGTGGACTGGATGGTCGGTGCTTTCTACTTCAAGGAAGATGTGTCCATCGACGGCGATTTCAGGATCGGCGACGACTTCAGGCCTTTCTTCGATGTGCTGACGGGCGGCGCCATCAGCGCCGTGGAGGGTCTTTTCGGTACCTTCGACCCGCGCGTCACGCCGGGTAGCTTCCTGCGTTCCGGCACGGGCTACCCGGTGGAGCAGTCGAGACAGGACGACGAGTCGCTGTCGCTCTTTGCACAGTTCGATTGGCGCCTCACCGACGACCTGACCCTGACGCTCGGTGGCAATTACACCGAGGTCAAGAAAGAGGCGGGGGTCAACATTGTCTCGGATGAGCTGTTCTCTGCCATCGAGCTGCCGGGAGAGATTGCCGCGCTGGGACTGGGTGCGGTGCAGATTCTGCCGCCGTTCCTGAATTTCCCGAATGTCGTCGAGTCCGGCGAAACCAACGATGACGATTTTACCTACACGCTGCGGCTGGCCTACGATATCAACGCAAACATCAGTGCCTACGCGGCCTTGAGCACAGGTTTCAAGGCATCATCCTGGAACCTGTCCCGCGACTCACGGCCGTTTGCCAGCGATATCGCGGCGCTGCAGGCGGCGGGTCTGGCGGTGCCGAATCTGGTGTCCGGCACGCGCTTCGCGGGCCCGGAGGAATCCACCGTGTATGAACTCGGCATGAAAGCTGAGTTCAGCTCTTTCGCCTTCAATCTGGCGGTATTCGATCAGGAGATCGACGGCTTCCAGTCCAACGTCTTCACCGGCACGGGCTTTGTGCTTGCCAACGCGGGCACGCAGACGGTCCAGGGCTTTGAATTCGACACCAACTGGGCGCCGACAGAGGCCTTGCGCCTGAGCTTTGCTGTGACCTACCTCGACCCCGAGTACGAGGACTTTGTAGGCGGTGTTGGCCCCGATGGGCCGACGGATCTCAGCGGCTCACGCCCTGCCGGCATCCACAAGTGGAGCACGAATACTGCGGGCACCTATGCCTTCGATGTCGCCGGCATCAATGGCTACGCGCGTCTCGAGCACATCTACGAGGATGACGTCCAGGTAGTGGAAAATGTGTCTGCTGCCGTCGCCTCACGCGAGGTATCGACATTCAACGCCAGCGTCGGCCTGAACTGGAACAACGGCATTGAGCTGAACCTCTGGGGACGCAACCTGACCAATGACGAGTACCTGCTCAGCGCATTTCCGGCGGTCGCTCAGGCGGGCAGCTTCAGCGGCTATCCAAACCAGCCGCGAACCTACGGTCTGACTCTGCGCAAGAACTTCGACTGAGGAGAGCTGCTGACGCCGGCTACCGGGCTGTCGCCTTGCGTGGCGGTCCGGTAGCCGCTCTGCATTGGCACCGCACAAACGTCGTTCAGTAACCGCGGGTAAAGTTGATCTCGTAGCGCAGAGCTTCGCCGGCGAGAAAGCGCCTGAGGTTGTCCAGGAACAGTGGCGCAATCGCGGTGATCTCGGTTGGCGCAGCGGTGTGCGAGGTGATATAGATGCCCTCGGTGCGCCACAGTGGGTCGTCCTCGGGCAAGGGCTCCACCGGAAGTACGTCAAGAACGGCCGCACGCAGGTGACCTGCTTCCCTGCTCAGGCGCAACGCCTTATGATCAACGGCGTTTGCGCGTCCGGCGTTGATCAGCACGGCGCCCCTTGGCAGGGCGTGAAGGAAGTCACTGTCGATCAGCCCGCGGGTAGCGGGCGTATCCGGCATGAGTGCAATCACGAAATCCAGGTGCCGGGCAAAGGCCAGTCTGTCTTCACTGCGATAACAGCGTGCGAAGGGTGCCTCTGCCTCACCCCGTGTGTTCAGACCGGCCAATTCCACGCCAAAGGCCTCGGCGCGACGCGCCACCGCCATGCCTAATGCGCCAGTACCCATAACCCCGACCTTCTTCCCGGCCAGGCTTCCGTCCGGTATGGGGTCCCATTGCGTGGCACCTGCACGCTGTAACACTTTGCGCTGCAGCGCCAGCATCCACGCGAGCACGTATTCGCTGATAGCGGCATCAAACAGGCCTTTGACCCCCGTCAGCCGGTAGTCCTGCCGTGGCGCGTTGATCAGCGGCGTGACGCCGGCCCAGGTGGATTGCGCCCACTGCAGCGCGGGTAGCGCTGGCAGTGCCTGGAGGAGGCGGTCGGGCGCCGCCAGGACGACGCTGGCAGACGCCGCGATGGCTGGCAGCTGTGTGTTGTCGGTGCAGGCATGTATCCGGGTGTTTGCGGGCAGGTCCTTGCGCAGTGCAGCGGTCAATGCGTCGGCGTCGGCGCTGAGAACGATGATCTCAGTGGTGGTCATGGCGTCTCCGGTGATGATGTCTCCGTTCATGAAGTCTCCGTTCATGAAGTCGGATGTGCTGTGGCGAGCGGAATTCGCCGGCATTGCGTCAAACTGCACAGCCAATCCGGTGCTATCGAAGGTATAATGCCAGCTGCTGCGGCGTAGCCGCCACTTTGTTGCCGCCGGAACCCGCATTATGTCATCCGAAACACCGATCACCCGCTTTGCCGACCTCGACCTGCCAGCCCCGCTGCAGCAGGCACTCGTTGACGTTGGCTATGAGTCACCGTCGGCGATACAGGCGATGACGATCCCCCCCATGCTGGAGGGTGTCGACCTGGTCGGCCAGGCGCAGACGGGCACGGGCAAGACGGCGGCGTTTGCGCTGCCCTGCCTGGCACGCCTTGACCCCGCGCAGCATCTGCCCCAGGTGCTGGTGCTGGCGCCGACGCGTGAGCTGGCGCTGCAGGTGGCGGAGGCGTTTCAGAACTACGCCCGCCATCTGCCTTCATTCCATGTGCTGCCTCTCTACGGCGGCGCAGACATGCGCACACAGCTGCGTCAGCTGCAGCGCGGTGTGCAGGTTATCGTTGGCACGCCGGGTCGGGTCATGGATCACATGCGCCGGGGATCGCTTGATCTGGGCAGTCTGCGCACGCTGGTGCTGGATGAGGCGGACGAGATGCTGCGCATGGGCTTCATCGACGACGTCGAGTGGATTCTTTCGCACACGCCTCCCGAGCGTCAGATTGCCCTGTTCTCCGCAACCATGCCGGAGGCGATTCGCCGCATCGCCAAGACCCACCTGCGCAACCCGCATGAGATCACGGCCAAGGTCACCGCGGTCGCCAGATCGCGCATTCGCCAGCGGGTATGGATGATGGCCGGCGTGCACAAGCTGGATGCGTTGACACGGATCCTGGAAGTGGAGGATTTCGACGGCATTATCATTTTTGTGCGCACCCGAATTGCTACTACGGAGCTTGCAGAAAAGCTCGCCGCACGCGGCTATGCCACGGCGGCGCTTAACGGCGATGTTGCCCAGAACCTGCGCGAAAAGACCGTGGAGAACCTGAAGTCCGGGCGTCTTGATATTCTCGTTGCTACCGACGTGGCCGCCCGCGGGCTGGACGTTGACCGCATCAGTCACGTCATCAACTACGATATTCCCTACGACGCCGAGGCCTATACCCACCGCATCGGCCGTACCGGCAGGGCGGGGCGCCACGGCGAAGCCATTCTGTTTGTTGCCAATCGCGAGCGTCGGCTGCTGCGTGCCATTGAGCGCGCCACAGGCGACCGTATCGAACCGATGCAGCTGCCGACGCCGGAGGAAGTGACTGACAAGCGCGCCACGCGCTTCAAGCAGCGCATCACCGAGGCGCTCGACGTGGCCGAACTGGACAGCAGTCGGCAACTGGTTGAAAGCTACCAGCACGAGTTCGGTGTTCCGGTGCTCGACATTGCCGCCGCTCTGGCATTTCTCGCCCGGGGTAGCGCGCCAACCTCGCCGCCGGTTGCGGCCAGCACGAAGGAGAGCAGTCCGCCGCGATCCAGCTCGCGCAGCAACGATGAGCGCGGCGCCCCGCCAAGACAGCGGTCCGCCCCCAGCAAGCGAATGGAACCGGAGGCAACGTCCAGGCCCCGGCCTCAGCGCGATGCGGCCGTGCAGGCGGGTATGCGCCGCTACCGCATTGAGGTGGGTCATGTGCATGACGTCAAGCCGGGGAATATCGTCGGCGCTATCGCCAACGAGGCAGACATGGAGTCGGAATATATCGGCAAGATCACGATCAATGATGAGTACAGCACGGTAGAGCTGCCGGAGGGTATGCCCCCTGAAGTGTTCCAGCATCTGCGCAAGGTCTGGGTGTCAGGGCGCAAGCTCGAGATCTCCGAACTTGATGCGACTGCCGATGGTCAGCAGCCACCGCGCCGGCGAAAGACCGGCGATGCCGATACGAAAGCAGCGCGCCCCCGCCTGTCCCCGAAAACTCCGCGGACGGCAGGTGCGAAGCCGGGCGCAAAATCCCCGGCTAAACGATCCGCGACCAAGAAACCCCGCAAGAAGCCGAATTGATGAAACCGCCGAAGCGATTGCTGCCGCTGATCGAATACGGCCTGATTGACGAAGTGATGTATCCGTTGATGAGTGGCAAGGAGGCCGACGTCTTCGTCGTTCGCTGCGGCGATGAAGAGCGCTGCGCAAAGATCTACAAGGAGTCGCGAACCCGCAGCTTCAAGCAGGCCGTGAAGTATACCGAGGGGCGTAAGGTCAGAAACACGCGGCGCGCCCGAGCCATGGAAAAGGGCTCGCGCTTTGGCCGCGAGCAGCAGGAAGATGCCTGGCAGAACGCGGAGGTCAGCGCGCTGTACCGGCTCGATGCCGCCGATGTGCGCGTGCCACGCCCCTATGGCTGTGTCGAGGGCGTGCTGTTGATGGAGCTGATCACGGACGAGGCCGGCGACGTGGCGCCGCGCCTTGCAGATGTGCGCATGTCTGCAGAGCAGGCGGTTGACGATTTCGAGATGGTGATCCGCTACGTGGTACGCATGCTGTGTGCCGGCATCGTTCACGGTGACCTGTCCGAATTCAACGTGCTGGTGGATGAGGGTGGACCTGTCATTATCGATCTGCCGCAGGCGGTGGATGCCGCGTCCAACAACAATGCCCGCGACATGTTTGTCCGCGACGTCCTGCGCATGACCCAGTACTATGGCCTGTTCGAGCCTGCACTGCTCGAGACGCGCTACGCCGCGGAGATCTGGAGCCTCTACGAGGACGCCGCCCTTGAGCCCGAAACCCCCCTCACGGGGATCGCTGAAGACAACGAATCCGCCGCCGATGTCGATGGTGTCATGCGGGAAATAGAGGCGGCACTGGAGGAGCATCTCGAGCGCGTGGCGCGAGAGGCAGAAGACGACGAGGACTGAAACGAAAGTCGCAGGCAACGCACGAAAGAGGCGCGTATGAAGCTCCTGCTGCAGCGGGTAACACAGGCGAGCGTGTCAGTAGAAGACGTGACCGTCAGCCGGATTGGCCCGGGTCTGCTGGTTTTTCTGGGGCTGGAGCAGGGCGATAGTCGAAGCACGGCAGAACAACTCCTGCACAGGCTTCTCGGTTACCGGATCTTTGCCGATGCCGCCGGGCGAATGAACCTGAGTGTGACGGACGCAGCGGGAGACATTCTCGTCGTGCCGCAGTTCACCCTGGCTGCCGATACCACGCGCGGTCGCCGTCCAGGGTTTTCCCGCGCCATGCCACCCGCCGAAGCCCAGCCCCTTTACGATTTCTGCCTTGACTGGCTGGAATTGAAACAGTCATCGGCCAGCGTAGCCGGCGGCGTTTTCGGTGCCGACATGCAGGTGAGCCTTGTCAACGACGGGCCGGTGACATTTCTCCTTACGTCCTGATCCGCGGCTCTTGTCAGTCTCTGCCCAGCGTGTTGATCAGGTGGTTGACGCGTCGCTGCACCGCGGCATCTGCCAGCGCGGACTGGATTCCTGGCAGACTGCTCGCCCTCAGGTAATCGGGCAGGTAAAAGTATTCCAGCGCGTCCTGTGCTGCGAGATCCACGTCGCCGATGTCGGTCACGCCGTGGAAGGCGACCTGGTCGCCAAGCCGTTCAGCGACGTAGCAGATCACAGCGGAAGCGAGGTCGCCGTCGTTATCGGGGTGTTCCGCAGGCGGCAGCGCCATGGGGATGTAAGCGTGGCGTAGCCCGTGGATGAGTGCCTCTGGCAAAGCCCATTGCTCGGCCAGCATCCCGGAAACCACGGCGGCGTTGGCCATCAGTTCATCCTGCTGTGCCTTCGCCCGGGCGAACAGGGTTGCCTTTTTTGCGTACAGGCCAGCCATGTCGGCACGTGCCGACAGGAGTACAAGATCGCCAAGATTTGCCAGCAGCGATCGCGTGGACAGGATTGAGGGGTGGGCCACGCCAAGATGCTGACCGAACATCAGTGCCGCTGTGCTGGCCACGTAGCTTGATCGCCACAGGCGCATGTAGGCATCCTGCTGCGAGGCGTGCTCGAACTCCATTACGCGATTGACGGTCGACTGCAGTACAAGGCCCTTGACCAGGCTGGTGCCAAGATACGTTATGGCGTGCTGGATACTGGAGATGGGCGCGGAAAGGGCAAACGCCGCAGAATTGACGGTTCGCAGAATGTCGGCGGTAAGCGCCGGATTGGACTTGACTGCTTCCGTCAGCTCTTCGGGGTCGTCCAGTCCTTTTGTAACGCGTTCAAGAATCGGCGGCGGCTGGCGCAGTCTCGCGACGATGTCCGCGACGTCCTCCCGCTCCACTTCGGTCAGGTGATCCTCCATGACCAGGAAGAAATCGGCGAGTTCATTCGGCACCTTGCGTTCAACCTGAGTGCCCTCGACGTCAGGCGCATTGCTGACCCCGGATGGCAGCGGTGCTGCACGGCTTTCTGTGACAGCGGGTTTACGCCGGGCAACATCGCCGCGTGCGCTGCCCTTGTCATCCTTGTTCCGCGTGAACCATCCCACGTTGCGGTTTCCCCCTGATACAGATGTTCTGCGCAGATGAATTCCAGACTTCAGAAGCAGGTCGGATCCCTGACATCAGCACCAACGCAAAGGTTAGCATACAAGCGCGCATGAACGCGTCAGGCTCGTGCGGTTAAGCACCTTGTTGTGAGATGTCGACATCGCCCGTCTCACCGACTATCTCACCGACGCTGTCACCGACAGTCTCAGCCCCCGACAACGTTGACGGCTCTCGCTCGGGATACAGCATGTCCGTGATGCGTGATATGCGCTTGATGCTGTCCTCAATAACGGCAATGGCGTGCAGCTGGCGTGTCGCGTCCCGGGTCCTCGTTTCGCCGGTGCTGATCTTTTCGAGGAGGTAGGTGCGCCGCCGGCGGCGCAGCCGCTTTGCCAGCTTGAGTAGCCTTGACCGCTCCTTCACGCTCATCTGCTTCAATTTGCCACTGCGCATGAAAGCCAGGTAAACCGCTTCCAGCTCCGGCGACAGCGCGTCGTTCACATCCGCGGGCGGCAGCGCTGCAAGCTCTGCCACCAGGTCCCGCAGCTGGCTCAGGTCCTCCCGCGCCTGGTTGAGGTTGAGGAGGTCCTCTGCTGCATCGGGCGGCATGGTCTGCGCGCCGAGTCGACTGCTGAAGTCACTGATTGCCTGCAGCAAAGCGCCTGTGCTGATGTCGGGCTCCGGTTCCCCGTCCTCGGCGCTGTTGACCCGTGGGCGCGCCCGCCCGAGCAGCTGCTTATACACCCGCTTCAATTCCGAACGCATGGCAGCGACACCCATTGCCGGGACGCCGAGCACAGTATCGTCGAGATAGCGTGTTTTTTCGGACAGCAGCTCGGGTTGGCGGATCAGGTGCTCAATTCGGCGCAATATCGGGTCCGCAAGGACCGCCATCAGCAGCAGCCCGAACAGGTTGAACAGGGTGTGAAACAGCGCCAGTCCGGTGCTGATGTCGGCGCGTCCCGCGCCACCGGCCAGCGATTCCGAGATCCACCACAGCGGTGCAAGCAGCGCGAGTGCCACTATCCCGGTAACCAGCTTCTCTATCACATGCACCGCTGCCAGTCGGCGCGCATTGGCGGTTGCACCAATGCTGGCCAGTACGCTGGTGGCGGTGGTGCCGATGTTGGCGCCGATCACCAGGGAAGCGCCCAGCAGTGGGGTCAGCACACCCGTAACCGAAGCTGTCAGAATAATGGCCAGCGCTGCGGAGGATGACTGTATGAGTGCCGTGAGCACCGCGCCAAAGGCCACACCGAGCAATATGCCAATAACGCCCGAGGCGCCCAGGCGCTCGATGGGAATCCACTCGGCGACATCAATGAAGGCATCCCGCAACAGACCGAGACCGAGGAAAAGCACGCCAAAACCGGCGAGCGCAAAGCCGATGTGGGCCCAGCGCGATCCGGGTCGCAGCAGCCGAGCGAGCATGCCAAGGCCGATCATGGGCAGTGCGATCAGCTCCACCTTGATGCGAAGGCCGACCAGAGCAACGATCCACGCCGTCATGGTGGTACCAAGATTGCTGCCAAAAACCACCCAGGCTGCCTGCCTCAGCTTAAGCATGCCGGCGTTCGTGAAGCCCAGTGTGGTCACGATCACGGCGCTTGATGACTGCACCACCGCGGTGATGGAAAAACCGACCAGCGCCGCACGCAGCCGGGTTCGGGTTGAGCCTTCGAGAAATCCCTGTAGCGAGTTGCCTGCAGCGGCCTTGAGTCCATCGGTCATCATGCCCATGCCAAGCAGCAGCAGGCCCAGCCCGCCAAGGGCAAACGTCAGCAGTGAGGCGCTCATCAGCGCGGGGTGACCCCCTCAACAGGTTCCCGCGACAGGTCGTCTGTGTCCGGCGCCGTGCCCGCCCGCAGTCTCAGTGCTGCGGCCTGCGCCTGGCGGCTGTAGTCCATGGATTCGCCGAGAATGCGCGCGGCCTCCTGATCGGCGTGGAAGCCACGGGAGTTCTCGCTACTGATATAGTCGAGACGCCACATGGCCTTGCGCTGCAGCGCCAGCACCGGGGCAAGTTCCCCGTCGCTGGCACCTGCCGCCTGCGCCTCGAGAATGGCATCCAGCATCTCTGTCATTGCGACGCCGGCGCGCTCGGTCAGCTTTACGGTGGTCTCCTGTATCCGGTACACGCGATCGCGCAGCTCAGCCTCGGCGACGTTGTGGCAGGTCTGGCAGGCGCTGTTGACCGACTGCATGGGGCTCTGCACATTATGGCTGCTCATTTTTGTCGCACCCCGCGTCTCGTAGGGCATGTGGCAGTCGGCGCAGCTTACGCCGCTGCGCGCATGGATACCCTGACTCCAGAGTTCGAATTCCGGGTGCTGTGCCTTGAAAATGGCGGCGCCGGTTTCACCGTGTCGATAGTCGAGAAAGCCGCTGCCGTCGGGGAAGGATTTGCTCGCCCAGTGGCTCTCGAGATCCTCGACGCGCAGACCCTGACTCCAGGGGAACTCCAGGGTGTCACCCGCGGCGCAGTAGTACTCCACGTGACACTGGGCGCAGACCATTGAGCGCATTTCCTGGCGGCTGCTGTCTGCGTTGACATCATAGGGCTCTGCGCGATCGCCGCGACGCCAGGCCTCGACGCCCGGCAGATGGGGTACCGGTGCATCGCCTTCCGCGAGTGCCTGCATCCCCAGCACCAGGCCCGGGCGTGTGACGCGCAGCGCCATCGTATCGGGGTTGTGGCAATCGATACAGGTTACCGGATGCGCGTCTCCTTCAAGGGTATGCCCCTCTGGCAGTTGCTTGCCGGCGAATTCCGCGGTGAAGCCACCGGGCGGCGGCGTGGGGAAAACCGGTTCGCTATTATCCGGAGTGCCGTCGGGAACGGCATAGAGCATGGCCAGCACTTCCTGGTAAGGACGCTGGCTGAGCTCCCTAAAGCCGCGAATCACGGCTGGCATATTGAAGTTCTCCGCCAATGCCTCATCGTCCGCCGGAAGACCCATCGCTTCCAGGCCTACCTTGCGATAGAGCACGTTGGTCGAGCCGTGACAGTGGAGGCAGGCACCAGCCTGGGGTTTCTGCGTGATTCGCTCGGTAACGCCCTGGTCATAGAGCATGTACGCGTGCCCGCGGGCCTCGCGGTAGTCAATGCTGAAGGCATAGCCAGCGTAGAGCCGTCGCAGCCAGGGCTGCGCGTCCAGCTTACTTTCAGGCATGGCGCTGGAGCCGCCGTAGAATTTATCGCCTGCGGTGGCTTTCCAGCCATCGAAGTGGTGCGGCCAGTTGAGTCCCCAGGGCTGAGGGTCCACGCTGATCTCATCGAGCATGGCGACGCGCACGCCAGTACTGCGGGCCTCCTGTTTGCGTTCAAAGACCGACGTGAGCAGGTAGCTGACCACCATGGCTGCGGCGGCGGTCAGCAGAAATACCGCACCGAGGAGCAGTACGGGTCTCGCCAGACCCGCCTGACGGCGGCGCGTGCCGTGGTTCATCTGGATGCTCATCCTCTCATCCCCTGTTTATTGACGATTGGCAAATCCGCGTCTCCGACCGGCATGACCGACATCGCTGTGACAATCGGCACACCAGGGCATGTCGCCACCCTGGTGTGCGGGTAGCATGGCGTTGACGGTGTCTGCATGGCAGGCGAGGCAGGCATCCTGCGTCTTGCGTCGGTTGCGCGGTTTGATCTGAATGGGCCTATGGAAATTGTCGGTGGTGAAGGCCAGCGCGTGGAAAAAACCGTTGTCTGCCTTGGTGACCCACTGGCCGACGACGCCCTGCCCGAGATGGCAGTCGTTGCAGGTCGCGACGTTTTCATGGCTCGACTGCAGCCAGCTGTCATAGTGCGCCCGCATGACATGGCAATTGGCACAGACCGCGGGATCATCGCGCAGGTAGGCAAGGCCGTCGGCGTAACCCAGCGTGAACATGCCGACGCCGCCGAGAATGCCGAACGCGGCGGCAATCGCGATGACCAGTGTCCAGAGTGTTCTGTCTGCACCCTGCTTGTTGTCGGTCATTCAGCGGCTCCGACGCTTGCTCACAAACCCTTACGGTAACTGTAGGGTGTCACACCCGTCCACCCCTTGAAGGCGCGAATGAAGGCGCTGGATTCCGAGAATCCGGCACGGTGAGCAATCTCCTCGATACTCAAACCGCGGCGGCCAAGATAATGCAGCGCGATATCGCGCCGCAGCTGATTCTTGATGTCCTTGAAGGTGGTTCCCTCGCTGGCGAGACGACGCCGAAGAGTTTGCGGATGCAGCTCCAGGCTCCCGGCAATGGTATTCAGCTCCGGCATGTGTACAAGGTCCTTGCGGATCAGCTCCCGCACCTGGCTGGTCCAGCTGCTGCGTTCGTACTGCAGTGTGAGCATGTTCAGCACTGGATGGCGCAGAAAGCGTGCCAGCGTCTGTTCGTTCTGCAGCACCGGCTTGTCCATGAGCGCGCGCGCCAGCACCAGGGAACACATCGGTTGCTCAAAACTGACGGGATTGGCGAGAAACATCAGTCTGTACTCCTCAGGCTGTGCTGCGGGAGAGTAACTCAATGTCGCGCGCTGTATCGGCAGGTGCTCCTGCACCAGCCAGCTGCCAAAGCGGTGGATGTTGAACAGAAAAAGCTCAGCTATGTAAGGATCGATGTCGCCGTCGTCGACCCCGACCAAACGAATGACGACACGCTCATGCCCGATATCCAGCTCGGGTCGCGGACCAAAGTCGAACAGGGAATAGAAGCGGCAGTGGCGATGCAATGCCTGTCCCAGGGTGGTTGAACCGACGACCGCATGGCACATCATTGCCCAGGTGCCCAGCGGCATGACGCGCTGGCAATAGCCCAGAGATTCGTCCTGCATGGCGCGCATGGTGCCAATCTGCAGGTCGGCGAAGCGCTCTACGGAGATACGCGCATCAGGCTCCCGCAGCAGACGTGGAGAGATGCCGTTTCTACGCAGCAGTGTCAGCGGATCAACGCCGCGGACAACCGCATGCCTGAGTACGGCGCGTGCAAAATGCACGGAGATGGAAAGCTTGCGCACTGCTGTGTTCCTGCCTCGACGGCACCGGGGCGTCGGTCCGTAAAGCTGTCAGTTTGGGTCAAGTTTTTTGTCTGTGGTGGTCATTGTTGACAGCCTGGGCGCTCACCATACTGGAGCATCGCCCATCAACGGAGTTTACCGATGCTGCCCAGGCGCTTTACCGAAGAACAGACCATGTTCCGCGATGCCTACCGAAAATTCCTCACCGCCGAGATTGTGCCACATATGGAAGACTGGCGTGAGGCGGGCATTGTAGACCGGGACGCCTTCAGGCGCGCCGGCGAGCGGGGTTTCCTCATGGTCTGGCCGGAAGAAAAATACGGCGGTATGGGTGACAACGATTTCCGCTTCGAGCAGGTCATTATCGAGGAAACCTGCTACGCGCGCGCAGGCGACTGGTATAACAGCCTGCACAGCCGACTGGTCGGGCCCTATTTCACCCGCTTTGGCAGCGAGGAGCAGCGCCAGCGCTTTCTGCCACGCTGTGTCTCGGGTGAGTGCATTCTCGGCATTGCCATGACCGAACCCGATGCCGGCAGTGACCTCGCGGGTATGCGCACATCGGCGGTCGAGGACGGCGACGCCTGGGTCCTGAATGGCTCCAAGACCTATATCTCCAACGGCATCAATGCCGACGCCGTCATCGTCGCGGCGAAGACGGATCCCCAGAACAACCCGCACGCGATGACCCTGTTCATTGTCGAGCGCGGAATGCCGGGCTTTGAGCGTGGCCGCAATCTAGCGAAAATGGGCCTGAAAGCGCAGGACACGGCAGAGCTGTTTTTCAATGATCTACGGGTGCCAAAGACCAATGTGCTGGGCGAGCCCGGCAAAGGCTTTATCTACCTTATGGAAGGCCTGGCCGAGGAGCGCCTGATGGGTGCGGCGGGCTACATCGCGTCTGCCCAGCTGTCCTGGGATCTGACGGCGGCCTTTGTGCAGGAGCGCAAGGCCTTCGGCAAGCCGCTCGCAGCCTTCCAGAACACACAGTTTCAGCTGGCCGACCTGCGCACACGACTGGATATCACCCAGACCTATGTCGACCAGTGTGTCGAGGCGTTTAACGCCGGGGTCCTCACCGCAGTGGATGCGGCGAAGGCCAAACTGGCGACCAGCGAACTGCAGGTGGAGGCAGCGGCAATCGGCGTACAGCTCCACGGCGGTGCCGGTTATATGGACGAGTATCCGATCAGCCGTCAATATACGGATGCGCGGATCTCGACAATTTACGCGGGGACCTCGGAAGTGATGAAGATCATTATCAGCCGAGATTGTCTGTCGGCGGATTACGTGCCGTTCAATACGCGCAATTTCTGAAACAGAAACCAGTACAGGAAACAGATGTCATGGAACTGAAAGACAAGGTAGCGGTAATCACCGGCGGTGCCTCCGGGCTGGGGCGTGCCACCGTGAAGCGTTTCGTTGCGCAGGGTGCGAAGTGTGCCATCTTCGACATGAATGCCGAGAAGGGGGAAGCGCTTGCCGCAGAGCTGGGCGACGGCGTAATTTTCGTCACGGTCAACGTGTCCGACGAGGCATCGGTCCAGGCCGGTATCGCGGCCACGCTGGCGGCTTTTGGTGCCATTCACATCAACTGCAATTTCGCCGGTATCGGCAATGCCATGCGCACCATGGGCAAAAAGGGTCCTTTCCCGCTGGATGCCTTCAAGCAGATTATTGATGTCAATCTTGTTGGAACCTTTAACGTCCTGCGCCTCTGTGCCGAGAAAATGGGGGAAAACGAGACGCTGACTAAAGACGGTGGTCGCGGTGTGATTATCAACACGGCCTCCGTGGCCGCCTACGAAGGCCAGATCGGCCAGGCCGCATACTCCGCATCGAAGGGCGGCATTGTTGGCCTCACGCTGCCGGTCGCCCGTGATCTCGCAGTGCTCGGTATCCGAGTGAACACCATCGTCCCCGGCTTGATTGCCACACCGCTGATGATGGGCGGCGCTGAGGAACTGACACCGGAAATCTGGGAACACCTGAAGCCCCTGGGCAGCCAGGTACTCTATCCCCAGCGCCTCGGCGATCCGGATGAAATTGCCCACCTCGCCCAGATGATGGTGGAGAACGACTACCTGAACGGCGAATGTGTACGGCTGGATGGCGGCATCCGTATGCAGCCCAAATAGGTTGCAAAACAGAAGGTTGCAAGACAGAAGGCTGTAAGACAGCAGGGTGGGAGACAGCATGGGACCGTTACACGGTTACACAGTTATCGAACTCGCCGGCATCGGTCCCGCCCCCATGGGCGGCATGATGCTGGCGGATATGGGCGCAGAGGTCATTCGCGTCGACCGCGCCGGCGGGGCTGATCCGCGACTCACCGAGCGGGTCAGCGGTCGCGGCAAGAAGTCGATCGTGATCAATCTCAAGGATCCCTCGGGTGTCGAAACGCTCCTGCGGATGCTGGAAAACGCCGATGTGCTGATTGACCCTTTTCGTCCCGGAGTCTGCGAGAAGCTCGGTATCGGCCCCGATGTGTGCACAAAGAGAAATCCGCGGCTTGTTTTTGCGCGCATGACCGGCTGGGGCCAGACGGGGCCATTTGCGCACATGGCAGGGCACGACATCAATTACATTTCACTGGCGGGTGCCCTGTACGCGGTGGGTCCCGCGGATGGCAAACCAGTGCTACCGCTGAATCTGGTGGGCGACATGGGCGGTGGCGGCATGTTGCTGGTCAACGGCGTGCTCGCCGCGCTGCTGGAAGCCTCAAGTTCCGGGCAGGGGCAGGTAATCGACGTTGCGATGGTGGATGGCACGGCTCAATTGATGTGGATGTTCCACAGTCTGCACTCCCTCGGCGTATGGAACGCCGACGAGCGCGGTGTGAACATGCTTGACGGTGGCGCGCATTTTTATGACACCTATGTGTGTGCCGATGGCGAATACATGGCGGTGGGCGCCATCGAGCCTCAGTTCTACGCTGAGTTATGTCGGCTGGCCGAGCTGCCCGCAGAGACCTTCAGTGACCAGAACAATGCGGCGGCCTGGCCGCGGATGAAGGCGCAGCTGGCCGAGGTGTTCAAGCAGAAGTCGCGTGAAGAGTGGTCCGCATTGTTCGAAGGCAGCGATGCCTGCGTCGCGCCGGTGCTGCGCTTTACCGAGGCACCTGAGCATCCGGCAAACCGAGCGCGGGACGTGTATATTGAGGTGGATGGTGTGGTTCAGCCGGCACCGGCGCCGCGCTTTGGCCGCACGCCCTCCGCCGTGGGCCACGGCGCCCACGGTGCCGGCGAGGACACACATGCTGTCCTCGCCGCCATGGGATTTGGGGCGGAGGAGATTGAAGAACTGCAGCGGCATGGCGCAGTAGCAGCACAGACTTGAGGTCACCCTGTCGCCACGCTGGTGCCCCCTTGATGCAACAAGGAAACAATGAATGATGACTTACGATACGGTAACGGTGGAACGTCGCGGGGCGGTCGCTCTGTTGACGCTGAACCGGCCCGACAGCCTGAACGCCTTCGATCAGGCATTGCGCCGCGACATGCTCGCTGCGGCACAGGCGGTGAATGCCGACAGCGATGTGCGTGTCGTGGTACTGACCGGCGCCGGGCGTGCGTTCTGCGCCGGTGCCGATCTCACCGAGGTGTCCTCCCGCGAGGATGGCGGCGGCCTGAATACCGAGGCCATGTTGAACACCGAGTACAAGCCGGCGGTGCTGGCCATTGCCGAAGCGCCCAAGCCCTGGATCTCAGCGGTCAACGGCGCAGCTGCAGGCATTGGCAGTGCCTTTGCCATGACCTGTGACCTCACGGTCATGGGACGCAGCGCCTACCTGTACCAGGCCTTTGTCGCGATCGGTCTTGTCCCGGACGGCGGCGCGACCTGGCAGCTGG
>JBHEOO010000032.1:0-33175 GCA_046260765.1 Chromatocurvus sp.
ACTTCTACCGCGAGCTGGGTGACCTGTTCGCCGTCGACCTCAAGCCACACAATCGCTGGATGGGCTTCAAGGGGTTGCGCACCCGCTGGCTGGCGCATCTTGACGCCTCACTCATGCGCCCCGTGCTGCTGATCGACGAGGCGCAGGAGATCGCGCCCGTGGTACTGAATGAGCTGCGCTTGCTCGCCTCATCCCAGTTCGACTCACGCACCTTGCTGAGCGTGGTCCTCGCCGGCGATCAACGCCTGACCGAGCTGCTCCGGCGTGACGATCTGCTCCCGCTCGGCTCACGCATCCGGGCCCGCCTGGCGCTCGAACACGCCTCGCGCGACGATCTCCTCGCCTGCCTGGCGCATCTTTGCACAAGCGCTGGCAACCCCGGTCTGTTCAGCGAACAGCTGGCACAGGCACTGGCCGATCACGCCATGGGCAACTACCGCGTGCTGACCAACATGGCTGCCGAAATCCTCGCCCATGCCAGCCACCACGAACTCACTCAGCTCGATGAAAAGCTCTTCTTTGATGTCTTCCACACCGAGCGCAAGCCAGCTCCGCGGCGCGCTCGCGGCGCTGCCTGATCCCCGTTGCAAAACCTGATCGCCAGCCGTTCGCACATCCCGCGCCTGGCGCAGGCCAACCCAGCCAAGTGACGCAGGAGACCCCATCATGAGCATGAAAGTCTTGCGACTGTGTGCGCACTGGCAGGCGGAAGACGCCTGCAGTGCACTCACCTTCATCGACGAACTGCGCGAGCAGATCATCAATGAATATGGCGAGGAGATCGTGCAGATGCTGCAAGAGGCCAGTACCGCCGGAGAAGCACAGCAGCTGGAACTGCCGTTCGTCGACGCAGCACCGTTCTGATCGAGAAATATGCGTGCAGGATCAGTGAGGAATACCCGCGGGCGGGAAACCCTCACGAAAAGTGAAAAAGGCACCCTCAAAGACTGTGATTACACTCACTGGATCCAGAAACGTGACAGCCCCCATGCTATAGGTGGCTTTGCTGAAGCGCCACGGGCACGACTTACAACATGTTTCTTGTTCAACGCAGTCACAAATTAGCCGCCCAGCTGGTGGCTCCCAGCCCAACGACGACCGCCACTTCCTGCGCTGGCACCGCTTCGGTATCACCGATCTCCAACGGGTCGAAATGAAACACGTAGACTCGCGAAGCAAATTCAGCAAACGGCAGGGAGGCCTCGCCAGGGCGTTCGCCGTGGCCCTGCGTGGCACAGTGAATGCCCTGTCCCCAGTCCTGGCCGCTGTCGTTGTTCGGGTTGAAAAAGTAAACACGCATATCCCCGACAGAGTCCAGCGTCACCCGAAGAATGGTGATTGCATGACGCCCGACGAAGCGGGCCGCGCTGTCCGTGACAGCTATACCCGCCGGCTGCGGGTGCGTCACCGGCAGGTTGCCGTTGTAATAAGGGTGATAACTGACATAGAACTTGCGGATAAAGCCCGCATGGTCGTCAAGCCTGCCCGTCTGCATGTTGACTACAACTCGGAAGCCTTCACCCACCCACCAGCCGTAGAATTCAGGGTTGATCCAGCGGTGCAGGTCATCGTCGCGCTGGCCGCACAAACGGCCCATCTCAATGTAGATGCGATCGAGGTGTGGGACGAGGATCAGGGAAACAGCGTCCACATCCAGCGGAGGCTCCTTGGCAAGACCCGCCTCCAGGCCACGGGAAGACACCCGCGCGCCCTCAAACCGGGTCAGCACGCCATCGTCTCTCGCGGCCCGGGCGACCAGCTGCATCAGGTAATCCGGGTCGTTGTAGGCCCACATGGATACGCCAATCACCGACTGGCAGGTCGGATTGTTGCCCTGACCGACACCCAGGGGTTGCCCCAGCAGGCTGATGATGCCGGCAAGGAGATGTGCGCGCGGCGCTCGCGTCTCACCGAATCGACGCGCGAGTTTGGCTGATGCTTCAGAAGAGAGCGGCAGGGCAAGCTGCCGCCACAGCGACGTGGCTACTGGTGGTGTGAACAGGGTGCCACGCTCTAGCATCAGCGCGAGGCCGTAAACCGCGTGGCTGGTTTCCGGATGAATCGCCTCGTCGATCAGGGTATGCACCAGCTGTGGGTAACAGCGCAAGACCTCGTTGCCGGTGCTGCTCAGTCCCAGCGCCGCCGGCAGTAAGTCATCCCGGCAGCCGCGCAGATGGCGCAGTAGGACAGGGTGATAAGGTGAGACAAGGCCGGTGTCGTGCATCGCGCGGGCAAAGTCAGTCGCCTCTGCAGCGAGCGTGCTGTTCGCCATTGTCGATAGGCGTTGACCGTAAACGTCCAGCCCCGGATCTTCCCGGCAGCCCTGCGTCGGGCCAAACAGGGCGCTGACCAGGCGCGCCGCGCGATGCATGCCGTCGGTGTCTATTTCCGGATTGAAGAGGCACTCGGCGATCTGGACGATCATTTGCCTTATGCTGTCTGTCTGAATCGGGCGCTGGGCAAGCAGACGCCAGACCTCGCCCACCAGGCTTTCAAGAATGCTCTCGTAGCCCAGCTTGTCGAGCAGGTACTGGTAAAGCGTCTGCACGATCCCTGAGAGCCCATCGGGCCGTTCGCGGTCGGCTTCACTCATCTGACCGGAGAGCAAATCCAGGTTCAGCGCCATCACCTGGGTCAGAAAGCGTCCTGCCTGTTCTGCTGAAATCCCCGGATGAAAATAATCGCCGGTCGCGACCGCCAGCAAGCGCAGTTCACTGAGGGCTTCGATCGCGGTGGTTGCGGCATCGCCATGCCGCAGCGACCTCACCGCGAGTGCTGGCTGCAGGATGGCGGGCTGCCCCCAGTCACTATTAGCAAAGACGCCAGCCGACTCAAACGCCGGCACACGCGCGTAAAGGTCATCCAGGCTCTGGGGATCTGCCAACAGCGCTGTTGCCGCCTCGAGCACGTTCCTGGAGGATGCCGCCGGGTCAGATTCACGAGCCTGCTTCAGGCGATCAAGGTCCTTGTCGAACTGGTCTATCAACGGGTTGATGGCCTCGCTGGAATGCTGCTTGGTTTTGATACGCGTACCTTTTTTAGATAGAACTGCCCAGGTTGATCACTCTCAAACGCAGTGCGTTGGCAATGACACTCACGGAGGAGAGAGACATCGCCGCCGCTGCAAAAATCGGTGAGAGCAAAAGCCCCGTGAACGGATACAGAACCCCGGCCGCAATGGGCACACCTGCAGAATTGTAAAAAAAAGCAAAAAACAGGTTCTGCCGGATATTTCGCATGGTCGCCAATGACAGCCTACGCGCCTCCACAATGCCCATCAAGTCGCCGCGCAACAGGGTAATACCCGCACTTTCGATCGCCACATCGGTGCCTGTTCCCATGGCCACGCCGACGTCCGCCGTCGCCAATGCGGGCGCATCGTTCACGCCGTCTCCGGCCATCAGGACTATATAGCCTTCTTTTTGCAGGCGTTGGATTATTTTCCCCTTGTCCTCAGGCAACACTTCCGCTTCCACCTCATCGATACGCAGTTTGCGGGCGACCGCTTCTGCCGATGTGCAGTTATCTCCCGTCAGCATGACTACCCGGATTCCCTCTTTCTGCAGGGCGGAAATGGCCGTCTCGGTTGTTTCCTTGATAGGGTCGGCAATGGCGAGTAAGCCGCAGGCTTTTCCATCGACCGCGGCGAAAATCACAGTAGCCCCATCTTCTCGAAGCCGGTCTGCTTTATCTTCAAAGTCAGAGGTATCGACGTTCTCCGACTCCATCAGCAGACGGTTGCCCAGCATGACTGTCTGGCCGGCAATCCTGCCAGTTACCCCTTTGCCCTTGGGAGAGTCAAAGTCTTCAGCATCGGGAAGCGTCAGGTTCATGCTGCTGGCTTTATCGGCGATGGCGTGTGCCAGGGGGTGCTCGCTGCCTTTTTCAAGGCCGCCGGCAAGCTGCATCAGATCTTCCTCCCTGAAACCTTCTGCAACGACGACCTGGGTCACCTGAGGTTTGCCTTGCGTGAGCGTGCCGGTTTTGTCCACAACCACGGTATCCACCTTTTCCATGCGCTCCAGCGCTTCCGCATCCCGGATAAGGATGCCGCTTTGCGCGCCGCGACCGACCCCGACCATGATAGACATGGGCGTTGCCAGGCCCAGAGCACAGGGACAGGCAATGATCAGCACGCTGACGGCAGCGATCAGGCCGAAAGCCATGGGTGGCGTGGGTCCCAGGAATGACCAGGCGATGAAGGCGGTGAGAGCGATAACAATCACAGTGGGTACGAACCAGCCGGCCACCCTGTCCGCCAGTCCCTGTATCGGGGCGCGACTACGCTGGGCACTGGCGACCATCTGCACAATCTGCGATAGCATGGTGTCTCGGCCGACTTTTTCGGCTCGCATGATAAAGCTGCCCTGCTGGTTGATGCTGCCGCCGATGACCAGGTCACCGGCCTCCTTGGTGATTGCGAGAGGCTCGCCGGTCACCAGGGATTCATCCACGTTCGAGCGGCCCTCAAGCACCTCGCCGTCCAGAGGGACCTTGTCGCCCGGGCGCACGCGCAGACGGTCACCCACCTCGACCTGATCGAGAGCGACGTCACATTCACCGCCTTCATCATCCATTTTCCGGGCGGTGGCGGGAGCCAGGTCGAGCAGGGCCTTTATTGCTCCCGATGTCTTTTCCCTGGCGCGCAGCTCCAGTATTTGACCCAGCAACACCAGCACTACGATGACCGCTGCCGCTTCAAAGTACACGGCGACAGAGCCGTCTGCCTGCTGGAAAGCAGCCGGAAATACCTGCGGGGCGAGTGTTGCCACCAGGCTGTACAGCAGTGAGACACCGGTACCGATGGCGATCAGGGTAAACATGTTCAGATTGCGGCTGAGGACGGATTTCCAGCCTCTGACAAAAAAGGGCCAGCCACACCAGAGCACCACCGGTGTTGCCAGTGCCAGTTGAATCCAGTTGGATGATTGTGGGGCCACGATGTGGTCGAGACCGATCAGGTGCCCGCCCATTTCCAGCACGAACACCGGGAGCGTCAGCGCCAGGCCGATCCAGAATCGGCGGGTCATATCCCTGAGTTCTTCGGAGGGGCCATCATCCAGGCTGATTTCCTCGGGCTCAAGGCCCATGCCGCAGATGGGGCAATCGCCGGGGCCCTGCTGGCGAATCTCCGGGTGCATTGGACAGGTGAACATGGCGCCCGGCGTGCTGCTTGTCTCGGACCTATGCTTGCCGCTCAGGAATTTTTCTGGATCCTCCTCGAATCGGGACTGGCAGCGTGAAGAGCAGAAGTACTGCGTTTTTTCCTCGTGGGTGCTGCGATGCTCCGCGCTTTGCGGGTCAACCGACATTCCACAAACCGGGTCTTTTACGAGATGCTCAGCGTGAAGCTCGTCATCATTCTGCGTATGCTGATGTGTCGCCATCGTAACCTCCCGTGCTTTTACGGCTATCCGCTGGCCAATCACAACGCATGACCGAGAAGTTGAATGCTGTTGATCTGGCTGGTGAAATGGATTGCCCCCGTGATTCGTCGCTCAATCCGGTTGCCTATGACATTCCTGAAGAGTTCACTTAACGATAAACAAGTCCGCCATCAATCAACGGCGCCTGCCCCGTCATGTAGTCTGAGTCGGGACCAGCCAGGTATGAAACGAAAGATGCTACATCTTCGGGCGTTTGCGCGCGGCCCAGCGCGATGCCGCTGACGAACTTCTCGTAGCTTTCGCCAACCTCAGCCCCTGTTATATCGGCCATGCGACGATCAATCTCGATCCACATGTCGGTGCCGACAACTCCCGGGCAGTACGCGTTTACAGTGATGCCATCGCTCGCAAACTCCTTCGCCGCTGCCTGAGTAAGCGCCCGCACGGAAAATTTGGTCGCCGAATACACGCCCAGCAAAGGAAATGCTTCATGGCCCGCGATAGATGATGCGTTAATTATTTTGCCCCGGGTTCCACGTTCCTTGAATTTGGCGGCTGCGGCCTGAATGCCCCACAAGACCCCATGGACATTGACCCGGAAAGTCTTTTCAAGCTCATCAAGAGTGATCTCGGCGATGGACTGAATACTCGCAACCCCCGCGTTGTTCACCATGATGTCAAAGCCGCCGAGCTCCTTCTCGACATGGTTGATGGCGGCATAAACGTCACCCCGCTCGCTTACGTCCGCCTTGAAGGTTATCGCCTTGCGACCAAGCGAACGCACCTCGTCGGCGACCGCTGTCATATTGCCGTCGTTGATATCCACGATTGCAACGTCTGCGCCGTCGTTTGCCAGGCGCAGCGCGATGCCGCGTCCAATTCCCTGTCCAGCGCCCGTTATCAGCGCAACTTTTCCATTAATGCTCATAGTCGGCTCCCTTGATCTTCGTTGCCAATCACCGCCAGTGTTTGCGGTGAGAAAATATCCGAGCGCGGCGATCTCACCTGTTGCAGCCAGACCGGAAGCTGCTCTGGCGAACGACCACTCAATGCGGTCTGTGCACAATCCTCCAGGCTCCCGAAGCGAACGCCGCGACCGGTAAGCCCGGCGGCGTAATGCGAGTATTTACCGGAGTTCGTCATCAGGACCTTCGCGGTGCGCGGAAAAACCGGCTCCGTTATGGAGCACCAGCAGATATCCGGAATCACCTGCACGCCGGCCTGCTGCAGCTGGTCGACAATGCCTTCTGTCCTCGCTGCTGAGAGCACCTGCCGTCCCACGGTCACAATCATCTGCGTGCCGGCATGACAGCGTTGTCCCTGCATCAGCTGCGCGAGTTTGCGACATTCCGTCAGTGATGCGTGGGGGCTGCCGATCGCCACCAGGTCCACTTTGTTTTCCGCGGCATTGAAGTTGCGCCAGACCTGCGCCAGATCTTCGGATGTGATGTGCAATCGCTCTGCACTGGGCAGTGGGGCGAGGTGTGCCTCAGGCGTATGCCCTTTAACGTGCAGCATAGGGGCCGCTGAGGTGGTGCCGAAGGCGGCGCACAGCGCTTTCAGGTCGTCCTGTGAGGGGCTTGTACCCTCGAGTCCGGTCAACACGGGAATGTGCTGCGGCGATAAGACGCCAGTGAGCCAGCCAAGCATCGGCCATAAAGCGTCATCGAATGTGTCAGGCAGCACGACGTGGATTTCGCAGCCGGGACGGCGCCTGTCGGTAACATAAACGCCGGTGCACGGCGCACGGCCAGTCATGGCAATAAACAGATCGAGGTAGTCGGGATGCTTCACCGTACGCGCCCCGAGGACAGAGTTTGCGTAGATAACGGCATTGGATTCTGACCAGCCAATCGCCTCATCACCGGCGGGTGGATTGTCCAGAAGGTAGGGTGCGCAGGTGAAGGTGGGCAGGGCACCCATATTCACATAAGCGTCGGCCAGGCGACTCGCCTTATCACCAAAGGGTTGCGCAACGCCCTGGCGCTGCCAGTTATCGCGATCGACTGAAATGGCGTTGATTGTCGTTGGTATGCAGGTTTTTGCACCCATGCGCTGCATTTTTTCTGCAAAGTCGAGATTGGCGTTGTGCGCGAGAATGCAGCCGTCGATATGCGCCCGTGAGACATCGACAAAGCCGCTTGCACCCTGGACCGCCGCCATCAGGCAAAGGACCTGCATGGCGACCTCAAGTGCCGGGCCTTTGCGCCCTTCAAGCATAGCGTGGTCAGCGTCGCTGAGATCGAGATGCTCCGTGTCGATGGGTGTCAGCGGGACCGATTGATCATTGAACTGCAGCAGGTTACCGCGAATCGACGCATGCGATGCACGGGAAAGGTCGTCGAACAGCGACGGCGAGAGACGCAGGACGGCAAGTGCTGAGTCAAACAGTCGCGTCGCAATCACAGCGCCAAGCGTCAGGATGTCTTCATGATCCCGAAAGACCAGTGCTGCCGGCGCCTTCGAATTGCGAGCCAGCTGCAGCAGTACCCCACTGCCGCTGCAGGATCCGCGGGATGTCGGCATCAGCACGATACGGCCCGAGAGCGGCGCGCCGTGGTCCGGATGGTGTGCGTCGATAATGATGCCCGTGTCCGGATCAACGCCGCCCCAGAAGCTCAACCCCTGGGCGCAGGCCAGTACGCTGCCTTCTGCCTCGCCGTGGACAAGGATGGTTGCGGTAGCGTCACTCATGGCTATGCTTCTTAAGGTGTCTGTGCCAGGCGCATCAGATAAAGCGCAGATTTTTGAAGATGACAGCTTCTAGCCCTGGCATCTCCGGCTTTACTACGTAATTCACTTGTCGAAGTCTAACCTGCGGCCAGACAGATTGCCCGCCCATGATCCGTGGTTTCTACAAGGTCGCGATGCAGGGCGATGATGGCCTTCTCGTAATCGTCCTGCAGAACAACAAACTGCATATCCACCTGCCGCCTCGACTGGTGCATCGCCAGTACTGCAATATCATCCTTGGCCAGCGCGGTGACGGTCCGTGCCAGAACACCGGGAATCTGCATGTCACTGCCGATGGCCGAGACGATGGACACCTTCTGCTGATCCAGTTCGGCGGTAGTGTAGATTTCCTCAATAGCGCGACGTATACGCTTCACCGTCTTCAGATTGCACGCCAGGTAATGCGTTATTGTATTGGCGTTGATGTCCTTGGACACGATGTGCGCCTTGAATCGACGCATGACCGACAGAATCTCCCGGTCATATACTGCTACCTGGCCCACCATGTCCTGGTCGAAAACCTCCAGCGCGTAGACGTTGCGGCATCCAGCGATAATTTCGACACAGGGCTTGCTGCTGACGTAATCAGAGGTGAGCAGGGTCCCGGTGTGCTCGGGCTCAAAAGTGTTCTTGATACGCAGCGGTATGCCTGATTTGCGCAGACCTTTGGCTGCCTTCGGGTGAATGGCCTCCATGCCCAGATTTGCGAGCTGGTCGGCCACATCGTAATTGGTGCGACCAATAGGCACCACGTTATCTTCACCCACTACCTTGGGATCGGCACTGCTCAGGTGGTATTCCTTGTGAATGATCGCCTCACGCGCTTCGGTCAGAACCGCGAGGCGACTGAAGGTCATTTCGCTGTAGCCACGGTCAAAGCTCGCCATAAGACCCTGATCGCTGTGCGCGTAGCCGGTGACAATGGGAATCGTCGTATCGACATCGACGCCCGTCATGGCCTGGAGAATGCGCTCATCCAGCGGAAGGTGCTCCTCGCTGCGCCAGGCGGTCAGGTCGATAAAGCAGGCCTCCACACCATCGCGCTGCAGGAGCGTTGCCGTATTCCATGCGCTGTGTGCCTCGCCAAGGCTCGCCAGCATTTCGCGCACTGTCGCCAGGTGCGATTCAAGCGCGAAGTGGCCGTGCTGGCACAGCCGTTGCAAATCCTCGAGGCAGCGCTCCGCAGAGGCGAGGCGCTGGTTGATAAAGTTGTTGGCCCGCTCGAGCTCTTCCGCCTGAGGAAACAGCGCCTCATTGAGCGCGTAGATGTCGTCGCGCAGCAGGGCAAACTCTTCCCGCCAGCTTCCTTCATGTTCGCTGCTGGCAAATAGTGCATAGACGCCGGGGCGGCCTGACTTCTTGTGCTCGAGCAGGCGGTTGGTAATGCCGGCATAGGCGGAGACAACGAAAATGCGGCCGTAGGGCGTGTTGCCCGCACCGGCCAGGATAATGTTGTCGCGAACCGCCTCGTAATCCAGCATGGAGGTACCGCCGATTTTTTCGACAGTGTGGTTATTCATGAATCTCCCTATCTATCCCATAAGTTTGAACGTCTATTCCATAAGCTCGTAAGCACCATCCGCGTTGTGCACTTCCTTACCGGTGACCGGTGGGTTAAACACGCAGGCCAGCTTGAGTTCCTTGAAGGCGCGGAGCATGTGCTCGTCGTGCAGGTTCAGGTTGTAAAGAGTGCCGGGGGAAATCGGGTACTTCTTGCCATCGGCAAGCGTTTCAACCTCGCCCTCACCAGAAATGCAGTACACCGACTCCAGGTGGTTCTTATAATGCATACGAAAGTCCGCGCCCTCGTAGATTGTGGTGATGTGAAACGAGTAACCCATGTCGTCGTTCTTCAGCAGCAGCCGGGTGCTCTCCCAGTTGCCGTCGGGGGAAACGATGCGGCGCTCGGTCTTCTCTGCTTCGGCAAGCGTTCTGACTATCATAAGTATGTCCTTGAATCGGTTGGTTGGGTTGATGGACGAAAGCGTGGCTCAGGAAGCATTGCGTACTTTGAACAACTCGGTCACCGAGGGCATTTCGTCCTCGTTGGCGCAGATTTCAGCGACGGCGTTCTCGAGAATGTCGAGTCCGCGCTTCAGATTCGCATCGCTGATGGTGAGCGGGCAGAAGATTTTTATCACCTGGTCTTCGGCACCGCTTGTTTCAATGATCATGTTGTCCTTGAAGCAGCGTGACGTGATCTTGTCAGCCAGTTCTCCGCTGACGCAGTTCAAACCCTGGAACATGCCACGGCCGCGAACACTGAAGTTGCCGTCACCGAACTTGTCGGCGATTGCGTGGAGTCGCTTGGCGACATAGGCACCCTTGCGCTTGACCGATGAACTGAAGCTGTCGTCTGACCAGAAGTGGTCGATTGCGATTTTGGCTGTCAGAAACGCGAGGTTATTGCCACGGAATGTACCGTTGTGCTCCCCCGGCTTCCACTCGTCGAGTTCCGGGCGCAGCAGCACCACGGCCAGCGGCAACCCATAGCCGCTGAGCGACTTGGACAAGGTGACGATGTCCGGCTTGATGCCCGCTTCCTCAAAGCTGAAGAACGTTCCCGTGCGACCACAGCCAGCCTGAATATCGTCTACTATCAGGAGGATATCGTGCTTTTTGCAGACCTTTTCGAGGTTGCGCAGCCACTGGGCAGAGGCGGCATTCACGCCGCCTTCACCCTGCACCGGCTCGACCAGTACTGCAGCGGGTTTATCGATGCCTGAGCTCGGGTCCGTTAACACCTTATCGAGATAGGTCGTGGTATCGACATCCTTGCCCATGTACCCGTCATAGGGAACGCGTGAAGAGCCGCCGAGCTGTACGCCGGCAGCACCGCGATGATGCTGGTTGCCTGTCGCGGAGAGTGCGCCAAGGCTCACGCCATGGAAACCATTCGTGAAGGAGATAATGTTCTGGCGCCCTGTCACGTTGCGGGCCAGTTTCATGGCAGCCTCTACCGCATTGGTGCCGGTGGGGCCCGTAAACTGGACCATGTAGCTCAGGCCACGGGGCTTAAGAATTTTTTCATTCAGCGTCTGCAGGAACTCGCCCTTGGCGCGAGTGTGCATGTCGAGACCGTGCGTCACGCCATCACCGGCAATGTACTCGAGCAGGGCTTCCTTGAACGCAGGGTTGTTGTGCCCATAGTTGAGGGCACCGGCGCCTGCCAGGAAGTCGAGATACTCGATGCCGTCTTCATCGTAAAGAAACTCACCGCGCGCTTTGGTAAAAATGCGCGGGAAGGAGCGGGCATAGCTCTGAACTTCCGATTCGATTTCGTCAAAAATTTGCATTCTGTATTCCTCTTTGTCCTCTAAAGGTTAGGGAAAGTTGCCCGGATTCAGCCCTTGCTGGCAAAGGGTCCTATGCGGACCTGCATTTCCGTATCGTGCTGGCCGCCGAAGTGCGCGTCGCGATCAAACCCGATCTCGTGTGTAAGCGCGGCACTGCGCGCATCGGCAAATTTGCGGAACAGGCCCCAGGAGGCGGCGTTTGCCTCGGTAATGGTGGTCTCCATAAACTGAACGTCGCGGCAAACCGTGCGATCGACGATGTGGTCAAGCATGCGCAGCGCCAGACCCTGACCGCGTGCCGCGCTGCCAACCGCAACCTGCCAGACAAAGACGGTGTCCGGACGTTCCGGCACCAGATACCCGGAGATTGCGCCGACGATGGCGCCATCGAGCTCGGCGACTACCGATGTGTGGCGAAAGTGGGAGCACTGCAGCAGATTGCAGTAAAGGGAATTGGTGTCCAGAGGCGGACAATGGGCTATCAGTTGGTGGACCGCCGCGCCGTCTGTCGGGACGGGTTCCCGAAGGCTCGCAAGCCGATCGGGGCTATTCGTTTTCTCAGGTGTAATGGCTACACTCCGTAGCGAATTTGCTGTATAGCCTACTCCAATATCGCCGGAAAATCCATTAATAGAAGAAAAGATTCCTTTTTAATGGAAATGATGACCGCTATTTCGGAAGTCCCACCTGGGCGGCCGGGCAGCCGCTTAGAGGCGTTCGATGAACACGGCGCTACCAGAACCCGCAGCCCCCGCGGCTGACACGATGCCGCAGCTGAGATCACGACGCTCCAGCTCATCCAGCAGCGTACCTGCCATCATCGCACCGGTGGCTCCCATGGGGTGACCGAGCGCAATAACGCCACCATTGACGTTCAGCCTGTCATCATCAATGCCCAGTGTCTGCTGACACATGACACTGGTAGCCGCGAAGGCCTCGTGAATCTCGAACAGATCGACATCGGCGCTGCTAAGGCCCTGGCGCTGCATCAAGGCGCGCGCCGCCTCGACACAGCCTGACAACACCTGTAGGGGGTCTGCGCTGACCGTGATACTGGCACTGATGCGCGCTCGCGGTGACAGTCCGCAGCGGCTGGCGAGTTCGCTGTCCCCCACCAAAACCAGCGCGGCGCCATCGGCCATCGCCGGTGAATTGCCGGCGGTATGGATATGGCTGATGCTATCGAGGTGCTCATGGCCCAGCAGCTGCAACGCATCGGTGCCAGCCGCACCGAGTTCCGCAAATGCAGCGGGCAGTCCTGCCAGGTCATCGGCACTGATGCCGGCGCGAATGCACTCATCCTGATCGACTGTGCCCTGCGACGTGTTGATGGGTATGAGCGACCGGCTGAAGTAGCCCGCTTCCCGGGCATGGGCAGCACGCAGCTGACTGCTCAGGGCGACGGCGTCTGCCGCTTCGCGACTCACGCCATGCAGACTGGCAATGAGATCGGCACCACTGCCCATCATCAGCATCTTGCAGGCGACTGCGAATTCGGGGTCAGTGAACACCCGCGCCTTGTCCGCCAGCATCGGCACCCGTGACATCATTTCCACACCGCCGGCAACCACCGTATCGGCGATGCCGGCGTTGATCTTGGCGCCCGCCAGGGCAATCGCGTCGATGCCCGAGGAGCAGTAGCGGTTCACGGTGATTCCCGGCACCCAGGTGGGCCAGCCGCTGTAGAGGGTGGAGCTCTTGGCGATATTGCCTGCCTGCTCTCCCTGCTGCGTGACGCAGCCCAGTATGACGTCATCCACGCCTGCGGGATCGAGCCCCGTGCGCTCAACCAGAGCGGCGTAAAGCTGTTGCAAGAGCGCCTGCGGCGTGAGTTCATGCAGCCCGCCGGTATCTTTGGCACGACCGCGGGGGCTGCGCAGCGCGTCAAACAGAAACGCGTCTTTCATTAGCCAACTCCTATGACAAGGCTGGCGCAGGTGGTGGTGCTGCCGCCAACGTTGAAGGTGATCATGTTGTGGGCATCCCGAATCTGTGTGGCACCGGCGCGACCCGACACCTGGCGCGCGCAATCGAGAGCCATGCGTACGCCTGTGGCGCCGACCGGATGGCCGAGACCGATGAGGCCGCCGCTGGCATTCACAGGAAAACTGCCGTCCCGTGCGATGCGCCCGTCTTCCACCGCCTGCCAGCTGGCGCCGGGGGGCGTCAGACCGCTGTGGTCGATGGCCATGTACTCGGTCACTGAAAAACAGTCGTGTGTCTCGAGACCGTCAACGTCAGTAATGTCGGCGTAGCCTGCGCGTTGCAGAGCGTCCTGGAAGGTTGCCTGAGCGTGGGGAAAGAGCAGGGGCTGGCCCTTGCTCAGCGCCAGTTTGCGCTCCAGCAACAGCGGCGCCGAGTGATGCCCCCAGCCCTTGATGCGCGGAATATCCTCGAGGCGCAGCCCCAGAGCCGTCGCATGTATACGTGCCATGTTTTCGCTGGCCAGGATCACGCAGGCCGCACCATCGGTGATCTGCCCGCAATCCATTTTGCGCACGCGCCCCTCAATCACCGGATTCAGCGCGTCATCCTGAGTGAAGCAGCCCGGCGGAAATTCCCAGTTGCGCGACTGTGCATTCGGGTTGTTCTTTGCATTCGCGAAATTGATCTGCGCGATCTGCGCCAGGTGCTCCGGACGGATGCCGTGACGCCGGTCGTATTCCTCGGTGATACGATCAAACAGGAATGGCCAGGGGAAGTCACAGTCCGTTGCTTCCTGGCCCCGGAACGCGGCGGCCCCGAGATACTCGGCGCCCGTGCGTCCATCCACGTTGCGCATGAGCTCCAGTCCAAGGACACATGCGGTGCTGTAGTGTCCCGCTTCTATGTCGCGCATGGCCGCGAGCATGGCCATCGAACCGGACGCGCAGGCCGCCTCATGCCGCGACGTGGGGATGGTAGCCAATTCGGGATACACATGCCCGAAAAAGCCGCCGATCAGTCCCTGGCCTGCAAACAGGTCGGCGACAAAATTGCCAACGTGTCCGACTTCTATCTGCTGCGGGTCTATGCCGGCGTCTGCCACTGCACCCTGCAGCGCCTCGCTGAACATCGCATACAGGTCGAGACTCTCGCGGTGCCAGTTGCGGGCAAAATCGGTCTGCGCGCCGCCAAGGATATACACATGGTTCATACCTGTTCTCCTCGTTCGCTCACGGCCTGCTGCAGCTGGCCGCGCACAATCTTGCCCAGGGGGTTGCGCGGCAGCGCGTCGAAAATCTCTATTCGCTCCGGCAGCTTGAACTTTGCAATGCCGCGCTCTAAAAGCCAGGCACACAGGGCATCGAGTGTTGGTGACTCCTGGCCTTCAACAGGCACAACACAGGCGCAGATTCGCTCTTCGAGGACCGGATCCGGATAGGCACAGACGGCCACCTCGGCAAGCCCTGGAAAGCCCTCGAGCAGGGTGTCGATCTCGCTCGGCGAAATCTTGGTGCCGCCGCGGTTGATAATGTCCTTGGAGCGCCCAACGATTCGGTAATAAATGGGCGGCTCACCGCAGATCTCGACCAGATCGCCGGTGCGGAACATACCGTCATCGGTGAAGACGTCATCGGCGGCACCATCGAGATAGCCATCGAACACACCAGGACCGGCAATGCACAGTTCGCCCGCGAGCCCCGGCTGCGTAATCTCTTTGCCATTCTCCGGGTCGACAACCCGGGTCATCAGCGTTTTACCGGCGTCGCCCTCAAACGGCATATCCTGTGCGCCAAGTCGGGGGAACATCCTGGCCCGGTGCTCTGCAGAAGGAGCATTCTCTGGCGTTGCGAAGAGACCGATGCCCTCATTGGATCCGTAAAAATTGATCACGGGCTTACCGTACTGTCCCTCGATGACCTCGATCATTGCCGGTGACAGTGGAACGGACCCGGAGCCGAAGGCGCGCAGCGCACTGAAGTCGAACTTTGCCCAGAGCTCAGGCTGCTGTGCCAGCCGGTTAAGGAGGGCGGGCGGTGCGATGGAAAAGTTGATCTGCTCCTGCTGCAGCTGCTGCAGGTAAATGGCAGGATCCAGCGGGTGATGCAGAACCAGCGTGCAGCCAAGCAAAGCGGACGGAAACAGGAATCCGCCGAGCGCCGCCATATTAATGAAAGGGAAGGGGGCGAGCATACGCTCACCTGGCTGATACCCGCCCGCGTTCATGGTCAGCCGGCCCTGGGTGATCCACATGTTGTGGGATCGAGGAACGCCCTTCGGGGTTCCCGTTGTTCCGGACGTCCAGCACAGCGTTACGATATCGTTGGCATCGCTCTCTGGCTGCGTCCAGCTCTCGCCGTGACTCGTTGCGCCGGCATTGAGGTCACTGGCAATATCCCAGACGCGCACGCCGGGCAGGGCATCCTGCGCCTGTTTCAACAAGGGCACGCCGCGGCACTCCGTGAGTGTCAGCATAGCCTTTGGGTTCAGCGCTTTCGCAAATCCCGCGATTTCGTGGCTGCCGTACTGGACAGCAATGGGAGAGATAATCGCCCCGAGTTTGCTCAGGGCATAGTAGCTCAGCACCAGCTCGCTGATATTGGGCAGCTGCACCAGCACGTAATCACCACGCTGGATGCCGACAGCGGCAAGGGCGACGGCAAGCGCACTGCTCGCGGCATCCATCTCGGCAAAGGTCATACGGCGTTCCGCAAGGCCGGTCAGCTCATGCTTATTGGGCGGGTCTATCACCGCTTCCCGGTCGGGGTGGCTGGCTACATTCTCCGCCAGCAGGCTGTGCAGCGTATCGCTACCCCAGAGGCCGCTCTCTGTGAGTGTTCTGATCCGTTCCTGGCTACTGGTTTGCATACATCAGGCCTCACAGGCGTTTCGATATTCGGTTTCCAGCCGCGCCACCAGCGTCGCGATCGGCAGTATATCGGAGATCGCACCGACACCCTGTCCTGCGGACCAGACGTCCCGCCAGCGTTTGGCATCGCCAGCGGACTCGAGAATATCGATATTGCCGGCAGCGGGCATGTTGTCCGGATCGTAGCCTGCAGTTTGCAGGCTGGCGCGCAGCCAGTTGGCCTTGACGCCGGTGAGGGCGTCAGAGCAGACAATGTCAGCGCCGCTGGCATCCACAACCATCTGTTTATACGCAGGATCCGCCATGCTCTCCTCGGTGGCGATAAACCGTGTTCCCATATAGGCATAGTCAGCTCCAAGCACCTGAGCGGCGCGCACGGCACGCCCGGTGGAGATCCCACCGCCCAGGACCACAATGCCATCCCACATTTGGCGGATTTCTTCCACGAAGGCGAAGCCAGACTGTTGTCCCGTATGCCCACCGGCGCCCGCCGCGACCAGCACTAATCCGTCGACTCCGGCAGCAATTGCCTTTGCCGCCAGCCGGGTATCGATGACGTCGGCAAGGACGAGGCCGCCGTAGGCGTGCACGGCATCCACGGCCTCACGCGGGCTTCCCAGCGCGGTTATCACGATGGGCGCCCTGTAACGGACAGCCAGCGCAAGGTCATCCAGGCGCCGCGGGTTGGAGCGGTGCATCATGAGGTTGATGGCCCAGGGCGCATCGCTGGACGCGTCGACGCTAGTGGTTATCTGCCGCAGCCAGGCATCAAGGTCGTCCAGCGTGCGTGCATTGACTGAGGGGAACGTGCCGACGATTCCGGCCCTGGAGCAGGCGATCACCATGTCGGGACCCGATTGGAGGAACATGGGCGCCTGAAAAACGGGTAAGCGCAAGCGCTCAAGGGGACTTGTCATGCGGCATCTCGCGAGTAGTAACTTTTGTTAACAGACCGCGAGTGTAGGTGAGCGCTCTGCCACAGGCAAGGATCCTTGCGGGCGCAGGCGGCGACATCGCTATCATGGCCTGATCCTCGCGGCATGATCATCGCTTGCATAACAAAACCAGCTGCTTATACTCTGCCTCTGGTGGCATACCAGAATCAACCACCGGTGTGCTTAATCGGTGGTAACAGGAGGCGTCATGCAAGCGCAACGCACACATCAGGAATATCCATCGGTCGAGCAGTGTATCGGGGGGGCGACGCACTTTGCCGACGCGCCGCAGTGGATATACAGCCTCGATAACCCCTACCTACATGGCGTCTACGCCCCCACGTTGGACGAGATGGATGTCTCCGGCCTGACGGTGGAAGGTGAGCTTCCGGCGGACCTTGAAGGTGCTTATTTCCGCAATGGCCCCAACCCTGTTTTCCAGCCCAAGAATCGCTATCACCCATTTGACGGCGATGGCATGGTGCACGGCGTCTATTTCCAGGATGGCAAGGTGTCCTATCGCAACCGCTATGTCGAGACCGAAGCGCTACTGTCGGAACGCGCCGACGGCCGCTCCATTTCTCCCGGCGTGATGGGTCCGTTTGATTACTCCGTGTCGCCCTTCGGCATCAAGGACACATCGAATACCGACGTGGTGTTCTTCAATGACCAGCTGGTCACACTCTGGTATAACGCCGGCAATCCCTACGCGCTGGATGGCCGGTCCCTGAAGACACAGGGCGCTTTCGACATTCCCGGTCGTCGCCATCGCCGCCTGTCGGCTCACTCCAAGGTTGACTGGGCCACGGGCGAGATGCTGTTTTTCGATTACGGTGATGAACCGCCATTCATGACCTACGGCGTTGCCGACCCATCGGGCAAACTTGTTCACGAGGTCGAGATCGACCTGCCTGGACCGCGTCTGCCGCACGACCTCGGCTTCACGCGTAATTACGCCGTCCTGCATGATCTGCCGTTTTTTCACGACATGGATATTCTGCGCAAGCACCGGCTGCGCGTTCTGACGTTCCACCGCGATATCCCGACGCGCTTCGGAATCATTCCCCGCTATGGCAAAGGCAGCGAGGTGCGCTGGTTCGAATGCGAGCCCTGTTACATCCTGCACACCAGCAACTGCTGGGAGGAGGGCGAGTGGGTGATCATGGACGGTTGCCGCTCCATCAATCCCATGCCCCAGGCCCAGGACAACGAGGGCGAACTGTCGCATATGCTGGCGTACATGCGTCTTGAGGCAAGCAACTACCGGTGGCGTTTCAATCTTCGCAGCGGCGAGGTGCGCGAGGGTCCCATTGACGACCTCAACACCGAGTTCAACAAGACCAATCCCATTTTCCACGGTGAAAAAAGTCGTTACGCCTACCATCAGCGCATTCCGCTGCTGCACGAGGGTGGTCACACGCTGCGTTTTACGGGCCTGGTGAAGTACGACAATGAAACCGGCAAGCGCTGGGAATATGACTACGGCAGCGGCGTTTTTGGCAGTGAGGCGGTGTTTGCACCGCGAGTGGGTGCCGATAGAAGCAGCGACGAAGACGATGGCTACGTGATCACGCTGGTGACCGACAGCAATACCTGGAAATCCGATTGTCTCGTGTTTGACGCACAGGACATCGCGCGAGGCCCGGTAGCCCGGGTCAACCTGCCGCACCGTGTGCCCTATGGCTTCCATGCCACCTGGGTCCGCGGCCAGGAGATCTTCCGTGAGACAGTGCCAGTCGATTGATTGCACCTCGGGCGCTCACGGGCGACAGATCCGCCCGTGAGCGCCTGGCTGTTTCAATGAGGGGGTACCTTCGGGGTGCCTTCCAAGTGACTGGGGGCGAGAATCGTCAAGACCCTGAATACCACTCTCTCCACCCGCGCCAACTCGATCAACAGGGCGCTGGACGAAATTGGCGACAAGTGGTGCCTGCTGATCATTCAGGAGGTGTTCTGGGGTATCAACACCTTCAGCGGCATGCTTGCGGCGACAGGCGCGTCCCGGGGCGTTCTGTCAGACCGCCTGAAATGGCTGCAGCAGGTCGGCTGTCTGCGCAAGGCGCTGCCCACCGAAGGCAAGCGTGGCGGTAGTTACCATCTGACCCGCAAATCCATTGACCTTTACGACAGCGCTATGATGGCGATTGAATGGGAGCGCAGGTACTACCGTAAACCCTCTCTGGACGCCGTAAAGCTCGTACACAATCGCTGTGGCATGGCTTTTTCCCCGCGCATGCAATGTCGAGGCTGTGAGCAGACGGTGGACGGTCGCGACGTATCCTACCGGGCAGGCCCCGGAGCGACGATTGATGAACGTGAAAAGAAGGTCCGCCGACGCTCGTCTATCTCGATCGATGACGTGCCGAGTGAGCGCAGTGTATATCGCAACCTGATCAACATCGTGGGCGATCGCTGGACAGCCAATCTGATTTCTCTGGCATTTCACGGACATCACCGCTTTGAGGCTTTTCACAGGGAACTGCCGGTCGCCACCAACATTCTCTCGGACCGGCTTCGCCTGCTTGAGCAGGAGGGCGTTTTTGGCAGTCGCGCCTATCAGCAGCGCCCGCGTCGCTTTGAGTACTACCTGACGGAAAAAGGTTGGGATCTGTTTCCGTATTTCGTCACGCTGCTGCAGTGGGGCGACAAATGGTGCGACTCCCAGGGGGACGGTCCACCGATACTTCTGCATCATGACAGCTGCGGCAGGCCGCTGCGCGGCGACGTGGTCTGCAGCCAATGCGGCGAGGTATTGAAAGCCTACAACGTTCGCATGACCCTGAGCTGACCCGCAATCGCAAAGACACAGCGCAAAACCACGGGAGTGGGAAGTGAGCGGGCGCGTCTGGTCAATTGTATAAAAAGACCTGTAGACTGCGTACACCCTGACTTGTGCTGTAAAGTTCTGCCGTAAATTTCCCCAGACAACACCGGAGGAACGCCGTGACTGACTATTTCCAGAAGCATGCCGAGTTACTCGACAAGGCGCTTGACGCCTGTGCCTTGCGCTATTCCTGGAGTGCCTGGCCGGAGAACCCCAGTAGCAAGATCCACGGCGACGAAAAGCCCGCGGCGGGCAAAGCAGCCTTCGAGTCCCGACTGCAGGCCGATTTCCCCCTTGACCAGCCTGGCACAACTGGCCACCTCGGTGCGGAAATTTCACCCTACACGCGTCAACCGCTGGGTATTCGCTATCCGGCGGTGGATGTGCCCGCACTCTACAGGGCAATCTGCAAGGCCCGGCCCGCCTGGTCAGCGGCGTCAGCGAAGGAGCGCGTCGGCGTCTGCCTGGAAATTCTAAAGCGCTGCGGCGACAACCTGTTCGAGAATGCGCACGCCACGATGCATACCTCGGGCCAGTCCTATGTCATGGCATTCGCCGGCAGCGGTGCCAATGCGCTTGACCGCGGTCTCGAGGCCCTGGCCTACGCCCATAAGGCCATGGCCGACGTACCCGGGGAGGCTCGCTGGCAGCGACAGTTCGGTCGCGACGGCGTAGCTGACCTTCACAAGCACTATCGCCTGATGCCCCGTGGCGTCGGCGTGGTGATTTGCTGCGCCACCTTTCCCCTGTGGAATGCCTACCCGGCACTGTGCGCGTCGCTGGCGACCGGCAACCCTGTCGTGCTGAAACCGCACCCCAGTGCCATCCTGCCCGTTGCACTGGTGGTGAAGACCTGCCGCGAGGTGCTCGCCGACGCCGGCTTTGATCCGAATCTGGTCTCGCTGGTGGCGGATGAGCGCGACGCGCCGGCAACCATGGCGCTGCTGGAGCAGCCGGAAACGGCGATTGTCGACTTTACCGGCAGCCCGGCCTTTGGCACCTGGCTCGAGACAAACCTGCCCGGCAAACTGGTCTATACCGAGACCGCGGGCTGCAATTCCGTCATTCTTGAATCTACTGACGATCTCACCGCAACCGCACGCGCTATTGCCCAGTCTCTTTGCCAGGCCTCCGCACAGATGTGCACGAGCGTGCAGAACATTCATGTGCCGGCGGATGGCGTTCGTGTGGGTAACGAGCGGGTCGGCGTTGAGGTGGTTTCACAGGCACTGGTGGAGGCAGTAGAGTTCTGGCTGGCAGATTCGCGGCGCGCAGCAACGCTCTGCGGCACACTGTTCGATGACAGTGTACAGGCCACGGTTGATCGCTACCGGGAGCAGGCCGCCAACGAAGCTACGATTCTGCGCGACTCCGCCGCTTACGCGCATGAAGAATTCCCGGGGGCGCGTACCGCGACGCCGCTGATCATTGCCGCTGATCCGGCGCACCGCGAATGGTATCGGCAGGAGGTGTTTGGCCCCGTGTCGTTCGTGATTGCCAACGCGTCGCGTGAAGACTGTGTTGCGGACGCTACCGGAAATGCCCGGGAATGCGGCGCCATCACGTCCCATGTCTATACAACGGACAAGGCCTTCATGCAGGACGCCATAGAGGCCTATCACGCCGCCGGCGCTTCTGTGGCATGTAATCTGACAGGAATGCCGATCAATTTCGCCGCGGCCTATTCCGATTTTCACGTCACCGGACTCAACCCGGCGGGTAACGCCTGTCTCGCCGACCTCGCCTTTGTTGCCCAGCGCTTCCGTATCGTCCAAAGCAAGGTCATGGCGTGACGCGCAAGTAAGGTCATCCACTAGTGGTCAGTGGCGTGACAACCGGCGCCATGAGGCTACACTATTCTCGTCATCGGAAAACCGCACCGGAGGAGAAGTTGTGCAGCAGGCACTTGTCACCATGCTTAGCATGCAGAACGCCATGAATGCCCGTGTCCATCCCGACTGGCAGGATCAGGGCTTTGCCTGGTACCGGGCTCTGTGGATCGAGTGCGCTGAGCTGCTCGATCATTACGGCTATAAGTGGTGGAAAGCGCAGCGCGCAGACATGCCACAGGTGCAGATGGAAGTGGTCGATATCTGGCATTTCGGTCTCTCGGCGCTGCTGGTGGAAAACCGCGATATTCCCTCGCTCGCCGCACAGCTGGACGCGCAGATACACGCGCATGACATCGCCGAGCCAGACCTGCGTCTCGCCACCGAAGTTCTCGCGCAGCATACGCTGGCTTCACGCACATTTCCGCTCTCAGCCTTCCTCGACGTGATGCATGCTGCCGGTCTGACGCTGGATGAATTGTATGCTACCTACGTCGGCAAGAACGTGCTGAACTTTTTTCGTCAGGATAATGGTTACAAGGAAGGGACCTATCGCAAGGAATGGCGGGGTCGTGAGGACAACGAGCATCTGCATGAGCTGCTGGGGAATCTGGACAGGGCGAGCCCGACCTTTCCCGACGACCTGTACGCCGCCCTTGCGCGACGCTACCAAGAAGCAGCCTGACGTAGCGCCGTGTCATCGCGGGACTTTGAGGGTTTCTCAACCTCGGCTCTGGCAAAGCGCCTGCAGCTGCCGATACAGCAGCTTTTTGCGACGCTGCGCGACTACGGCTGGATAGAGCGGCGCGCCGATAACTGGACGCTCACGCCCAAGGGAGAGTTTGAGGGCGGGCAGTATCACACCAGTAAGCGCTACGGCCGCTATATTATCTGGCCGTCGTCGCTGGCGGAGCATCCGCTGTTGGTGGCGATAGAGTCCAACCAGCGCATTAGCGGTGCCGCGCTATGTCGTTACTACCCGCACCTGCGACCGCGGGAGGTAAACCGGGCTCTGGCCGAGATCGGCCTGCAGCAGCACACGCTGCTCGGCTGGGAGCTGACGCCGCTGGGGCGACACTTTTCCGGCCAACAGGAGGAAAGCGATGATTCCGGCTCTCTGTATGTCAGCTGGCCGCATGAAATCATTGACGATCCTGTGGTGCACCGGGAGCTGAGTCGACATTCCGCGTATGGGGCGCCGCCAGTGAACGACAGCGTGGCGCCGGATCTGTTTTCGGCGCCCACTCAGCCGGAAGTGCAGGGTTACGCCGCGGTGGATGGGCACTGTCTCAATACGCCACTGCAGATGAAGGTCTGTAACTGGCTTTACCTGGCGCAGCTCGCACATGCGCATTGCCGCGCCTTGCCGATAGAGGAAGAGCTGGTCGCCGATTTCTATTTGCCCGGTGCAGCCGTTTACATTGACTGCTGGGAGGAGGATGTGCCGGCCAAAGAGCTCACCGGACGTCTGCGCAAACGTGAGTGTTATGAGGAGCTAACGCTGCGCTACCTCGAGGTCAACGCCCGTGACGCGGAGCGCCTCGACGAAGTCATCGGACGCCGTTTACTGGAATTCGGCATTCGCTACTGAGACGACACTGACTGGGCCCGCTCATTGATGGCCGTGGCCAGGCGCACGTCGCGCTCGGTAATGCCTCCCGCGTCATGGGAGGTGAGGGCGATGGATACGCGATTGTAGACGTTGCTCCAGTCAGGATGATGGTCCATTGCCTGGGCGAGGAGGGCAATGCCGCTCATGAAACCCCAGGCAGCAACGAAGTCGTCAAATTGAAACTCACGCACGATAGTTTTCCCCTTGCGCTCCCAGCCGTCCAGTCGTGACAGGGCAGTGGTCAGTCCCGCATCATTCAGCAGTACCATCAGTCCATTCCTTATATGTGAGTCCTGTCTCAGCGGCGCCTCAGCAGGACACCGCACTCCATGTGGTCAGTGTAGGGAAACTGGTCGAACAAGCCAAAACGCGTGATATCGAAGTGGTCCCCGAGCGTCAGAAGGTTGTCGTGCAGCGTCCGCGGGTTACAGGAGATATACAGAATATTGTTGAAACGGCTCACCATATCGAGCGTCGCGGCGTCGAGACCGGCACGTGGGGGGTCCACAAACACGGTGTCCAGCCGGTAAGCGTCAAGTGCCTGCGGCAGCACCTGCAGGCGGCGGAATTCCCGCTCTCCCGCCAGGGCCTGCGTCACTTCCTCCGCGGCGAGGCGAATGATATGGGTATTCCCGACACCGTTTTCTTCAAGATTATGCTGCGCCGCGCGAGTCGACACCTTGGACAGCTCTGTGGCAATGACCGCACCAAAATGACGTGACAGCGGCAGCGTGAAGTTGCCATTGCCGCAGTACAGCTCCAGCAGGTCGCCGCCGAGGGTCGCGGCGCAGGCACTGGCCCACTCAAGCATCGCTGTATTCACCGCGGCATTGGGCTGTGTGAATGCCTGCTCATACTGGCGATAGCGGTAGCGCGTACCATCCACCTCGAGTGTTTCGGTCACGTAGTCCCTGCCAATAACGGTTTTCCGCTTGCGACTGCGTCCGATGACGGACACCTGTAGAGCATCTGCCAGCTGCTGCGCCTTGTTCTGCCAGGCGTCGTCCAGCGGACGGTGGTACACCAGCGTGATGAGGCTGTCTCCCGCCAGTGTTGACAGGAATTCCACCTGGAACAGTTTTCGGCGCAGGTCAGGCGAATCCTTTATGCGCTGCATGAGCTGTGGCATCAAGCTCTGTATCGATGCGCAGGCGATCGGGAACACATTGATCCGCAAGGGCACGCGCGGTGCGTCTGGATCAAACATCGCGTAATAGCTGTCATCGGACTCATGCCAGATGCGGAACTCCGCACGCATCCGAAAGCCCTCCGGCACAGACGGGAAAACCGCGGGTTCCGGCAGCGACAGGTCTGAAAGAAGGCCGAGCGTCTTCCTGACCTTGAGCTCTAGCAGCCGGTCGTAGTCGGCAATAGGTGGTGCGTTGTACTGCATGGTTGTGCTCAAAGGCAGTTGGGGGGCTTGGGCAGCCCCGCGATCTTGCTCACGAGCTTCGCGGGCGAGCCCGGGAAGAGGCTCAGCAGGTACAGGCTCTTTCCTTTCTCTTTGCCGAGCTCGATGGCACAGTATTTCACCAGTGGACGCATGGAGGGGGCGCTGTCGTAGCGATGATAATAGCGCCTCACCAGGTCGATGATTTCCCAGTGCGCGGGCGTCAGCGTAATGTTCTCCCGCGCGGCGATAACACTGGCCGTCTCCGGGCTCCAGGCGTCCAGATCTCGCAAAAAGCCCTCGGCATCAACAGTGGGGGAGGCTGCGTCCACAGGATCAGAACCAGGCCTGTTGGCAGCTGTGCTGTTCGGTCAGAGCAATGAAGCCGGTGACATCGATCGGCATGATTGACCGGGCGCAGTGTTCAGCCAGTCCACGGGCGACAAGATCATCCTCCAGTACATACAGGGCGATACCGGCGCGCGCCCATTCCTCGTGCCAGCCGGTCTGTCCGGAGGTGATCCACGCGCCGTGACCCAGAAAGACAACGGCGTCACCGGACGCCAACTGGCTGATGCAGCGCTGGCAGTCAGGATGATCCGGCAGAAGATTCACAGTGTGTAGCGTCACTGTCAGAAACTCAGAATGTGGTCGCAGCGTTCATGCAACGCGCGTATGGCATTGTTATCAACCTGTTCCACGAAGGGGGGCAGACCGTTCGATAAACCGTAGGCAGACAATGCGGCAGCGTCGGCGAACACCGCCTCGACATCGTAGAGTGGCATTGACTCAATGATGCGTCGCAGGTCGCGGCGCCCCAGGCGCTGACAATCGGCGTCAGGCGCAAGCTGCAATACGCCTGCGCCGCTGAAGAGAACACTCACGGGTTGATCAAAGGCCGCATAGGCCAGAACCGTATCAATGCCGGCGCGTGCCAGGCTGCCGCCGAGTGGCGCGTGCTGGAGCACGAACAGGAGCTGTTTTTTTTTCACGTGCCGTCAGCCTCCAAAGGTCAGTACGCGGTCGGCGGCGTGAGTGGCCGCAATCAGCTGTCCGAGGCCGCCGATTCGGAAGCCCTCAGCGAGGCTGTGATGAAGCTCGCTGTCGGACGCGACATTATCCGCACTGAGAACACCACGTTGCATTGCGGACGCCACACATAGCACCAGCTCGACGCCGTGTTCATCAGCGAGCGATTGCCACAGGCGTTGCACTGAAATCTCGTCCTGCGGCATACGCAGTGTGACAAGGCCGATAGCTGTCGCTGCGTCGGAGAAAAACACCGTATTCAGCTCGTGTCCCTTGTGGATAAGCGCTGTAGCCACGCGCGCGGCCGTGAGAAGGCATTGGCCGTCCGACGGTGACGAGAGAGCGAGGAGGGTGTATCGCATATGGGCGGGAGTATAAACAAAAACCCCGGCCTTGGCCGGGGTTTCGTAGGCTATCCAGCGTCGCGATCAGTCATCGCCACCAAGCACTGTCAGCAGATGAAGCATGTGAATGAACAGGTTATAGATGTTCAGATACAGGCCTACTGTCGCGCGGATGTAGTTGGTCTCGCCACCGTGAATGATGCGACTGGTGTCGAACAAAATAAGCCCCGACATGATCATGATGACCGCCGCCGAGATGGTCAGCGACAGTGCCGGTATCCCGAGGAAGATGTTGGCAACCATCGCCACCACCGCCACAATAAGACCGACCATCAGGAAACCACCCATGAAGGAGAAATCCTTTCGCGTGGTCAGTGCATACGCAGAAAGACCGAAGAACACCACGGCGGTGCCACCAAGCGCCTGCATTACCAGGGCAGGACCGTTTGGCATGGCCAGGTAATGGCTGAGCATGGGCCCGATTGAGGCACCCATCACACCGGTGAAGGCGAAGATGGCCGGTAGCCCCTTTGCCGTATCGGCCATTTTGTGAACCACGAACAGCAGACCAAAACCTACCAGGGTAAGAATCAGACCCGCACCTGCCGGAAGCCCCATCGCCATGGAGACGCCCGCGGTAAACGCGCTGAAGAGTAAAGTCATGCCCAGTAGCATGTAAGTATTCTTCAATACCTTATTTGTGCTGACCAGCCTGTCAGCACCGCTGCCTGCCACGTTGTAGACGCTTCTATTTTCCATCACTGACTCCAGATTGTTACTGAATTCGGACAACCCGATTGATGCAGGTCGTTCGGCTGACTTTGACATCGTTGTTGTGGGGCAGTTCCCGAGTGCTCATCGCCTGACCACCAACGGCTGCAACGCCACGTCTTCGACCTGCAATCCTGTCCCTGTAATAATAGCAGGCTTTGCTGTGCACTGACATGAAATCGACGGACATGGAATCGATGGCTTGAAGTGCCGATTCTAATGCCCGGTTTGCGGTTTAGCGTGGCGGTAAAGTATTGTTGGGATCCCACTTCATAATACGGGTTGCGGTTATGCCTCGACAGATTGTGCATTCACGGAAGCTGACGATATTCCTGCTCGGAACAATCCTGCTGGTTTTTCCGGCACTCAGCCATGCGCAGAATGCTGCAAATGGCAGAGACATTCTCTACGCAGTAAATGGACAGCCCTACGAGGGGTATTTTGTCGAGGCCGATGAAAGTCGAGGGCTTGTTCTGCTGATTCATGACTGGGATGGCCTCACAGGCTATGAAAAGCGTCGCGCAGACATGCTGGCAGACGCCGGCTATAGTGTCTTTGCTGTGGATCTGTTCGGGGAGGGTATTCGCCCTGAGAAAGTCGAGGACCGGCGACAGCATACCGGAGAACTCTACAGTGACCGCGAGAAGATGCGCGCCATCATGCAGGGTGCGCTCGCTGCGGCCGGCGAGGAAGGTGCTGACACCGACAATGCCGTTGCCATGGGATACTGCTTTGGCGGTGCTGCGGTTCTGGAACTGGCTCGGTCAGGCGCGCGCCTGCGCGGTTTCGCCAGCTTTCACGGCGGACTGGGTACGCCGCAGGGTCAGGATTACGCCAGCGTCGCCGGTGAGGTTCGCGTCTACCACGGCACGGCAGACGCTGCCGTGACCATGGCGGATTTCGCCGCACTTGCAGAGGCGCTCGAGACGAACAACATTCCTCACCAGATGATCAGCTACGGCGGCGCACCACATGCATTCACGGTGTTCGATAGTGACCGTTACCGCGAGGCCGCAGACCGCGACTCCTGGACATCCTTCATGGCTTTTCTTGAGCACAGCCTGTAAGGCGCAGCGCCAGGGAAACGCGGGGCTAGGGCTCAGTCCGCTCCGGCCCGAGGCGATCCGCAGCCCAGCTTTGCTGGGCCATGGCACGCGCCTCGGCTATCTCCGCCTCGGGGATATTGGCGATAACGTGATCCTCCAGCGGATCATCATGAAATATGTACAGGCGCGAGACCAGTTGGGCAAAAGGCAAGGATGCCTCTCCAAACCGCTCACCGTGGCCCTGGGTAGACACAACGACTCCCTTGCCCCAGTCCTGGCCACTGTCATTGTTCGGGTTAAAAAAATACACGCGCATGACTTGTTGCTGGTCCAGCGCGACGCGCACCAGCGTTACCGCGTGCCAGCCGATAAAGGCGGCGTGGCTGTCGGTGATGGCAATCCCGGCAGGCTGCGGGTGTATCACGGGCTGGTTGCCATTGAACATGGGATGGAAGCTGCAGTAGAAGCGCCGCAGGAACGCATCGTAATCGAGTAGGCCGCCGGTGGTGATATCGACGGCGATGACAAAGTCACGACCTACCCACCAGCCATGGAATTCGGGGTTGATCCATCGGTGAGGGTCCTCACCGCGGTCGCTGCAGAGGCGGCCCATTTCGCTATAAACGCGGTCCAGATGTGGCACAAGGACCATGGACACCGGATCAGTATCGAGAGGGATATTGCTCACGAGACCCAAAGGCAGCCCGTGAGAATCTATAGTGATGCCTTCGAAGTGCATCTGGATATTGTCATAGCGCGCTGCCTGCGCAATCAGGTGCATCAGATAATCCGGATCATTGTAGGCCCACATGGAAAGCGCGCGCGCCGATTGGCAGGTTGGATTGTTGCCCTGACCGACCCCCAGCGGCAAACCGAGCAGGTTGATTACGCCAGCAAGCAGGTGAACTCGCGGCGGTTGTGATGTGCCAAATACCGCAGAGAGCCGCTGGGCGTTTTCCTCCGACAACACCAGACTGATCTGCCGCCACAGGCTTGGCGCGAGAGGGGCAGAATACAGCAATCCCCGTTCCAGCAGCATGGCGAGGCCGTAAACGGTCTGCGCTGTCTCCAGATGAATGGCTTGCCGAATGAGCGTGATGACCAGTTCGTTGTACGTGGCGAACACGTCCAGCCCGGTGCTGCTCAAGCCGAGCGCGCCGGGCACGAGCTGTTCCTGGTCGTTGTCCAGCAACCAGCGCAGGAAAGACGCGTGATAATCCGACGCCAGACCGACATCATGCATCGCCCGGGCAAAGCCGCTCGCTTCCTGCTGCAGCGAGGCATTGTCCATGGCGGCCAGACGATCCCGGTAAACCGCGACCCCCGGGTCATCCTGAGATCCCTTGGTGGGCCCGAACAGTGCGCTGGTAAGTCGATCGGCGCCCAACCGCGCCTCACCGATATCCCCACGCGGCTGGGACAGCACCCGCGCTATCTGGGTGATCATGGCCCTGACGTGACTGACCTGTATCGGCCGCTGGGCGAGAATGCGCCATATCTCGTCTATCAGGCTGCCAATGATATCCTCGAAGCCAACATGATCGAGAATATAGCGGAACAGCCGGTCAATTCCCGGTGCAAGATCACCAAGGCGCACCCGCAGCGTTTCATCGCCCGTGTCAAACAGGCGATTCAGGTTCAGCGCCAGCATCTGGGTCAGAAAGTGGCGGGCAATCTCCGGTGAAACGCCGGCGTGCTCGTACTCTTCGCGGGCGATAGAAAGCAGGCGCAGGTGACTGACGCTATCCAGCGTTATGGTCCTTGGATCACCTGACTCGAGCGTTGCCTTTACCAGCGATGGCAACAGCGATGCCGGGGCATCCCAGTCACTGCCGGCAAAAAGCCCCGCCGAGTCAAGGGCGGCGGCGCGGCGGTGCAGACGCTCGGCGCCATCCTCGACAGTCAGGAGGCGCGTGGCGACCTCAAGCACTGGCCTCTGACAGCGAGGCTTGGTGACGGGGCCCGCCTGCTGGAGACGCATCAAGGCACCGTCGAGCTCCTTTTCGAGGTGTTGCACGTCCATCCGATCCGGTGTGCTCATAGTGCCCGCACGCTCCGCTGGTCACACATAATATTCAAACTCTCGTTACCTGATGAATCGCGCATGGCGAAGATACTGCCTCCTGAGCCGTGCGCGAGTCGGTAGTATGGGTGAAACACACAGCGATTGGGAACCAGTCCTTTCCAAAATGAAATGCGCCTGCCAATCCTGCATGGTGTACAATGAGGAGTCAGCCAAACGCCTGGCGCCCTCCGTTCCGTGGCCGGGCATTGTGCGGGTTTGCTACCGCAGCGGGAGAAAAAAGTGAACGTTGCATTATCGGTACTCGACCTCGTTCGCGTGACTCAAGGCAGTGATGCGGCGACCTCCCTGCAACGCGCCGGCGATCTCGCGCGTCATGCTGAAACGCAGGGGTATCACCGGCTGTGGTATGCGGAACATCACAATATGCCCGGTATAGCCAGTGCGGCGACATCATTATTGATCGGCCACGTGGCACAGATAACCCGGTATATACGTGTTGGCGCAGGTGGCATCATGCTGCCAAACCATGCCCCCATGGTCATCGCAGAGCAATTCGGCACGCTCGCCCAACTCTACCCGGGGCGCATTGATCTCGGCCTCGGACGGGCCCCGGGAACGGATCAAGCGACCCTTCGCGCGCTGCGGCGAAGTCCCGCTTCAGCAGACACATTTCCGGACGATGTCCTCGAGCTGCGGGCCTATTTCACAGATGAAGCCGCAAATCAGCGAATACAGGCAGTGCCGGCAGCCGGTACTCAGGTACCGCTATGGATACTGGGGTCAAGCACCTTTGGCGCGGCGGTTGCCGCGGAGTTCGGACTGCCCTACGCCTTCGCGTCGCATTTTGCGCCAGCACAGCTTTATCAGGCTCTTCGTGTCTATCGCGACAACTTCAAGCCGTCGGCACAGTTGCAACAGCCTTACGCGATGGTAGGCGTTAACGTGATAGCGGCAGATACCAATCTTGACGCGCAGCGGCTGGCAACTACGCAGCAGATGTCCTTTGTCAACCTCATTCGCGGTACGCGCGGGCTTAGCCAGCCGCCGATTGATTCCATCGACGATTACTGGACGCCGGCGGAGCGGGCCCACCTGCAGCGGATGCTGGCATGTTCAGTGGTAGGCGACGAGACATCAGTTGCCTCAGGTCTTGCACAACTCGTGGAGGAAACCGGGGCAGATGAACTGATGCTGGTTACGGATATCTTTGATCATGCGGCGAGGCTGCATTCCCTGACCCTCACAGCCAGGGGCTACACCGCGCTCAATCGCCAGCGGGAGCCGCGTTTTGCAGCAGGATGAGCCAGCAGTGATGAGATTGCCTGAAGGCACCTGACTGTCGCGTACCACTATCTTGCACCGAAGTACCGATGCATGCAGCATGCAAGCGTGCCTATTCAAATCACTATAAGGAACGTCCCAGAGGAAGTCCGGGATGAACTTGCGTCCCGCGCGGCCCTGCGGCATCAATCCATGCAAGAATATCTGCGTGGTGAACTGGAACGCATCGCTTCCCGGCCTGTCGTGGAGACCTGGCTCGAGGCCGTGCGGGAGAGAAAATCCGCTGACGGCACCCGTATCCCGGCAAGAAAGATTTTGAATGCCAGAGATTCTGATCGTAAATGACGATTGCGATCGATGCTTCGGTGATTGTTGCGGCATTGGTCGATACTGGCAGGGACGGCGTATGGGCTGAATCGCTGATTGCCACCAAAATACTGGTTGCTCCAGAGTTGGTGATGATAGAGACAACAAATGTTTTACGCCGTCTCGAACTGGCCAAGGAACTTTCGCCCCTCCAGTCCTAGATGGCTCAGCAGGATCTGATGCGCTTGGATGTTCAGTTATTCCCATACCATCCGTTTGCTGAACGGGTATGGGCGCTGCGGAAAAGTATCACGAGTCACGATGCGTGGTACGTGGCGCTGGCTGAAGCTCTGGACTGTTCGTTGGCCACGCTGGATATCAAGTTAAAAAATGCTAGCGGCACCAAGTGTGCATTCGCAGCTCCATAGCTCATCCTCAATACGCAGGAATGCGTGCGCATTGAGGATGAGCGCGAGTGTAGGACTGCCTGACGCCGAGACATAGGAAAACCCCTAGAAAGCGAGTTTCACACGGCCATATATGATCCGACCACGGGGATCATGATGCTTGGGATCGTAGCTGAAATTTGCCGCATCGTAGAGCGCCGGCGCTTCCTCGTCGGTGATGTTCTTACCTCCCAGGGTCAGGATCGCATCCGTGTCTCCAAAGCGGAAACTATAGGCGTACTGCAGGTCCAGAGAGAGCCAGGAATCAATATTCTGGTCAAAGCCGGCAGCCTGCGCGGCCTCGGGGACCTCGCGGGTAGTCTCGTAGCTGGACGTCCAATAACCAAGCAAGGCGAGCTTGTGGTTACCCCGTATCCAATCTGCCGTGAAGTTCACCTTGGTCTCGGGCATGGAGCGAACGAAGTTATCGAAGTTGAAAAAACCCACCACGTCCTGCGTGCTACTAGACCCCGAGCAGCCGCGCGTGTTGGCGCCCGTGCAGGGGATTTCGTAGCTCAGGAAGTGTGTGGCCGAAAACTGCAGGCCGAAGTCGCCAACGTCGCTCGGGATCAGCCAGTCGGCAGTGATATCGATACCATCGGTCTGAACTTCCGAGGCATTGAGATAATCGACGTTTACCCCGTTCAGAGCACCGGATTCACCACGCAGCACTGCAGGACCCGTGGGATTGTCATTGAGCTTGCCCTGGGCGTTTTCGATGGTGATGACGTCTTCATAATCAAAGCGCCAGTAATCGAGCCGGACACTCAGAGTCTCCGTGGGAGTAAGGATCGCGCCGAAGTTGAAGTTCGTCGAGGTCTCTGGCTTGAGCTGCTCGTTGCCGCGCGAGTTCACCTGCACGAAAAGCGCTCCGCCCCCGATAAGTGGGTCAACCAATCCCTGTAGCGATGTCTCCTGGTTGTAAATCTGTACCAGCGAGGGCTCCCGGAACGCTGAAGAGGCGGAGCCCCGCAGGGTCAGCCAGTCGGTCGCCGCGTAGCGCAGGGACAGCTTCGGATCGATGCTGCTATCGGTGCTCAGGTCCTCGTAACGCACCGCAGCGCTTGCCTCCAGCTTCTCCGTCAGGGGAATGTTTGCCTCGGCAAACAGCGCGTAAGCATTGCGCGA
>JBHEOO010000033.1:0-24441 GCA_046260765.1 Chromatocurvus sp.
GGCCTTGCTGGCTAATCTGGCCGCGTTTTACGCGGTATACCACGGTCCTCGGGGTCTGCAAATTATTGCAGAGCGTGTGCACCGTCTGGCGGCCGTTTTTGCCCTCGGGCTGCAGCAAAAGGGTGTGGATACACCACCGCGTTTTTTCGATACTGTCGTCTTCACGGCAGATTCCGATCTTGGCGCACGCGCCGAGACTGCGGGCTACAATCTGCGCGGCTTCGCCGATGGCAGCTACGGCGTCAGCTTTGACGAGACCTGCTCTGTGGCAGACGTTGAGAGCTTGTTTGCTCTGATACTCGGAGACGACCACGGTCTGTCAGTCGATGTCCTTGACGCCGCGATTGCAGAGGGTGGGGATGAGTCTCTGCCGAGGGCCCTGCGCCGCAGCGACGCCATCCTGACGCACCCCGTGTTTTCGCTCTACCGATCGGAAGCCGAGATCACGCGTTATATCCGGCGTCTCGAGGCAAAAGACTACTCGCTCGTGCACGGCATGATTCCTCTCGGCTCCTGCACCATGAAGCTGAACGCGACCGCGGAAATGCTGCCGGTCAGCTGGCCCGAGTTTGCGAATCTGCATCCCTATGCACCCGCCTCGCAGGCGCAGGGCTACGCACAGCTGCTCGCGGATCTGGAGCGAGACCTGGCCGACATCACAGGCTATGACGCCGTCTCCATGCAACCGAATTCCGGTGCCCAGGGTGAGTACGCTGGCTTGCTGGCAATCTCCCGGTATCACGCTTCGCGCGGTGACACCCAGCGCAAGGTCTGCCTGATTCCGGCATCTGCCCACGGTACCAATCCGGCCTCGGCAGCGATGATGGGTATGAAGGTTGTGATTGTCGATTGCGACGAGAACGGCAACGTCGATCTGGACGACCTGCGTAAAAAAGCCGATGCAGCCGGCGACACGCTGGCGGCTTCCATGATTACTTATCCCTCGACCCACGGGGTCTATGAGGAGGGCGTGCAGGCACTGTGCGAGATCGTTCACGGGCATGGGGGCCAGGTCTACCTGGATGGTGCGAACCTGAATGCAATGGTCGGTCTGGCCCGCCCGGGTCACCTCGGGGCCGATGTGTCGCACCTCAACCTGCACAAGACTTTCGCCATTCCGCACGGCGGCGGTGGTCCGGGAATGGGTCCGATCGGCGTTCGTGCGCATCTTGCACCCTTTCTCCCCGGAAGTCCTCTCGAAGAGAGCGATAATGGAGCCGTGGCTGCCGCGCCCTTCGGTTCTGCGGGTATTCTGCCCATCACCTGGATGTACAACCGCATGCTGGGGCCGGATGGCCTGCGGCGGTCTACCATGGTGGCCATCCTGTCGGCGAACTACATCGCGGCAAAACTGGCTCCGCATTACAAGGTGCTGTACCGCGGCAAGAACGGCCTCGTCGCACACGAGTGCATTATCGATCTGCGCCCCTTGAAGAGCGAGGCCGGCGTTAGCGAAGAAGACATCGCGAAGCGACTGATGGATTACGGCTTCCACGCGCCGACCATGTCCTTTCCGGTGCCGGGCACATTGATGATCGAGCCTACCGAGTCTGAATCACTCGCCGAGGTGGATCGCTTCATCGACGCGATGGTGGGTATTCGTATGGAGATCAAGCGCATTGTTGCCGGTGAGTGGCCCAGAAACGATAACCCACTGGTGAATGCACCACACACGCAGGCAGATCTGGTGGGCGACTGGAGCCATCCTTATAGCCGCGAGCTTGCCGTGTTCCCGGCGCCGTCGCAGCGACTGCAGAAGTTCTGGCCCAGCGTGAATCGGGTCGATAACGTGCACGGCGACCGGCACCTGATCTGCAGCTGCCCGGATATCTCTCTGTACCGCGAGACCGCTGCGGAGCCTGAGGCTCTCAGCGCATAGTCTCCAGGATAGCCTCGAGGTCGGCGGGGCGGTCGACATCCGCGAGGATGCCGGCATAATCCACGTCGATCACGCGGATGGCGTGTGGGTTTGCTGACAGTACATCCCGCGCGCCGTAATCGCCGCCGCACTGCATCAGTGCACTGAACCAGCCGGCGCCAAAACACACCGGATTGCCACGACGGCCGCGATAGGCAACAGCCGCGATGGTCTCACGGCTGCAGGTCTGTGCCAGTGCCCGATAGGTTGCCGCTTGCACCAGCGGCATGTCCGCGAGGGCGATGACAGCCGCATCCCAGTCATCAATGCCTTTTACGGCATCGGCGAGCGTCCCTCCCATGCCCTCGTGCGCCCGCGGACACACAATGGTAGTGACCGCGTCACGCGATAGCGCCTCGACGAGCGCGTGGTCTTCCTCGCGCACACAGACGCGAACGGGCATGCCGCTGGCGCGTGCATTTTTTAACGTGGTTTCAAGCAAGGTGGAATCGCTGTTCGGGACGGTGGCGACGCGCTTATCGCTGCCAAAGCGAATTCCGCGACCCGCCGCCAGAAGCAGTATGCCTGCGCTGCCGCGGTCGGCTGTGACGACGCTCACTGAAAAGCCAGGCAGGGATCGCTTCGCGGATGCTGCGGCGTGAACACCGCATAATCGGTAATGCCAGTGCCTGCGCGTTCGTCGGCCAGCGTTGCCAGGGTATCGCTTTCGTCCCCGGCCACTTCCAGCAGATTGATAACCAGAATGCTTGCCTCGGGTCGCAAGCGCTCGATAAACCGCGGCATGCCGCGGTCCCGTCGCGCATGGCCATTACCGGTAATGATCACGGCGCGCTTTGCCACCTGCACGATGCTGTAAGCCATGAAGGCATCCCGCGCGATCTGCACGTCGACCATGGCAGGCAGCATGGATTCAGGCAGTTTTCCACAGTGGGCGTCCTGCATTTCGCTCTCTACTGACACGCGCTCTTCGGCGCTGAGCAGTGTGTCCGGCCGCAGGCGGGCGAGTGCATCATCCGCCAGTGCCGCCTCCACGCCACCACTGAAAATAGCGCGCGTGGTGGCGCTGGAGAACATCAGTGGAACGATCTGCAGTCCGCGCTCCAGCGTAGCCGCAAACAGCGGCTGATAGATGCTGTAGTCCGGCCATCCGCTTTGCGACCACTCCACCGCCTCGCCGAAGATTTCCGCGGTTGCAGGGGCCCGCTGATAAAACGCATCGAGCAATGGCTGTTGGTCTACAGTGAGTTGCTCGAAGCCAACGCTGATAGCGCCGTCGTGGCTGTCGGCGAAGTGTCCGAGCAAGTCGGCCTGCAGCTGGTGGTGCAGCGGGTTGTCGTGTATTTCACCGATGATCAGGTAATCAGCGTGGACAAGGGCCTCGCGGAGCTGTGCCTGATCGATAAATTCCCCGGTGCTCGTGGACCACGCGGTAACGCGAGCGTCTTCTTCAGACCCAGCGGCCGCCGTCGTTACCTGAGCCACCAGCAGCGTGGCAGCGAGGAACAGGAGATGGATAGTGAGGCCGGTGTTCACGTCAGATGTCTCGAATGCGCGCTGCGATGGCAGCGGCAATTCCCGGCTTGTTTTCGGTGATTTCGGCGGCTGTCAGGCCAACCAGCTCATGCGGGAACACCAGCCAGGCATCGGTCTCGTGGACATAGAAATCCGGCGTAATGTCGGTAACGTTCTTGGACGGCTTGTACCAGGGCGTCGCGACTTTCATGTTCTGCGGCATGTTGCGCCGTGTCTTGCTGCGCAGCTTGTCGAAGATGGCTCGGATGCTGCGGCCGGAGTCGAATACGTCATCCACCAGCAGCACGTCGTCTTCGGCATTGATATTGTCGATGATGTAGTCGAGGCCATGAACGCGGACAGTCTTGTCCTGTTTGTTGATGCCGTAATAAGACGACGTGCGAATCGCGATGTGGTCTGTGGATACGCCAACGTACTCGAGGTATTCCTGTATGGCGATGCCCACCGGCGCACCGCCACGCCAGACGCCGATGATGAAATCCGGGCGATAGCCGCTCTGGTGGATCTTTTCTGCGAGGCGAAACGAATCTATCAGCAGTTCGTTGGCCGTAATGTAAACCTTGTCCATCGGGGTCGTCGTTTGCCTAGGCGAGGAAGCCGAACTTTAGCATAAACACCAGCGCTACCGCATAAACCGCGGCCGGGCACTGCCCCGGCTTGCCGGAGAGCAGCTTTATCGCGGCGTAGGTGATAAAACCGAGCCCGATACCGTCAGCAATCGAGTAGGTCAGGGGTACCGCCAGCGCGGTGACGATCGCCGGTGCGGACTCCGTGATGTCGTCCCATGCCAGGTGTTCCAGCGCACGTGCCATGATGCAGGCGACGAACAGCAATGCGGCGCCAGTGGCGAAGGCCGGTACGCTCTGTGCCAGCGGTGCCACAAAGAGGCAGGCGAGAAAAAGCGTCGCAGTCGTCACCGCGGTCAGGCCGGTGCGCCCGCCGGCTTCAACACCGGCGGCGCTCTCGATAAAGCTGGTGGTGGAGGATGTCCCCAACAGTGCGCCGGCCGCGGTGGCGCCGGAGTCGGCAAGCAGCGCGCGTCGCAATCGAGGGAGGCGACCGCGCTCGTCCAGCATGCCTGCGCGATTGGCGACGCCGACCAGCGTGCCGGCGGTGTCGAAGACATCCACGAGCAGCAGCGTGAGAATGACGGTGATCATGGATACATTGAACGCCCCGGCGATATCGAGCTGGAGCAGGGCGGTCATGCTGGGCGGGGCAGACGCTACGCCGTGGAACTCGGCGCTGCCGCTGATCCAGCCGATGACGGTGACGACCAGCATGCCGAGTACTACCGCCCCCGTTACCCGGCGTGCGGACAGTGCGGCAATAAGAAAGAAGCCAGTGAGCAGCAGTAGTGCGTTCGGACTGGTGAGATCGCCAAGGCTGACGATGGTTGCTGGATTTGCAACCACGATACCACTGCCGGCAAGCGCGATAATGCCGAGAAACAGGCCGATACCAGCAGAGATGCCCAGCTTCAGTGAATGCGGTATCGCGTTGATGAGCCACTCGCGTATCGGCAGCACGCTGAGTCCTATGAAGATCACGCCGGAAATGAACACCGCTCCCAGTGCCGTTTGCCAGGCAACACCAAGGCCGAGCACAATACTGTAGGTAAAAAAGGCATTCTGGCCCATGCCTGGGGCCTGACCCACCGGGTAGTTGGCGTAAAGCCCCATCACCAGCGTACCCAGCGCCGCAGCGAGGCAGGTGGCGACGAAGACGCCGCCAAAATCCATTCCGGCCTCGGAGAGAATACTGGGGTTCACGACGGTGATATAGGCCATGGCAAGAAACGTGGTGAGCCCCGCCATCAGTTCGCGGCGTACGCTGGTACCGCTGGCGCTCAGGCCGAAATAACGGTCCAGAAAGTCAATCATATGACGCTTGCATCAACAGCTGTGAGGCAGCGTGGTCGGCCCGTGGATGAAGTCTCCTGTCGCGGTTTGCATACATCCTCTGTGGCGGTGTTCAGCGCAGTGCGTGACCGTCGCTGTATGGCATCCTGCATCGGCTGGTTCCTGTTTGTCCCGGCGTGTGCCCACGGTGGCTGGATTATGCCACCCTCATCCCCGTGGGCGCGAAAAAAAGCCCTCCTTGGAGGGCTTTGACCGTTGCTCGTTGGCCCGCTAGTGCATCTAGAATCGGTAACCGACTTTGGCAACCCAGTGCCGCGGCAGTTCGGGCAACACAATCTGTCCGCCGAACAGATTCGGGAAGTTCGAGCGAAAATACTCCTCGTCGGTCAGATTCTTCCCGCTCAGGCTGACCTTCCAGCTATCGGACTCCCATGAAACCCCGGCATTGACCAGCGTGTAGGCAGGCAGTTCAACAGAGCGCGAGAAGCCCGAGAAGGTTGAGTCGACGTCAATGACGCTGGCGTTAACCGCAACGCCGTTGTTGAAGTCGTAGGTCGCGGTTGCCGAGAAAATATTCTCGGGAATACCCTGCTTGAGGCCGTTACCGGCGGGGATCAGACCGATTACCTGACCGCCATAGACCAGCGTGGGATCCACCTGTGGTATGTCGTCGGCGCCGAAGAAACTGAACAGGTTGCCGTTTTCCACCGCAGACACCATGGTGATTTCAACATTGGTCCAGGCGGCTGTGACAATCAGCTGCGGCGTGATAACCCAGCGCAGCTCTGCTTCGATGCCCTTGGCCTCCGTTGAAGCGTTAGTAACGATTGACTGCGCGCTGAAATCCGTGCGTTCCTGCTCGTAATAACTCAGGGCAAAAAAGAGGGAATCCTCCAGATAGCTGCCCTTGACCCCGACCTCCATCAATTCAGATGCGTCCGTGGCGTTGCCCGACTGGACCAGCGCCTCCGGGATGTCGCCCATCTGGTCGGCGATGACGGTGGACTGCTCAGAGAGCGTTACATACGGAATCAGGCCGATGGGCGTGTCCCAGCTGACGCTCAGGGTCCAGGAAAAAATGTCGTCGCTGTCCTTGTAGGTGACCACCCCGTCCGGGCTTCCGGCGAGCAGGGCAGGGTCTGGGAACAGTAGCCGATTGAGGTCCTCGCTGGTTTCCATGTCCACCCAGTCCTGGCGCAGGCCAAGGGTAATGTTGAGGCCGTTGTCCCAGACGAAGTCGCCGAGGAAGGCCAGGCCCCACATTGTGTAGTCACCCAGCCGGTAGTCACTGTAGTCGTCGTCGATCTGCGTTGATAGCAGCCGTGCGTCCAGCGACGGATCGCGCTCGGCCGCCGATTGGCTGAGGTCGCGGCGGTCGAAATACTCATTAATAAAATCGTTGCCACGCTCGAAATCCGTATAGCGTACAGAGGGTGAAAATTTCAGGTTTGACTGCACGCCGCCAGCGTTGAGTTCATAACCGAACACCAGCTTCTCCTCGAACACCCACGTTTCGCCGCCCTGGGAGAAACCGTAGGCGTTCTCATTGTTGTTCTCGAGTTTCTCGTAGAACATCTGGTTCTTGATCTCGAGCCCGCTGTCGGCGGTATAGATCGCGTCGAAGTAGAGAGTCAATACCTGGTTGTCCAGTTCGTCATTCGGATCGGCCAGTACGTTGCTGCGGCTGAGTTTGGTGGTTCCCGGATTTTCCAGGGCGCTCAGTGGATTCAGGTCTGCCTCATTGACGAAACTCGGGAACGGGATGAACTGGGAGATACCGGCGACGTTATATTCCTGGTGGGAGATCTTTCCATCACCGTTCGTGTCCAGCGGCTGCGCCGTGCCGGTTACGTAGGTGCCATTATCCACCAGGTCCTGCGTCAACCGGTTCCAGCCTGCTACCTGGTTACTGAGGAAATCGTGGTACATGCCACCGAACTGGATGTGCAGCCTGTCGGTGACGTCCACATCAAACGCCGCCTGCAGTATGGTCTGCTCTGTATCCGTGTTGTCGTAAAAACTGTCCGAGTCCTCGAATTCACCATAAAGATAGTAGCCCGCCCGATCAGACAGCGGACCACCGACATCCGCGCTGATGACGTTGCGATCCCACTGACCCGTGGTGTAGGAGATACCCCCTGTTGTCTCCTCGAGATAATCACCCGAACCCGCGCGGGCCGACTTGGGGTTGAAGTTCAGATAGCCGCCAATCTTGGACGGGCCATAGATTGGCGAAGCCGGTCCGCGTACGATATCGACACGGTCCGCCGCGGCGATAGGGGTGGCGAAATTGCCCGGATTATCGACGCGCCTTATACCGCGAAAATAGGTTTCGCCGGGGGTGCCACGAATATCGAGTGAGCCCGCGACACCGAAAAAGGCCTGGGTGAATGTGCCTGGTGAAAACGCAACCAGTTCGTCGATGTCGTTGATGTTGAAGCGTTCCATCTGGTCAGCGCTGATCGTGGATACGGAGCGCGGTGTCTCCAGCAGTGATTTACCGAAACCGAAAACATCGACATCTTCACCCGGCAGGCTTCGCAGTGAGCCGGTAACAATAATCTCCTCAAGCGCCGTTGCCTCGGCCCGCTCCTGCGCAAGCAGTGGCTGAGTAGTGGCCAGTGCCGCGGCAGTGGCCACTACTAATGGAAGACGTCTGACCGGTATGTTCATGCTCGCTCCTCGAAGATCATGATATGAATACTTCAGCGGCCATTGCCGCTATTCGTTGTTTGATGTTGCGTTGCTGTAGCCTCGCCTGAAACATCCGCGAGACACCGCTCAGTCTGCGCCAGGCGCCGTATTCACTTTGCACCGAAGCTGCTTGTGGCCGCTCAAAATGCACCGGAATGGTGCTCATGGCGCGGCAGGCGGTCAACGAGTACATTGGGTAATTTGTCGGTTTGGCGATGTCCGGCGCTATAAAAAGGCCCTCCTGAGAGGGCTAATGGACCTTAATATTCCCCTGAGACTTACAGCTTGGGCAGTCACGATAAATTTGAAGCAGTTTTCATGCCATCTGGGCAGGTTCGCTGCGCATACTATCGGGTTTGTCGTTGAGCCCCGCCGTTGTCCGTCCGTGTCAGCTCGCGGATCAGCTCTCGATGTGCCGGGTATTTTTCCTGCAGATCGTCACGTAGGGCAAGACTCATGTCTGCGTAGTCGAAGCCCGGCGACACGGCTTCGCTGATGAGTCCGTAGCCATGCGGTCCGCCGGACAGGCGGGAAGCCTTCCATACACCGCCGGGGACGGTGAGCTGCAGCCGCTGACCCGCGAGCAGGTCGCCGCCCATGACAACGGTCTGCAGCGATCCGTCGGGGTGCAAAAGGTAGTAGGTGACCGGATCTCCCAGCTGGAAGTAGTGCACGATATCCGAGCGGTTGCGATGAAAGTGGCCGACGGGCGACTGCTGTGTCAGCAGATAAAAAATGGAGCTCATGAGCAGGCGCTCACCCTGTGCCGTTGCAACAGTCGGGTGCCTGTCGGCGGCGTAGGTCCGTTTGAAGAATCCGCCCTCGACATGGGCCTCAAGGCCGAGTTGCTGGACGACCTGCTCGGCGGTGGGTGCGGGCGAGGCGTCTTCCGATTCCTGCGCCAGTGTGGGCGTCGCGGCTACCGCACCCGCTATGACGGCAGTGAGAAGACAGTCTGCAGCACCTTGTCCGGTCAGTTGAAACATGGGTCAGCTCCCGTTGCGAGGATGAAAGTGTGTGTGCCAGTGGCGGGCGATGTCGCTACGCCGGCACACCCAGACATTGGCGTGCCTGGCAATATGATCAAGGAAACGCTGCAGCGCCAGAAACCGGCCTGGACGTCCGACGATGCGGCAGTGCAGCCCGATATTCATCATCCTTGGCAGGTCCTGTCCCTCGTCGTAAAGCACATCGAAGGTGTCGCGCAGGTAATGATAAAAGTCGTCGCCGCAGTTGAAGCCCTGGGTGGTGGCGAAGCGCATATCGTTGCAGTCGAGTGTGTAGGGAATCACCAGGTGGGGCGACGCGCCATCGTCAATCCAGTAGGGCAGGTCGTCTGCATAGGAGTCTGAGTCATAGAGGAACCCGCCTGTTTCCCGAAGAAGCCGACGGGTATTGGGGCTGTCGCGCCCGGTATACCAGCCCAGGGGTGGAGCGCCGATGAGTTCGGTATGTCGCGCGATCGCCTCTTGCATGTGCACACGCTCGATGGCCTCCGGCACTTCCTGGTAGCTGATCCAGCGCAGACCGTGACAAGCGACCTCCCACTCTGCCTCGCGCATGGCGGCCACCGCCTGGCGGTTGCGGGCGAGCGCCATGGCGACGCCGAACACCGTGACCGGCAGCCCGCGGGACGTGAACAGACGATGCAGTCTCCAGAAGCCGGCGCGGCTACCATACTCGTACAGCGATTCCATGCTCATATGGCGGTCGGAAAAGGGCGACGCGTTGATAATGTCCGACAGAAACGTTTCCGAGGCGGCGTCGCCGTGCAGGACGCAGTTTTCAGCACCCTCCTCGTAGTTGATGACAAACTGCACTGCAATCCGCGCATTGCCAGGCCAGTGGAATGCCGGCGGCTGTCGGCCGTAGCCGATCATGTCGCGGGGGTAGCTCATGGTTATGGCGCCTCATTGTCTCACTGTTGCCGCCCGGTGACTGGCGGCAACAATTAACATACCACTTCGATTCCGCGAGAGTCAGGTTCTGTTTGTATTCCTATTTGCGTCCCTTTTTCATTGGATTTTGCCCCGAAACGGTGCGTCTCGCACGAACGCGGTGCGTCAGCGGTTCTGCGCATGGCATAATGTCGCTGGGCTACCTTGAGGGGGAGTGGCACCCTTTTTGCTATGCCTTTTAGCTTTTGTGCCTGCCATGATTCGTTAATCAAAAGAGATGACACAGTGAAATTTCGTATGCCACGCCGTTCTTTTGCGGAGACGTACCGTCGCCTGCTACTTGCTTTTTCCTGCATGGCCACAGCGCTGCTGTTTTCCGGCTTCGCTGGCGCCTCGCTGCCGCCACCCGGTAAGACCGTCGCGCAGTGGTTTGAGGCGTTCAAGGAGTCGGCGACAGATGAAGAGCTTTACCGGTTTCTGTACGCCATGCCCAAGGGAGGTGACCTTCACAACCACCTGTCCGGATCCATACTTGACGACTGGACCTACCAGCTTGCGGTGGACCAGTCGCGACACGGCTACATTTTTTACACCCGCGTCCGCATTAACAACTGCAGACCTTATGGTGGAGACGCCTTCGGCAACGACCCTTACCTGCTGCTTTTTGTCACCCTGCAGCAGAGCAGTTATGACCTCCTGAGTGACTGCGAAAAATCGGAGTTCAAGCCGCTCACCGATCTGGATGCGCAGGAGAAGCGTGCATGGGTCAACAGCATGGTGCTGGACAAACCCCACGAGGGCCGTGACGAATTTTTCCAGACGCACTGGCAGCGGATGGGCGATCTGTATTCCAACCCGTTTTACGCTGCCGATGCCCTGGTGCAGAACATGCAGGCCTTCGGGCGGGAGGGTGTGCGTTACCTTGAGTCGATGATTGGTGTGCTCGGCTTCAAACGCGCGGATGGCAGTGTCTATCCGCCGGACGAGGTCGCCGACATCTATCGACAGCGACTGCAGGAGCCCGATGCCCTTGCGACCGGTGTCACGGTCCGCCTGCAGGTAGCGGTACTGCGTTTCGCGCCGTCGGCAGAGGACATGCTGCGCACGCTTTACGCGTTTGTTGCACGCAACCGGGATCTCTGGGTCGGTGTGAACTTTGTCGGCCGCGAGGACAACGATAAAGGATATCCGCTGCGATTCCTGCAGACGCTGCGCGAGCTGCGCCGAGAGTATCACGGCGTGCGCCTGTCAATTCATGCGGGTGAAGTAGACGAGCCCAATCACCACGTGCGCGATACCCTGCTGCTCGGTGCCGACCGCATCGGCCATGGGGTCAACCTGATTACCGATGACGACACCATGCGGCTGATGCGCCACGGTCCCTACCTGGTGGAAATCAACCTTGTGTCCAACCTGCTGCTCGAGTACGTGTCCGACTACAGCGAGCATCCGTTCCCCGAGTATCTGCGCACCGGCATTCCGGTGGCGCTGTCGACCGACGACCGCGGCATGTGGGACTCCAACCTGACCGATGAGTTCTTTGTCGCGGTTCGCGAGTACAACCTCTCCTGGCCCGAACTGGTCAGCCTGAGTCGCAACTCGCTGCAGTACTCGTTTGCCGAGGATGCGGTCAAGGCGCAGCTGATGGGGGACTTCGCTATCCGTCTGGGCAATTTTGAGCGCCGTCTCCAGCGCCGGCCGGCGTCTGCGCTTTCCAGTGAAGCCCGCAGTCATGAGTTTACCTGCCGGTTGTACGCGTTGTGCGACCTCACTATTCCCGCTGAACACGACAAGGACCTGCCATGATGTTTTCGCGTATTTGCCCATTTCCCCTGGGCTCACTGTTTCCGGACCCACTGGCGAAGGCCCCATTGGCGATTGCCTCACTGCTGCTGGCCCTGGCGGGCTGCAGCGATACCTCGGAGGTATTGCCCGGCTCATCCGCGCTAACGTCGGCTGATGATCCGCTGAAAATCAGGGCGGTGGTGGTCACGATGTTTGAGATCGGTGAGGACAGCGGTGACCAGGCCGGGGAGTTCCAGCTGTGGGACGAGCGCCGCGACCTCACCGAGGTGTATGAGTTTGGCGGGCATCACAGCCTGCACCACGACCCGGAAACCGGCCTGATGGTGATGGTCACCGGTATCGGCACCGCCAAGTCGGCGGCGTCGGTCATGATGCTGGGCATGGATCCACGCTTTGATCTGAGCGAGGCTTACTGGCTGGTCGCCGGTATCGCCGGGTTTGATCCGCAGGATGCATCCATCGGTTCCGCCGCCTGGGCTGAGTATCTCGTCGATGGTGACCTGTCCCATGAGATTGATGCCAGAGAGATGCCAGACGACTGGGATTACGGCTATTTCGCACGCTACACCAGCGGTCCCTTCGACCCTGATCGACCCGAGCCGACCGGGGAAATGTTCCGCCTCAATCCTGCACTTACCGACTGGGCGTTTCGTCTCACGCAGGATATGGCGCTGCCGGACGACGAAGCGCTTGCCGAGACTCGCGCGCTGTATACCGGGCATCCGAACGCGCAAAGGCCACCGTTCGTGCTGAAGGGCGATCACCTCGCGGCGCTCACCTTCTGGCATGGCGAGATTCTGAATAACTGGGCCAACGACTGGGTGGATTACTGGACAGATGGCAAGGGCGAGTTTGTGTCTTCCGCCATGGAGGACACGGGTACCATGCAAGCCATAAGCTATCTCGACAACGCCGGGCGCGCCGATCGCGACCGCGTCATGGTCTTGCGCACGGCGAGCAATTACACCATGCCGCCTCCCGGCGTCACCGCTGCGGAAAATCTGCTCGCAGAAAATGAGGGCTACGCCGGGCTCGACGCATCGCTGGAATCCGCCTACCTCGTGGGTTCGCGCGTTATCGATGCCCTGCTGTCAGACTGGGAAACCTACCGCGAGCGTACGCCCACGGCGGATGATCTTCGGGCCGTAGAATAATCATCGGGGCTTTGCTGCCGTGCGATATCCTTGCCACGCGCTGGCCTGAGGGCCTGCGGTGATGGACTCGGTCACCCAGTGGCTGCCGGTAATATCAGCGCTGATCGCTGCCGGGTTACTCGCAGGTGTGCTGGCGGGTCTGCTCGGCGTCGGCGGGGGCATCGTCATTGTCCCGGTCCTGTTCCTGATCTTCCAGAGCCTTGGCATCACCCCGGCGACCGCCATGATCGTTGCCACGAGTACCTCGCTGATGGTGATCGTGCCCACGAGCATTGCCTCTGCACGTGCACATCACCGCCGCGGCAATGTCGATCTTGTGCTGTTCCGTCGCTGGCTGTGGTTCCTGCTGGCGGGGGTTGTGCTGGGCACCCAGGTCGTCAGCCGTGTTGACGGCGTCCTGTTGACCGGGGTGTTCGGCGTGGTGGTGCTGCTGATAGCGGCGAACACGCTCCTGCGCCCGCACGCGCCGCCCCTGCGGGATTCACTGCCTATAGGGCCCGTGCAGGGCGCGGTGGCAACGATCATCGGCGCCCTGTCCGTAATGATGGGTATTGGCGGTGGGGCGCTCAGCGTAACTGTCCTCACCAGTTGGAATGTTCCGGCTCACCGTGCGGTAGGCACCTCGGCGCTGTTCGGTCTGGTGATTGCGCTGCCCGGTGCGCTGCTGCTGTTGCTCACGGCATCGACGCCGGCGGATGCGCCACCCGGCACCGTGGGCCTCGTGAACCTGCCGGGTTTTGCCGCGATTGCACCGCTGACCTATCTGATGGCTCCGCTCGGCGTTCGCCTCGGCGCCAGGCTCAGCGGCGTAGCGCTGAAAAAGGTCTTTGCCGTATTTCTTACCCTTGTTGGCCTGCGCATGCTGTGGCAGGTTCTTGCTGAGAACTGAGTACAGGAGACGTCTGAATGAATGCAGTTCGCAATGGCCTTGAGCGATATCGCCGCGGCAAAGCGGTGTTCGCCGCTGTGCTGCTGGCGGCTTGCCTTGCACCCGCCATGTCCTTCGCCAGTTCCCAGGGGGCATCGCCTCTGCCGATCAAGGCCGTGGTGGTGACCATGTTCGAGAACGGCGACGCGCGTGGCGATGAACCGGGAGAACTGCAGTTCTGGGTTGAGCGCGGTGATATCGCGCAGGAATACCCGTTTCCTCTGGGTGAATTCCCGCTCTACCTCACAGCCGATGGTGTCCTGATCATCTGCGTCGGTGGCGGCATTCCCAATGCCACGGCATCCATCATGGCGCTGGGCCTGGATTCGCGTTTTGATCTGTCGCGCGCCTACTGGCTGGTCGCGGGCATTTCCGGCGGCGACCCGCAGGATGTGTCACTGGGTTCCGCGGTCTGGGCGAATCATGTCGTTGACGGTGATCTGGTCTACGAGATTGATGGACGGGAGATTCCCGACCAATGGCCCTATGGCTTCATACCCCTGGGTGCGAAAGAGCCGGCGCAGGGACCTCAGGACGTCTCCGATGGCTGGACCCTGGACACAATTCATTTTCCGCTCAATCCGCAGCTCGCCGAGTGGGCATTCGAGACAACGCGCAAGGTCGTGATTCCCGACATGTCGGGAATCCGCGATTTCCGCAAACAGTACACGGGATATCCTGAGGCGATGCGCGCGCCCTTCGTGACGCGCGGCGACACCCTGTCTGCCAGCACCTACTGGCATGGCGGGATGCTCAATACCTGGGCCAACGACTGGCTGCGCGTCTATGCGGGCGACGACGCCAACTTCATGACCTCCAACATGGAGGACAGCGGCACGCTGACGGCGCTACATCGACTGGACCGCACCGGTCTTGTGGATGCCCGGCGCGTCATGGTGCTGCGCACCGTCAGCAACTATACGCTGCCGCCGCCGGGCAGGATGCCGGCCTGGAGCACGACCGCGCCGTATCCGGATAATGGCCTGCCGGCGCTGGAAGCCGCCTATCGCGTGGGCAGTGCTGCCATCGATGCGCTTGTCGATGGCTGGGATGAGTACGCTGTATCGCTGCCGGTATTTACCGGCGGTGATACCGCGGTTGGTGCTGGCACCGACAAGCCTCAGCAGGCGTCCGCTGCGCCCGGGTCGGGAGATACCGCGGCGTCCCGGGATATTCCGGTTATCTTCGATACGGATATGGCCATCGACGACTGGGCGGCCCTGTTGTTCCTTCTGCGCGAGCCGTCCATCGACCTGCGCGCGGTGACCGTCGCCGGCAGCGGTGAGTCACACTGTGAGCCCGGGGAAAGAAATGCGCTGGCCCTGACAGACCTCACGCGTCCGGGCAGCGCTATTCCCGTGGCCTGTGGAGACCCCTGGCCCCTCGACGGCTACTTCGTTTTCCCCACAGCCTGGCAGGAGGATATGGATCGTTTGTCTGGCGTGCCGGTTCCGGCCAGCGAGCGCGAACCCTACGGCGACCACGCGGTGGAACTGATTCACGCGGCCATCGCGGACAGCGAACAGCCGGTGGTGCTGCTGGCGACGGGCCCTCTGACCAATATTGCACAGTGGCTGGACCGCTACCCGGAAGACCGCAACCAGGTTTCACGGCTGGTTATTATGGGTGGGGCACTTGACGCACGCGGCAATATCATTGTGCCGGGCACGACAGACAACAACCCCAACACCCGCGCCGAGTGGAATCTCTACGTCGATCCCGTGGCTGCCCGAAGTGTGCTGGAGTCGGGTTTACCGGTGGAGCTGGTGGGACTGGACGTCACCAACCATGTGCAGGTCACGCGGGCTTTTGCCGGGAATTTCAAGCGGCGCGCCGACAACCCTGCCGCGGACTTCTGGAGCGCAGTCCTCGACGCCAATACCGGCTTTATTGATTCCGGGGAGTATTACTTCTGGGATGTGCTCGCCGCACTGACGATCGTCGATCGCGAGCGCTACTGTCGCGGCGAGCGACTGGCCGTCAGCGTTGAATACCGCTACACGGACCGGCCCTGGCTCGGCACCACGGATATGGACATGCCCACTGCAAACTGGCGCGGCAAGCTCCGGCGTCATCTCGAAGCGGAATCTGCCGGTGTTCTGCGCCTCCTGCCGGACGGGCCGGCGACGACGCTGGTCTGCCAGCAGACGGATGCCGGGGCTGCCTTCGAACACTTCATCAGCACCCTCACGGGTCCGCAGGGAGAGGGACCTGATGAGTAGCGCATCTGGGTCTGGAAAAGAAACGTCGGGAGAAAAATTGACGGCACAGGAGCAGTCCGCCGATGCAAATCGCGAGCATGACTGGCTGGCCGCCATGCCCAAGTGCGAGCTTCACCTGCACATCGACGGCAGTCTGCAGCCCGCACGCCTGCTTGAGCTGGCGGAAAAAAATGCCGTCGCCATTCCTCACGCCAGCGTGGCGGACATTGCGCGCGCCTGCGAATTTACCGATCTGCAGAGTTTTCTCGATCTGTATTACCTCGGCGCCTCCGTGCTGCGCACGGATGAGGACTTCTATCATCTGATGATGGACTACCTGCTCATGTGTCGGCAGCAGAATATTCTGCATTCGGAGATCATGGTAGAGCCCCAGACCTACGCCCCCTTTGGCGTCACCGTCGATGTCGTGATGCGTGGTTTTGTTGCTGCCATCGATGAGGCGCGTCGCGAGTGGGGGCAGTCGGTGCTGTTGATTCTCAGCTTCCTGCGCCACCTCAGCGAGGACAGCGCCCTCGACCTGCTTCGCCAGGCGCAGCCATGGAAAGATAAATTCGTGGCTATCGGCCTCGCCAGCGCCGAGCGTGATCACCCGCCGGAAAAGTTTCGCCGACTCTATAGCGCTGCGCGTGAACTGAATCTGCGCCTGACAGCGCACGCCGGTGAAGAGGGTCCGCCCGCGTTCATCGAGGATGCCCTTGACGTGCTCGGCGTGGAGCGCATTGATCACGGCGTGCGTGCGGTGGAGCACCCGCCGCTGCTGGAGCGCCTGCGGCGGGATCAGGTGCCGCTCACTGTCTGCCCCCTGTCAAACGTGCGCCTCTGCGTGGTGGAAACGCTGCAGGAGCACCCGATACTCGACCTTCTGGCGCAGGGTCTGTGCGTGACGGTCAATTCGGATGACCCCGCTTATTTCGGCGGCTATCTGAACGAGAACTACACGGCCCTGCAATCGGCCCTGGGTATGCGTCGGGAGCAGGCGCTGGCGCTGGCGCGCAACGGCTTCAACGCCAGTTTTCTCGAGCCGGACCAGCGCACTGAGCTGCTGAGCAGACTGGACCGCTACGCCGGGTCATGAGCGCCGCCGGCGCCTGACTGCCAGCGGGCGAAACGGCGACCGAGAGGCTCCCGGAACTGGTCAAACAGCACGGCGAGGATGATTACAGCGCCGGTGATGATGCGTTTGCCCGGCTCCGACACCCCGAGCTGCGCCAGGCCTGTTTCCATCACGGCGATGATCAGGACGCCCAGAAAACTGTTGACGACGGAGCCACGGCCGCCTGACAGGCTGGTGCCGCCGATGACCACCGCAGCAATCGCCGACAGCTCAAGCCCGATGCCGGCATTCGGGTCTGCGCTCTGCAGGTAGCCGAGCTGGAAAATGCCTCCCAGGCCGGCCAGCAGACCGGCCAGGGCAAATACCGTGATTTTCCAGGGGAGGGGGTTGATGCCCGACAGCCGCACGGCTTCCTCGTTGGTGCCAATAGCCACCATGTAGCGCCCGAATACAGTCTTTACCAGAACAAACTGCCCGATGGCGACAACCGCGACTGCGAACAGCAGCGCTGCGGACACGCCAGCGCCTGCCAGTGGATCGCCAATGATGGCGATGGCGTCGCCAAGGTAACGGGTTTCCGAATTCGTGGTGAGGTAGGCACCGCCCCGGGCGATCTCGAGCATGCCCAGGGTGACAACGAACGAGGGAATCGACCATCGGGCGCTGATAAAGCCGTTGACGCTGCCACAGGCCAGACCGGCCGCCAGCGCTGCAACAATAGCGGGGAACAGGGGCCACTGCAGATCGACCATCAGCACCCCGGTAACAGCGCCGGCCAGCGCCATGACCGAGCCCACCGACAGATCGATGCCGGCAATCAGCAGGACATAGGTCATACCCACCGCGATCACGGTCAGCGTCGGGATCTGGTTGGCGAGGCTGCGAAAAGTACCGGCGCTGAAAAAGTAATCACTCAGAAGACTGAACAGCAGCACCAGTGCAAGCAGCACGGCGACGAGACCGAGGGAATTCCAGGGCAGGCGCAGCCGTCGGGTGGTGCGGGTCGTCATGGCGTTGTTTTCCTGTCGTCTCTGACTCGATGGGCAGCTTGATGAGCGGCTTGATGGGCGGCTTGATCGGTCGCCTCCGTATTGCCGCTGTAGAAGCGGAAGCAGGCGGTGAGGAAGGCGCTCTCATCGAAGTCAGCCGCCGCGAATTCGTCGGCAATGCGCCCGTTGGAGAGCACCACAATGCGATCTGCAAGCGCCCTCAGTTCTTCGGTTTCACTACTCACTACCACCACCGCTTTCCCCGCCGCGGCCAGCTCCCGCACCAGCCGTTGAATTCTCACTTTTGCGCGGGCATCCACTCCGCGCCCGGGCTCATCGAACAAAAGAATGGGCAGCTGCTTCAGAAGCCAGCGCCCGATGAGAACCTTCTGCTGGTTGCCGCCGCTTAGCTCCCGAACCGGTTGCGCGAGTACCCGGTGGTTGATATCCAGGCTGCGACACATGGTGCCGGCGAGATCGGCCTCCTTCGCCGTGTCCATCATGCCGAGCCGACTGTGCAGATCGGGCAATCGGGCCAAGCTCAGGTTGTGGGCGATGCTGGCCTGCAAAAGAAGCCCCTGGGATTTTCGGTCCTCAACTACCAATCCTATTCCCGAACGCACCGCCTCCTGGGGTGAGCGCATGCGCCGCAGTCTGCTGAACCGGTCTGCAGCGAGGCGAAGGCCGCCACTATCCACTCGATCAGCCCCGAAAATACCTCGCAGGAGCTCGCTGCGTCCGGAGCCGATCAACCCGCCGATCCCCAGCACCTCACCGGCATGCACCGTGAAACTGACATCACTGAAGGCACCGCTGCGTCCCAGTTTTTCCACCTTGAGGAGGGGCCTGGCGGGTTCGACCCGCGATGCCGGCCGTTGAGTGGACGTCACGCCATCGAGCGCCTTTTCGCCGGCCATGAGGGTGATTATCTGGTCACTGTCGAGCGCGTCAGCGCGCTCGGTCGCCACGAGGTGTCCGTCGCGCAGCACCGAAACGCGATCGGCGATTCGGCGGATCTCGTCCATGCGATGGGAGATATACACGATGCCAACGCCGCGCGCCTTCAGCTGCCTGAGGCTCATGAACAGTCGTTCAATCTGTGGGTCGGTCAGCGCGGCGGTAGGCTCATCGAGTATCAGCAAGGACAGCGGCCGGCTGATCATCCTCGCAATTTCTATCAGCTGCTGCTGTCCGACGCCGAGGCGGGATACGGGCAATTCGGGGTCAAGGTCATCCATGCCCAGTGTCGCCAGCGCCTCCTCTGCCCGTGAGTGGAGTGCGCCGTGGCTGAGAATACCCGCCCGCGCACCGAAATCACCGAAGGCCAGATTCTCGGCAATGCTGAGCGTGGGAAACAGGTTGAGTTCCTGCATGACCATGCGAACGCCCCGCGCCTCGGCGTCCCTGATGCCTGCCGGCTCAAACTGCTCGCCGCGCAGCTGCAGGTCGCCACCAGAGGCAGGCAGAACACCGGCAATGATGTTGCAGAGCGTGCTCTTGCCAGCGCCGTTGCTGCCCATCAGCGCGTGGACTTCACCGTGCTGAACGGTGAAGTTGATCGCCTTGAGCACCGGGACCGCAAAGGTTTTGGAAATGGCATGCGTGGCCAGCAGCGGACCGTCGGCAGCGTCTGGGGGGTCGCTTAAGGCGCGGTTATCAGGATCGCCTGTGGACATGGGCGACGATCAGCGTTCGCTGCTGATCACGTCCACCGGAGTTGTGCGGTTGGTTGGCATCTGGCCACTGTCGAGGATGTCCAGGGCATACTCAATACCGTAGACCGCCAGTCTGTCGGCGTGCTGGTCGGCGGTAGCCACCATGCTGCCGCGCTCCACCAGTGTGTTGGCAGCTTTGATGTTGTCAAAGCCGACAATTTTGACGCTGCCTTCACGCCCCGCCTGACGGACGGCGGCAACTGCTCCCAGTGCCATGCTGTCGTTGGCACACAGCAGGGCGTCCAGCTGCGGGTATTCACGCAGCAGCGCCGAGGCGATGTTTGCGGCCTTTGCCTGTTCCCAGTCCGCGGCCTGGGTGCTGACCACGGTGATGTCTGCAGCCTGCATCGCGGCCACAAAGCCTGCCTCACGCTCACGCGCGTTGAACGCACCCGGTATGCCGCCGATGATCGCGACCTCGGATCCGGGCTCTAGCTCTGCCGCGAGGCGCTCTCCGACACGCCGCGCGCCGTCGCGGTTGTCCGGGCCGACAAAAGGAATGGTAATACCCATCTCCGCAAGCAGCTGTCGGTCAAACTGGTTGTCGATGTTGATTACCACAATGCCCTGCTGCACGGCGCGGCGCGCCACTGGCAGCAGTGCCTTCGAATCCGCAGGTGCGATCACGATGACGTCCACGCCGGTTGCCATCATCTGTTCCATCAGTGCCACCTGCTGGGCAAGGTCGCTCTCATTCCTGATGCCGTTTACAACAAGGCTGTAGCGCTCCGGATTCGCGGCCTGATGCGCGCGTGCGCCATCGGCCATGCTGATGAAAAACTCGTTGGCCAGTGATTTCATGATCAGCGCTACCCGCGGCGTGTCCGGGCTGTCACCCGCAGCTGATACGTCGGGATCTTCCTGCGAGCAGGCACCCAGCAGGAGTGCCGCGGTAAGCAGCAGTGCGCTGGCAATGCGCGATGGACGGTGGACGTTTGGCATGCCGGATCTCCGGTTCAACAGACTGGGGGGTTACGCTGCGATGGCTGCGACGCAGCCCGGGCAGTTAAGCAAGAACTTGTGCCCCGGGCAAGGATGGAAGACCCGTCGTAAAGGACCTGCTGCAGGTCTCAGCAGTGGCGCGACGGCAGGACGCCGCGCGGCTTCGGGCAATGACGTCGACACTGTCACTTTCAGTCAATTATTTTAGTGCCCAGAGTCATTGTCTGACCTGCGGCGCAGGGTCAGACTGTGGTGGTCTAAGTTATCGGGGAGTTACCCGCCATGAGCCATCACGCCTATATTTACGACGCATTGCGCACGCCGCGCAGCAAGGGGAAGCCGGGAGGCAGCCTGTATGAGGTCAAGCCCATTGACCTCGGCGCCGGCCTGCTGCGGGCGCTGCAGAGTCGCCTCGACCTGGATACGTCTTACGTTGACGATGTTGTCATGGGTTGCGTCACGCCGGTCGGCGAGCAGGGCAGCGACGTGGCCAAGATGATCGTCATGAACGCCGACTGGCACGAGTCGGTGGCCGGCGTGCAGCTCGATCGTTTCTGTGCTTCCGGGCTCGAGGCGGTGAACATTGCCGCGCAGAAAATTGCGTCCGGCTGGGAGGACCTGGTGGTCGCCGGCGGCGTGGAGAGCATGTCGAGAGTGCCGATGGGCTCCAACGGTGGCGCCATGGGCGGCGATCCCGCCTTCGCCGCAAAAACCGGCTTTGTGCCGCAGGGTATCGGCGCGGATACCATCGCCACTCTCGAACAGTATTCCCGCGAGGATGTTGATGCCTATGCCACGGAATCACAGCGGCGGGCCGCGCATGCCCGCGACAGCGGCTACTTCGACCGCTCCGTGGTGCCGGTGCTGGATGAAAGTGGTCTGACTATCCTCGACCGTGACGACTTCATCAAGCCGGGCACGACCGTGGAAACCCTGGGTCAGCTCAATCCCTCCTTTGCAATGATGGGCGATATGGGTTTCGACGATGTGATTCTGGGTAAATACAGCATGCTGGATCACATTGAACACGTGCATACACCCGGTAATTCCTCGGGCATTGTCGACGGTGCCAGCGCGGTGCTGATTGGCAGCGAGAAAGCCGGCAAGGATCTGGGATTGACCCCGCGGGGCCGCATCGTGGCGACCGCCGTGCTCGCGACGGACCCAGTGATCATGCTGACCGGCCCCGGCCCGGCTGCAAAAAAGTGCCTGCAAAAGGCCGGGTTGAAGAAAGAGGATATTGATCTCTGGGAAATCAACGAGGCATTTGCGTCTGTTGCCATGCGCTATATGAAAGATCTTGGCATCGACCACGACGTCACCAACGTCAATGGCGGCGCAATCGCCATGGGCCACCCCCTGGGAGCGACCGGGGCAATGCTGGTCAGCACCATGCTAGATGAGCTGGAGCGACGCGGCCTGCGGCGCGCGATGCTGTCACTCTGCGTTGGCGGCGGTATGGGAATATCAACGATTATCGAACGCGTCTGATATTTAAAGCGTTCATCACCGAAAGCGTTCAGCATAGAAAGCGGTCAATAGCGCGCCGCGCACGGGAGTTGTTTTCAGAATGAGTGTATTCGAGTACGAGAAAGACGCCGAGGGCATTGTTACGGTCACCATGGACATGACCGGGCCTGTCAATGCGATGAACGCGGAGTATCGCGATGCGATGGGCGAGACGATAGACCGCCTCGAGCAGGAGGAGGGTCTCACCGGCGTGATCTTCGCCTCGGCCAAGAAGGTATTTTTTGCCGGGGGCGATCTGCACGGATTGTTGGCGGTGACCCCGGATGACGTCGGGGAGTTCATGCAGGGCCTCGAGCTGGTGAAGTCCCAGCTGCGTCGGCTTGAGAAACTGCCGGTGCCGGTGGCTGCGGCGATCAACGGCGCGGCACTGGGCGGCGGTTTCGAGATCTGCCTCGCCTGCAACTACCGCGTTGCCTGGAACGACCGCTCTGTTGAGCTCGGTCTGCCGGAGGTAACGCTTGGCCTGCTGCCGGGTGGCGGCGGTGTGGTGCGACTGACCCGTCTGCTCGGGCTCGAAAAGGCACTGCCCTATTTGCTCGAAGGGAAGCGTGTCGCGCCCCCAGCTGCGCTGGATGATGGGCTCATCCATGCGCTGGTGCGCGAGCCCGGCGAGTTGCTTGCCGCCGCGCGCGAATGGGTACTGGCCAACAGGGACAAGCCCGAATCCGCGGTGCAGCCCTGGGACGAGAAGGGCTATCGCATACCGGGTGGCGATGCGAATTCGCCGAAAGTCGCGCAGATGCTGCCCGTGGCGACGGCCATGCTGCATAAGAAGACGCGGGGCCTGTTGCCTGCGCCGAACAGAATCCTCGATGTCGCGGTGCAGTCGACCCGTCTCGATCTGGATACGGCACTCAGGGTCGAGTCACGCGGTCTGGCCTCTCTCGTCACGACGCCCGTTGCCAAGAACCAGATCAGCACGTTCTTTTTTGCCCTGAACAAGGTCAATGGCGGCGCCAGTCGCCCACAGGATGTCCCGCCGCAGGTGACCAGAAAAGTCGGCGTTCTGGGTGCCGGGATGATGGGACAGGGCATTGCCTACGTATCTGCCATGGCGGGTATTGAGGTCGTTCTCAAGGATGTCTCGAAAGACGCCGCCGAAAAGGGCAAGGACTACAGTCGACGGCTGCTGGACAAGCGGGTTGATCGCGGTCGCATGACGCCGGAAAAGCGCGAGCAGGTTCTGGGACTGATCACCCCGACCGGGGACGCGCAGGACCTTCAGGGCTGCGATCTCGTCGTAGAGGCGGTGTTCGAGAGTCTGTCGCTGAAACACGAGATTACCAGGGAGTGTGAGCCGTATCTCGCCGACAACGGCGTCTGGGGCTCAAATACGTCGACCCTGCCTATCACGCAGCTCGCCGAGGGAAGCAGCAAGCCCGAGCACTTCATCGGTATTCATTTCTTCTCTCCCGTGGACAAGATGCCGCTGGTTGAAATCATCATGGGCGAGAAAACGTCTGATGCCGCGCTGGCGCGCGCATTCGACTATGCGCGCCAGATACGCAAGACGCCGATCGTGGTGAACGATTCACTGGGTTTTTTCACGTCGCGGACCTTTGGGACCTATCTCGACGAGGGTGTGAGGCTGCTGCACGAGGGCCTGCACCCTTCCCTGATCGACAATCTGGGCAAGTCTGTGGGCATGCCGGTGGGACCGCTGGCCGTGTATGACGAGGTGAGCCTGGAGCTGTCCCGCAAGGCGCAGGCAACCTGGCGGGAAATGGGCGTCGAGGATGCCTGGGGCGATAGCAGCATCGCACGGGGCGTGGTTGCAACGCTGGTCGAGGAGCATGGTCGCGGTGGCCGTCATCACGGCGGCGGTTTCTACGAGTACGGCGAGGACGGCAGCAAGCATATCTGGCCGGGCCTCCTGGATCTGTACTACCGCAGTGAGGTGTGCATACCGGAGCAGGATATCAAGGACCGATTGCTGTTCCGGCAGGTCATCGAGGCCCTGAAGTGTCTGGAGAGCGGCGTGTTGCGGTCTGAGGAGGATGGCAATATCGGCTCCATCATGGGTATTGGCGCGCCGGTCTGGACGGGCGGCCTGCTGCAGTTCGTGAGCACCTATGGATACGGGCACTTCGTCAGCCGCTGCCGGGAACTGGCGGCAGCCTACGGAGAGCGGTTTGCGCCGCCGGCGATCGCCATTGAGCGTGCCGGTCAGGAGAGCGTGGAGGCCGCCTAGCAAGGGTGGAGTCCATATAACTCATTCCCCTGCCGATCTAGATC
>JBHEOO010000033.1:24451-31901 GCA_046260765.1 Chromatocurvus sp.
GAGAATGAACACCGAGGATGCCGTGTGGATAACCCGGGTCACGTGCCGGTCGCCGGCATCGCCGGCGATTCTCGACATCATGTCCTGCAGCGCGATGAGCTTGCCAAATAAGCGCTCGAAACTGAGATTATCCGTCAGACCTTCGTACTCGCTGGTAATCAGGAAGGGCTGGCCGTTTGCCCGACGGGTGTTTTTCAGGCGCCAGACCAGGATCTCGATATTGCGCGCGCTGGTTGCGAGCGCATCGGCATCGAGAGACAGCGTCATGTAGGATTCCCGGCGATAGTCGTAGGTCCTTCGCAGCATTCCGCCAAGGCCTGCCGCCAGGGCAAATACCCGGTCGCCTGAAAAGTCGGGGTTGAAAACCACTTCCATGGCGGCAATTTCCTGACGACCTGAGAGTTCTGCGAATACCAGCCTGGCAGGAGAATCCTGCAGCATCTGCAGTCGCCGCTCAACGGTCATTTCCGGCACTTTGTCGAGCTCCGCCGGGTTGCGGGCATAAAGCTTGACTACCAGCTCTCTGGTCAGCCGTCGTGTCTCATCGATAAACTCGTCTGCGACCAGGTCGATATCTGACTTGGCCAGGTTCCTGAGCTGGTAGCCGCCGCAGCTGCTGAGCGCCGAGGCGATCACTGCGGCCAGCATCAGTCTGTGCAAGGCAACGCGAGCGCGGAGGGTGATGCGCACAGCAGTCGGCTGCCGCCTCAGTTCTGGTGGTGCGGCACCGCGACAGCGCCACTCTTCAGCGCCGGCTCCGGGACTGCTCAGTCGACGCTGGACTCTACCGCGTTTGCAGCGTAACGTTTTCACTCTAGTCACCTATAAATTCTCCGGAGTATATGCAATGGCACAACCCACCAGCATTGCCGACTGCATGCGCAAGAGACCGCTCACCATCCGGCAAGATGTCAATCTGGTCCATGCAATTGAAACACTTGTAGAGCACAAGTTAACCGGGGTCACCGTGGTCGACGACAGGGGGTTCCCGGTCGGTGTTCTGTCTGAGCTGGACTGCATTGAGGCCGTTCTCACAGCCATTTATAACGACGGTGACCCTGAGCTTTCACTGGTTCACGAGGCTATGACCGCCGACATCAACAGCTGTCGTCCAGAAGACAATATCGTGGAAGTAGCACAGGACATGCTGAAGACCCGCCAGCGTCGTCGCCCTGTTATTCAGAATGGTCGGCTTGTCGGCCAGGTGAGTTCGAGTAATATTCTGTGGGCACTCATGGAGCATTCCCGACGCAAGGTCTCACGACAACGCGTCTCCTGAGTTCAGGAATTAAAAACCCGTGGAATAATGGCGCTGTCGAAACGTTGATAGCGCAAGGGAGGAGTGAAACCCTTGTGTGGCAGCGTCGCAAAGCCATTGGGTGTCGCCCAGCTCCAGTATAGGGGCGGGCGAGGGCTTTCGGCGCGTCGCCGCATTCTGTTTTCCGTTGTCGCTCTGATGAGAGTCTCTGTTTTATTGCAAACTGTTATCGCTACGTCTCTTTCTTTTCTATCAGTGCCAGTGATTTTCTATCAACAGGGCCTCCTGGCGACCGTTTAACGGGACGTCTGCAGCCTGATGGCGAATAAAGTGGTTGACCGCGTCGCTGTCGCCTGCGCCGGCCGGTCGGTAAACGTCACTGCTCTGGGGTCCCGGTGCCTGCGCGATGACTTCGGTGTGCCACTGTCCTTCTTTTCGGCAGGCGACGCCTCGACGTGTCGCGTTGCCGACGGTCTGCTTGAGTGCAAACTCCCGGCACCAGCCGCCGTCCCTGCTGGGGAATGTCAGCACAGCCTGTATCTCGCTGCCGTCGTCCAGACCTTCCCAGGTATCGCCCGACGGCAGCGATTCCAGTGCAGCGGCAAGCGTCAGGCCGGGCGCCGGTGGAGAGGATGTGCCGCTATCCGGCATCATCGCAATGGCAACTGCGAGCACCAGGGATGCTGCGAGTGCTGTGGGCAAGAAGGGTTGACGACGGAAAAACGACACCACGTTGCTACTGGTATTGCTGCTCGTGTTAGTGCTTGTGTTGTCGCTTGTGGTGCCTGTACTTGTGCTGCCTTGCTGCGCTGGGTCATCCAGCATCGCGGTGATTTCTCGTGGGACGCCGGTCGCCGCATTATCTACGTAAGCCGCGCGTAATTCAGCGTCGATTACCTGCAGATCGCGCCATGTGCTGGCCAACGCCGGTTCCAGCGCCATGCGCATTTCCAGTTGCTGTCGGGACTCTGTGTCGAGCTCTCCATCGAGAAGCTGTGACAGCTGCTCAAAATCCGCTTCACTGATCGTCATCACTATGCCTCGGGTCTTTTTACCGTCAACTGCGGTGGAACAGGACCCTGTCCTCCAGTAAATTCTTTCGAGCCCTCGCAATGCGACTCATGATTGTTCCCACCGGGACCTGCAGAATGTCTGCTGCCTCGGCATAACTCTTGCCATCTACGGCGACCAGCATCAGTGCCAGCCGTTGCTCCGCTGGGAGACGCATCAGCGCTTCGTTGACCGCCGCCAGATGCTGCTCGCCGCCTGCTTTTGTCTCGGCAGAGGGCGACTGCTCAACCTCCTCCTCCGCCTGCACCGCGGTTGCGTGACGCTGTCGGACCTGCCGGGCGCGCAGCTCATCTATCCAGATGTTCTTGCAGACGCGATACACCCACTTGGCTGTGTGTGCATCCTCCGGCATGCCCTTCTCCAGCATTCGCTCAACAGTGGACTGCAGCAGGTCGTCTGCATCCGCTGCGGCACCCGTCAGTGACAGGCAGAACCGGCGCAGGCCGCCAAGCTCCGACATCAGATCACTGCGTTGCCTTGTATTGAGCGACGGCATATAGTCCTCGGTTGTTTTGTGACGGTTTGTTGCACGTGTTTATTCCCGGACGGGAATTAAAATGCCGGAAACGCGTCAGTATAAGCAAGGGCGGCCCTTTCATACAGTGGGTGCCCTACAACTGATTATCACGGTGAGCCCCATGCCATCCGCATCAAGAAACGGTCCTGCCCGCCGATTTGCACGCCAGATCGTGTTACATATTGCGCCTCTCCTGCGCGGCGGCCTCATGCACCTGATTCTCGCCTTTGTCTTGAGTCCCATTCCTGCCACGGCGCAGCTACCTGTAGGAGGGTATCTGGGTCCTGATCCCATAGAAGAAGATATCCAAGACAGTGTCGAGGAGGAGGTAGAGTCGCGGGTAGAGCAGGACGTTGAGCAGATTACCGAGCAGAACATCCAGGAAGAGATCGAGCAGAATATCGAGGAAGCCGTCGAGCAGACGATCGACTCCAAGGTTGAGGGTTCGGTCGAGGAAATCGTTGCGGAGTCCGTTGAGACCCAGGTGGAGGAGGACGTCGAGGAGCGGCTTGCGGGTAGCGTTGAGGAGGCTGTGGAATCCGGCGTCGAGGAGCAGGTGGCCGGGCTGGTTGAATCCGGTGTGGAAGACAGTGTCGAAGCAGATGTCGAGAGCGCGGTTGCTGACGCGATTGAGGAGAGCGTCGAGGCGGTTGTCGAGGAGGCGGTTGTCGAGGCGGTTGAAGGCAGCGTGACCAGCGGTGTCGAGGAGCAGATTGCCGACAGCGTGGAAACGGCAGTCGAGCAGGGCGTAGAGGGCGCGGTCGAGGAGACCATTGAAAGCAGCGTCGAGAGCCGGGTCGCGGCGGTAATAGAAGAGCGCCTCGAAAATCATATTGATGGCATCGTTGAAGACCTCGAGAGCGATCTCGAGATGGACGAAAGCCGCATCCTTCGCGAGCAGTGGCTGGTGATGGCAGAGCCGTCCGTGTTCGAGGAACTGGTGAAGCAGGGTTATCTGTTTGATACGGTGACTGAACTACCTGGTCTGGGGCTGCGCCTGGCGGAAGTGGCTGCACCCTCATCGTTTGACATTACCCAGGTTCGCCGCGGCGTTCTTGACGTTGTGGGCAAGGATCGCGCGGAAGTCGACCTGAACCATATTTACATGGCAGGCGCGCCCGTTGCATCAGAAGGGGCGGGGTTCGACCCCCGGTCCGTCATGGCAATGCCGAGCGACCTTGACAGCATGCGCTTCAAAGTCGGAATGATTGACAGTCGTGTCGATACGACACACCCGGCGCTGTCGAAGTCCCGCGTACAGTCCCGATCGTTTGCTCGCGACGGTATGGACACCCCGGTTTTTCACGGCACCGCCATCGCTTCAATCATTGCAGGTAACGCCGATGACTACCTCGGCCTTGCACCTAACGCCGAACTCTTCAGTGCATCGGTTTTCGAACTCGACAGTGATCGGGGGGAGATCGCCAGCACCGTGAGCCTCATCCGGGCGCTCGACTGGCTCATGTCTTCCGGCGTGGACGTGGTGAATATCAGCCTGGCCGGACCACCCAACCGGCTGCTGGAAACGGCGTTGCAGCGGGCAGCCGGGCAGAACGTTATTATCATGGCGGCGGCAGGTAACGGAGGACCCGTAGCCAAGCCGATGTATCCGGCCGCGTACTCCTCGGTCGTTGCTATTACGGCCGTAGATGACCGCAATCAGGTTTTTCGGCTCGCCAACCGTGGGGAATACCTCGCCCTCGCAGCGCCGGGAGTTGAACTGCGACATGCATTGTCGGGGGGTGGTTATGGCGCCTCTTCGGGTACTTCTTTCGCTGTGCCGTTTGCAGTGACTGCCGCCGCACGACAGAAATACCTGACACCGGGCGACGATATTGTCTCGCGGCTCCTGCGCGACGCACTCGACCTGGGACCGCCCGGACGCGACGATATTTATGGTTACGGCCTGCTGACGCTGGGAGCAGACGCAAGCGACTGAACGGGCTGCTCAATCTCAGTCTGCGCTCACGTGCCCTACCATTTGAATTCCACACTGGTGCCGACAATAGTCTGAATAAAGTCGGCTCGAGGCAGATTCGAGGCAAAGTCGCCGTAGCTGTAGTACCACTTCAGGCTTGCCCGATTGCCCAGGGGCACTTCGAGATCCAGCTTGAATCGTCCACGGTCATCCGAGCGTTTTTCCGCAATAAACGGATCGGGTGATAGGTAGCGCCGCTCCTCATAGCGCCATGAAATTTCGCCTTTTGCCTGCGTGCTTCCCAGAGTGAAACGACGTATGTAGCGCAACTTGATGCCGTGAGACCTGAAGTCCAGCGCATCCAGAACCGTGTTCTCATCCCGGTAGCGGTAGCCGATGTTGAAGTAGCTGCGCAGACCGCGGTGGAAGTAGTACAGATCGCCCTCGAGAGAGTGGGTGTCGGCGTCGCGATCGCTGCGACGGTCTATGGATCTCTCCGCGTAGACGTAAGCGCCTCGGGTAAACCAGCGCTTTGAAATGAAACCCGACAGTGAGGGTGACAGGCGCAGGTACTCAAGGAACGGGTCGCCATCGAGTCTTGAGTTGATGTAATAGGCGGAGAGGCCTGCCTTTGTTCGCGTCAGGTCCGTTGAGAGGTTTGCCCCGACAATGTGTGTCTGCCGGTCGACAAACGAGAAGTCGTCGTACAGGCTTTGACTGAAATCGTAATTCAGGGACAGGTCTGTCTTTTCCCCCAGACTCTGGTTGACTGCGCCCCCGAGGTTTGCCGTCCAGGCATAATCACTCTCACCGGAGCTGGAGTCCACTTCGCTCACTGACACATTGCTGTCGTATTCTCGACCGGCCCCGGCTTTTGCGGACCAGGTTCTTTTGAAATCAATACTCCCTGCCTTGTCTGCCCATGCTGTCCCCTGCATAGAAAAGAGTGCGATGAGCATCAGCAGCCGGTATTTTACGCTGCGCATCAGCGGTCTCTTTCTGGTTCGGCAAGATGAGTCCGGCAGACTACCCAAGTGCGCCAGTGTGCTCAAGGAAAAGAAGCGGGGCTGCCTGCGGGCCATGCTGGGGAACGCACGCGCCTGAAGTGCTACAATCGCCATTTAGGATCTGAAAAGGAGTATCGCTGCATGGCAGAAGACAAGAATGCGCAGCATCAGGCATGTATGGAGCGGTTCATTGCTCTGGCCAATTCCATGAAGGATGAGGGCATTGGCACAGACGTTATTTCCTGGGCGCTGATGACAGCGTCCGGCGTGCACGCGACGTATTCCGTCGCCGGTAATGAGGGCGGGCTGACGGAATCCGGGATCGACAAGGTAGCAGACGCCTATCGCAAGAATCTCGCGAACATTCAGGCACTCAAGAAACAGCAGTCGGCTGGCACAGCCTGACCGCAGTGTGGCGTTGGCGGTCTGGCTCGCGGGCGCGCTCAGGCTTGCTCCATTCTGGATGAGCCATCCGGGTCCGGGCTTCGGATTTTTTCTATCCGAGAGGCAAAGTACGCCGGAGAAAGCAGGGTTTGCAGCTGGTCCACCGGCACCGGCGGGCTGAACAGGTAACCCTGCACGGTGTGCACGGCATGTTCGCTGAAGAACGCCAGCTGTTGCGGTGTCTCCACACCCTCGACAACAAGTTTCAGATGCAGGCTTTTGGCCATGGCGATAATGCCGCGAACCAGTTCACTGCCGCTCCCGCCCCGATCGAGTCCCTGTACAAAGCTGCGGTCAATTTTCAGCTCGGTCAGTGGCAGGCGGGTCAGATAGCTCAGAGATGAGTATCCGGTACCGAAATCGTCGATTGAAAGCAATACACCAAGATCTCTGAGCGCGGTGAAATTGTTCATCGCGCCGTCCTCGTTATCAATCATCACCCCTTCTGTCAGTTCAAGCATGAGTGACTCCGGTGCAAGTCCGCTTTTCTTTAACACCTCGTCAACCACGGCGACGAAGCTTCGGGAGACTTGCAGCGCAGAGACGTTAACTGAAACCTGGCGCAGGTCGTAGCCCCGATTGCGCAATTCGGTAAGATCCCGGCAGGCCTGACGCAGAACCCATTCGCCGATCTCGTCGATAATACCCAGCTCTTCTGCCAGCGCGATGTACTTGATCGGAGGCACCGTTCCCAACTCGGGGTGCTGCCAGCGCAGCAGAGCCTCGGCGCCGGTAACACTGCCGGTCTGCACATCCACCTGTGGTTGGTAGTGCAACGCCAGTTGGCCTCGGCTTACAGCATTGCGCAGGTCTGTCTCCAGCCTGAGTCGCTCAAGATTGGCACCCTCCATGTCATCCTGAAAAATCAGAAAGCGATTGCGGCCTTCCTTTTTTGCGTTAAACATGGCCGTCCCGGCAGCGCGCAGCAGGCCTTCTACATCATGCGCATGCAGCGGAACGGCCGCGATGCCGATGCTGCAGGTGATGACGATCTCGTGGCCGTCCAGCGTATAGGGCTGGGACAGTCTGTGCGCCAGACGGCTCGCGACCAGTTCAGCACCCGCGAGGTCATCCAGCTGGTTGAGAACCACCGTGAATTCATCGCCACCCATCCGCGCCAGATCAATCTGGGAAGGCTCGTTCCCCGCGTTTCTGTGCAGTACATCGGATTCCCTGATGCTGCTCGCCAGTCGCGCGCTGACCTCACGCAGCAACATGTCGCCAACACGATGTCC
>JBHEOO010000034.1:0-29564 GCA_046260765.1 Chromatocurvus sp.
GATTTGTGGATGCCAGAACCTGCGCCGCCAGCCATGAAAGACCAGGGGCTGCGCCGACGCTCATAGCTTGCCGCGTAAACGATGGAGGGGTCGGCCGGATTGAACAGCACGTCTGTCGCGCCGGTATCATCGTTGACGTGCAGTACACGCTCCCAGGTTTCACCGCCATTTTCGGTGCGATAAACGCCACGGTCACCGCCGGCTGACCACAGCGGACCCTCGGCCGCCACCAGGACAACATTGGAGTTCTCGGGGTGCACAATAATGCGGCCGATATGCTGCGAATCCTTGAGGCCCAGATTGGTCCAGGTATGGCCGCCATCACTGCTGCGATAGACGCCATCGCCCCAGCCCACATGCCGGCCACTGACATTTTCTCCCGTACCGACCCAGATAATCTGCGGATTGGACGGGTCAATCGCCAGGGCACCAATGGAGAACGAGCCCTGTTCGTCGAATACAGGCGTGAAAGTCGTGCCGGCATTGGTGGTTTTCCACACGCCGCCGGAACCTGCGGCGACATACCAGGTGCGGTGATTCGGATGCACGGCGATATCGGCGATGCGTCCGCCCATAAAGGCCGGGCCGATACTGCGCATGGGCATGCCCTTGAGAACCGATTCGATCGCGTCGCTTTTTTCCGATTGCGCCATTCCGGGTGCGGCATATAGCGCCGCGCAGAGGCAGACCGTGAGGAAGCGCGTCGCGCGTCTGGGGAAAAGCAGTTGAATGAGGGCCATGAACAGGATGTCTCCGGGTGTCGATGGTAGTGTTGTAGATGCTGCGACCGTGCCAGGCAGTAGAGCGCGTCACATGGGCGACGCCGATAAACAAGCACAGATCGACCGCACACGTGTTCGATCGAGTATACCCTCCCCGTTCGCGTGAGGGCCACCCCGCCGGCGCACGCCCGCGATACGGTGATACTCGCAGGCTACCGCGCACAGATGTACGCAAGTCTGGCCACACCTTTGCGGGATCGGTTAAGCTAATTCTGATTTTCCATTAACGGATACGAATGCCATGTTAGATTCCACTCACCCTCGTTTTTTTGCCTCCGCACTTCTGCTTTCGCTCCTGGGCACGCCCATTACGGCACCGGACAGCGTAGCCCAGGTAGGGGATAGCGCAGCCCAAAGAGGGGATAGTGCGGCCCAGGCTCCGGATGCGCCCTCCCCCGTCGCCGCGCTCGCCTTGACGGCGGACCGCTTTTTCGCGGTGAGCACGCCGGAACGCGCCGAGGCCGAGTATCAAGTTGCTCTCGACGAATACAAAGCCGTGCGAGCGACTCTGGAAGCCATTGATTACGATGCACTTGCGCTGGATGATCAGGTCGACCACGCCCTTCTCATGTCCGAGGCCAAGAGCCGGATTTTCGAAATCGAAACCGTCAGGCTGCACACGCTGCACCCGGCGTCCTATTTTGCTCTGGGGAGAACCAACCGTCTGTTCATCCGTCCCGGGGCGATCCCCGACTCCGGCGTGCGGGAAGCGGTAAAGGAGTTGGAGCGGCTGCCAACCATTCTGCAGAACGCCGAGCGCAATCTTGAGCGACCCGCCAGGGTCTGGACGGAAAACGCCCTTTACGAGGCCTACTACGCCCACATGCTCCTGCGCGATTACGTCCCCGATGCCGCGGTGGACGATCCGGCGCTCAAGGAAGAATTGATCGCAGCGGCGAAAACCGCGGATGCCGCCGTCGGTCGTTACGAGAAATTCCTGCAAGAAGAACTGCTGCCGCGCTCCGACCGCTCACCCGCCTGGGACCCGCAGTGGATCGAGTATCTCCAGTTCACCAAGGAAGAACTCACCGACTGGCCCGTTTCACGCATGCTCGAGTTCGCCGACAAGGACATTGTCGATACGCGCGAGGCGATGGAAGCACTCGCGAAGCGCATCCATCCGTCTGGCGATCTGCGTACCGTCTGGGAGGTTATGCTGGAAGAGGCACCGGCGTGGCCGGAGGTGCTGCCCATGGCCCAGCGCTTCGTCGATATCGCTTCCGACTGGCTGCGCGAAGAAGGCAGCCACGTCATTACCATTCCCGATTACATCGACTACGGCGCACGCATGAGCCCGCCGATGTCGCGCCGCATTCTATCCTTCGGCGGTGCCACCCGGGGCCCGGATGTCGCCGGGAGGCAGTCCGGCTACTACATCATCACGCCACTGGAAGACCGGCTAAGCGAAGAAGAAGCCGCCAGCCGCATCCGCTCCTACAACCCCTACTGGACCCACGTGATCTCCTACCACGAGTGGCTGGGGCACAACGTGCAGATTGCCGCTGCCCGCGAGCACGTCGACAGTCGAATCCGCCGCGGCCTGTCCACTGGCTATTTCAGCCAGGCCTGGTCGTTCTATCTGGAAAAACTGCTGGAGGACGAGGGCTACTTTGAAGACCGCTTCAGCCACGTTGCCGCGCTCAAGCATCGCATGGGGCGCCTGCAGATGCGCCAGTGGCGCAACGTCCGCATCACCACCAAGCTGCGCATGGCCCAGGGCACAATGAGCTTCGACGAGGCTGTTGACGTGTATATCAACGAGATTGGCATGGAGCCCACCAACGCCTTTATCGAAGTGCAGCGGGATTCGCAGACGCCGTACCCGCCTGGCAAGGAAATCATCGGCGAACAGAAAGTGCTGGAACTGCGCGCGGAATATGAGCGCCGCATGGGTGATCACTATCAGTTGCGCAACTTCAACGATACCTTACTGACATACGGGGATCTGACCTTCAAGCAGATTCGGCGGCTGATGTTCCGCGACTAAGGGAACAGCAAGCTACGGGAGCTGGAGAACCCGCGCTGCCTATCTGTCGACGGCTGAAAAAGAAAACGGTGCGTGGGCAAGCCCCAACGCACCGTAAGATTCATCGACGTCATTCCGCGTCTATCAGCGCTCCGGCAAGGTCTGCCCACGTCCCCAGGGTGCGCCAAGGTCCAGCAGAGCCTTACGCAACGCTGGCAGATCCGCCGTTAGAACGCGGTTGAGCCGATCGTGGATCGGGGCAAACGCGTCTGTCGCGTACTGCAGGCTTCGCTCGTGCGCGGGCGTGGGGCCATAGGTCGAGCTGGCTACGCCTGCGGTTGCGTGCATCAGCCAGTTGCCGACACGGTGAATCTCGTAATCGCCCACTTCCTGCTTCGAGCGATGCCCGGACAGCGCCTGGTCGAGATCGTAAAGCTCCTGTCGTAGGGCGTGCAGTCGCTCATCTAGTTCGCCAGGCGCCTCGGCAGCGGCTGCCAGCATGGACTGCATGACTTCAACGTCCTCGACGGCATCCTCCAGCGCGTATTTCGCAGCGCTGAAGCGACCGGACAGCGCTGCCAGTTTTCTCCAGAAGGCATCCACGTCCTCAAGTGCGGCCCCCGCCAGGGCGCCCTCGTGCATACGCTTGACGGTAAACGTCACGGGCTTCGCCAGACTGCGCGTCTTGCCATCCTTGAGCAGCACCAGCTCCGCGCTGTAATCGCCCGGCATGGCAAGGAAGCCCTGGGGCATCTGGCCCTGCCAGTTGGCCGGCGTTTCCACAGCGCCACTGTAAGGATGGCGCAAATTCCAGGCGACGCGCTGGAAGCCCTTGTCCGCGGGCGCATCCACGCGACGGATCACCTGATCGTTGGCATCCCGGATAACCAGTTTCAGCGCGGGTGCTTCCTCTCGCCGTTCGGCCTCCACGGCCTCCCAGCCAACAAAGCCAACGCTCTGATCCTGGTCCAGGCGCGCCTTTTCATCCTGCTGCCGCTGCGCCTCGCGGGTCGTGAAGCCCTCCGCGAGATGGTAGGTGAATACCGCGCCGGTCGGCGGATTGTCTGCAGCGTAGAAGCCATCGCCCTGACTGCCGAGGCGACGGGCGCCCATCAGAGTGCGCTCGACGTACCACCGGGCATCGCGCGGCGCAAAAAGGCTGGCGTCAGCGGCCAGGGTTTCTGCGTCCAGATCGCGCAGGGCGCTGTAGTCATCAAGAACATAGATACCGCGACCGAAGGTGCCGGCAACGAGATCATTTTCGCGTCGCTGGATCTGCAGATCGCGAACGCCGATGGTTGGCGCACCGCCCCAGAGTTTGTGCCAGCTGTCTCCTGCGTCAAGCGTAAAGAAGACGCCGAACTCGGTGGCTGCGAACAGCAGATCGGCGCGCTCGTGATCCTGAACCATACGCCAGACCAGGTGCCGGTCTGGTAGCGAATTACCGATATTCTTCCAGCTGCGGCCGCGATTCTGGCTCACCAGCAGGTAGGGCTTGAAGTCGCCGTACTTGTGGTTGTCGAGTGCGACATACACGGTGTCGGCGTCGTGCAGGTCGGCACGGATGTCGTTCACAAACGCGGTCGCGGGCACGCCGGGCAGTTTGCCCACTTCCAGCGCGCGCCAGCTGTCGCCGCCGTTCTCAGAGACCTGAATCATGCCATCGTCCGTGCCGGCATACAGCAAGCCCTCCACGACGGGGGACTCGGCCAGCGAGGTGATGGTGTTGTAATCGGACATGGCAAACATGTCCCAGGGCGCATCCCAGCTCCATAGCTTGCCCATCAGGGGCAGGCGCATGCGGTCCTCATTGCGCGTGAGGTCCCCGGAAATCGCCGTCCAGTCATTGCCGCGATCCTCTGATCGCCAGACGCGCTGCGAGGCGAAATACAGGCGAGTCGGGCTGTGCGGGCTGACCAGTATCGGCGAGTCCCAGTTATAGCGCTCCGCCGGGTCACCGGGTGCAGGCTGCGGCTTTATATACACCGACTCGCCGGTGGTGAGATCCAGACGCGTCAGGTTGCCCTGCTGCCACTGGGCGTACGCAATATCCGGATTGCCCGGCTCCGTGGCCGGCTGGTGGCCATCGCCACCGAGCACAACCTGCCAGTCGGAATTGAGGATGCCGTGGACATTATCGGTGCGTGAGGGACCCCGCTGCGTGCTGTTGTCCTGCGTACCGCCATAAATATTGTAGAAGGGCTCGGCATCGTCCAGCGCCAGCTTGTAAAACTGCGTGACGGGCAGGTTCGCCATGAAGCGCCACTTCTCGCCCAGGTCAAAGCTCTCATAAAGACCGCCGTCGGTGCCCATCATCAGGTAGTCGGGGTCTGTCGGGTGGAAGTTGATCGCGTGCATGTCACCGTGCTGAAAGGGCGTCACCTGTGGCGAGAACGTCTTGCCGCCATCCTTCGATACCTGCACGGTGGGGCCGACGAGGTAGAGCCAGTCGAAATGGTGAGGGCTGGCGTACAGCTCCTGGTAATAATGCGGCCCGGTACCGCCGCCGACGGCATCGGCACCGCGCTCCCAGGATGCCCCTCCATTTGCCGAGCGGAACACGGCACCTTCGCGGCGGTTCAGCTCGAGCGCGGCATACACCACATCGGGGTCGCTGGCGGAAATGGCCAGGCCGATTTTGCCGATATTGCCCTCGGGCAGACCCTTGTCGAGTTTCTGCCAGGTGCGACCGCCATCCGTGGAGCGGTGAATGCCCGACTCGGGGCCACCGCCCATATACGCGGCGACGGTGCGGTGATGCTGCCAGGTGGCGGCGTACAGGACATCGGCGTCGCGCGGATCGATAACCACGTCGGTGACCCCGGTCCACTCGTCGTCGCCCAGTGTCTTTTCCCAGGTCTCGCCGCCGTCAGTACTCAGGTAGAGACCGCGATCACCACCCTTGCTCCAGAGGGGGCCCTGTGAGGCGACCCAGACCGTGTTGGAATCTTCGGGGTGAACGATCACCTTTGAGATGTGCTCGGAGTTCTTCAGCCCCATGTTGGACCAGGTGTGACCGCCGTCGTCAGAGCGGTACACGCCGTCACCGAAGGCAACGTGGCGACCACCAACATTCTCGCCGGTCCCGACCCATACTGTGTTCGGGTTGGAGGGATCCAGGGTGACGGAGCCAATGGAGTAGGAAGGCTGCTCGTCGAAGATGGGCATCCAGGTTACGCCGGCGTTTACCGTCTTCCAGACGCCGCCGGAGCCCACGGCAACATACCAGACGCTGTTGTCCTCAGGATGCCAGGCGACATCCGCGATGCGACCGGACATGAATGCCGGCCCTATGTTGCGCCATTTGAGACCACTGAAGTCGGAGCCCGCCGCGGACTCATCGGCGATAACCGCGCGGCCACCGAAACCCAGGCTGGCGAACAGTAGCACAGCCGCTAAACAGGAAATCCATCGTTGCATCTGGAACCTCTTTATTACTATCTGAAAACGTCACTGCAACAGAGTGTACGCAATTTTTCCTGTGGGGTCAGGTTCCGGCGCGGCCTGACCCCGGCGGTCGACGCCGACGGTGATACACTCAGCTACCCCAAGCCCCACGAGAGTGACACCTAAGCTCATGCGCCTATCCACGTTCGCCGCCCTGCTCTGCCTGTTTCTCTCACCGGTCGGCGCCAGCGACACCATCGACCCGACCCGAGAGCAGATTGCACTGCGCAGCATCGGCCCGGCGGGGATGAGTGGTCGCATCACCGCCATTGCGGTTGTCCCGTCCGACAAGAACGTCTGGTACATCGGTTCAGCATCCGGCGGACTGTGGAAAACGACAAATGCAGGCATTACCTTCGAACCGATTTTCGACCGGCAGCCGGTACAGGCCATCGGCGCAGTCGCCGTAGCGCCGTCCAACCCCGATGTGGTCTATGCCGGCACCGGCGAGGGCAATCCGCGCAACTCCCAGTCAAGCGGCAACGGCATTTACAAGAGCGTGGATGGCGGCAGCACCTGGAGACACCTGGGCTTTGAGCAGAGCCGCAACGTCTATCGCATGCGTGTGCATCCCGAAAACGAAGATATTGTCTGGGCCGGCATACTGGGCGACCCGTTCAAAGACAATGCAATCCGCGGGCTCTACAAATCTGTCGATGGCGGAGAAAGCTGGAAGAGGGTGCTTTACAGCAACGCCAGCAGCGGTATTGCGGAACTGGTCATGGACCCGAGCAACCCCGACAGGCTCATGGCGGCACTGTGGGAGTTCCGGCGAAGCCCCTGGGACTTCGTTTCCGGCGGTGAGGGCTCAGGCCTGTTTATCAGTGAGGATGGCGGTGACAGCTGGCAGGAAATCGATGCCGCTGCCGGCCTGCCGGAAAAGCCCTACGGCAGGATTGGCCTGGCCATCGCGCCATCGAACACCGACAGGGTGTACGCACTGATTGAATCCGCAAAGAACGCTCTTTACCGTTCCGATGACGGCGGTTCCTCCTGGGAGATGATCAACACCGAGACTATCGGCAGCCGACCCTTCTATTTTTCCCAGATACACGTCGACAGCCAGAACGAGGACCGGGTCTACAATCTGTATTCCAGGCTCGCGAGATCTGAGAACGCCGGCGAGGACTTCGAGGTGATTGAAGACTGGGGACGCGAGGTCCACGCCGATCACCACGCATTCTGGATCGACCCTGAGGACCCCGCTTTCATCATCGACGGCACCGACGGTGGCCTCTACTGGACCCGGGACAGGGGCATGAACTGGCGCTTCGCTGAGAACCTTCCCCTGGGCCAGTTTTACCACATCACCCTGGATAACGCGGTGCCGTATAACGTCTACGGCGGCCTGCAGGACAACGGCACCTGGTACGGGCCCAGCGAGGTCTGGAACCGGTCGGGCATCCGCAACAGCTACTGGCGCGAACTGGCTTTCAACGATGGCTTTGACGTCGTGCTGGATCAGGCAAACGGCGATATCGCCTATGCCCTATGGCAGGGCGGCATGCTGGTTCGCGTCAACCAACGCAGCGGCCAGCGCAAGACCATCATGCCGGTGGACCCAGACGAGGAACTGCGCTTCAACTGGAATACCGCGATCGCCGGCGACCCATTCCACCCCGGCGCGCTCTACATCGGCAGCCAGTTCGTGCATAAAAGCGATAATCGCGGGGAATCCTGGCGCATCATCAGCCCGGACCTGACCAGCAACGACCCCGACAAGCAGCAACAGCACCTGTCTGGCGGACTCTCCATCGATGCCACCACCGCCGAGAATCACACGACAATCACCGTTATTGCACCCAGCCAGATCGAGGAGGGCCTGCTGTGGGTGGGCTCGGACGATGGTCGCCTGCACCTGACGCGAAACGGCGGCGACAGCTGGCAGGACCTCAGCACCAATCTGACCGAAGCGCCGGCGCAGGGCTGGATCAGGCGCATTATTCCGTCAGTGTACGATGTCGAAACGGCCGTTGTCGTGATTGACAACCACCTTCAGGGCGACTGGTCTCCCTATGTCTTCCAGACCACCGATGCCGGGCGCACATGGACCAACCTCCTCGCGGATCAGGACATTCCCTCTTACGCCCTGTCGTTTGTGCAGGACCCGGAAGAGCCAGAGCTGATGTTTGCCGGTACCGAATTCGGCCTGTACTACTCACTGGATGCAGGCGACAGCTGGACCCAGTGGACCCGGGGCTATCCGTCTGTATCCACCATGGATATGCAGATCCAGACGCGGGAACGCGATCTGGTGCTGGGCACCTTCGGTCGCAGCATCTGGATACTCGATGACCTGCAGCCGTGGCGCGAGCTCGCCGCTGCGCCTGCACTGCGGGAAAAAGCACTGCACCTGTTTCCTCCCGCCGACACCTACCAGCCGGTCATCGACCAGGCGCCGGGGCAGCGGCTGTCGCCGGATCACCTGTTTGCCGGCGACAACAATGCGCGACAGGCGCTGATCAGCTTCTGGGTGAACGATCCGGCGCTGGAAAGCGTCGAGGTACGGCTGGAAATGGCAGGCAGGACGCTGCGCCAATGGCAGGTGCCGGTGGCACAGGGAATGAACAGGACCCACTGGGATCTGCAGCTGGACGGAAAGGAAATCTATGGCCCGCTGATGAGCCCGGACCTCGAGATGCCGCTGGCGGCACCGGGCAATTACCGCGTCATCGTCACCGCCGGCGACAGAGCGGAACAGGCCGGGTTGACACTACTGCCAGACCCCAAGGTGCAATATGATCCTGACGTCTATGCAGAGAACCTGGCATTCCGACAGACCCTGGAGTCACTGCAGCGGCAGATGGATGACGTAAAGGATTCGCTGGTCTGCATTAAAACGCAGATGTCGGAACGAGGTAGCGCACTCACTACCGGGAAAAAGTCCCAGGTTGGCGAAGCCATCAACGAGGTGTGGAAACTGATCGAGTTCCGCGACGTGCAGGGCGTGGTGAGCAGCTCACCACGGCTGTCTCACCAGCTGGCCAGGGCGTTCTATTTCACGCATTCTCCCTACGAGGCACTGACTTCCAACGACAGGACGCTGCTGGAAGCGCTGCAGAACCAGACCCGGGCACTCGTTGACACGTTCAATCGCCGTTTATGGTCGTATGCCCTGACGGAATCAGAAATAACTGATTCCTGCCCAAGGCAGATAAAAGAATGACGGAGGCAGTATGACACCACCCGTAATTGGCCCCGACATCGAGGAACAGCTTCGTTGGGCCGAAGTGCTCGAGGCCTTAGAGGCCGGGCACCGGTTGCCGAAGGCAGAAATTGCGGACAGCTTTCTGTATCGCGGGGTGGATACACTGCTGTCACGCGCCGCATGGATTGATGGCATGGGCGCCCTGGTCAAGACGGCAATGGTGTTCAGTGGCAACGGGGCGCTGGGATTGCCGAATGTGAACGGCGGCGTCTCGCTGTATTCCGACCAGAACGGATTGCTGGAGGCGCTGGTCGATTTTCACCTGGTCACCAAATTGAAAACCGCCGGTGACAGCCTGCTGGCGGCCAGCCGCCTTGCGCGACCGGACAGCCGCGCCATAACGCTGGTCGGTGCAGGTGCCGTGGCTCGCAGCATGCACGCAGCCTATAGCTCGCTGTTCCCCGACGCACGCTTCACTGTCTGGAATCGCAGTCCCGCCCCGGCGCAGGCAATGGCGCGGGAGCTGCCGAACTGCACCGCAACGGGGGATCTGCAGGCGGCGGTGACAGGCGCAGACATTGTCTGCACAGCCACCATGAGCAAGACACCCATTCTGCAGGGCGATTGGCTGCGAGCGGGACAGCACATCGACCTGATCGGCGCCTTCCGTCCCGACATGCGGGAAGCTGATGACGCGGCCCTCACCCGTGCCGCGATTTTCGTGGACAGCGTCGACACCACGCTGGACCATATCGGCGAACTGAAAGATCCGCTGGCGCGCGGCGTGATCAAAAGACAGGACATCCGCGCAGATTTTTACGGAATAGCGGATGACAGCTTTTCTCGGCCTGCACCTGACACTATTACGCTGTGCAAGAACGGCGGCGGCGCGCACCTGGATCTGATGGTCAGTCGCTATATTCTGGACAAGTGGAGAGTGTTAAACGCCTGAACCGCGTTTCTTCATCACAGCGGCGAGTTAATGAACGCGTGTCGACAAAGAGCGACACGCACCAGTCTGCTGCAGACCGCATTCTCTTTTGCTTACCTATTGAACCACTGATTCTGTACGATATAGTTATTATTGTGCGCCAAGTGAACACGACAGATAACAACCTACCCATGAAAAAAGGACCCCGATCATGAGCCAACTCGATGTCGCAGCCAGCACGTTTCCCTTTCTCTATTCGCACAGCGGCCTCGACGCCCTCAAGCACCTGCGCGGCCTGGGCTACGACCAGTTTGAGCTGCTGATTTTCCCGCCACACTGCTGGCCGCGTGAACTGACCGCCGACCAGCGACGTGAATACGTGTCATGGCTGGACGGCGAAGGCGTCAAGGTCACCTCTTTCTGCTATCCCCTGCTGGATAACAACCCCAACGGCGTCGACAGACTGATGCGCGAATATACCCTCGACCGCTATCGCGAAGCCATCGACATGGCGGCCGAGTTCAAGTGCCCCTACGTGATTGCGATTCCAGGTCCGGTGAACAGCCTGATCAATCCGCCGCACGAGTGGATGCTAGGATGGTTTGTCGAGGGCATGAAAGATCTGGTGCAGCATGCGAAGGGCACTGGCGTCCAGCTGCTGCTGGAGAACGTCCCCTTTGCGTTCCTCCCATCCTGCCAGGAACTCAAGGATACCGCAGCGATGATCGGGCCGGAGGTCGGCATCAACTTTGACGTGTGCAACAGCGCCTTCATTCGCGAGGATGTCCCGGGAATGATTCACCTGCTCGGCGACATGATAAAGAACGTGCACATGTCAGACAGCGGCTACGAAGAGTTCAAGCACGATCGCCTCGGCACCGGCATGGTCGAGACGGCACCGGCGGGCAAGGCACTACAGGAAATCGGCTATAGCGGTACGACGGTGCTGGAGATCATTACTGACGTGCTGGCACCGGGCGCCGATCCCGATGCGGATATTGTCGACAGTCATGCAATTCTGGCGGAGAGCAGTTGGAAGGCGTTGAAAGGCTGAGGTCATACTGTAGCTGACTCAGCTTCGTAGCCCGGTCGGCTATCTGCACTGGGTTTTCAAGACTCGCCGTGAACCCGTCCCTGGGGGCTCGGCGGCGCCATCCATGGCGCCGACGGTCTTGAAAACCCAGTACAGATAGCCAACCTCTGGCTGTCGCTGCCCGCGTGGTCTGCTAGTTGCCAAGACCCGCTTCAACCGGAACTACAATGCCGGTGATGCCGGCGGAGGCGTCGGAGGCGAGCCAGAGGGCGGCGTTTGCTACCTGCTGGGGGGTGGCGATGGCGCCGAGGGCAGTCTCGGCATCCAGCGTTGCCAGGGCGGTGTCGAGATCGGGACCGCCTTCGGCCTGGCGTCCGATAATGCGCTGCTGCAGGGCGTCTGTGGCAATAGCCCCGGGGGCCAGGGCGTTGACGCGGATGCCATGGCGACCAAGATCGAGAGCGGCTGCGCGCATGATGCCGATGGCGGCATGCTTTGAGGCAGAGTAGAGAACCTGGCGTGGATGGGCTTTGTAGCCGTTGATGGATGCCATCACCACCGCGGTTCCGCGGCCAGAGGCCGCCAGCGACTCGGCGAAGCCGCCCAGGGTGGCCGCAACGCCCCAGGTATTGATACTCATGACCCGCTGCCACTCGTCGGCGTCCAGTTCGGCAACCCTGCGCCAGGTCGGCACCACGCCGGCGTTGGCAACAACGATATTGACCGATCCAAGGTCCGCGGCGAGTTCGCTCTGTGCAACGAGGCTGTCGGCGGCGCCCAGGTCCATCGCCACGGTATTCCAGGCGGCCGGCAGGTCTGCAATATCGAGGGCGTGCGCCAGATCGATTACTGTAATAGTAGCTCCGGCGTCCGCCAGGGTCTGAGCGATGGCGAGACCAAGGCCCTGGGCACCGCCCGTCACGACGGCGCGCCGACCGGTCAAATTCTGTAAGTTTTGCATAGGGTGAGCCCTTTTCTGGAGCGTTGAGTGTCTGTATTTTGCAGTACGCATGTGCGTCATGAGTACATTTGATGTCTGATCGTCTCACTTTTTCTTTTGAGGGCGAAGCGCTGTCTGCCCGACAGGGCCAGTCGCTGGCTGCCGCGCTGACGGATGCGGGGCAGCGGGTTTTCCGACACACCGGCAAGGGCTCACCCCGCGGCGTGTTCTGCGGCATGGGCGTCTGTCAGGATTGCCTGGTCACCGTTGATGGGCAGCCAAACCAGCGCGCCTGCATGACCCTGGCCCGCGACGGGGCCGAGGTGCGGCGCCAGATTCCACGCCCGGATCTTGAAGTCGCCGGCGACAGCGCAGGCGAACCGACGCAGACACCCGCCGCGCGTGAGCTGACACCGGATATCCTGATCATCGGCGGTGGCGCCGGCGGCCTGAATGCGGCCACTGTTGCCGCCCGCGCTGGCGCTTCCGTACTGGTGCTGGATGAGCGCAAGGTCGCCGGCGGACAGTATTTCAAGCAGCCTGCCGCGGATGCCTCGCTGCTGGATGCACAGCAGTCCGAGGGCGCGGACCTGCTGGCTGACGCACAGAAGGCCGGCGCCGAGCTGCTCGGTGGCGTTGAGGTCTGGGGCGCCTTCGCCGGACCTCTGCTGTATGCGGCGGCGGCCGACGGCACACCCCTCATCCTGCGCCCTGAGCAGCTGATAATCGCAACTGGCGCCTACGAACGCCCGCACATGGTGCCTGGCTGGACACTGCCCGGCGTCATGACCACCGGTGCGGCACAGACGCTCTGGCGTAGCTACCGCAGCCTGCCTGGCAAGCGGGTGGCTGTCTGCGGCTCTGGACCACTCAATCTGCAGGTGGCACTGGAACTGGCGCGCGGCGGTGCGGACGTGCGACTTGTTGCAGAGTCTGCAGCGTCGCCCCTGAAAAGGCCTCTTTCCGCCATGGCCCTGTTCCTGGCGGGGCCGAAGCTGGCTCTCGCGGGCACTGGCATGCTGCTCGGGCTGCGCCGCGCCGGGGTCGCTGTACGCTACGACACTGAACTGGATTCCATCGCGGCCGGCGCGAATGACACGCTGCGCGCCACCTTTCGCCGCAACGGTCGGGATGAATCCATCGAACTGGATGCCCTGTGCATGAATGATGGCTTCGAGCCACAGAACGAGATTCTTCGCCTGCTCGGGGCCGATATGCACTACGACCCCGCTTTTGGTCACTTGCGCTGCACCCGTTCCGACTCTCTCTCGACTTCCGTTGACGGCGTCTATGCAGTGGGCGACTGCTGCGGCCTGGGCGGTGCACCCGCCGCCGCCGCTGAGGGCAGGATAGCCGGCGCAGCGGCCGCCGCCGCCTGTGGTTTTTCGACAAGTGAGGACCTGTGGTCGAGCCGGCAGGTGCTGGCGCGGGCCAGGCGTTTCCAGAAGCGACTCTGGGCGCTGCATGATCCGGTTCCCAAAGCGCTTGACAGCCTCCCAGAGAACACCATTATCTGTCGCTGCGAGGAGGTCACGCTGGGCCAGTTCCGCAGCGGCATGGCGGACGATGCAGACCACATTGGCACGGTGAAGCGCGTGACCCGGGTGGGCATGGGCTGCTGCCAGGGCCGCTATTGCGGCCCTGTCGCAGCGCGGCTTGTGGCCACCGAAACGGGCCGCTCACTGACCGATCACAGCTATTTTGCCCCCCGCGTACCGATCAAACCGGTCAGCATCGGCACGCTGATGACGACCCAGGAGGCACTCGATGCCAGCGTCTGAGCTGCTGATCGTCGGCGGCGGCATCACCGGATTGTGCGCTGCGATCAGCGCCGCACAGCAGGGCGCGCAGGTCACGTTGGTCGACGCCGCGGTGAACGCGGGGACCACGGCCAATGCCGGCAGCCTGCACGTGCAACTGCAGAGCCGCTTCATGCGCCTGTATCCCGAGCAGGTGCCAAACGTGGAAGCTTCACTGCCGCTGTATCTTCGGGCCGTCCGGGAATGGGACGCGCTGGAGGCCAGCCACGGTCCCTTCGAAATGGTGCGCAAGGGCGGGCTCATGCTCGCCGAAGACACGGAACAGCTGCAGTTTCTCGAGACCAAGGCCCGGCGTGAGGCCGACAGGGGGCTGAACGTCGAGATCCTCGACCGCGCCGCGCTGGAGCGCATCGCGCCGTGGCTGGGTCCGCAGATTATCGGCGCCGAACTGTGCCACGACGAGGGCAAGCTGAATCCGCTCACCGCCAATATTCGACTGCGCGCGGTGGCGCGGCACCTTGGTGTCAGCTTTGTGCGTGACCATATTATGGCGGTCTCAGCTGGCGCTGAGGTGCAGCTGCAGGGCGAGAGCGAAAGCTACCGTGCAGACCAGGTCATCCTCGCAGCGGCCTGGGGGGCCGGAGACCTGGTGGGCGGACTGGGTCTGGCACTCCCGAGCCGCGCCGAGCCCCTGCACATGAACATTACCGAGCCCGCCGCTGCCGGCATCGACCATCTCATTCAGCACGCCGAACGCTCGATCACCCTCAAGCAGCTGCAGTCCGGCCAGATCGTGATCGGCGGCGGTTGGCCAGCGCAGTCACGCGGCAACAATGCTGTGCCCGCGGTGTTGGACACATCCATGCTGGGCAACGTCGCGCTCGCGGGCCGACTGGTGCCCGGCATCACCGGGCTGCGAGTCATCCGCACCTGGGCAGGCATGAACACGACGATCGATGGCAAGACAGCGCTGGGTCGACTGGCAGGGTCGGAGCGCGTGATTGTTGCAGTACCCGGAGACGCTGGGTACACGCTCGGCCCCCTGGTCGGCAGACTGGCGGCGGAGCTCGCCTGCGATGTCCCTGGCGACGTGGAGATAGCACCTTTCTCCCTGGCGCGCTTTGCTGCATGACGGCAGACCCGCGCGTCGGGCTGTTGTTCCGGGCTGTTGCTTCGGGCTTGGGTCGCGCCAGTATCTGTGCTAATTTCACGAAATAAGACGCACAACAATTCGCACTGTGAACACTTTCCGCTTACGGCGCCTATCCTGCATGCAGAATAAACACGACATCGGTGGGACACACGCACGCCGGACCCTGCTGAAGGCCCTCATCGCTGGCGCGGCGGTCGGCAGTCTACCGTTTCGTGCGCGGGCCCAGCGCGCGGAGTTGCGCTGGTGGACACCCCAGGGCGCGCCCGCACAGCTGGATGCCTATCGTTTTCAGATCGCCGCCTTCGAGGCCCTGCATCCCGATGTGTCCGTAGTTCTGGAGCCCTTGTCGGACGAGGGCTACGCGCCCCAGCTGGCGGCTGCGTTCTCCAGCGGGCAGGTGCCAGACGTGGTCACACACCTGCCCTCCTTCTCGGTGCAGAGCTACTACGCCAAGGGGTTGGTGGAACCTTTCGATGACGTCATTGAGGCCATCGGCCCGGATGACTTCTACCCTGGCGCCAACGACGTTTTCCGGGCGGCGGATGGCCGGCACGTGGCCTGCGGCATCGGCAACTCCGCAGTGAATATTCTCTGGCTGCGCACCGACATCATGCAGCGCGTCGGCCTTGCGCGCGCGCCACAGACCTGGGACGAGTTCCGCGCTGCGCTGCAGAAACTCCAGGGACGCGGCATCTACGGTACGGCCCTGCCGTACGGGCGCAACACGGCGACGTCGCTGGTGTTCATCGGCTTTATCCACGGTGCAGGCGGCCAGGTGTTTACCCCCGACCTGGACGTCGCCATCGACAGCGAGGCAACACGCAATGCCCTGGAATTCTACCGCGAGATCCGCGACTTCAGCCCCATCGGCGCCACCAACTACAGCTGGGGCGAAGGCCTGACCGCCTTCGTCAGCGGGGCCACCGCGACCGGGCTTTACACAGGCCGCGTGCTTGCCAACGTGAACGACCAGAACCCCCGTCTCAGCGACCATATCACCTGCGCCCTGTGGCCGCGGATGTCCAGGGATATAGCGCCATGGACCTTCAACGATTTCCCCAGCGTCTTCATTCCCGCGCAGTCCCGCAACAAGGACCTCGCCAGGCGACTGGCGGCGTTCCTGTTCAGGCCTGAAGGCTATATCAGGCAGCTGCATGCTGCCCCTGGCCACGTGCTGCCGGTGCTGCAGTCCATCAGCGAGGATCCGCGCTACCGGGATAACGCTATTATCCGCAAATACCGCAGGGAAACGGATCTGATGGCCAAGGCTGCTGCCAATGGCTTCAATCTCGGCTACGAGTCCAGCGCGCACCGCTCCAACGAAAAGGCGGGCGAAGTCATCGCCTCCGGCGCGATTGCCGACATGGTGCAGCGGGTGGTGCTCAACCGGGAAAATGTCGACAGGGTTCTGGCTGATACCACCCGCGCGATTGAAGCGGTGATGAGGCGCTGATGGGCAGAATGTGTTCCACAGCCGGCGTGCAGCATCGCTGATTCGACGACAGCACGACGACAACACGACGACAATAAGACGCCAACAAAGAGGCCACGCATGTCACGTTCGCCACAGGCTCTGCTGGAGCGCCGCTACGCCCGACTCGGGCTGCTGCTGATAGCGCCGACAATCGTCGTTTTCTGCGCAGTGATCGTCTACCCGCTGCTGGCAGCCATTTATCTCAGCCTGTTCCAGCTATACACACCGACCCTCGAGGGCAGCTTCGTCGGCATCAGCAATTACCGCGATTTGCTGGCCCGGGGCGAGTTCTGGATATCCCTGCGCAATACGCTGGTGTGGACGGTAGGTACCTTGAGCCTGCAGATCGTTCTGGGTATTGGCATGGCGCTGATGCTGCATCAGACCGTATGGTTTCGCAGTCTTGCGCGCAGCCTGATCCTGTTTCCCTATTTTGTCTCAACCGTGGTTGCGGTTCTGGTGTGGCGCTGGCTGTTCAACGACCTGTACGGCATTCTCAACCATATGCTGATCGGCTCGGGGGTGGTGGACATGCCGGTGGATTATCTCGGTACCATGCCCAACGCGATGATCTCCATGATCCTGGTCGGCGCCTGGAAGTACTTTCCCTTCGTTGTCATCGCCGTGCTGGCGCGCCTGCAGACCATCCCCGATGCACTGTACGAGGCCGCCCGCATTGACGGAGCAGGTCCCATCGCACGCTTTTTCGACGTCACGCTGCCGCAGCTGCGCGACGTTCTGGTGGTCATCATCCTGCTGCGCGCCATCTGGGACTTCAAGGAGTTCGACCTGATCTTCCTGTTGACCGGCGGCGGCCCTGTGATCAGCACGCAGACGCTGCCACTGCTGGTATACAAGGAAGCCTTCGCGCTCAACCAGATGGGCATGGCTGCGGCCTATGCGGTGGTCATGATGGCGATCATGCTGGTGTTCATGATCGTGTACATTCGCCGGACCCGGGAGAAAGATGCCTCATGATGCGCCGACTTCTGTTCAACCTGATGGTCTGGAGCGCGGTGCTCATCGTCGCGTTTCCGCTGTTCTGGATGGTGGTGACCTCTCTTAAGCCGCAGCTGGAGCTGTGGGCCAGACCGCCCGCCTTTCTGCCCGTTGAACCCACGTTCCAGCACTACATAACGCTGCTGCGGGATACCAACTTCCTGGTGTACTTCCGCAACTCCATCTTCCTGTCGACGGCCACGACCCTGGTGGTCATCGGCGTGGCAACGCTCGGCGCCTACAGCCTGGTACGCTTCACCTACCGGGGGCGCGAGAGCCTGGCGATGCTGGTGCTGTTCACCTACCTGCTGCCCTCGGTCGTGCTGATTCTGCCCCTGTACCTGATGATGGTGAAGCTCGGGCTGGCCAATACTCTGTTCAGCCTGGTGCTGGCCTACACTACCTTCGCACTGCCCTACGCCCTGTGGCTGCTGCGCTCATTCATGGCCGGCATTCCCGAAGACCTCGAATCTGCAGCCCTGGTGGATGGCGCCAGCCGCATGGGCGCGTTCCGCGACGTTATCTTCCCGCAGCTACTGCCCGGGATTATCTCCACGGCGCTGTTCACCTTTATTCTGTCGTGGAACGAGTATCTGTTTGCGCTGGTGCTGGTGAACTCGGACGCATCACGGCCGCTCACCACCGGCGTCATGAACATGCTGATCTCCTCGTTCAATATCGAGTGGTCGCTGCTGATGGCCGCGTCGGTCATGATGAGCGTGCCGCTGATCATTGCTTTCGCTTTCCTGCAGAAATACCTGACGCGCGGCTTCGGTGCCGGCGCAGTAAAAGGATAGGTCCTCATGGCGGGTGTTACGTTTTCCAAGGTCCGTAAAGAATTTGAAGGGTTTCTCGCCGTAGAGGGGCTCGACCTCACGATAGAAGAAGGCGAGTTCGTCTCATTGCTGGGCCCCTCCGGCTGCGGCAAAACCACCACCCTGCGCATGCTCGCCGGTCTGGAATTTCCGACCAGCGGCGAGATCCGCATCGGCGACCGCGTGGTGAACGATGTGCCGCCCGGGCAGCGCGACATCGCCATGGTGTTCCAGTCCTACGCGCTCTACCCGCACATGACGGTGGGCCGCAATATGGAGTACCCGCTGAAAAAGCGCGGCCTGCCAAAGGCCGAGCGCAAGGCGAAGGTGGCGAAGGCCGCAGACATGCTGCAGCTCACCGAGCTGCTCGACCGCAAACCGAGCCAGCTCTCCGGCGGTCAGCAGCAGCGGGTCGCGCTGGGCCGGGCTCTGGTCCGAGACCCTCAGGTATTTCTACTGGATGAGCCGCTCTCCAACCTTGATGCGAAGCTTCGCGGCTACATGCGCGCCGAGTTAGTTGAGTTGCACGCGCGTCTGGGACGCACCATGGTCTACGTCACCCACGATCAGCTGGAAGCGATGACCATGTCCAACCGCATTGCCATCATGCTGGCCGGCGACCTGCAGCAGTTTGCACCGCCGCAGGAGGTATATCGCGCCCCTGCCAACCGCTTTGTCGCCAGCTTTATCGGCACGCCCTCCATGAACCTGATCGATGGCCAGCTGTCCCGCAGTGATGCCGGCTGGCATTTCGCGTCACCCGGACTGACGCTGCCCGTGCCCGCACTGGGCGAGGCAGCAAAAGCGGGGGATGCCTGCCTCGGCGTCCGGCCTGAGCACGTGCACCTGGGCGATGGCGAACTGCAGGCAAAAGTACAGCTGGTGGAACAGACGGGACACGAAAACATTGTTGTGCTGGATGTCGCCGGCGGCAGTCGCCTGACCGGGCGCACACCCTCGTCACAGGTGCCGCGCATGGGTGAACTCATCAATTACCGCATTGAAAGCGAGCAGGTGCATGTTTTCGGTCCTGGCGATACGGGGCCGCGACTGAACGCAGTTCGCTAAGCCACACTTCCTCCGACAACCGACATCATCCCAGGAGAGCATCCTTGAACCGAGACACAGTCAACTGGCAAGGCCCCATGCCGGCCGTCACCACACCCTTTCACGACGATCTGTCGCTGGACGAAGAGGCATTCTTCGGCAATGTCGCGCGCCTCTACGACGCTGGCGCCACCGGCATGGTAGCGGGCGGCTGCACCGGAGAGTTCTGGGCGCTGACACTGCCAGAGCGCGCGAAACTGGCGCAGTGGGTGGCGAAAGCCAGTGCAGGCCGTGGCCCGGCAATTATCGGCACAGGCGCCATCCGCGCGGAGGAGGTTATCGAGCAGATTCACGCCGCCCGCCAGGCGGGCTGCGATGGCGTTCTGGTCATGCCTGCTTTTTTCGCGCACCTCACCGAAGCCGAGATCATTGCACACTACGAGACCATCGACGCCGCGAGCGTGCTGCCGATCATCCTATACAACATACCGGGCAATGCCGGCAACGCACTGACGCCGGCCATCGTCGATCGCCTGGCGGATCTCGACAAGGTCGTCGCGGTGAAGGAGAGCTCCGGCAGCTGGACCAATTTCCACGACACCCTGCTGCGGGTACACGACCGCATCCGCGTATTCTGTGGACCCTCTTCAGTTTATGGCACCGCCGCCGTGCTGGCGGGCGCCGACGGCCTGATCGACTGCTTCCCCAACGTCTGGGCACCGGGCTGTCTGGACCTGTGGCACGCGACCAAAGCCGACCGGCTGGAGGAAGCCTGGGCCCTGCAGCGCACCGGGATTCAGCTCACCCAGCTCTTTACCGCCGAAGGCCGCACGCTGTATCCCTCAACCAAGGCAGTCATGGATTTGTTGGGCGTGCCCGGCGGCGGCGTGCCCCGACCACCGCTGCGTGCCCTGGAAGGCGATCAACTGAGCTCGCTGCAGGCGGGCTTCCGCAACATCATGGGTGACGCCTGAAACTGACATAGGGCGCTGGCTTTCCGGCTATCGCCCACACGCTTCAATTAACACGCTTTGACCAACACACTTTCACGAATACGCTTTCACCAATAAACAAGGAGAATTCACATGGATCTGGGAATCAAGGGCCGAAGCGCCATCGTATCCGCCGCCAGCCGCGGGCTGGGGCTTGCCTGTGCGCGCTCGCTGGCGGAAGCCGGCGTATCACTGACGCTTAACGCGCGCTCCCCCGAGGCGCTTGAAGAAGCCGGAGCAGCCATCCGCAAGGACTTTGGTGTAGACGTGACCTGCGTGGCCGCCGACTTCAACAGCGCCGAGGGTCGCGCTGCCATCCTGAAAGCGGCCGGGGACAGCTGCGACATTCTGGTCAACAACCCGGGCAAGCGTCAGGTGCCAACGCCCTACAAGGACATCACATCGGCGGACTGGCGCCAGTGGCTGGACGATCACTTCCTGTCCTCCATCGAGATGATCCAGGCGGTCGCGCCCGGCATGCAGGAACGCGGATTCGGCCGTATCGTCAATATGTCAGTCAGCTTCATCAAGTTCCCGCAGGTGGGCTTTGCCCACAGCCATTCTGCGCGTCTGGCTCTATCCGGCGCCTCCGCGGCGATGGCCCGCGAGCTGATTCCGCACAATGTCACCATCAACACGGTCTGTCCCGGCCTGTTCGATACCGACGCCCTGCACACCAACCTGCACGGCCACGCCGAGCGCGGCAACACGACCTACGAGGCCATCGTCGAGGACCGCAAAAAGGGCTGCCCGGCCGGCCGCTTTGCCGACCCCAGCGAGTGCGGCGACCTGGTGGCCTATATCTGCTCGGCGCAGGCGGGCTTCATGACCGGCCAGAACATCGTCAACGACGGCGGCGTACACCAGGGCCTGTTCTGATGCGCGTTGCCATGATCTCCGGCGCCAGCCGCGGCGTTGGCGCGGCCATCGCCCAGCGCCTGCTGGATGATGGCTGGGCCGTGTCCCTGGGACTCAGGGATACGGCAGCAGCGGCACGGTTTTCGCCGCAGGAGCACGTGTTCGCTGCGCATTTTGATGCCAACGATATACCGACGGCCGCCGCCTGGGTTGACGCGACGGTGGCGCACTTCGGCGGTATCGACGCCCTGATCAACAACGCGGGCATTCTGCGCATGCTGACGCTGGAAGACGGCGACGAGTCCGAGCTTGATGAACTCTGGGCCGTTAACGTCAAGGCCCCGCTGCGCCTGATCCGCGCGGCGCTGCCACACCTGCGCAGGAACGGACAGGGGCGCGTGATCAACATGGCCTCCACCGATGCCAAGCGCGTACGCCCCGGCGCGCCGTTGGGCTACGTAATGACCAAGCACGCGCTGCACGCCATGACGCAGGCGGTTCGCCAGGAGGCGCATGCCGACGGGGTACGTGCCACCGCCATCTGCCCCGGCGCGATTGATACCGAGATGATCGCCAACCTGCCGGGGGTGACGCCGAAAGCCGAGCGTCTGCAGCCGGAGACGATCGCCAGCATGGTGGCGTTTATTCTGTCGCTGCCGAATCAGGCGAACGTGGCGGAGTTTGTGGCGAATACACGGTTGGAGAGTACGCTCTAGTGCAGCATTGGATCGTTTGCACTTCGTAGATCGGCCGGTTGCCGGGATGCTCCGATGACGGGCCCGCTGTTCTTGCGCAAGATGCTGCGACTTCCGAGCCTATCGCAGCGACCGGTGCGCCGCAGGGAACCGACGTCTGGCTCCTGGAATTGGTGCAGGAGAAAGATGCGCTACGCGCTGTGGCGCCGCGTAATCTGACCAACCGGCCCGGTTACGACAATCAGCCCTTCTTCACGTCGGCGGGGAGCCTTCTCTTTGTGCAGATGGAGGGCGAGCGGACGGACCTGTGGCAGTGGAATCCAGAGTCGGGAACGTCGACCCGCCTCACGGCGACCCCGGAGCAAAGCGAGTTTTCCCCCACGCCCATCCCCGGGAATGGGGGCGGTATCAGCTACACCAGGTCACCGACCGATACCAGCGGGCGCCTCTGGCGCATGCCTCAGGCGGGTGCCGCAGCGGAAATCGTCTTTTCCGACATCGGGCCGGTTGGCTATCACGCGTGGTTCGACGCCGATCATGTTGCGCTCTGGCTTCTGCAGGACCCGTCGGTCCTTCAGCTCGTCGAACTCGATTCACAGCAGACACGGACGCTGGCCACGGGGGTGGGACGCTCGCCCCAGTCTGTACCGAGCCGCCTCGCCGTCTCGCCTGAAGGGACCCGTCTTGCGCTGGTTGCGGAGCCCGCCCAGTGAGTCAGCGTGCGGTAGCCATCACAGCTATGGGCAATTTTGGGCTTCTTATACAAACGCGAAGAATGGGGTCGCGGGACTTACTACTCCGGTGCCCTTGAATACCGGGGCAAATCATCATTAAGCTTCAGCCAGGGCTGTGACGTAGATGTATATATGTGCATTTGCGGAGAGATCCATTCAGAATCATCGAGCGTCCCCACCTTAAGAAATAAGTATCCGGGGTCGGATTCACATGTCAGGTAGACGCCAGAAGCACAATTTGAGAACTTTGATTGCTAAGGGCATGGATGATGGCTGAGTTAATCTTCGTAGACGGTCACTGTGTCCCTGCCACTTTCCTTGGATTTGTAAAGCGCATGGTCTGCCTTGGCAATCAGGTCTTCGAGCTTTAAGTCCCGGTCAGGGATTACAGAAACCAGTCCAATTGATACCGTAAGGTGTTCGCCTAACGCTGCAGACTCATTCAGAATTTCAAAGTCGCGAATGTCTTGAAGTAAGTCAATTGCTTTACCAACGGCGCCATCTAGCCCCGTCTGAGGCAGTACAACCGCGAATTCATCACCACCATAACGCGCAACCATGTCGCTCGGGCGGTTGAAGGTAGTCGCAATAATAAAAGCTACTTTCCGCAAGCAATGATCGCCACCGACATGACCATAAAAGTCGTTGTACGCTTTAAAACAATCTATATCGAGCATAATAAGGGAGAGTGGCTGCGCTGAGCGTTCCGAGCGATGTATTTCAGCATCGAGGAAAAAATCGAAGGCTTCGCGATTCGCAAGCGAGGTCAACGAATCAGTGCCAGCAAGTTTCCTGAATCGACCTTCCGAGATGAGTCTCTTGGTGATGTTCTCACGGGAGATAATCCATTGGCCCGATGTGCTACCTCTGAGTGCCCTGGCGCGCACAAGAAACCATTTTGTATCAACCGGCGACGTATAAGGATATTCGTAGGAGAACTCGGCAGCGTCGCCTGCCATCAATTGCTTTAGACCTCGGTAAACTTCGGCGGCGGACTCATCACCTGCCCTTGCGGCGTTTAGGCACGCGACAAGATAATTGGCGGAAACACCGGTGTGCTCATCTCCACCATTTTCCTTAGAGAAATCACGCCACGCCTTGTTAACCCAATCCACTGATCCGGATTCGTCGATCACCGCTATCTGCTGCGGCAACCCGTCGAGAAGATCGCGATAAAATTCGATTGATGGCGAATTCACGATATCTAACCAAAAATACACAGAATCAACATAGAGAGTGGACTATACGTAGTTTTTGTCAACGCCAAATTCAGCATTGAAATTTTTTAGCAAAAAGGTCGTTTTCAGCCCTGACGTGCTTAAAAGCCGCCATGGGCTGTAAATCATGACACCAAAAACTGGCCAGGCGTCAGTATTCTGTGGTGGCTATCTACAGCATTGAAAAATCTGAGCGCATCGTCGCGCAGATTCGTCTGCGTGGGTGCAGGCTGCCGCACGCCTTGCTGCGTTGGGCGGCAATGCCCATCACATGAGGGATATTCCGCGAAGGAAGCATGAGCCCCGTGCCCGATCAGTGTAATGGTCGATACATCGGTGTGGGTGGACCATTTCAAGCGACGCAACGAAGCACTGGTGATCTTGATGCTGCGGGATGAGGCGCTTACCCACCCCACGGTGCTTGGCGAGCCGGGGCCAGGTGTTGGCATTCATCAAGCGCGAAAAGCTTTACGGCCTCGGTTGCGGCATTGTAGGTATGTCATTGGTGGCATCCACCTTGATGACGCCGGGAACCCGCCTCTGGACGCTGGATGCTGATCTCTCCGCGCGTGACCGTGGGCCATATTTCCGTATAGTGTTGTTCTTGCCATGCCTTTTTCATTGCTTTTTGTGAGTAGTTAATGACTGTGCATAAAAAAAAGCGCCTATCTTTTTCGTTGCTCGTGATTTACCTGATGCTGGCCGGTGCATCGACGGCAGAAGAAGCGCAGGAGTACGCGGTCTGGCGCGTGGTGAACTACTGGTCTGAGTGGTGCTCACCATGCCGCAAGGAGATCCCTATGCTGAATGCGCTGAGTCAGGCGCTTGATTCCAGCAAGATTCGAGTCGTGGGCGTCAATTTCGATGAGGACCCGCGGGAAGTAACGCTGGAGATTGCGGAAAAGCTGGGCATCGAGTTTCAGATCCTGACGAGAGCGGAAACCGTCAATCTGAGTTTGCGCGCACCAGATGTCATGCCGACAACCTATATTCTGACGCCGGATAATCAGCTCGCGGCCACGCTGATAGGACTGCAATCGCGCGAGCAGATGCTGGCACAGCTTTCGCGGCTCGGCCTGCTTGCAGGCAACCAGTAGTCGTCTAACTAGGAAGGTGATCATGGTTCGATCAAGCAGCGGCTTTTTCCTGATCCTCTCTGCGATGCTCAGCTGTGCTCATCTAATTGCTGCCAGCACGGAATCAAGGGGTCCGACAGTAGAGCAGTTCCTTTCGCCTGCACCCGATAATAGTCATTTATCTCGCGTCACGCGCGATGACGCCGGCCGGGTCTATCTATCCTGGGTTACCGAGGGAGACTCCGATGCACGGCTGAGTTACTCACACTTGATCGACGGCAAATGGAGTGAGCCCAGGAAAATCAGTGAGGGCTCCAATTGGTTTATCAACTGGGCAGACTTTCCGGTGCTGTCTGTTCACGCCGGCAATATGGCGGCCCATTGGCTCCGCAGAAGCGGCGGTGATACCTATGACTATGACGTAATAGCCAGGTTTTACGATGGCGACAGACAGCAGTGGAGCGGCGATACACAGGTCAATACCAGTGGCATCGAGGCCGAGCACGGTTTTGTGTCCATGTTGCCCACCGGTGACGAGAGCACTCTGATTACCTGGTTGGACGGTCGCAATACCAAGAGTCAGCCAGAACGAGGTGCCATGACCTTGCGAGGCGCTGAATTTGATGCATCGGGCAAACGCTTACGCGAGTGGAAGCTGGATAATAGCGTCTGCGACTGCTGCCAGACGAGCTCGGCGATGACTGCTCAAGGTCCGGTCGTTGTCTACCGGGATCGCACTGCAGATGAGGTACGTGATACCTACATCGTGCGTTTTGCCGATGGCCGCTGGACCAGGCCCCAGCCGGTTTATCAGGATGGCTGGCAGGTAATGGGCTGTCCGGTAAATGGCCCGGCGGTGGCGGCACGTGATGAGACTGTCGCTGTCGTTTGGTTCACGGGAAAAGACGCGTCGCCTAAAGTTCAGTTAGCGGTGTCGTCAGATAGCGGTGAAACGTTTTCTGCGCCGACTCTCGTTGCTGGCCCGGACACCAATGGCCGTGTCGATACGGTTATTCTCGACAGTGGCGAGATAGTCGTTAGCTGGATAGCTTTAACTGACAGCGATGCGAGCATTATGCTGTCACGCTTCGGCGCCGACGGCATTTTTACGGACACGGTTGACGTAGCAACAATCAGCCCATCGCGCCGCAGCGGATTTCCTGTCATCGACAGTATCGACAATTCCGTGTACGTATCGTGGACCGATATCGGCGACCTTCCGCGGGTGCGGGTGGCGCGGGTTACTTTCGAATAGGGTTTGTGCTCGTCCAAACAAAGCATCCCCGCTCCGAACCGCGCCTTCAAGAAACTTAAAGTGGTTTCTGGAAACCCTTCCGCAGAAACCCTTCCGCGGAAACGTGAAGCGGGAAATCGTGCCGCCAGCTGTGTGCCAGCTCCCGACTGATGGCCCGGATCGAAAGGTCCTCGGCGCTCGTCGCATAAACCTTCGACTTTGTATATCACAACCCACTCCTTCAGTGCTCTTCCCCAGCCCTCAATCAGGTGGGGAACACTACAGGTATTGGTGGCCTACGCCACTTCAAGGGTGGGCCAAAATAAATGGCCATAAGTGGGTCAGTTTAGATGGCCATCAACAAAAGGCTGGATATTGCACATTGTCATCAAAATGTCATGACTGAGGTTTTAGATTAGCCGCTCGATTCAGGCCGATCAGGAGATATTTATGACTTCGCTCATCACACGCCCCATCCTTCTACACACTGCGACGCGCTACGCGGTCGCCATACTATCAGCCTCGATCTGCACAACCGCGCTCGGCCAGCAGACCCAGTCGGCAGACACAATCGAAGAGGTCATGATCGTCGGGCAGCGCCAGACCTACGGCAGCAACACCATCTCCGACAGCATGAAAATGCAGCAATCGCCGATCACCAGCGTGAACGCGCTCCTGGACAATCTGCCCGGAGTATCGATTCAGGAAGGTGACAGCTACGGCTTTGATGACTGGTCTACGACGATCGCGGTACGCGGCTTTCAGATCAGCCTTGCAGATCAGCAGATCGGCACCACCATCGATGGCATCCCGAACGGGGGTTCCAACTACGGTGGCGGCGCGAAAGCCAATCGCTACCTCGACAGCGCCAACCTGGAGACGGTAACGGTGTCACAGGGCACCGCGGATATCGGCTCGCGCTCCCTCGAAGCCCTGGGCGGCACCATCGATTTCGTCACGCAGGACCCAGAGGATGAGGCACGCATCCGCGTTCAGGGTGCGCTCGGTGAGTTCGATGCCGAGCGTTATTACATGCGCTATGACACCGGCACCTTTCTCGGCAACACCAGCGCGTGGATTTCTGCATCGCACCAGGTAGCCAGCGACTGGGTCAACGGCGCGGCAGAAAACGAGCGCGATCACTTCGCCGCCAAAGTGGTGTCACGCTTTGAGCGCGGGGACATCACCGCCTACCTCTCTTACGATGACACCCACGAGGACAATTACCAGCGGCTATTTTCGCCCGAAGCGTACGCGGAAAACTCAGGCTGGGATCGCTTGACTGACACCTGGACCGGCATACCCTACGTCGATCAGGTGTACCGCAATGGCTGGTCGACACTGCGCGAAAACACGCTCGGCTACCTGAAAGGGGACTTTGAGTTCGACGGCGGCCTGCGCATCGAGGCCTCTGGCTACTTCCATGACAACGAAGGCCGCGGTGACTGGATACCGCCCTACCTTATCGACGTGGTCGACGACGCGGGCGGCCCGCAGTCCGAGGCTCTGGGCCTTGCCCAGGCAAACGGTGGCGGCATCCTCGGGCAGATCTTTTTTGTAGACGGCCAGGGCAATGCGCTGAGCCCGGAACCCGGCTGCGTGTCGTCCATCACCTTCCCCTACGGCGGCGCGGGCCCGCAGTACGATCCGGCCTGCTATGCACCCGGCGCGCTCGCTGTGCAATCGTACCGACACACCAACTACGAGAAGCAGCGCCGCGGCCTGACGCTGGACGCCACCTGGGACACCGAGATTGCGGGCTTTGCCAACACTGTGCGCGGCGGCGTGTGGTACGAGGACGCGGACCGGGACGAAACCCGCACCTGGCAGAAAATCACCGATACACGCGTCGGCATCGAGTTCGACCGCGCCCCCTACTGGACCCAGTACGACCGGACTTACCCGCAGGACACGCTGAAATGGTACCTGGAGGACAGCGTGGACGTGGGTGACTTCACCTTCAATCTGGGCGTCAAACAGTTCCTGGTCGACATTGAGCGCGAAGACAACTTTGGCGAGACGCCCGACGCGGCGATTGACTCAGATTCCGATGCGCTGTTCTCGGGCGGTGTAGTGTGGCAGGCGCCGATCGAGGGGCTGGAAGTATTTGCTGGCTACGCAGAGAACTTCAAGGCCATTGCTGACGAGATTCTCGAGCGCCCCAGTTCCGACCTGAGCGCACTGGAACCGGAGACGGCCGAGAATGTAGAGTTTGGCGTGCGCTACGCCAACCCACGCTACCGCTTGAGCGCCACGTATTACGACGTCGAGTTCAACAACCGCATCATCTTTCTCGCCCCGGAAAGCGCTTCTGGGCCGGATTACATCATCGGCACCAACGGCACCTACTTCAACGCCGGCGGCATTGATTCCAGCGGTCTGGAGCTCACCGCAGACGTCGACCTGACGCCCACGCTCTCGCTCTACGGTGCTTACACCTACAACGACGCTACCTATGTCGGCACCGGCGACCCCTCGGTTGATACGGGCCTTGGCGTGGTGCCGGGCAATGATGTCGTGGGCATACCCTCGGATCAGTTCGTGCTGTCTCTGGACTGGGTGCGCGGCAGTCTGGCCGCGGGAATCACCGGCAAATACACTGGCGAACGTGCCGTGCGCCTGGACAATAGCTGGGTGGCCGAGGATTACATCACGGCCGATGCCTATTTCACGCTCACCGGGGACAGCGGCAGCAGCGCTCTGTCGGGCTGGTCGGTGACGCTCCTGATGAACAACCTGTTCGACGAGCAGTACCTGGGCGCCATCGCCGGTGAAGGCGCCTGGATCGGCGCACCGCGGACATTCTCGGCCTCGTTTACGCTCGATATCTGAGGTAGTACCGCACAGGTTTCAAACGCTTTTTCAGCCGGCTTTCCGCCGGCTTTTTTTTGAGCCGGGATCCGGGCTCTGATCAATCATTCAAGGAGATACCCATGCCCTATGGAATCACGCGACGCCAGACTGTGATCGGAATGAGCTCGCTGCTGAGCCTGCCTGCCCTCGGCCGCGGCGCCCCTGGCGAAAGTCTACCCAGCGGGCCTTTCCGTCACGGCGTCGCCAGTGGTGATCCGGAGGCGCGTTCTGTGGTCCTGTGGACGCGCCTGTCCGGCGCCACGGCGCCGCAGTCTGTTCGCTGGCAGGTTGCCACTGACGCCGGGTTCGGCACGATCGTGGCACAGGGTGAGGCGGAGGCACAGCCTGAGCGCGATTTTACGGTCAAGGTTGTCGCCGGGGGACTTGAGCCTGGCGCCGGCTATTACTAC
>JBHEOO010000035.1:0-29245 GCA_046260765.1 Chromatocurvus sp.
CTCCGGCATTGAGATGGGCTGCGGCAGGCGCTGGATTATAGCAATCGACCCCCAAAGTGCAATCGGAATGCTTAACTCGCCCCGTGAATACCTGTATGCTTCGCGCCCATCCGAGTAACACCTGATTTCTCATTAACGTCGCGAAAGGAGATTTACGCATGGCCATGACACTGGTAAAGAAAACCGCAGACTACTGCATCTACAAGCGTGGAGACGATCGCTTCGCTGTAGAAAATGCGCATCGCAAGCCGGTTAACGGTGACGAAAAGGTGGCTATCCTGCTGCAGGAAGGCCTGATCGAGGCGCCCAAGGCCAAGGCGCCGGAGCCTGAGCCAGCATCTGAGGTAGACGAGGCCGAGGGCGATGCCGCAGGGGAAGCGCCTGCAGCCGGCGACGAGAGCGCCTGAGTCAGGGGCCGGCGCAGGCCGGCCCTTATCCCGCCTGTAGCCGCGCGCCGAGCCTCTTTCTTACTATGCAGCGCACCGATTTTTACTACGATCTGCCCGCCGAACTGATTGCACAGCGACCGCTGCGGGAGCGGGGCGCCAGTCGTCTGCTCTGCCTGGATGGTAACTCCGGACAGACTTCGCACCGCGGATTCACGGACCTCGAGACGCTGCTGCACCCGGGCGATCTTCTTGTATTCAACAATACTCGCGTAATTCCTGCCAGATTGTGGGGCCGCAAGGCCACCGGCGGCGCCGTGGAGATTCTGATAGAGCGGGTGACCGGCGAGACGACGGCGCTCGTCCACATCCGCGCCAGTAAATCACCCAGACCCGGCACCATCATTCATGTCACAAAAAACGAAGGGGCTGAACCCGGTACAGACAGTCTTCGCGTGACCGGACGGCATGAGGGTCTCTATGCCGTGGAAACCGAGAAACCTGTCGGCGAGTTGATGGTTAACTTCGGACACATTCCGCTGCCGCCCTATATCGAGCGCGCAGACGATGTCGCCGACCGCGAGCGCTACCAGACGGTTTACGCCGCTCGCGAGGGCGCCGTGGCAGCACCGACAGCAGGTCTGCATTTTGATCAAGCGCTGATCCAGGCGCTCGTTGCCCGGGGTGTATGCACAACCGAGGTGACGCTGCACGTGGGCGCCGGCACCTTTCAGCCGGTGCGAGTCGATGATATTGCCGAACACCAGATGCACGCCGAATATCTCGACGTTGGACAGGATACCTGCGATGCGATCGCGATGACCCGGGAGCGGGGAGGGCGCGTCGTGGCCGTCGGGACGACCGCCGTACGCAGTCTGGAAACTGCGGCTGCCGGTGGGGAACTGTTGCCGTACCAGGGCGATACGCGCTTGTTTATACACCCCGGTTATCGTTTTCGCTGCATCGACGCCTTGATCACCAACTTCCATCTGCCGGAATCGACGCTACTGATGCTGGTCAGTGCCCTGGCGGGACGCGAGGCGGTGATGGCGGCGTATGAGGAAGCCGTGCGCGAACGCTACCGTTTCTTCAGCTATGGCGACGCCATGTTCATAACAGCCTCAGCAGCGTCGCAGGCGTGAGGTCGCGGGTATGAGTCAGCAGTCTGCGATGTGTTTCGAGCAGGTGTGCAGCGATGGTGGCGCGCGGCGTGGTCGTCTCACCTTCCCGCGCGGCGCGGTAGAGACCCCGGCATTCATGCCGGTGGGCACCTATGGCACGGTCAAGGGCATGCTGCCGAGGGATATCGTTGCGACCGGTGCACAGATAATTCTCGGCAACACCTTCCACCTGTGGCTGCGTCCCGGAACGGACATTATTGCTGCGCATGGCGACCTGCACGATTTCATGCAGTGGCAAGGCCCGATCCTCACCGACTCGGGCGGTTTTCAGGTATTCAGTCTCGGCAAAATGCGCAAGATAAGCGAGGAGGGTGTGTCATTCCGGTCGCCGGTGGACGGCGCCAGGGTGTTCCTCGATCCGGAAACCTCGATGTCGATCCAGCGTGCGCTGGGCAGTGACATTGTGATGATCTTTGACGAGTGCACGCCTTATCCGGCATCGGAACCAGAAGCCCGGGTGTCGATGGAATTGTCCCTGCGCTGGGCGGCGCGTAGTCGCGCTGCGCACGGCGACAGCACTGCAGCGCTGTTCGGCATTGTTCAGGGTGGCATGCACCCTGCGCTGCGGGCAGCGTCTCTCGAGGGCCTGATCGACATCGGCTTTGACGGCTACGCAGTGGGTGGACTCTCGGTGGGTGAGCCGAAGGAGGACATGCTGATGGTGCTTGAAGCCATGCGGGACATTCTTCCGGTGGACAAGCCCCGCTACCTGATGGGCGTGGGAACGCCGGCGGATCTGATTGAGGGTGCGCGTCGCGGCATCGATATGTTCGACTGCGTAATGCCGACGCGCAACGCCCGCAACGGGCACCTGTTCACCTCCCGGGGAGTCGTCAAGATCCGCAACGCCCGGCACAAGACCAGCACGCAACCGCTGGATGACAACTGTGACTGCTACACCTGCGCCAATTTTTCCCGCGCCTATCTGCATCACCTCGAACGCTGTAATGAAATTCTCGGTTCGCAGCTGAACACCCTACACAATCTTCATTATTATCAAAGGCACATGCAGGGAATCCGTGCGGCTATCGAGCGCGGTACGGTGAATGATTTTGCAGAGCGCTATTACGCCAGCCAGGGAGGCGAGGCCTGATATGTACAAACTGTGTTTCTACGTTCCGGAATCCCACCTGGAGGCCGTCAAGGAGGCTGTCTTTGCCGCGGGCGCGGGCCGTATTGGCGACTATGACAGCTGCTGCTGGCAGGTGCGGGGCGAAGGTCAGTTCCGACCGTTGGCGGGGAGTGATCCCTTTCTGGGCAGTCAGGGCGAGGTTGAGCGGGTAGATGAATTCCGTGTTGAACTGGTGTGTGACGATCAGTCGATTCGCCCTGCCATAGCCGCGCTGTATCGGGCCCACCCTTACGAGGAACCGGCCTGGGATGCCATAGCCCTGGCGAACAACTCGCTGCGCTGAACAGACTGGTCTATAGTTTCGCGGAGGTCCGGAGGGCTCCAGAAAAATGCTATATCAATTACGCGAACACTGTCCCGAGCTGCTGGGCGGCGCACACTTTGTTGCACCCAACGCGGCCGTCATCGGTCAGGTGACACTGCATCACGGCGCCAGCGTCTGGTTCAGCTGCGTCCTGCGTGGTGATGTCGAAAAAATCACTATCGGCGAGGGCAGCAACATTCAGGATGGCACGGTGGTGCACGCCGATCCGGGTTTCCCCGTGATCGTCGGCCGCAACGTCACCGTGGGGCATAACGCCATGCTCCACGGTTGCAGCGTCGGCGATGGCAGTCTGATCGGCATTGGCGCCGTTGTCCTTAACGGCGCAACGATCGGCGAGGGTTGCCTGATCGCGGCCAACGCACTTGTCACCGAAGGCATGGCCGTCCCCGACGGCAGCGTTGTCATGGGCTCCCCCGGAAAGGTGCGCAAATCCCTGAGTGTCGAGGAACGCGACATGCTGGCGCTGAACGCTGCACACTATATAGATAACGCGAGCCGCTTTGCCGGTGATCTGAAGGTGGTGGAATGAACAACGAACGGTCTGAACAGCTGGCATCACCCTGTGTGTCCATCTGTGCGCTGGGAGATGATGAAATCTGCACCGGCTGCTATCGCTCCGCAGATGAAATCACGGACTGGTTTCTCGCCAGTACCGAGGAGAAGCGTGACATCATTGCAAGAGCAGCCGCACGTCGCGATGCTGCCAGTCCGTTCAAGCTACTCTGATACGACGCATTCGGCGCTCGCCCCCTTGCGTGCGCCCGTCGCCAGGGAACGTTCACCTGGCACGGGATGCCAGAGAGCCGTCAGTCAGGCTTTGCCTGTTTCGCTGGCCCTTGCGGCACGTACCACATTTCCTTCCAACTCAAGAATCTCAAGCCGATAGCCTTCAATCGTGAGGCCGGCGTTTCCCGCGGGGAATGATTCGAGGTGTTCGAGAATCAGGCCGCTGAGTGTCTTGGGGCCGGCAGTGGGAAGCGTCCAGTCGAGGCTGCGGTTGATGTCGCGAACGTTCGCGGTGCCTGTAATGACAAAGCTGCCGTCGCGCTGCGGAAAAATCTCATCATCCGGGTCGGTCAGGTTTGAGGTGAAATTGCCGACAATTTCCTCAAGAATATCCGCGAGCGCCACCAGCCCCACGACGTCACCGTATTCGTCCACGACAATACCCAGCCTGCGCTTCTTCTGCTGGAAATTCATCAATTGGGTATGCAGGGGCGTGCTCTCGGGAATGAAATAGGGCTTGTCCATCTCCCGCTCCAGCGCGTCGCGATCCAGTTCGCCAGCGGTCAGTACCCGACCGATGTTGCGCAGATGCAGTACACCGACAATGTCATTGATGTCATCGCGCCAGACCGGCAGCAGTGTATGTGTGCTGCGCTGGATGCAGGCCATGATCTCTTCGTCGGTCTCGTCAAGATCAATGCCGTAAACCTCATTCCGCGGCACCATGATGTCATCCACGTTCACGCCTTCAAGGTCGAGAATATTCACCAGCATGCCACGGTGACGCTGTGGTATGAGCGCCGCCGCCTCGGTGACGATGGTACGCAACTCTTCCTTGGAGACCTGCTCTTCCTGCTTGTGCCGCGGATCGATGCCAAGCATACGAAGAAGCGCATTGGTGACGGTATTGACGGCCAGGACCACCGGGTACAGGATTTTCATCAACGGCAGGAGAACGACGCTGGCGGGGAAGGCAACCCGCTCTGGATGCAGGGCGGCAATCGTCTTCGGCGTGATTTCAGCAAAAATGAGAATGACCAGAGTCAGTGCCAACGTGGCAATGATGATGCCGGCATCACCGTACAGGCGAATGGCAATAACCGTTGCAATCGCCGATGCAGCAATATTGACCAGATTGTTGCCGATCAGGATCAGACCGATCAGGCGATCAGGGCGCTCCAGCATTTCGCTGGCACGCTCTGCCCCCTTGTGTTGCTGCTTGCGCAGGTGCTTCAGGCGGTAGCGGTTCAGCGACATCATGCCTGTCTCCGAGCTGGAGAAGAAGGCGGACATCAGAATCAGAGCAGCCAGAACGGAAAAGAGGATACCCAGCGGTGCCTCGTTCAAGACGGAATGTTACCTCGGGTCGCTGATAAAGGCATATGGTGAAGAAAAAGAGGGCGGTCTACAAGCTTTGTTGATCGCCTGTTCTGCGCTAGGACAGCAGCAGCTCAAGCACCAGTTTTGAGCCGTAGAAGGCCAGGAGCAGCAGCACAAACCCCGCTATGGTGAAGCGAACCGCAGTCTGGCTGCGCCAGCCTCGGCGGTAGCGGCCCCATAGCAATATGGAGAACAGCACCCAGGCAAACATGCTGAGAATCGTCTTGTGCACCAGGTGCTGTGCGAACATGTTCTCCATGAAAATCATGCCGCTCAGAATCGACAGCGTCAGCGCCGCAACGCCCACCCACACCAGTTCGAACAGCATGCTTTCCATGAGCTGCAGCGGCGGCAGGGCCCGCGTTATTCCCAGCATGTTGCGGTTGCGCAACTGGCGGTCCTGTAAGGCGAGGAGCGCTGCCTGGCCCGCCGCCAGGGTGAGCAGGGAATAGGCGACGATAGAGCTTCCTATGTGCATCAGCATGCCGGGTTCGATGTGGTCACGCGTCGCGCTGGTGTCAGGCCCAAGGCTTGCGATGACAATGGACAGCGCCGACAGTGGCAACAGGCCGACCAGCAGATTCTGCAGTGGCCGACGCAGCAGCGCCGCAACACAGGCAACGTTGACTGCCAGGAACGAGAGCGCCAGCACCTTATAGATGCCGAACGTCACACCATCGCCAACGACCAGAGCGTCCCAGGTCACGACCGCGTGGCAGACGAGCGCAACCAGGGTCATGCCGAGAACGGGCCGACTCAGATGCCGGTGGCGCTGCACAAGGTGCGCCAACTGCAGGCCGGCTGCGGCGAGGTAGAGCAGGGCGGCAATGACAGCGAAAAAAGCTACAGGCATGAAGGTTTGGGGCTTGAACCCGGGTCACGTATACTGCGTCTTTGTACCGATTTGTTCCCCTACAATCAATAGCGCGCTGCGCTTACACGGATAGACCCATGTTTCAGAATCTTTCAGACCGCCTGACCAGCACCCTGCGTAACGTCACCGGCAAGTCGCGGATGACCGATGAAAACATTCAGGACACGCTGCGCGAAGTGCGCATGGCGCTCCTGGAGGCGGACGTCGCGCTATCGGTCGTCAAGCAGTTTGTGGATGCCGTCAGGCAGCGCGCGATTGGCCAGGAAGTGTCGAGCAGCCTGAGTCCCGGGCAGGCATTCCTGAAAATCGTGCAGGCAGAGCTCGAGTCGGTGATGGGGGGGGCCAATGAGGGGCTCAACCTCGCAACGCAACCGCCGGCCGTTGTGCTCATGGCGGGCCTGCAGGGCGCCGGTAAGACCACGTCCGTGGCCAAGCTGGCCAGGTTGCTGAAAGAGCGCGACGGCAAGTCGGTCACCGTAGTCAGCGCCGACGTGTATCGTCCGGCCGCCATTCGCCAGCTGGAGACACTGGCCGCAGAGGTTGGCGTCGATTTCTTTCCCAGCGATGCCGGCCAGAAGCCCGTAGATATCGCCCGGGCTGCGCTCGAGCACGCAAAGATACGTTTCAGTGACGTACTGATCATCGATACGGCTGGCCGGCTTTCGGTGGACCAGGCCATGATGGCCGAGATCGCTGAGCTCGAACGCGTGATCAAGCCCATCGAGACGCTGTTCGTGGTGGACGCCATGACGGGCCAGGATGCTGCGAATACCGCTCGCGCCTTTGGCGAGACGCTGCCGTTGACCGGTGTCATTCTGACCAAGGTGGATGCCGATACTCGCGGAGGCGCCGCGCTTTCGGTGCGCAGCGTCACTGGCAAGCCTATCAAGTTCCTCGGTGTGGGGGAGAAAACCGCTGCGCTCGACCCGTTCCACCCGGATCGTCTGGCCTCGCGCATCCTTGGTATGGGCGACATGATGTCGCTGATTGAGGAAGCCGAGCAGAAGGTCGATAAGCAGAAGGCGGAGCGCCTGGCGCGGAAGGTCAAGAAGGGCAAGAAATTCGACCTGGAAGACTTTCGCGATCAGCTGCAGCAGATGAACAATATGGGCGGCATGGTGAGCATGCTCGAGAAAATGCCTGGCATGGGTAACATGGCGCAGGCAGCACAACAGGGCATGGACAACCGGATGTTTGCGCGCATGGAGGCAATGATCAATTCCATGACGCCGAAAGAGCGCCGTAATCCCGACCTGATTCAGGGTGGTCGCAAGCGCCGTATCACCCGTGGTTCCGGCACCCAGGTTCAGGATCTCAACCGCCTGCTCAAGCAGCACAAGCAGATGCAGAAGATGATGAAGAAGATGAAGGGCGGCGGCATGGAGAAAATGATGCGCGGTCTCGGCGGCATGATGCCCCCGGGCGGTCCTGGCGGCGGCATGCCATTCCGTTGATCCGGGTCTGGCGAGTAAAGCCCCTAAGCTGCGGTCAGTATTGGAAAAAAGCGTTGGAGAGGCTTTGCAAAGCTGGATGATTTCCGTATGATACGCCCCCTTTCAGGTAGACGACACATCGGCCTGCCCGGGCAGCACGTTTTCAGCGGTGGCGAGAAGTTCCAGATTGGAAACAGGCTGCAATAAAGGCCGTCTAACACACAGGATATAGCGACACATGGTAACAATCAGACTTTCACGGGCAGGTGCCAAGAAGCGGCCCTTCTACCACCTGACCGTTACGGATAACCGTCGTTCGCGCGATGGACGCTTCATCGAGCGCGTGGGATTTTTCAACCCGGTTGCCCGGGGCAAGGAAGAGCGCCTGCGTGTTGATCGCGAGCGCATCGAATACTGGCAGGGCCAGGGAGCGCAGCTGTCCGAGCGCGTGGCAAAGCTCATGACGGAAACCCCCGTTCAAAATGCCGCCGGGGAATCAGCCGCTGCCTGAGGAGATGCTGGCGGCCGGGCGCATAACCGGCTGCTATGGCGTCAAGGGCTGGGTCAAGGTCCACCCCTTCACCGAAGCCGCAATCGACCTGCTGCATTATCCGGCATGGTGGCTGCAGACGCGGGATGGGGTGAGGCCGGTAGTGCTGGACGAGGGACGGGTTTCAGGTAAGGGCCTCGTGGTGCATTTAGCGGGCGTTGATGACCGCGATGCCGCAGAAAGCCTGCGCGGTCAGACGCTGCTCGTTCGACGCGACGAGTTGCCCGAGCTGGAGGATGAAGATTATTACTGGCACCAGCTTGAGAATCTCGAGGTCTGGTGCCTTGACCCTGACAGAGTGGCTGCCGATGAGGTGCTTCTGGGCAGAGTACATCACCTTATCGAGACGGGTGCGAATGACGTACTGGTGGTAAAGTCCTGCGCCGGCAGTCTTGATGATCGGGAAAGACTCGTTCCCTACCTGCCGGAGTCGGTGGTGCGCAAGGTGGATCTTCAGGGCGGGAAAATGTCGGTTGACTGGTTCATTGACGAGTGACAGCCGCGGCGCGCGAGGCTCTATGCGCATCAGTGTTGTAACTCTCTTCCCGGAGATGTTTGACGCCATTGCTGGATATGGCGTCACCGGGCGGGCTCTGACTCAGGGTCTGCTCAGTCTGGAAACCGTGAACCCAAGGGATTTCACGGAGGACAGACACCGGACCGTGGATGACAGGCCCTATGGCGGCGGTCCGGGCATGGTGATGAAAATCGCGCCGCTGGCACAGGCACTGGCGGCTGCGCGTGGAGCGGTCGCCGGGCGCGGCGAGAGTGTCCCGAGAGTGGTGTATCTATCCCCTCAGGGAACGCGGCTCAGCCACAACAAGGCCGTTGCACTGTCGCGGGAGAGCGCATTGGTGCTGCTCGCAGGACGTTACGAAGGTATCGACGAGCGCCTGCTTGAGCAGGAAGTGGATGACGAACTGTCGATTGGCGACTATGTGTTGAGCGGTGGTGAACTGGCGGCAATGGTCGTAGTTGATGCACTCGTGCGCTTTCTCCCCGGCGCACTGGGGCACGATCAGTCGGCGGCGGAAGATTCATTTGCCAACGGCCTGCTGGATTGCCCGCATTACACCAGACCAGAGTTGTACGCTGGTCGCAGGGTGCCAGAGGTCCTGCTGAGTGGTGACCACGAAAAGATAAGGCGCTGGCGACTGTCTCAGTCGCTGGCGAGGACGCTCAGCCGTCGCCCGGATTTGCTCGAGGGGCAACAGTTGAGTGACGAACAGGAACAGCTGCTGGCGGAGATTGTTCGCGAGCGGGATATCAACAACGACTAGCTGAGAAGCTATGCGAAAACCCAACAGGAGTGCAGCATGAGCACCAATTCGATTATCAGCCAGCTCGACGCCGAGCAGATGGACAAGGAGCTACCGGAATTCAGCCCCGGCGATACCGTAGTGGTGCAGGTCAAGGTTCGCGAGGGTACCCGCGAGCGTCTACAGGCCTATGAAGGTGTTGTCATTGGCAAGCGCAACCGCGGTCTGAACTCTGCTTTTACCGTACGCAAGATATCTCACGGCATCGGCGTCGAGCGCACGTTCCAGACGTACAGCAAGCTGCTCGACAGCATTGCAGTCAAGCGTCGCGGTGATGTGCGCCAGGCGAAGCTTTATTACCTGCGGGATCTTTCCGGCAAGGCAGCGCGGATCAAGGAAAAGCTGTCTCGTTAGAGCGACGATGGTGACAGAAGCGGCCCGAGTGGCCGCTTTTTTGTGTTCGCAGGGCGGGTCGAACAGGGTCATCGTCGGGTCCTGCCGTGCCGCGCTTTTAAAATAGACGGTGACTATGGCTCGCGCCTCGCAAACCAGCGTACACCCTGATATAGAGCGCTTCGTCGATGCCATGTGGATCGAGAGGGGCCTGTCTGACAATACCCTCAGCGCCTATCGCCGCGATCTGCGGCAGTTTGATGAGTTTCTTGTCGCGGACTGCGCCAGAACGATCATGCAGGCAACCCGGTCGGACCTGCAGCGCTACCTGGGCAGTCGCCTCGGCGACGGTGGGTCGCAGCGCTCCGCTGCGCGACTGATGTCCTGCCTGCGTGGTTTCTATCGCTATCAGCTACGCGAGGCGCGGCTGACGGTGGATCCCACGCTGGATGTCGACAGTCCGCAACTCGGTCGGCCGCTGCCGCGGTCGCTTTCCGAATCCGATGTGGAAAAACTGCTCGCTGCGCCCGATACCAGCGATATGCTGGGCCTGCGGGACCGCGCAATGCTGGAATTACTGTATGCCTGCGGCCTGCGCGTATCTGAACTGACATCGCTGCAAATGTCGCAGGTCAGCCTTAATCAGGGGGTCCTTCGAGTCTTTGGCAAGGGCAATAAAGAGCGTCTGGTGCCCATGGGGGAGGAGGCGCTTTATCTCCTGCAGCAATTTCTCAGGGAGTCACGGCCGGAATTGCTCCGCGGCGTGCCTGCGGATGTGGTGTTTCCCAGCCGGCGCGGGCGGCAGATGACTCGCCAGACGTTCTGGTATCGTATTAAGATACACGCTCGTACGGCGGGTATAAGCCGGTCGCTGTCGCCACACACGCTGCGGCACGCGTTCGCCACTCACCTGCTCAACCACGGTGCCGACCTGCGGGTGGTCCAGATGTTGCTCGGGCACAGTGATCTGACGACAACCCAGATATACACCCATGTGGCGAGACAGCGTCTACAGGACCTGCATGCGCGGCATCATCCGCGGGGATAAACGGCTGCCGGTTTTTATCGACCTGAACTATCCAGGCCGCCAGGGGCCCAAGCATCGTGCCGACAGCGACGGTGCATTGATTATCCAGAAACGGGAAAAGGTACAGTCCATGATTAGAGCTCTGATTCTTGCCATTGGCGTTGTCCTGACGTTGCCCTCGATGACGTCCCGGGCCGACGTCGGTGAGGCGGTGTCGGCGAAGGTTCTGGCGCAGCTGCGTACTGCCATTGAGGTGCCGGGCGCGGGTCTCAGCGTCGAATCCGCACGCTACAGTGATTTGCCTGGCATGGTCGAGGTTCAGTTCAAGGACGGCCCCCTGGTTTACGCCAGCGAGGACGGCGCATTTTTCATCATCGGTGATCTCTACGCTGTGGGTCCGACCGGTTATGTCAACCTCGCAGAGCAGCGCAGGGATACGGAGCGTGAGGCCTTGCTGGCCGCGGTGTCCATGAATGAGATGATCATTTTTCCGGCCACGGGCGAGACCCGCGGCTACATTACTGTATTTACCGACACCACGTGTTTTTACTGCCAGAAGCTGCACAAAGAAGTGCCGGAGCTCAACAGGCGCGGTGTGGAGGTTCGCTACCTCGCGTACCCCCGCTCCGGTGTCGGTTCGGATGGATTCCGCCAGCTTGCCACCGCCTGGTGTGCCAGCAACCCCCGGGACACGCTGACGCGCATGAAGAACCGTGAGGCCGTTGCTGACAACGTCTGCGCAGGGAACCCCGTGGCGCGCCAGTATGAACTGGGTCAGGAAATGGGTGTCCGCGGTACCCCGGCCATCATTACCGCGGACGGTCAGATGATACCCGGCTATCGCCCGGTGGATGATCTCCTGTCGGTCATGGGTCTGGACTGAGTCGGGTGGACGAGCAGTTTCAGCGCATAAGCCGTCTGCCACCTTACGTCTTCTCGGTCATTGGTGATCTCAAGCACAGCGCCCGGTCGCGCGGTGAAGACGTCATTGACTTTGGCATGGGCAATCCGGACCAGCCGACGCCGCCGCATATCGTGGACAAGCTGGTAGAAACCGCGCGCCGCGGCGATACCCACCGCTACTCCCAGTCACGCGGCATCCCGCGGCTGCGCAGGGCCATCTGTGATTGGTACCAGCGGCGCTATGCTGTCCAGCTGGATCCGGAGACCGAGGCGATCGTCACCCTCGGCTCAAAGGAAGGCCTTGCGCACCTGGCACTGGCCACGACTGGACCGGGCGATGCCATCCTGGTGCCGAACCCCTCCTATCCTATTCACCCCTATGGCTTTGTGATATCCGGTGCCGATATCCGCCACGTACCGATGTCGGATGAAGTGACCTTTTTTGAGGAGCTGGAAAACGCCATCCGCAACAGCTGGCCGAGACCGAAAATGCTGGTGCTGAATTTTCCCTCCAATCCGACCACGCATTGCGTTGAGCTCGACTTTTTTCGCAAGGTGGTGGCAATCGCCCGGGAGCACAATATCTGGGTCGTGCAGGATCTCGCCTATGCCGACCTGTGCTTTGACGGCTACGTGGCGCCCTCTATTCTTGAAGTGGAGGGCGCGCGTGATATCGCAGTTGAATTCTTCAGTATGTCCAAAAGCTACAACATGCCCGGTTGGCGCGTCGGCTTCTGCTGCGGCAACAGGACCCTGGTCGGGGCACTCGCGCGCATGAAATCCTATCTCGACTATGGCATGTTCACGCCCGTGCAGGTGGCGGCGATCGCCGCGCTTGAGGGAGACCAGGGCTGTGTCAGCGATATCAATCGCATGTACCGGCTGCGGCGTGACATTCTTTGTGCCGGGCTCAAAGCGGCGGGTTGGCCGGTTGAGCCACCGCGCGCCACCATGTTTGTGTGGGCGCAAATTCCCGAAGCATTCAGGGCTATGGGTTCGCTGGAATTCAGCAAGAAGCTGCTGCAGGAGGCAAAAGTTGCGGTATCGCCGGGCATTGGTTTTGGGGAGTACGGCGAGGGCTATGTGCGCTTCGGCCTGATCGAGAATGAACACCGCACGCGCCAGGCCATACGCAACATCAAGCGTATGCTGCGTCACGGCACCCGTCATCAACCAGGAACAGGAAGCGCCGAGTGAAGGATGTAACGATTGGTATCTGTGGTCTGGGCACCGTGGGCAGTGGCGTCCTCGAAGTGCTCTCCCGAAACGCTGACCTGATCACGGAGCGCTCGCACACGCCCCTGCGTGTGGTGCACGTGAGCACGCGCTATGAACGCAAGGATCTGGAGGCCCAGGGTATCACTGTGAGCCGGGATTACCGCGACGTCATCGCCGATCCCGGGGTACAGATTCTGATCGAGGCTTACGGCGGCACCGATCATGCAGGGGATATCGTCCGCGCAGCGATACGCGCCGGCAAACAGGTGGTAACGGCGAACAAGGCCCTGATAGCTGAGCAGGGCAACGAGCTCTTCGCGCTTGCCGCAGAGCATGTCGTCAGTCTGCGTTTCGAGGCGGCCGTTGCCGGCGGCATTCCCGTGATCAAGGCGCTGCGCGAGGGACTGGCCGCGAACCGCATTGAATGGCTGGCGGGTATCATCAACGGCACCGGCAACTTTATCCTGTCGGAAATGCGCGACAAGAAACGCCAGTTTGCCGATGTCCTTGCCGAGGCACAGGCGCTGGGTTATGCGGAGGCCGACCCGACCTTTGACATCGAGGGCATCGACGCCGCGCACAAACTTACCATCATGGCTGCCATTGCTTTCGGCATGCCGCTGCGCTTCGACGCTATCTACACCGAGGGCATCAGCACGCTGACGCCGGAGGACCTTGCCTACGCCGGTGAGCTTGGTTACTGCATCAAGCACCTGGGTGTAGCACGCCAGGGAGAGCAGGGCGTGGAGTTGCGGGTCCACCCAACCCTGTTGCCCATGGATCTGCTGCTGGCCAACGTCAACGGCGTCAAAAACGCGATCCTCGTCGAAGGTGATGCGGTAGGACCAACGCTTTATTACGGTGCCGGTGCCGGCGGCTCGGCCACCGCCTCCGCGGTTGTTGCCGACAGCATAGACCTGGCCCGCCAGCTGTCTGCGGATCAGGGCTGCACCGTGCCCCCGCTGGGCGTGACGCCGGCTGCCATCCGGGACCTCCCGATCATTCCAATGGGTGAGGTGAGAACCGCATGGTATCTGCGGCTGACGGCAAAGGATGAGGCAGGCGTCATGTCGCAGGTCAGCAGCATTCTCGGTGCCCAGGGTATCAGTATCGAGGCGCTCATACAGAAGGCTGCCAAGGGCGGCGCCAGGCAGGTGCCGGTCGTCGTGATCACTAATATTGCGAGCCAGTCGAATCTGGATCGCGCCGTCGCCTCGATCGAAGCCCTGGATGTCATTGTTGCGCCGGTAACCAGAATTCGCGTTGAAACACTCGACGGGCAGGACGGCTGATGCGTTACGTCAGCACGCGGGGCGCAGCGCCGAGCCTGAATTTCGAGGAGGTCTTGCTGACCGGGCTCGCGGAAGACGGCGGCCTGTACGTGCCGGAATCCCTGCCGCAGTTCTCTCAGGCCGACCTCGTCGGCATGGCGACGCTGGACTATCCGGCGCTCGCCGAGCGGATTATCGCGCCGTTCGTGGGCGACTGCATCGATCGACAGGACCTTGCCGCCATCGTGCGCGAGACCTATGCCACTTTCCGTCATCCCGCGGTCGCGCCGCTGGTTCAGCTGGATCATGACCAGTGGCTGCTGGAGCTTTTCCACGGTCCAACGCTGGCCTTCAAGGATTTTGCGCTGCAGCTGCTGGGACGCCTGCTGGATCATGTGCTTGAGCGACGCGGTGACCGGGTGGTCATCATGGGTGCGACATCCGGCGACACGGGTTCTGCCGCTATTGAAGGGTGCCGACGCTGCGGCAACGTGGATATCTTTATTCTGCATCCGCACCAGCGTGTGTCCGAGGTCCAGCGCCGGCAGATGACGACTGTGCAGGGCGCTGGCATTCATAACCTGGCGGTGGAGGGGAACTTCGATGATTGCCAGGCAATGGTCAAGGCCAGCTTTCGAGAGAGGGCCTTTCTGCCCGACGGACGCGGCCTGGTGGCGGTCAACTCGATCAACTGGGCGCGAATCATGGCGCAGGTGGTCTACTATTTCTACGCGGCTCTCGGCTTGGGTGCACCGGCGAGACCTGTGTCGTTTTCCGTTCCGACCGGTAACTTCGGCGATATTTTTGCCGGGTATCTGGCCCGCGGGATGGGGCTTCCCATCGAGAGTCTGGTCATTGCAACCAATCGTAACGATGTGCTGCACCGCATCATGACCACCAGCGTGTATGCGCGCCAGCCGCTGCAGGCCTCGCTGTCGCCGAGCATGGATATCAGCGTATCCAGCAACTTCGAGCGGCTGCTGTTTGATCTCTATGGCAGGGATGGCGCCGCCCTCGCCGCATTGATGGCGCGCTTTGACGCCGGCGATATCACGCTCTCCGATGTCGCGATGGCAAAGGCCCGTGAGCTGTTCGCCAGTGTGCGTGTCGATGACGAGGCCACCTGCGAGCAGATCGCCCGCACCTGGACAGAATGTGGGTATCTGCTCGATCCGCACAGTGCCATTGGCTATCGCGCGGCCGTACAGGCAGCGACGCCTGGCACACCCATGGTTACCCTGGCGACTGCGCATCCGGCGAAATTCCCGGACGCCGCGGTAGCGGCCGGCGTTACCGAGGCGCCGCGCCTGCCCGCACATCTGGCCGACCTCTTCGACAGACGTGAGCATTACACCGTGATTGCCAATGACCTGCAGGCCGTGCACGCGGCGATGGCGGCGCAGATTCGCCGTTGATGCGGCGGGAACTGCTCGACAAAGCCACGCGGCGCCTCATGCGCCGCGAGCCCGGCGATGACCGGGCACTGCGCGAGACTGGCCTGCATCCACTGCTGGCGCGCACCTATGCGGCACGAGGTGTTACTGACCCGGCGCTGCTGAATCTTGATCTTGCGGGCTTGCTGTCACCCGATCGCCTGCTGCATGTCGACCGCGCAGCGCAGCGCCTGGCGCAGGCGCTCAGGGAGGGGGAATCCCTGCTGCTGGTTGGCGATTTTGACGCCGATGGGGCGACGAGCTGTGCGCTGGCCGTGCGCGCGCTGCGGGCCTTCGGTGGCACCCGGGTGGACTATCTCGTGCCCAATCGGTTTGACTACGGCTACGGGCTGAGCCCGGAGATCGTCGCCCTCGCCCGCGAGCGATCGCCGGACCTGATCATTACCGTGGACAACGGTATTTCCAGCGTTGACGGGGTTGCAGCCGCGGTCGCATCCGGTATTGATGTTCTCGTTACTGATCATCACCTTCCCGGGGAGGTGACACCCGCTGCGGGGATTATCGTCAACCCGAATCAGCCAGACTGCAATTTTCCGAGCAAGCATCTGGCGGGCGTCGGCGTAATCTTTTACGTCATGCTGGCACTGCGTCGACATCTGCGCGAACTGGGCTGGTTCGAGCAGCAGGGTCTGGCAATACCGCACCTTGGCCAATTCCTCGATCTCGTGGCTCTCGGTACGGTTGCCGACGTGGTGCCACTGGATCACAACAACCGCATACTGGTGCAGGCAGGCCTGCAGCGGATTCGCGCGGGGCGTGCCTGCGCCGGCATACGCGCGCTGCTGGAGGTTGCAGGCCGCAGGGCGGCGGGGGTGGTGGCGAGCGATCTCGGTTTTGCGGTCGGGCCACGACTGAACGCGGCAGGTCGGCTCGATGATATGTCCATCGGTATTGAGTGTCTGCTGGCTGACGACGAGTCCGTTGCCTCTGGCTACGCCCGCCGGCTGGACCAGCTCAACCGCGACAGGCGCCTCATCGAGCGCGGCATGCAGGACGAAGCGCTGCGTCTGCTTGGCAGTATGCAGATTGACAGGCTGCCGGTACCCGCGGCGCTGGCGCTCTACGAGCCCGGCTGGCACCAGGGCGTTGTCGGCATACTCGCATCGCGTATCAAGGAGCGCCTGCACCGCCCTGTCGTCGCCTTCGCCGATGCGGAGGAGGGTGAACTGAAGGGCTCGGCACGCTCCATCCCCGGCGTCCATATCCGCGATGTGCTCGCGGCTATTGATGCGCGTCATCCGGGACTGATCGGCAAGTTCGGCGGGCACGCGATGGCTGCGGGACTGAGTCTCCCGGCGTCGGCGCTGAGCGATTTTGCGCAGGCGCTGTCGGCGGAGGTTGAGCGGGTGGCCAGTGCCGAGGATCTTGAGGCCTTGCTACACAGCGACGGAGGACTCGCAGCGGCGGAGTTCGATGTCGCCCTCGCGGAGGAACTGCGATTGGCAGGACCCTGGGGTCAGCACTTCCCCGAGCCAGTATTTGACGGTTGCTTCGACGTTATGAGTCAGCGGCTCGTCGGCGAGCGTCATCTGAAGCTGGTGCTGCGGGTCCCCGGGAGTGATCGCTTGCTGGACGCCATTGCCTTCAATATCGACCCCGCGATATGGCCAGACCCAGAGGCGCAGTCTCTGTCGCTGGTGTATCGCCTTGACGTGAACGAGTTCCGCGGGCAGCGCAGCCTACAGCTGGTTGTACAGCACCTTACGGTAGTCCCGGCAGCAGATGGCTAGTACAGACGCGTTCACGCGGGTGGCGTGCCTGCGGTAGAATGGGCGGCTACTTCACAGGAAACCATCGCCATGTTGGAAATCAATCTCATCTTGCAACGATTAAAGGATATGGAAGCGCGCACCGACGTGCTTAGGGGGTATCTTTGACTTTGATGGACGCAAGGAGCGCCTGACAGAAGTCGAACACGAGCTCGCCGAGCCCAGTGTCTGGGAAGATCCGGAGCGCGCGCAGGAGCTTGGCAGGGAGCGGGCATCGCTTGAGAACATTGTCCAGACGCTGGAAACGCTGACCAGTGGCACCCGTGACACCAGCGATCTCATCGAACTCGCGGCCACCGAAGACGATACGGATACCCTCTCGGAGGTGGAAACAGAAATCGACCAGCTGGATGCGCTGCTGGCAAAACTGGAATTTCGCCGCATGTTCAGCGGGGAAATGGATCCCAACAACGCGTATCTCGACATACAGGCAGGCTCGGGAGGCACCGAGGCGCAGGACTGGGGTGAAATGTTGTTGCGCATGTATCTGCGCTGGGGTGAGGCCAAGGGTTTCGACACCGAGCTGATCGAGGTGTCTGCTGGCGAGGTGGCAGGGATCAAGAGCGCCACCATCAAGTTCGGGGGAGAGTACGCCTTCGGCTGGCTGCGCACCGAAACCGGCGTGCACCGACTCGTACGCAAATCGCCCTTCGATTCGGGGAACCGGCGGCATACGTCCTTCGCCTCGGTTTTCGTCTCCCCCGAGATCGACGACAACATTGAGATCGACATCAACCCTGCGGATCTGCGTGTAGACACCTATCGCGCCTCGGGCGCCGGCGGACAGCACATCAACAAGACCGACTCCGCCGTGCGTCTCACGCACGCGCCTTCAGGTATTGTCGTGCAGTGCCAGACCGAGCGCTCGCAGCACCAGAACCGCGACAACGCCATGAAGCTGCTGCGCGCCAAGCTGTATGAAATGGAAGTGCTCAAGCGCAGCGAAGAAAAGCAGGCGATGGAAGACAGCAAAGCGGATATCGGCTGGGGCAGCCAGATACGGTCCTACGTGCTCGACGCCTCACGCATCAAGGATCTGCGCACCGGCGTGGAAACGACTAACACACAGGCCGTGCTTGACGGTGACATCGATGATTTCATTGAGGCGTCGCTGAAGAGCGGCCTATAGGCGGATACTGGCTATGACGGAAGCAAACGGCGATTCTCAGCAGGCGGCTGAAGACGCACAGGACGAAAACCGACTGATAGCCGAGAGGCGTGCCAAGCTCGCCGGGCTGCGCGAGCGAGGCAACGCGTTTCCTAATGATTTTCGTCGCACTGCCATGGCCGCCGAGCTGCAGGCGCGTTACGGCGATTCGGCCAAGGACGATCTGGAGCAGCGCAATGACGAGTACGCCGTGGCCGGGCGTCTGGTGCGTAACCGCGGGGCGTTTTTGCTGATACAGGACGGCTCGGCGCAGATACAGCTATACATCAATCGCAAGGTGCTCGACGCCGCAACACTGGACGGTATCAAGTCCTGGGATCTCGGCGATATCGTCGCTGCCCGCGGACCCCTGCACAAATCCGGCAAGGGCGATCTTTACATCAACATGGAGGAGGCCCGGCTGCTGACCAAGGCGCTGCGGCCGCTGCCGGACAAATACCACGGCTTATCCGACCAGGAACTTCGGTATCGGCAGCGCTACGTCGACCTGATCGTAAACGCGGACTCCCGCCTGGTGTTCGAGCGTCGCTCAAGGATTGTCACCTTCATCCGCGAGTACATGAATCAGCGCGGCTTCATGGAAGTGGAGACACCCATGATGCAGGTGATTCCCGGTGGTGCCGCCGCAAAACCGTTTGTCACCCACCACAACGCGCTGGATCTCGACATGTACCTGCGCGTCGCACCGGAGCTTTATCTGAAGCGTCTCACCGTCGGTGGCTTCGAACGCGTCTACGAAATCAATCGCAATTTCCGTAACGAGGGACTATCTACCCGGCATAATCCCGAGTTCACCATGCTCGAGTATTACTGGGCATATGCGGATTATCGCGATGCCATGGACTTGACCGAAAACATGCTGAGGGGACTGGCGGAGTCTGTGCTGGGCAGCACCACGGTGCATTACCAGGGTACGGATTATGACTTCTCCCGGCCGTTTCGGCGCCTGACGCTGTTCGACTCAATCCTTGAATACAATCCTGATGTGTCCGCGGAGCAACTCGGCGAGGCGGCGGCAGCCCGGGCGCTTGCAACGTCACTCGGTATCCCCCTTAAGGATAGTTGGGGTCTCGGCAAGGTGCAGCTGGAGATCTTCGAACACAGCGTAGAGGATCGACTGGATCAACCCACCTTCATAACCGCTTACCCGACGGAAGTGTCGCCTCTGGCGCGCCGCAGCGACGATGATCCGTTTGTCACCGAGCGCTTCGAGTTCTTTGTCGGCGGTCGCGAGCTCGCTAACGGCTTTTCCGAGCTCAATGATGCGGAGGACCAGGCTGCGCGTTTCCGCGATCAGGTGGCAGAGAAAGAGGCGGGCGATGAGGAGGCCATGCATTACGATCACGACTACGTGCGTGCACTGGAATACGGTATGCCGCCGACTGTCGGCGAGGGCATCGGCATCGATCGCCTGGTCATGCTGCTGACCGATTCGCCCTCCATACGCGATGTGCTGTTGTTTCCACATCTTCGACCGGAGTGACCCGGAGGTGAATATGATTTATCAACAGGCGTATCCCCGGACGGCGTGCCTGGTGCTGATACTTCTTCTGCAGGCCTGCGTCATAAACGCGCCCGAGCCCGAGAGCGAACCGGTGCCGACAGCTCAGCGTGCGGGTCGCGATGTGGAACTGAACCTCAACCTGCCTGAGCCTGGCGACTGCAACTGCCAGCCAGACGAAGGCGTGGTGGACTATACGTTTCTCGAGCGCGGCATGCAGGCGCTTGCCCGCGGCGAGTATATTGAGGCGGTGCAGCAGTTTCAGCGCTACCAGCGTCTGGAAAAGGGTGACACCGCTCGCTGGGAATCGGAGCTGGCTATTGCCTATGTCAGCATGCTGCCTCGCAGTCCATTCTACGATGCTGATGCTGCACTGATCTCGTTTACGCAGCTGCAGCGTGACTATCGCGAGGACATGCAGCTGAACGACAGCATTGCAATGCTCTACGAAGCGCTGGACGCTTTTCTGCAGCAGGCCAAGCACCTGGACGATCTCGAGAGCAGTAATGCCATCCTCAAGGAAGATCTGGAGAAGCGCGAGCAGGCGCTCAAGCGGCTGCGGGAATTGACCCTGGGTCAGCGGGAAGCTCGATAGTAAAGGTGGCGCCGCCCCCGGGCGTGCTGTCGACTGATAGTCGTCCGCCCATGAGCTGACAGTACTCGCGGCTGATCGCAAGTCCCAGCCCCGTCCCACCATAGGCAGCGCTGGTTCCCGCTTCGGCCTGAACAAAGGCCTCGAAGACCTTCTCCTGCTGCTCTTGCGTCATGCCGATGCCTGTATCGGCAACGGCGATCCATAGGTCGTAGGGCGCGCCGCCGCGGCGGGCGGACAGGGAAATATTGCCCTCGTGGGTGAACTTGTTGGCGTTGCTCAGCAGGTTGATCAGGACCTGGCGGAACTTGCCGGCGTCTGAGTGCAGCGTCGGCAAATCCTCGGCAAAGTCGATAGTCAGCTGGTTGTTTTTTTTCTGGAGTATCGGAACAAGGCTCTCGCAGACGTGGTGCAGAACCGCCTCGGGTCGGAATTTCTCAAAATTCAGGGCCATTTTTCCGGTTTCAATCTTGGACAGGTCGAGTATGTCGTCGATCAGCGCCAGAAGCTGTCGGCCCGAGAGGGTGACGCGCCCCAGATCTTCCTGAAATTGCTGTCGGTTGATTCGCTTCCGGTCATCCAGCTCGTCGTGCAGCATTTCGCTGTAGCCGATTATCGCATTCAACGGCGTGCGTAGCTCATGGCTGACGTTGGCGAGGAAAATGCTTTTGGCGGCGTTGGCCTCGTCTGCGTCGCGTTTTGCCTGCTGTTCTTCCTCAATTGCCGCGCGCAGCTTGTCGGACATGGTGTTGAAGGCATCCGCCAGGTCGCCGAGTTCTCCATCGTCGTCGATATCCTCGATGCGATAGTCGAGGTCACCACTGCCGATGCGTTCAGTGCCCCGCTTCAGTCGCTTTAGCGAGTCATTGGTGTAGCTGACCAGGAAGAAGCCCAGAATTGCGGTCAGGAATATTGAAGCGATGAAGCCAATAACGGTAATGCGATCGGTGAGCGCGATGGTGCGGTCGATAACGCTGGCACGCTGCACCGCGATGAATGCCTGGCGCTGTTCCAGCTCCTTGAGTCGCTGGCTGGCTTCGAGAAAGGGCAGGGGATCATCTACCTCAGCGGCGAAGGCCTCGTCGTTGTAGTTGCGATAGAACGACAGCCACTCGTCGAGAAGCGTATTGCCGCTGCCCAGCAGGCGTTCGAACTGTAGCTGGGTGACATCGCGGCTCAGAGCGCCGAGATTGCGTATGCGCTCGCGGATGTTGCCGATATCTGAAACCGCACGCTCCTGTTCCCGGTCGTCAAGCCGATCATCTGTGGTTTCGCGGAGCGTTGCCAGCACCAGAATCTGCTGGCGCTGGTCGTTCAGCATCTGTTCCAGCTCCGTGGACAGCTGGGCCGCTTCCACCGCCTGCCGGTAAGCAACCATACTCTCGCTACGCGCATAACTGCCCCAGAAGTGCGTGCCAACGTTGACGGCGAACAGCACCAGAATGGTGAATAGCGACAGCGTCAGTCGGCGGCGCAGGCTCATGACGGGATGTAGGTCCGGATCTTTTCCAGCAGCTGCGGAAAGTCCACAGGCTTTGTGGCGAAGTCATCGCAGCCTGCAGCAAGCGCACTCTGACGATCATCCGCCATGGCATGCGCCGTGAGGGCAATGATCGGAATCTGACGCATTCGGGGATCGGCCCGCGCGCTGCGACAGGCGGTCCAGCCGTCCATCACCGGCAGGCTCATATCCATGAGCACCAGCGCGGGTTTCCGCTCACGCATGATTTTCAGGGCCTGCTCTCCGTCTGCGGCTGTTACTACCTCAAAGCCCGCGCGACCGAGGCGGCGGCTGAGCATGTCCCGACCCAGCTCGTTGTCCTCTACCAGGAGAATGCAGGAGGCTTTCATGGCAGCGCGCCCAGCACTCGATGAATGTGCAGTGGGTCATCCATTCCGGGCGCACGGATCTCGCGGCTGTCATCGACGCGGTACCGGCCCTGAAGTTTCTGCAGTGTGGCGTCAGCAATCACCACGTCGCCGCCGCGTGTGACGTCTTCGATGCGCGCCGTGACATTCATGGCGTGGCCTACAAAGCCATACTTGCTGCGTCTTTCCGAGCCGATGTTGCCGGCGATGACCTGTCCGGTGTTCAGGGCGATACCGGTGTGCAGAGCCGGAAAGCCCTCCCTGGCATTCTCCCGGTTCAGCGCGTCGTGGGCTGCCTGCATGGCGAGCGCACACTGCACGGCGCGATCGGCGTCGTCCTCACGATGCTGCGGTGCGCCAAAAACGGCGAGGATGGCATCGCCGATGAATTCATCGATCGTGCCCTGGTAGCTGAGAATGATATCTGTCATGGCGCCCAGATAGCGGTTGAGCATGCGCACCACCTCGGTCGGCTCCAGTTGCTCACACAGGGTGGTGAAGCCGCGAATGTCTGACATGAGAATGGTCACCTCCCGCAGCTTACCGCCAAGGTCCAGACCCTCTGGCCGCTCGAGGATATCGGTGACGATCTCGTCTGACAGATAGCGGCCAAATGTCGCACGAATGAACTGTTCGTTGCGCTCCAGCTGCTGGCGGTACTGCTCCTCCCTGTCGTGCCAGCGCTTGCGCTCAATACCGGCTTTTATCCGCGCCTGCAGCAGCACCGGGTTGAAAGGCTTGAACAGATAGTCGTCGGCGCCCGCCTCGATACAGCGGATGATGCCCTGCATGTCCTGATGCCCTGAGATCACGATCACCGGGGTTGCATGCCAGTCTGGATGCTCTTTTATCAGCTGCAGAACCTCATGGCCGTCCATGTTCGGCATCAGCAGGTCAAGTAGCACCACATCGACATCGGCCTGCCCAAGAATGACCAGCGCTTCCTCGCCGCTGGCCGCAGTGACAACGGAATGGCCGCAGCGTGACAGGTAGCGTGCGACGAGCTCCCTGTTTTCCAGGCGATCATCCACGGCGAGAATGAAGCCGGGCTCACCTGCTATGGTAATACCTGCGCCGGATTCAAGGTCCGGCGACGTGGGGTCTTCCGCGCTGCGGGTTGCCAGGAGAAGGCGCTGCAGCGCAGCCGACAGTGCTGCCGCACTGCCTGCGGGTAACTGCTCTGCCAGCATTTCGCCATACCCGCGCAACGCGCTCAGTTGATTGCGGACATCATGCCGGCTCTGTGCAGCGGTATCGGCCAGCATGCCTGCCATGTCCTCCGCGGCTTTGCGCAGGCTCTTGAAGTCTTCACAGGCCGTTGTCGTTAGCCCCGCCGGCGCGGCGATATCCAGCAGCTCACCGATGGCCCGCAGGAGGGCTTCGCGCCAGGGATAGACGGTGGCGGCATCTGTCGGAGGCTGCGGCGCTGACTGCAGCGTGCTTTCCTGCTCTTCATGTTCCATGCGCCGGGAGTATAGCCGTGCACTGCCTGTCGGGGAAATGCCGAGGGCAAGGTGCACAGTCGCAACAGCATAGGGTACTATTGAGTGGTTCGTGAACTTCCGGGCCCCAAGGGGAAAGACGCCTATATGTTGCAGCAAGTAGAGATCTTCCAGGGTCTGACCGACGATGAAATCGGCACGCTCACGGAAAGCAGCACCCGCCGATCTTTTCCCAAGAACACTGTGGTCATTCACGAGAATGATCCCGCTGATTCGCTCTTTGTCATCGAAAGTGGCCGTGTAAAGGTCTACTGCAGTGACAAGAATGGCAAGGAGTTCATCATGAATACCCAGGGCAGCGGTGATTACTTTGGTGAACTGGCCCTGCTGGATGACAGCACGCGCTCCGCGTCAGTGCGCACCGTTGAGAAATGCACCTTCTGTATCGTGTATAAGGATGATTTCAATCAGGTGCTCGATGAGCACCCGAATATCGCACGTCATCTCATCCGCAACCTGGCGTCACGCGTGCGCAAGCTTACGGCAGACGTCAAAAGCCTGGCTCTCCAGGATGTTTACGGTCGCGTGGCAAACGTACTCATGGATCTGTCGGAGGAGCGTGGCGATGGCACTCTGTATATTGCCGACAAGCTCACGCAGCAGGATATTGCCGATCGGGTGGGGGCTTCTCGGGAAATGGTCGCGCGCATCCTCAAGGATCTCACAATAGGCGAGTACATTCGCTTTGAGGGGCGGCACATCATCATCAATACACGCCTGCCTGCCAAATACTGAGCTGGCACTGCGGACCTATCGGGATTCGCTATTCCCGCGCTCGATACCGGTAACCTCGACCTGCAGTGTTCCATCGGCCAGCTGCGCCTGCAGTCTGGCCCCGCGTTCGACTTTCGCCGCTTCTCTCACGATGCCGCCATCGGCGCGGCTCACGATGGCGTAGCCACGCTGAAGTGTTGCCAGTGGGCTCAGTGTATTCAGCAGTTGGGCCAACTCCCGCAGTCGGGTGGAGCGATCCTGTACGCGTCGCTGTACAGCCTGCCGCAGTCGCTGTTCGGTGACAGTCAGCATGGCGCGGCGCTCACGGATGCGTGGCGCCGGGTTTTTCTGACGCAAGCCCGCCGCGAGTGAGTCCACCTTTGCCTGGTATCGGCCCAGCTTCTGGCGCTGGGCACGATACAGGCGTGCCTCGAAATCATCGAGGCGCTGGCTGCGCTCACGGATGCCGACGCCAGGGTGCTTGAGCCGAGCCTGCAGATGCTGGAGTTCACGCCCGAGCCGGTCCAGCTGACGCTGGGTCTGCCGGCGCAGATCCTGAGCGTGCCGCTGCAGTTGATCCAGCCACATCGACTGGTCGGGGCTCAGCAGCTCGGCGGCCGCCGATGGCGTCGCGGCACGTGCGTCGGCCACGAGATCGGCGATGCTGATATCGGTTTCGTGCCCGACTGCGCTGACAATGGGGAGGTCGCTGGCGGCGACGGCCCTCGCGACACGCTCTTCGTTGAAGGCCCACAGATCCTCCAGTGACCCGCCCCCGCGACCGATCAGCAGCACGTCGAAATGACAAAGCCCTTCGCGCTGCCAGCGATTTGCACGCTCGATCGCGCGGGCGATTTCCTCTATGGCCTCGCGCCCCTGCACCGCCACCGGCAGCAGCGATACCGCGATCAGGGGGCAGCGGCGGCGCAGGACGGTGAGAATGTCGTGGATTGCTGCACCGGTAGGCGATGTAATGACAGCAATGTGACGGATGGTCTTTGGCAGTGGCGTTTTGCGGTCCGCATCGAGCAAGCCCTCGCTGCGCAGACTGTTGCGCAGTGCCTCGAAGCGCGCCTGCAGTGCCCCTGCGCCCGCGGGCTCCATGAATTCCACGACCAGCTGAAACTCGCCGCGGCCCTCGTAAAGCGAAACGCGGGCACGCAGTCGCACCTGCTCACCGTTACCAGGGCTGAAGCGCAGGCGATTGTTGCGGTTGCGGAACATGGCGCAGCGAACCTGTGCCGCTTCATCCTTGAGAGAAAAATACCAGTGTCCCGAAGAGGGGCAAACAAAGTTGGAGATTTCGCCCTCGACCCAGACCCAGTCGAAGTGGCTCTCCAATAGCGTTCTGGCCTTACGATTGAGCTGGCTGACGCTGAGGGCAGGGGCGCTTGTGGCGTTCGAAGAAGACACAGAGTAAGGAGTGATCCGGTTTACCTGATGTTGTCGAAGGCCTTATAATTGCATGTTTACCATTTAGCCGCCAATCGGAGGCACAGCATGCTTCGCATCGCAGAAGAAGCCCTCACATTCGACGACGTCCTGTTACTGCCGGGATATTCTGACATCGTCGCCACAGGGGTCACGCTGGCGTCGCGCCTGACGCGCGGTATCCCGATCAACATTCCCCTGATCTCGTCGGCGATGGACACCGTTACCGAATCGCGACTCGCCATTGCAATAGCGCAGGAGGGCGGCGTCGGCATCATCCACAAGAGCATGAGCATTGCCGAACAGGCGGATCAGGTGCGCCGGGTCAAGAAGTACGAGTCCGGCGTGGTCAAGGATCCGATCACCATCCAGCAATCGGCGACCATACGCGAGCTGATTGAACTGACGTCGTCCAACGGCATATCCGGCGTCCCGGTACTGAATGGCGACGATCTGGTCGGCATTGTGACCCGTCGCGATCTGCGCTTCGAAACCAGCCTCGACAAGCAGGTGTCCACCATCATGACGCCGCGGGACAAACTGGTGACGGTAAAGGAGGGCGCCAGTTCGAAAGAGGTGCAGCGTCTTCTGCACCAGCACCGTATAGAGAAAATCCTGGTGGTCAGCGATGAATTCGACCTTCGCGGGATGATCACGGTCAAGGATTTCGACAAGGCAGAAAGCTTTCCACACGCCTGCAAGGACAGTTACGGCCAGCTTCGCGTCGGTGCTTCGGTCGGGGTGAGTGCAGATACAGACGAGCGCGTCGAGGCACTGGTGCGCGCGGGCGTTGACGTTTTTGTGGTAGACACGGCTCACGGGCATACCCTGAACGTGCTCAATCGCGTGCGCAAGATCAAGACGGATTTCCCGGATGTGCAGGTCATTGGCGGCAATATTGCGACCGCCGAGGGGGCGATCGCTCTCAGGGAAGCAGGTGCCGATGCGGTGAAGGTGGGTATCGGCCCAGGGTCTATCTGCACGACGCGGATCGTCACTGGCATCGGCGTACCGCAGATGACCGCCATCGCCAACGTCGCGGCCGCGCTTGAGGGCACGGACATCTGCATCATCGCGGACGGCGGTATCCGCTTTTCCGGTGATATTGCCAAGGCGATCGCCGCCGGCGCGCACTCGGTCATGATGGGCAGCATGTTTGCCGGTGTGGAAGAGGCGCCGGGTGAAGTTGAACTTTACCAGGGAAGAACCTACAAGGCCTACCGGGGCATGGGGTCAATGGGTGCCATGTCCGGCAAGCTCGGCTCATCCGACCGCTATTTTCAGGATGCGAGCAAAGGGTCTGAGAAGCTGGTGCCCGAGGGCATAGAGGGTCGTGTTCCCTACAAGGGTCCGGCGTCTGCGATCATCCACCAGCTCATGGGTGGGCTGCGTTCGGCGATGGGGTATACCGGCAGCCAGGACATCGAGACCATGCGTACCAAGCCGCGCTTTGTTCGCGTAACCGCAGCGGGCATGTCCGAATCCCACGTACACAACGTTTCGATCACCAAAGAGGCGCCCAACTACCCCGTTAGTTGAACGTCGTCGCCCGCGGATCCCGCTCATGACAGACATACATGCCCAGAAAATCCTGATCCTGGATTTCGGCTCGCAATACACACAGCTTATTGCACGCCGCGTTCGCGAGGTGGGTGTCTACAGCGAAATCCGACCCTGGGACATCGACAACGACGCCATTGCCGCGTTTGCTCCTAACGGCATTATTCTTTCCGGTGGACCCGAATCGGTGCCGGCGCCCGGCTCGCCTCGAGCACCTGACTGCGTATTTACGCTGGGCGTTCCCGTGCTCGGCATCTGCTACGGCATGCAGACCATGGCGGAGCAGTTCGGCGGCAGTGTCTCGGCGTCCCCTACCAGTGAATTCGGCTACGCGCAGATTCGCCTGACTGCTAACAATGATCTGCTGCACGACATTCGCGATCACGTGGATGCGGGTGGCGACAGCCTGCTTGACGTGTGGATGAGCCATGGCGACAAGGTCACTGGTGTCCCTGGCGATTTCCATGTCACCGCCTCCACAGATAGCTGCCCCATTGCTGCGATGGCTCATCGCGAGAAGCCTTTTTTTGGTATTCAGTTCCACCCCGAAGTGACACACACGCTGCAGGGCCGGCGTATTTTCGAGCACTTTGTTCTCGAGTTGTGCGGCTGCGACCGTTTGTGGACGCCAGCGAACATTGTCGATGATGCTGTTCAGCGCGTGCGCGAGACGGTGGGGCAGGACAAGGTGTTGCTGGGGCTGTCCGGCGGTGTCGACTCTTCGGTGGTCGCAGCCTTGCTGCACCGCGCCATCGGTGACCAGCTGACCTGTGTTTTTGTCGACAATGGCCTGTTACGTCTGCACGAGGGCGACCAGGTCATGGAGATGTTCGGTCGCAACATGGGCGTGCGCGTGATTCGGGTGGATGCCGAGGATCTGTTTCTGTCGCGTCTCGAAGGTGTCGCTGACCCCGAGGACAAACGCAAGCGCATTGGCAACACCTTTATCGAGGTTTTTGACGACGAAGCGACCAAGCTGCAGGACGTGAACTGGCTGGCCCAGGGAACGATTTATCCCGACGTGATCGAGTCGGCGGGCGGCGCGACCGGCAAGGCCCACGTAATCAAGTCGCATCACAATGTCGGCGGATTACCGGAGACCATGAAGATGGCCCTGGTAGAGCCACTGCGAGAGCTGTTCAAGGACGAAGTGCGCCAGATCGGTCTCGAGCTTGGCCTGCCGTATGACATGGTCTACCGACACCCCTTCCCGGGTCCCGGGCTTGGCGTGCGCATTCTTGGCGAGGTCAAAAAGAAATATGCCGACCTGCTGCGCGAAGCCGACGCAATTTTCCTCGCCGAACTGCGCCGCGCCGGCTGGTACGACAAGACCAGCCAGGCGTTTGCGGTGTTCCTGCCGGTGAAGTCTGTTGGCGTGGTCGGCGATGGCCGGCGCTACGAGTATGTCATCGCCCTGCGCGCGGTCGAGACCGTGGACTTCATGACGGCGCGCTGGGCGCATCTCCCTTACGACCTTCTGGAAACGGTATCAAACCGGATCATCAATGAGATTTCCGGGGTGTCCAGAGTAACTTATGATATCAGCAGCAAGCCGCCCGCGACGATTGAGTGGGAGTGAGCGTAATTCGTAACTCATTGAAATTTAATAATAAAATAAGCTCAGTTG
>JBHEOO010000036.1:0-27094 GCA_046260765.1 Chromatocurvus sp.
GCGTCGACTGCAGCATCGCCCAGGTGAGCGGGTGACCACAGCGGCGCCAGCACGCGCACATGAAAGCGCGCCTCCCCGAGCCGCGCGCAGTGGATCGGCACCAGTGCCGCGCCGGTGCTCAGCGCCAGGCGCGCGGCGGTGGTATTGGTCAGCGCCTCGCGGCCAAAAAACGGCAGCAGCGTGCCGGTATTCAGCCGCGTATCGGTGGCAAGGCCAATGCAGTTGCCGGCCTTGAGCTCGCGTATCAGGGGACGAACGCCGGCGTCGGTGGGGATCAGGCCGACGCCGAAGGCGCTGCGCAGCCGCTGCAGTGAGCGGTGCATCAGCGGGTTGGACTCGGGCGCGATCACGGTGGAGATGGTCAGGCCGGCGTGTCTTGCAATCAGGTTGGTGAGCTGCCAGGCGCCGACGTGGGCACAGACAAACACGATCGGCTGGCCGCGATCGATCACCGTCTGCGCGGCTGGATGGATGCTGAACTGGATGCGCCTGTCCCGCTCCTGCCAGATCTGCTCCAGCTTGATCAACTCGGCGGCGGACTCGCCCAGGGAGCGGAAAATCTCCCGCACCGTGTCCCGTCGCCATTGGGCATCGCGATCGGGGAAAGCAAGGGCGAGGTTGGCATCGGCCTTGCGCGCTTTCTCGGACAGGGGGCCAAAGCGGCCAAACAGTGCGCGGGCCACCCGCGTGGCGCGCTCCGGCGACAGGCGCTGCACACACCAGAACAGCGCCTGAAAAAAACGCGCCTCAATCTGCTGTGCCAGTCGCCCCAGCGACGGAACGCGTTCCGCCAGGGCTTTGGGAATGAGGTAGTACTGGGCCACCGGTTAGCGGCTGTTGCGGGGCGTCTCGGGGGGCCGGGTACCGAACACCATGTCCCACAGCGGGCTGCTGACGCCATAGCGTCCGCCCTGGCCGGAAAAATGGTGCTTGAGGTGGTAGTGCTTGAGAAACTTCGCCACCGGGTTGCGCATGGGAAAGTGGTGGCTGGCGTAATGGATGTAGTCGTAGATCAGGTAGCCGACGATGAAAAAGGCGCCGAAAGCATCCAGCCAGGTCGCCGGCAACAGCAGGCTGAACAGCAGGTAGAGCACGGCCATGATCGGAATGGCGCCGGCGGGTGGCATCACCAGCCGGGTCTTGTCTTTCGGGTCGTCGTGGTGGTTGCCGTGGAACAGAAAAACCAGCCACTTGCCAAGGCTGCTCCGCGCCGGAAAGTGGAACAGGAATCGATGCAGCAGGTATTCCGTGAAGGTCCAGGTGACAATCCCGGCGATGGCCAGCAGGCCAAGCGTGCCCGCGCCCAGATCGTGACCCGCTGCGCCGCGCCACAGCAGCCAGGCCGCCACCGGGCCCCAGAACAGCAGTGGGGTGATCGGGTGCACGTGCGATAGCCGCTCGAGAAGATCATTCTCGAACAGGCGGATCGACTGGTGTTGTGTCTCGGTCGCCATGGCAGTATCGCGGGTCAGTTTTCAGGAGGCCTTATTGTAGCGTGTCGCACCGGCGCTTTGCACCGCATGACCCGCGGCATTAGTACCACCTGCCGGTGTCGTACCACGCGGCCACAGCCGTTTCGAGCACAGCCATTCCGCCGGCTGCTCGCGAATCCAGGTCTCGAACTGCCGGTGCAGCTGCTGCGTCATGTCGATGGCGCGCTCGCGTTCGTCTGCAAACGGGTCCGACGGCTCAATGGGTGGATAGAACGTGATGCGAAAACGCGCATCCTCAAGTCGCTGCACCCGTGTGGGAATGAAGGCGTAGCCCTGTTTCAGGGCAAGTCGCGCGGGCATCAGCGTGCTGGCCTTGGGATGGCCGAAGAAAGTGATGTCCACGCCCTCATCCACGCGTCTGTCGACTGCCATGGCTGTGGAATGACCCTCTTTCATTGCGCGCAGCAGTTGCCGTGCGCTGTTATCCCTCGGCAGCAGCCCGGTGCCCATCGCGGTGCGGGAATCGTGCAGCATGCGGTCGAGGTGAGGGTTGCTCGGGGGGGTATACAGGGCAACATGGGGCACGCCGAGCTGTTGCAGGCCGATACCGATCACCTCCCAGTTGCTGAGATGAGCCGACAGCAGGATGCAGGGCTGCAGTGCGGCGGGGTCGCACAGCCGGGTATCCAGCTCGAAACGTGCCGTGTCCGTGGTCAGCCTTTCCAGGCGCGGAAACTCCGCGAGAATGCGCCCGCTCTGACGCCAGCAGTCGCGCACCAGTGTGTTCAGCTCGTGGCCCGATCGCTCGGGAAAGGCGATGGCCAGATTCTCCTTGAGCAGCCGGCTCTTGTTGCGCAGAAGCGGCCCGACAAAACCGCCCAGGTGACTGCCCATGCGCGATGCGCGGTCCACCGGCAGGCGGCGGAGCAGCCCCAGCAACAGACGGATAAAGCCTTCATCGAGTCGCCACAGGACACGACGCAGGCGCGGAAAACGTCGCGCCAGCGGCTTGAGGGGACTGCCGAGGATGAACTCCGCCATCGCCTCAGGCGCGCCTCAGGCGACCGCCCCGGTCAGTGAGGCGAGCCCGGCCGCGAGACCGATGCGCGGCTGCCAGTCGCAGGTACTCTGGATGGCGTCGTTGTCACACACCCAGTTGTCATGGCGCAGCTCGCGCAGCTTTGAGGGCGTCAGCATGGGTGCCCGACCGGTCAGTCGCGCCAGGCGCATGTTATTGCTGGCGACCAGGTTCAGTAGCAGTGTCGGCACCGGACGCAGTGCAACCGGTCGGCCCCAGGCCAGGCTGGCGGTGCTGGCAATGTCTTCCCAGCTGTAGCCGCCCGTCTGGCCATCGTGCAGGGACAGGGTTCTGCCGCTGCTGTGGTCGCTGTCGAGAACCGCCAGCGTCGCCGCTACCAGGTCGTCGATGTGCAACAGTGACACCCGCGCCTGCGTGCTGCCGGGAACCGGCGCAATGCCGCGGCGCGCCATCAGCCGGAACAGCGGCAGCATTTCCCGGTCCCCCGGGCCGTAGACCGCCGGTGGACGCAGCACGGTCCAGTCGAAGGGCACCTGTGCCGGCGCCGTGTTGAGCAGCGCCTGTTCGGCGGCATACTTGCTGCGCGCATACCAGGACAGGCGGGGTTCACGCGCAGCCAGTGAGCTGAAGAGGATGACGCGTGGCGGACGACTGTGGGTGGCGATGCGCTCGAACAGGTTGATGCTGCCGTTGACGTTGCCCTGGTGAAAATGTGCGTAGCGTCCGCCGCGAACCACGCCGGCGCAGTGGACTACGCAATCAGCGCCTTCTACCAGCTGCGCCAGGGCGTGGCGGTCTTCCAGGCTTCCGGATACCCGCTCGCAGCCCAGGGCATCGAGGGCGCCGGCTGCGGAGGGCTGGCGCACCAGCGCACGAACAGGATGCCCGCGTTCGCGCAGCGCCCGGGCGATGGCGTGGCCGATAAAGCCGGTACCCCCGGTGAGGGCGATGGTGGTGTTCGATGGCAGCGGCGCAGCGATGTTCAGGCGGATGCGACGCGCAGGCGCAGCTCTTCCGCTACCGCGCCCAGCTCGTCGGCACCGTGTTCGGCGATGAAGTCGAGTCGGGCCTTTGCCCGGGACAGCTTGCCCGACGAAGTGCGCGGCAGGGAGTGCACCGGGACCAGCCGGACGTAGCAGTCCAGTCCGAGCTCCTGGCGCAGCATGGCAGTGAGCCGGCGCACCAGGCTGTGGCGACGGTTGGGGTCGGTGTCGCGGCACTGCACAACCAGCACGCACAGCTCCTCGCCCTCGTGATCCGGTGCCGAAAAGGCGAGGGCGTCGCCAACGCGGACTTCCGGCAGGGTCTCTGCAAGATGCTCCAGATCCTGCGGCCAGATATTGCGCCCGTGGATAATGATCAGGTCTTTCTTGCGTCCGGTAATCGTGAGCACGCCGTCGGCGAGGTAGCCGATGTCGCCGGTGTTCAGCCAGCCATCCCCGCACAGGGCATCTGCGGTTTCTTCCGGCAGGTTGTAGTAGCCGGACATCACGCTGGGGCCGCGCAAATGAATAACGCCGGATTTCCAGTCGGGCAGGGCCTTGCCTTCGACGTCCCGGATTTCCACCTCAAAGCTCGGCAGCGGTACGCCGCAGTTCACAAACTGTCTACCGCGTCCGTCACTGTCGTCTGTGTCCATCAACACGGCCTCGTGATGGTCCGCCAGGCGATCGCTGTCGAGGTAGTGCGTCGTGTAGCCCGACTGCAGCGGCGAGAAGCTGACACCGAGGGTGCACTCGGCCATGCCGTAACACGCGACAAAGGCCCGGCGGTCAAAGCCGCAGGGCGCGAGCATTTCGGCAAAGTATTCCAGCGTGCGCGGGCGGATCATTTCGGCGCCAATGCCGGCCGCTCGCCAGTGGCTGAGGTCGTAGCCTGCAAGATCGCTCTCGCGCACACGGCGCGCGCAGAGATCGTAGCCAAAGCTGGGAGCGAAGGAGATGGTGGCCTTCGACTGTGTCATCATTTTCAGCCACTGCCGCGGACGCATGGCGAATTCACGGGTATCGAGGTAATCCACAGAAATCTGTGCGGCCACCGGGGTGAGCACAAAACCCACAAGGCCCATATCGTGATAGAAGGGCAGCCAGGACATGAGGCGGTCGCTGCCGGTGATATTCAGGCCGTGCTGGATGATGCCCTGCAGGTTCGCCAGTGCCGTCTCGTGGCGGATAATGACGCCGCGGGGAAAGCGCGTGCTGCCGGAGGTGTACTGCAGGTAGGCGATGTCGCCCGGGGCTATGTCGGGTAGAGCGATATCCTCTTCAGGCAGCGCATAGAAAGCGTCTGGCGTGTCCACCATGCGCAGACCCTGCATCCGCAGACCGTGGTCTTCTGCCGCCTCGGTAAGGAAGCAGAGATAACCCTCGGAAGCGACCGCCGCAGCGGCATCGCTCGCCTGCAGCAGGCGACGCAGCTGCGCGACATAGGTTTCGTGGCCACCGAGTTTTACAGAGGCGGGCAGAGCGACGGGAATCAGGCCGGCGTACTGGCAGGCGTAAAAGAAACGCACGAAGTGTGGGTCGGTTTCTGCTACCAGCGCCACTCGATCACCCGGCGACAGGCCCAGTGTCAGCAGCTGCCTGGCCAGTGTTCGTGCTTCCTTGCGCAGCGTGCTGAAAGGGAGTTTCGCGTAGATATGACCGCGACCCGTGTAAAAATTGAAGCCGGTTTCACCGCCGCTGGCGTAGTCCAGCGCCTGGGTGAGAGTCGCAAAATCCCCTGCCCGGAAAGGCAGCTCGTGTTCCGTTGGTGTGGCCGCGATATGCAAAAGATCCCTCTCCCGTTATGTGCGCGCTCAGGCGCACAACTCCCCTTTTTGCGCAGCATGTTAACACCTTGGACGCCTCTATAAAAAGGTAAAAATACCAAGCCAGTCAATGACCTATCGGTGACCCATGAAGCGGGTGTTAAAGTCGGTGAACTCTCTCTGGGACTGCGCAGGCAGGCCTTTTGTTCCCGGCAGCGCGAAAAACGCGGCGTCTGCCGGTATACTCGCCGCTTGTGGGAGAGACTATAACAAATGAGTAGGGGGGCGAGTGGCAGAGCGGGAACAGGCAGTGCCGGATGTACTACCGGACACGCTACCGGGCACACTTCCGGAGACGGCGTTGGACATACTGCCGGTCACATCGCGTCAGCATCTCAACGCCTTCATCCGCTGTCCACAGACGCTCTACCGCGACGATCCGGCCTGGGTTGCCCCGCTCGAGATTGAGCAGAGATCGCGTTTCGCTCCCGATTCCCACTACGCCAGCCATGCGCGCTGGCAGGCCTGGACGGCGCATCACGGTGGTTGCGTGGTCGGGCGCATCAGCGCGCAGATCGATCAGCTGGAGCCCCAGGCCGGTCTCGGTTATTTCGGCATGCTGGAGGCGGACAGTGAATCGACGCTGCGCCAGCTGCTCGCTACCGCGTGTGACTGGCTGAGGGACCAGGGCATGCAGCGCGTGCGTGGTCCTTTGAACCTGCACATCAACGATGAGGTCGGTCTGCTGGTCTCGGGTTTTGAGACGCCACCCAGCGTGATGATGGGCCACGCCAGGCCCTGGTACGGCGATGCACTGGAGGCCGCGGGCTTTGTCGGCGTGCGCGAACTGCTCGCCTACCGTATCCGCCCGGATTTTGACGCGCCCCGGGTCATGACCCGACTGGTCCGGCACGCGGCGCCCCGGGTAACCGTGCGCACGCTGCGCCGTCGTCAGCTCATGGCCGAAGCCGACACACTGCGCGAGATCTTCAACGACGCCTGGGCGGACAACTGGGGCTTTGTGCCGCTGGATGCCGACGAGTGGCGCCACACGGTGAGCTCACTGGCGAAGCTGCTGCCCGCCGATTACCTGCAGATTGCCGAGGTGGACGGCGAGCCGGTGGCCTTTATTGTGGCACTGCCGAATATCAACGAGGCGGCGCGCGACCTGAACGGGCGTCTGCTGCCTTTTGGCTGGGCAAAGCTGCTGTGGCGGCTCAAGGTTCGTCACCCGCAGTCTGCCCGCGTGCCGCTGATGGGCGTAAAGCAGGCCTTCCAGCACTCCCGGCTTGGCCCGGCGCTGGCCTTTATGGTGATTGATGCGGTGCGCAGGCCGCTGCATGCCCGCGGCGTTACCGAGGTGGAGATGAGCTGGATCCTCGAGGACAACGACGGCATGCGCAATATTATCGAAACCATTGGCGGTGAGGCCTACAAGCGTTACCGCGTGTATGAAAAAGACCTGAAAAAAGACCTGTAGGTACCCATGCAATCTGACATTGACAGCCACCGTATGACCGCCATTGTGCTCGCGGGAGACCGCAACAAGAACGACGCGCTGTCCCAGCGCGCCAGCAGCGGCTGCAAGGCGCTGATCGAGATCGGCGGCGAACCCATGGTCTACCGGGTACTGCGCGCGCTGCGCCAGTCGCGCATCGTCGAGCGCATGATTCTCTCCGGCCCGGAGCAGTCTGCCCTGGACAGCGCCCCCGATCTGAGGGTCTGGATCAATGAGGGCAGCCTCGACTGGCAGCCGCCCGGCGCGTCGCCGTGCACCAGTGCCCACAGCGTGATGCAGGATATCGACAGCGACAAGGCGGTGCTGCTCACGACGGCAGATCATCCTCTGCTGACCGCAGAGATGGTGGATGCATTCGGGCGCCAGAGCCTGGCGAACGACGTTGACGTGACGGTGGGCCTCGCCCCCTATGCACTGGTGCGGGAAGCCTATCCGAATATGCGCAAGACCGTGCTGCGCTTCAGCGACGGCGAATTCTGTGGCTGCAACCTGTTTGCCTTCCTGACGCCGGAGGGCCGCAGCGTCGCCGACTTCTGGCGTCGCATCGAGCAGCAGCGCAAGAAGCCGCTGCGGGTCATCGGCATGCTCGGCTGGTGGGCGGTGATCCGTTACCGCCTTGGCCTGCTGCCGCTGGACGAGGCCCTGGCCAAGCTCGGCAAGCGTCTGGGCCTGCGTATCCGCGCGGTGATCCTGCCCTATGCCAATGCGTCGATCGACGTTGACTCTATTGCCGATCTGGATCTGGTGCGGGATTCTTTGAGGGATAGTTAAAACGAAAAGTCTGCCGTCGCTGCAGTGGACCGGCTAAAATCTAATCAAAAATTACGGAAATGTCTGAAAATAATCAAAAATCAGTAGACGTAAACGTTTTTCATGGTTTTCCCGTATTGGAGCCCGAAGCCGTCTATGCGGGCTATGCCGCATTGATCCACAGTCACACGCTGACAGTGCCCGCGCCGGACAGACTTTGTGCCATAGGCAGCAAACACAGAAAGCTGCAGCGCGACTTCTGGCAACTTTATACTCCCCGACACCAGCCTGAGGAAACGCTTCAGGGCCATCTCACGTTCGCCTTGAAATACGAAGGTATTGATCTGGCAGTTCTCAAGTCCCTGTTTGCGAAGATTGACCCCCAGGAAATCGCCAACATTGTCCGAAGGGAGCCAACTGGGCGCTATAGCCGACGCATCTGGTTTCTGTATGAATGGCTGACAGGCGAACATCTGATCCTGGACGATGCGACTCAGGGGAATTACGTTCCTCTGGTTGATGACAAGCTGCAGTACGCCGCTGCGCCGCAGGATTCCAGACGCCACCGCATTCGGAACAATCTGCCTGGGACACGTGAATTCTGTCCATTGATCCGACGCACTGAAACGCTGGATCGATTTATCGCGATGAATCTTTCACAGGCGGCCGTTGATCACACCGGGAGAACGCATGCCGACCTGTTGAGCCGTGCAGCAGCATTTTTACTGCTCAAGGACTCGAGGGCGTCCTACACGATTGAAGGCGAGAGCCCACCGCACAGTCGCATTGAACGCTGGGGGAAAATACTTGGTCAGGCCGGACAGCGGGAGTTGAGTGTCGCTGAACTGGAGTATCTGCAATCTGTGGTTATCGCGGACACCCGTTTCATAAATCCTGGTTGCCGCAGCGAAGGCGGCTTCGTCGGTGACCACGACCGCGCCACAGGTATGCCGATGCCAGTGCATGTCTCTGCCCGGGCTGAGGATCTGGAAAGCTTGCTCTCCGGGTTGATCGATACCTGGCAACGCCTGCTGAACAGTGACTATGATCCCGTCCTCACGGCTGCGCTGATTGCGTTTGGCTTTGTTTTCATCCACCCGTTTGAAGATGGTAATGGCCGCATTCACCGCTATCTGTTTCACCATGTACTGGCCGAAACGGGCTTCGTTCCCCGGGGTTTGGTGTTTCCGATATCCGCGGTGATTCTGGATCGTATTGACGACTACAGGAGGGCATTGGAACATTATTCCAGACCGCGACTTGACCTGATTGAGTGGCGTCCCACAGAACACGGCAACGTCGACGTTATAAACGATACCGTCGACCTGTACCGCTATTTTGATGCGACAAAACAGGCGGAGTTTTTCTTCGCATGCGTTGAGGAAACCGTCAACAAAACGCTGCCGGATGAGGTGGACTATCTGACGAGATATGACCTCTTGAATGATTTTGTGAAGAACTACATCGACATGCCCGACAGGCTGGTTGATCTGTTGATCAGGTTTCTGCGGCAGAATAATGGACGATTGTCGGCCCGTGCACGAAGCAGGGAGTTTTCAGCGCTGACGGCCAGTGAAATTCAGGCCATTGAAAATAAGTACGAAGAGGTATTTCAAAGGGAGGTGTAGTTCCCCATGCCTGCACGGCTGGCGCGGGGTTACGAGGGATAACGCCAACTGGTTTCTTCGATCACCTCCATGGCGTCTTCCGCCAGGTTAAGACCCCAGCGCGCAAGGCGCAGTTCCCGCGCGCCATCTGTCGTCCTGCCAAGCGCAAACGCGTTGCAGGCGGCCACGTCCTTGCCGTGCAGGCCGCGGGCCGATGCCGAGGGGGCGGCGATCACCCGGGCCGTACCGGTGACGGTGTGCAGCTCGTGCCGGTGATGGCGATGGCCGTGGCCGTGCAGCACGAGTTCGACGCCCGCTTGCGCGAGGGTATTGCGCAGTTCTGTGGCGTCGATCAGGCGCTTGCGCCATTTCTCCAGGCCCGGCAGAGGGCAGTGGTGCAGGTAGACAACGCGGAACAGACCCTGCGCATGGCAGTTCTTTAGCAACTGCCGCAGACGCTGTTGCTGGCTGTTGCCAATTTTCCCGGCGGCCAGCAGCGGCCGCGTGACAATAGCCGAATTGAGGCCGATAAACGCAATGCCCCCGCGCACGCGCAGCGACGGCCAGGTATCGCTGCCATCGTCGCCCTGCAGGTAATCGGCCCAGTAATCGCGCTGAAACTGACGGCTGTCATTCGCCGTGGCGTCATGATTGCCCGGCACCAGCGCGAGGTCCTCTGGCGAGGCCACCGACCGCAGCCACTGCGCTGCCTCGCGAAATTCTTTCTCCAGACCAATATGCGTGAGGTCGCCGGTGAGCAGAATCTGTGCCGGCCTGGTTTGCTGGATATGCGCGACCAGCAGGTCGAGCACCTCGCGTCGGTGCTCGATGCGCCGCTTGCGCGACCAGGACAGGTGGCTGAGGCGCCGCTTCAGCCGATTGGGGTTCGGACCCAGTGGGACATCGCCCCAGAGCGGTGGCAAGGTCGTCAGGTGTGGGTCACTGAAATGGACGAAGGCTACATCGCCGTCAGCGGTCATCACACGCGCCGGATGATGCCGCCAAGGCGTGCCAGCTTTGCGTCGATGCCGGCGTAACCGCGGTCGAGGTGATAGATGCGGTCGATGGTGGTGTCGCCGTCCGCCGCCAGCGCCGCGATCACCAGGCAGGCAGAGGCACGCAGATCGGTGGCCATGACCGGCGCGCCCTGCAGGCGCTCGCGGCCGCGTACGATGGCGGTGTTTCCCTGTAGCTCGATATCCGCCCCCATGCGGCGCAGCTCGGCCACGTGCATGAAGCGATTTTCGAAGATGTTTTCGACCACCGTCGCCACGCCGTCGGCGAGGGCGTTGAGCGCCATGAACTGGGCCTGCAGATCGGTGGGGAAGGCCGGGTAGGGAGCGGTGGACACGTTCATGGCACGACAGCGTGTGTTTTCACTGTCGATCTCTATCCAGTCGTCGCCCCAGGTCAGCCTGACGCCCGCCGCCTGCATCTTGGTCAGTACATGCAGCAGGAAGGACGGGTCGGTATTGCGCAGGGTGACCTTGCCACGGGTAGCGGCGGTGGCGGCGAGGAAGGTCCCGGTCTCGATGCGGTCCGGCGGGACGGCATGGCTGGTGCCGTGCAGCGCCCTGACACCGCGGATGCGGATGATGCTGGTGCCGGCACCCTGAATGCGCGCGCCCATGGCATTCAGCAGGCGCGCCAGGTCGGCGACCTCCGGCTCCATGGCGGCGTTTTCCAGTTCGGTATCGCCCTCGGCCAGCGCCGCCGCCATCAACAGGTTTTCGGTGCCGGTGACTGACGGAATATCGAAAGCATAGCGGCAGCCCTGCAGACGTTCCGCCCGCGCCTTGATGTAGCCACTGTCAATGGTGATCTCCGCGCCCATAGCGCGCAGGCCCTCGATGTGTTCATTGACCGGCCGCTCACCGATGGCACAGCCGCCTGGCAGGGAGACGTCGGCCTCGCCAAAGCGCGCCAGCAGCGGCCCCAGCAGGAGCACGGCGCCGCGCATGGTCTTGACCAGTTCATACGGAGCGCGCACGTTATTCACACCGCTACTGTCGATACGCACCTGGTCGCCCTCTCGCTGCACAACGCAGCCCAGCAGCTCAAGCAGTTTGATGGCGGTGTCGATATCGCGCACGCCGGGCACGTTGTTTACCTGCAGCGGTTCTGCGCTCAGCAGGCCCGCGGCGAGCACCGGGAGCGCCGCGTTCTTGGCGCCGGCAATCGTCACCTCGCCGCGCAGAGGTCCGTTGCCGGTAATGACCAGGCGAGCCATCAGGCCGCGTGCTTTGGTGTGGCGAGACCTGCGTCGAGGAGACCCCGGTACGCCGAGATAATTGTGTCGACCTGCTGCGGCGTGTGCGCTGCGCTCATGCTGTTGCGCAGCAGGAAGTTGGTCGAGGGCGATGCGGGAGGCACAACCAGATTGACGTACACGCCGCCTTCGAACAGCTGGTACCAGGCGGCAATGGCCTGTTCGCGATCGGTGAACTCCACCGCGACCACCGGGCTGACCGCGGGGCCAACCGGCAGACCGAGCTCGCGCAGGCCGTTGTAAAGGCGCGCGGCGTTATCCCACAGTCGCTCCCGTCGCTCGGGCTCGTCGCGCGCGATCTTCAGTGCCTGACGCACCGATGCAACCACTGAGGGTGACGACGAGGCGGTGAAAATATAGGCGCGAATGCAGTAGCGAATGGTATCCAGGATGGCGTGGCGGCTGACAGCGAATCCGCCTACCGCGCCGAGACTCTTGCTGAAGGTGCCGACAATGAAATCCACGTCGTCCTCAATGCCTGCTGCCTGCGCCGCGCCGCGACCGGTCTCCCCGAGCACGCCCATGGAGTGCGCCTCGTCAACCAGCAGGTAAGCCCCGTACTCGCGCTTGATGGCGGCGATTTCCTGCAGCGGGGCGACGTCGCCGAGCATGCTGTAGATGCCTTCGGCGATGACCAGGGTGCGGCCGGCGCGATCGCCGAGGCGGCGCAGACGTTTCGCCAGGTCGTCGGGGCTGCTGTGGCGGTAGCGGATGATCTCGGCGCCGCTGAGCTTGACGCCGGAGTAGATGCTGGAGTGGCTGTCCGCGTCGAGAAGAATGACGTCGTCGGGGCCGGCGACGGTGGCGCACATGCCCATGGTGGCGGCGTAGCCGGTGGAAAAAACGATAGCCTGGCCGACGCCATAGAAATCGGCCATCTCGGCCTCCAGCGCCACATGTTCGGCAAAGCTGCCGTTGGCAAGTCGCGAACCGGTGGTGCCGGTGCCCCAGTGGGCGGCGGCGGCCTGCGATGCCTCGATGCAGCGAGGGTCATAGGAAAGACCGAGGTAGTTGTTGGTGCCGGCGAAAATGACCCGCCGGCCCTGGACCACGCCTTCGGTGGCGGAGATGATCTCGTCAGTGATCGCACCAAACGGCTTTACGTCTCGGCTCGAGAGTTCGGTCTGGAAGTCGGCCATCGCCTGGAATTTGTCAAACAGCATACCAGTTACCGGGTTGTGTCGGTGTGCAAGGATAATCGCTTGTGGTGTCGGGCGGCGACTCAGTCTTTCAGCTGCTGAATCTTTTGTGCCAGATCCGAAACGGTGTTCACGTCCGGAAGGATGTTCAATGGAATAGAAATATCGAAGTGATCCTCCGTCTGCTCGATCAGCTCCATGACTTCCAGCGAGCTGAGGCCGAGATCCGTGACCAGTCCGGTCGATTCACCGATCGTCACCTGCTGTCGGTTGTGCTTTTGCAGCAGTTCGCACAGAAACGCGAGGTAGGTCTGGTACCCCGATCCGTTGTCGTTTACGGCCTTTTCCCCGAACGTCGCCATCGAGACCCTCCTTGCGCCAGCGCCCCCCAGGCGCTAGATTCCACGCCAGAAACTATACCCACGGACTCCTCTGAATGCCAGCCATTTGGTTAATCGACGCTTACCGTGCGGGGGAGCGGCGGCAGGTCCGCGCTCTCGCGACGGCGGCATCTGACGCCCTCGGGTGGCCCTGCCGGACGCTGCAGTTGGGCTATCGGCAAAACGTGTTCTGGCCGCACCTGCTGCGCCAGGCATCGCTTACCGGGGTTCAGCGTGCTGATCGGCAGAAGCTGTCGGCGCCCTGGCCGGATCTCGTGATAACAACAGGGGTGCGCAACGAGCCCGTGGGTCGCTGGCTGCGGCAGGCCTCAGGTGGCCACACACGTTACGTGCACGTGGGCCGACCCTGGGGGCGACTGCAGGACTTTGACTTGCTGGTCACGACGCCGCAGTACCGTGTTCCACAGCACCACAGCGTTCTGCACAACGATCTCACGCTGCACGATCTCACGGCTGAGGGACTGGCGCGCAGTGCCGCAGCCTGGGGACCGCGTTTTGCCGACCTGCCGCGGCCGTGGATTGGTGTGTTGGTCGGCGGCGACAGCGGCCCCTATACGCTGGGCCCGCGTGCTGCGGACCGGCTGCTCGATCAGGCGATGGAGGCGGCCACGCGCTGTGGCGGTTCACTGTTGATCGCCACCAGCGCGCGCACGGCGGCGGCTGTCCACGCGCGGTTGCGGCGCCGGCTGACGGACGCGTCGGCGGCCTGCCCGCATTATCTGTACTGCTGGGCGCAGGACGAAAGCAGGGGTTCGGGCGAGGGCTCTCGTAAGGGATCTGGTGAGGGCTCTAGTGGGGGCTCTGGTGACGACTCTGGTAAAAGCCACGGTAATCCGTATCCCGGGATTCTTGCCCTTGCGGACGCCTTCGTGGTCAGCGCGGACAGCATCGCCATGCTGTCGGAAGCCTGTGCCACGGGCCGTCCGGTGGCCATGTTCGACAGCGGGGGCATGCGGCGCGATGCGGCACGTCATGCAGGCACTGCGTTGCATGCATCTGGCGCGTCGGTGGATGCGGAACACGACTGGCGCCTGGGCGGCAGCCTGTTTGCGCAGCTGATCCGCTGGTTTCCCGATACCTGGAGCCGCGATATCTCCCTGGTGCATCGTGCGCTGGAAGATAGCGGGCGGGCCTTCTGGCTGGAGGCAGGGGGATTTTCTTTGTGCGGTGATGGCGCGCCTCGGTCTCGCGGCGAGCTCGCCTCTTGCGACACGCTGGCTGACGCCCTGGCCGACACGCTGTCATCACCCGATATGCATCGCGCGCTGGCGCGCATTGAGGCGCTTGTTAAAGACCGACGGAAGACTTGAGCTGAAAACTGGCAGGCAGCGCCAGCTCAGTCAACGGCCGCAGGAGCTGAAGCCTTGTCGCGATTTCCCGGGCAAGGTAGCTCTGCCTCAGGCGAGGTCTGCGGCGCTGACGACCTCGGCGCGCCGGTCGCGTAGACGGTAGACACAGTCCGCCGCCTCCACCATGCCCTGGTTGTGTGAAATGGCCAGAAGAGTGATGCGCCCCTTGAGGGCTTCCATGGTCTGGCGCACCGCCTGTTCGCTTTCAGGGTCGAGGGCACTGGTGGCTTCGTCAAGAATCAGCAGCTGCGGCTGGTTGATCAGGGCGCGAGCGATCACCACGCGCTGACGCTGCCCGCCGGACAGCTTGCCGCCGCGCTCGCCAACCACGGTATCAACCCCATCGGGCAGCGATTCTATGAAATCCCAGGCGCCGGCGTCGCGCAGGGCCTGCTCTACTGCTTCCGGGGTGAGGTCTGGATCACCCAGGGTAACGTTGTCGCGAATGCTGCTGTGCAGCAGCACCGTGTCCTGGGGGACGTAGCCGATCTGCCGGCGCCAGGCGCGCAGGTCGAGTCCCGACAAGGGCTCGCCGTCGACGCGGATAAGCCCTTGCGTTGGCTGCAGCAGGCCGATGGTGAGGTCGACCAGCGTGGTCTTGCCGGTGCCCGAGGGGCCGACCAGGGTGGTCAGCCTGCCGGCGCGGATATCGAGATCAAGGTCATTGAATACCGCGGCATTCTCGCCATAGCGGAAGCCGACCCCTTCGAAACGTATGCCCTGGGTCAGGGTCGGCGGCGCGGCGCCGCCAGCGATTTCCGCCGCGTCCCGGGCCTCTGAGATACTGTCGAGCATGGCCCAGTAGGCGCTTTCGCCCTGCACCAGCTTCTGGTACTGCTTCTGCACCTTGCCGAGAAACGAGAAGGCGCGGCCCAGCGCCACCACCAGCACCATCACCGTGGGCAGCTCCATGTCGTAGATGCCGAGCGCGACATAGATGCCGAGGCAGATAAAGCCGGCGAACATCAGCTCCTGCCCTGCGTCCAGCCCCGCTGCCGCGATCACCTGGCGTCTGAGGGCCTTGTTCAGCTTCCCCGTATCGCTGGCCAGCACGCGATCCGCCTGGCCCTCTCGCGCCATCGCCTTCATGGCCTTGACCGAGGCGAGAATGTCGGTGAGGTTACCGATCAGCGAGGTGAGCAGGCTGGTCTGGCGCCGGCCAGCGCGGCGGGTAATGCGCACCAGAAAGTGCGACAGGCCGATGACGATGGCGCCGGCGACAATGGCGACCAGCGAGGCTTTCCACGACAGAGCAAAGGCCACCGCACCATAGATCATGGACTGGATCAGGAAGGTGATGGCGGTAGCGCCGTGTACGAAAGACTGCGAAGAGCGTTCCGCCTCGGTGGCGAGGGAATTGGTCAGGCGTCCCGCTGGCTGGTGCAGAAAGTATTCCCAGCGGCTGCGCAGGATGGCGCGCAGCATGTTCAGGCGCAGATCGGTGCCTACCTGGGCAGCGGTATAGCCGACCTGACGCTGCGCCAGCAGCAGGAAGACGCTCTTGAAAAAAATACCGAGCAGCACCAGCAGCAGCATATTACCCAGCGTCGTCGCGATGCCCAGGTCCCCCAGCGTCCCGACAATCACCGCCTCGTACCCCGACAGGTCCGCTGCGCCCGTATCCATGCGGCCGGTGCCCAGAGCAATATTCAGCGCCGGCAGCAGCGCCGACAGCCCGATGCCTTCGGCCAGACCCGACAGCAGCAGCGCCAGCAGCATAAGCAGGGTGGGTCCGCGATAGGCGCGGAAGAAGCTGAGCATCAGTCGCATGAAGAATCCATTCGCTGCGTGGGTTGTGGTGCCGCTGGGCGCGGGCGCATGTTACCAGTGCATGCGCCTGAAGAGCAGCCAGGCGCAGGCGCCGATGATCGCGGTCGGCGCCAGCGCCACCAGCGGCTGGCTCAGGTTGAACAGCTGTCCCATCGCAAACAGGATTTGCGAGCCCAGGTAAAAGCCGATGCCGATAAGCGCACCGATGGCCAGGGTGGCGCCAAAGTTGCCGCCGCGCTGGGAGCCGACGCCCGCACTGACCGGCGTTGCCAGGAGGATCATGGCGGCGACGGTCAGTGGCATGGTGAGCCGCTGCCAGAAGGTGCTCTGGTACTGCTTGGCGTCGCGCTCGTTGTCGGCCAGGTAGCCGCCGTAGCTGAGCAGTACTGACAGGCGCATGCTGTCCTGGGACAGGGAGATCACCGGCAGCTCCCGGGCGGCCCAAAGGTTGTCGATGGCCAGAGAGTCTGTGCGCGAGGTTTCGAGGGTGTTATCCACCAGGCGCTTTTGCATCACGTTGTTGAATTCCCAGGTGCGGTTGGCACCCACCTGCGCGGTTTCTCCGCGCACAGCGCGCTGCAGCTGGCCGCGCTCGTCGAACTCGTAGAGGTCGATGTCTGCCGGCTGGCCGTCATCCTTCATTGCGCCAAGGTGAATGTAGCGCCGGCCGCTTTTCGACCACAGGCCTCCCGAGGGCAGTTTGCGCGCGTTGTCATAGCGCAGGTCGAGGCGCAACTCTTCGGCGCGCTGGTGCAGCGCCGGGGTCACGTATTCCATGGCCACCCACAACACCAGCATGAGTGCAGCCGTGGGAACAGAGATCGCCGCCAGTAGTTGTCTCGGCGGCACGCCGGCGCAGCTGATCACGGTGAGCTCGCTGCCGCGCTGCAGGCCGGCCATGGCGATAATGGTCCCCAGCAGCATGATGACCGGGGTCAGGCCGATCAGCTGCTGCGGCAGGATCATCAGCGTGTACAGGCCGATAGCGGGTGCGCGATAGTCACCCACCGCGGCATCCAGCTCGCCGATAAAGCCGAGCAGACCAAACACGGCGGCGATCACCAGAAAGGTCGTCAGCCAGCCGCGCAGCAGCGTGATAGCCAGATAGCGGGTGAGAACCGTCATGCGCTCGCTTCCGCATGACGCGGCGGGCGCTTGCGCAGGCGCGGTGGATACAGCAGCAGAATGAGCAACACAACAAACAGGGCATAGCCGCCCCAGAGACCCGGGAAGGCGCTGATGCGCTCCTGCTCAATCCAGGTTTTCACCATACTGGTGAGGCTGAACAGGCCGATGTAGGTGGAAATAGCGATAAAAAAGCTGCGCGTGCGTGGTTCTCTCGGGTTTGACCGCGCCAGGGGTGCCGCGATCAGCGCCAGCAGCAGCGTGGCCAGCGGGGTTGTCAGCCGCCACTGGTACTCGGCGGTGTCCTTGGGATCACCCGACAGCGCCAGTGCCTGCATCGATTCCGCCTTGCGCCGGTAGCGCTCCTGAGCCTCGGTGGCCGGCAGGCGGATGGTCAGGGTCTCGAACTCCGTGGTGACGTCGAGCGTCTCGCGGTTGTCCAGCAGGTAGTGAAAGCCGCGGAAAAACTGTGCAGTGAAGGGCTCATTCGGGTTCAGCATGGGCAGGGCGGCGGATTCAGCATAGATAAGTTCGGAGCGCTCGCCGCCGCGATGCAGCTTCTGCAGGAATACTCTCTGATGCAGGCCCTTCTGCAGGTCGAGGCCATCGGCAATGAATACGTAGTCACTGTTGCCCATGGTGACGAATTCGCCGGTCGCCATTTTTCTCAGATCGAACTCCGCCGCAGCCTGTGCCTCCAGCCGGTAGCTTTCGCGAAAGGCCCACGGCCGCCCGGCGATGGAAATTATCCCGGTGATAATGGCGAACACTACCGCAAACTTGAATACTGACTCCATGACACGCATGGGGCTCACCCCGGCGGTAAACAAGGCGTTCATCTCGGCATCCCGGTACAGCTTGCCGAGGGCAGCGAGCACCGAGAAAAACAGCGCGGAGGGCAGCAGGATTTCCAGCGTGACCAGTGTGTTCAGCGCCACCAGCTTGAGCGCGGTAAACAGATCCACCTGGCCCGCGGCCGCGAAAGACAGCTGCCGCGCCAGGGAGAAGCCCACAAACACCAGCACCAGCAGGCCGAGGCCGACGGCGAAGGGGCGCAGGATTTCACGACTCAGGTAGCGGTCTATTATCATCCGGGGAGTGTAGCGCAGGCGCGGCTGTCAGCGCGCCAGGAACTGATCGCAGAAGGTCAGCAGCGCGCGGTACTTGCCGGTGCGCAGGACCTCGACGATGCGTTCCGGGTCCAGATTGAGGTAGTCGTGCACCAGTGCGTTTCTCATTCCGATGACTTTATTCAGATCCAGCCTGGCGTTGGTGATACAGATGGTCGATTTCCCAGACGGAACTGATACGGTTTTCCTCGCGCGCCAGGCGCAGGGGGTCACTAACGTGGAGCGCGCGATCTGCGCCCATGATGCTCATCGCCAGATGGGCCGGTGCGCTATTGATATCGACCACAGACACCTGGCTCGATGGCAGACCAAGTGCGGCAGCCCAATCCAGTGCCAGCGTCTCGGACCGCAGGCGCTGTTCCCACGCGCTGCCATCGCGGGTCGAGAAAGCGACCGCCAGATCGAAATCGCTGTTTGCCTGCGCGTCTCCGGTTGCGCGTGAACCATACAGCCAGAGGACGGCGATCTCGCCGTCACGTGCCGCAAGCTCTGCGAGCTGATCGAGCACGATCTGTTGGTTCTTTATCTCGACGTTTTGCAACGATTCCATGGTCGCCTCTCTGCCCTTCGTGGCCCGGACGTCGGTTTTCGCTGCAGCACCTGTCGCGTGCAACATTTGAATTCAAGCGCCTTTCTATCGTGGTTCAGGCCTTTCGCTATGGTGGTTCAGGCCCTTCGCCACAACAGATAGTAGCAGAGCATTCCGATGTATTCTGTCTGCCGTCGCCCCGTCATGTCAGGCCGTGCTCTTTGCCTCCAATTCTGCTTCTGCCTCTGCTTCCGTCTCCACTGCCGAGTGGCTCGCGCGACCCCGCAGCGCCATGAAGCCCAGGCTCGCCAGTGCACAGCCCATCATGCATAGCGTAACCGTGAGCAGCGACTGCGGCAGCAGGGTGCTGAGCGCGCTGGCGATGCCGCCGAGACCGAAGGTGGCCGTGCCCATGAGCGCCGCCGCGGATCCGCTGCTGCTGGGAAAGTATTCGAGGAAGCAGGCCTGGTTGTTGGGGCTGATGGCGCCCAGCGTGCCGGCGTACAGCATCATGCCTGGCAGAAACGCGAGTAATGGACCATCGAACAGGGCGACGGCGAGCAGCCAGGCGGCGGCGATGGCCTGCACCTTCGTGGCGCCGCGCAGAATCTGCAGCGAGGGCATGCGGTTGAGCAGAAACCGATTCAGCAGGTTGCAGCCAAACATGGTGACGATGTTGCAGGCAAACAGCAGGGTAAATGCCTCCGGTGACTGCTCGTAGTGCACCTGGTATATAAATGCGGACCAGGTGACGAAGATAATCAGACCGCCAAAGCCCGCCGTCTGCCAGCCGATATGGGGCAGGGCGCGGCGCTCGCCGAGCACCTCGATGTAGCGTGCCATGATGGTCATGGCCCCACGCTGTGGCGGTGGACGACGCGGACTGCGGAACACCGTGACTGCGAGCAGGGGCAGCATGCACAGCGCATAGGCGCCGAGGAACTGGAAAATCAGGCCCCAGCTGCCGATCTGCAGCAGCAGGTTGCCGATGGCGGGTGCCACAGCGGGCGCAATGATGGCGACCAGCCCGATCATGGAAAACAGCTTGGCGGCATGCTGGCCCTGCACCCGGTCCCGCACCAGCGCCGGGATGGACACGCCGGTCCAGCCACCGCCAATCGCCTGCAGCATGCGTCCGACCAATAGCCACTGGAGTGACTCTACCTGCGCCAGCAGAAAGCTGGCGCCGGCGAACAGCAGCAGGCCGCTGATCAACACCCGGCGCCGGCCAAACTTGTCAGACAGCGCGCCGCCGACCAGCTGACCGATCGCAAAGGCAAACATGTAGACGGAAATACTCAGGGCAACCTGCTGGATATCGACGCCGAGATCGCTCGCCATGATGGGGAAGGCGGGAAGGTAGGTGTCTATCGCAAAGGGTCCCAGCATCATGGTGAAGCCGAGAGCGAACACGATCGCCAGCGGCGTGTGCTGTGACTGGGTCATGCGGGTTCCGAGTGGTGCGTGTGCCCGGCCAGAATCATAAGCGGCGGGCTTCTTGTTGTGGAGTGTAACATGTTGTGGGAACTGCCGCATTTACGCGGGCACGGCACGACACGAAACGCCGAAACGGTTGTGAAATCTCCGCGGAGTTTTTTTTTGGCCTGAATCCCGATGCATGCTCCACGCTGACACTTACTGGCCATTTCTCGGGGTTTACCGCATAATCCTGCGCTTTTCGGAAGCACGGTGCGCATGCGCCAGCGGTGGAAAAGCATGTTAAACCTGAGTGACGGCGTCAAGAAGGCGCTCATCATCGCCCCGACCGAGGTGCTGCCCGCAGGCTGGCGTGTGGCAATCCGGCGGCGCGGCCTGGCGAAACTTGAGCTGGCAAAGGCGGAGCGGGCCAGCTTTCTGATCATCGGCCATCCCAAGAGCGGCAACACCTGGCTCAAGGTGATGCTGTCGCGGCTGTACCAGCTGCGCTACGACCTGCCGGAATCGAAGCTCATCAACACCGACGAATTTGCCCGCCGTATTCCGGAGATTCCACGCATCGCCGCGACCAATGGCTGCTATAGCTATGAGGGTGAGGTGGGCAAGCTGCTGGCGTCGGATGCGCCCGACAACCCCATGCGACAGAAGCCGGTGGTGTTTCTGGCCCGCAACCCCATTGATATCGCCGTGTCCTGGTACCACCAGTTCACCAAACGCCAGTCCCGGGCCAAGCAGGAATTGATCAACCACGCCATTGCGCATCCAATCGACCGGCGCAAAGTGCAGATGTGGGAATTTGTGCGTCACTCGGATATCGGCCTGCCCTTTCTTATCGATTACCAGAACACCTGGGCGCGCAATATCGCAGCGCTGCCACAGGGCCTGCTGGTGCGTTACGAAGACCTGCGCAATGACCCCGTGCCGACGCTGGCGCGGATTCTTGCGCACGTGGGCGAGTCCTTTTCGGACGCGGAAATCCGTGCCGCGGTGGAGTGGGGCTCCTTTGAGAACTTGCAGAAACTCGAGACCAGCGGCACCTTCCGTCAGGGCGGCATGAAGCTGGTCAACCGCAACGACCCCAGCACCTATAAGGTTCGGCGGGGCAAGGTGGGCGGTTATCGCGAAGATTTTGCGCCAGATCAGGTACAGGAGCTTGAGGCCCTGGTCAGGGATAACATTGCGCCCGAACTTGGCTACTGTCGCGACGCTGTCGACGCCTGAACAATGAATCCACGCACCTGGGTGATGCTCGGCGACAAGCGCGGCGACAACGCGCAGGTAGAGACACTGGTCGAGGCGCTGGGCTGGCCCGTGGAGCGGCGGTTTCTGCAGCCGCTGCCGCAGTGGATATACGGTAAGCCGCGCTTTGCACCGACCCTGTCGCATCTCGATCCCGAGCGCTCCGACCCCCTGACGGCACCCTGGCCAGACCTGATTATCACCTGCGGGCGCCGACCCTCGATGGCGGCGCTATGGGTGCGCGCACAGAGTGGCGGCAGCACGCGCATCGTGCTGGTCGGCAAGCCATCGGGCTATCTGCGTGATTTTGATCTGATCGTTGCCAGTCGGGAAAACCAGCTGCCGCCGTTTGCCAACGTCATGACGACGGTCATGCCCTTCATGCAGGTGGACGCGACAGCCGTGCAGGCAGCGACCCTGGACTGGGCGTCCCGTCTTGCCGACCTGCCGCGACCGCTGGTGGCGATCCTGGTCGGCGGCGAGACCAACCCTTTCGTGATGGATGCCAGCGTGGCCCACCGGCTTGTGGCGGAGGCGCAGCGCGTTAGTGCGGATGGCGGTACACCCTTTATCTGCACCAGCCGGCGCACCACCGACGATGTGATTGAGGTGCTGAAACACGACCTGCCCTCCGGGGCGCACCTTTACACGTATTCGTCGGACGCTGAGGCTTCACAAAACCCCTACCTTGCGCTGCTCGGAACGGCCGATGCCTTTGCCGTGACCGCCGACAGCATCTCCATGCAGGTTGAGGTGGTGAGGCTGGGCAAACCCCTCGCCATTCTACCGCTCCCGGTCGGGCGTTTCGGTGCGCCGGATCTATGGCGGCGACGCTTCGCCACCTGGCTGAATAATCCCGGCGGCGCCGGCGCCCTGCATCGCTTGCGGCGCGCGCTCGCTCGTGGGCTGTATCGCGTTGATGTGTTTGGCCTTGTGTCGGTTACGCGTGATTTTCAGGCCTTTCATCGGGAACTGGTGGCGCGTGGCCTTGCGGTGTGGGCGGGAACGCCGTTGACGAAAAGCGCCGCTGATGTGCCGGATGACAGGGCGCGTGTGATAGCGCGAATCAGGGCGCTGACCCCGTCCCGCTAACGCAGCCCGAGGACGTTCTTCGCGAAATGCGTGCCGCTGCGACTGATGCGCTGGGCAACGATTGCCAGCGGGCTGCGATCGAGATAATTCAGCTGCAGCATGCGCCGCTCACCGACAAAGCGGCTGTGGCCATGCCAGGAATGTGGCGTGCGCTTGAAGGCCAGCAGCGTGCCCCCCAGCGGCGGCACTTCGGCGACCACATCATCCAGGCTGTGCTTCGAGCGCAGCAGGCGCAGCTGGCCCTCGCTGTGAGTCCAGTTCTCGTTGAAATACACCAGTACCGTAATGATCTTGCTCTTGTGGTCGGTGTGAATATTGCCGTCGGTGCGCTCACAGAACTTGCGCACGGTAATCGTGGTGGGAAGACCTTCCAGCGACATGTCAAAAAGCCCACCCAGTGTGCGCGCAAATTCTTCTGACTCCAGTTCACTGATCAGTCGCGCAAAGGCGGGGCCATAGGACAGGTCGTCCAGCGCGTGATTGGCTGCCGAGGTGATGACAGGATAGTCGGCGTTTGCCGCAGCGAGCGCGTCGGCAGACAGAAAGTCGGGCACCACCGTATAGGGAAACGGGTCGGTGCTGACAGTTGCCTTTTCCAGCGCGCTGAGGTTTATGAGGTCCATAACGCGATAATAACCCGGATCGATCGTCAAGGGGCAGATCGAGCCCTGCTCTCGTGTGTGAAAATGTCCGTTGTCCGTTGTCCTTTGTCCTTTGTCCTTTGTCCGTTGTCCGTTGTCCGCTGGCAGTACTGTCCCCCTGTGTTGGTAGCGAGTGGAGCTGTCCCCTTGTGAATCGCCCGCTTGCTGCGGCGGCCCGGGGATTCCGGTATCATCGCGACCCTGTTTTTCGGACACCGGGAGTGGTACCGCGCATGGCCAACGCCTCTATGGCCGACCTGCTGGTTGTGGACAACCTGCGCGCCGCGGGACGCATCGGCCTGCTCGGTATCCTGTTCTGGCTGCCCGCGGCGAAACGCAAGCGCCTCGAGCGCTGGCTTCGCGGTCGCGAGGAGTATCACAAACTGCAGCGCGCCGACTGGGTGCTTATGAGCTGGGGCAAGAGTGGCCGTACCTGGCTGCGGGTTATGCTGTCCCGGGCCTACACGCTGATCGGCGACCTGCCCGCGAGCGAGCTGCTCGATTTCGACAACCTGCGCCGGCGCGACGCCAGACTTCCCGCCGTGTTTTTTACGCACAATAACTACCTGCGCGATTACACAGGCAACTATGACAGCAAGGCGCACTTCGCCGGGAAGAAGATGGTGCTGCTGGTGCGCGACCCGCGGGATGTGGCGGTATCGCAGTATTTCCAGTGGCAGTTCCGCATGCGACCGATCAAGAAGTTCATCAACGACTATCCAGCGCACGGCGCTGATATAGATGCCTGGACCTTCGTTACCGACCCATCGGTCGGCGTGCCGCGCATTGTCGACTATTTCAACGACTGGGCCCGGTCTCAGGACCAGCTCGACGATTTGCTGATCGTTCGCTACGAAGACATGCGCACCGAGCCGGGCGCGGTGCTTGCCCGCATCCTTGAGTTCACAGGAACGCCGGCGACCGACACGCAGGTTGCCGAGGCCGTGGAATTCGCGGCCTACGACAACATGAAGAAGATGGAGCAGGAGCAGTTTTTCAAGGGCAGCGGTGCGCGGGTGAAGCCGGGCGACCAGGCGAACCCCGCCTCGTTCAAGGTGCGCAAGGCGAAGGTAGGCGGTTACCGCGAGCACTTTGACGCGGCGCAGCGCGCTGAGCTGGCGGGCATGGTGGCGACGCTGGATCCGGTGTTCGGCTATGCCGGCGATGGCGAAGCGTGGGAGCCAGCTCACGACGATGCCGACCACGACGCTGTCGCCGAACCGCAGGCAGGCACGCAGGCAGGTACGCAGGCAGGCACGCAGGCCGGCACGCAGGCCGGCGACGGCAAGCGCATCTCGTGAAATACGCCCTGCAGCAGCTTCGCCACGCCGCCTCCACGCTGCGCAAGAAGCTGGCGCGCCGCGTCCTCAACTGGCGCCTGCGCCATCGACCGGAAGCCGAGGTCATCGCCGCGGAGCGCAGGCTGCGGGGCCGTGAGCAGCTGGCCCGCCTGCGCGAGGCCGATCTCGTGGTGGTGTCCTTCGGCAAGAGCGGGCGCACCTGGCTGCGGGTCATGCTGTCGCACCTGTTTCGTATTCGCCACGGCCTGCCCGAGAACGCGCTGCTGGGTTTTGACAACTTTCACAACATGAACCCGGCGGTGCCGAAAATCTTCTTTACCCACGATAACTACATCAAGGACGTCATCGACGATCCTGCCAGCAAGGCGCCGTTCTACGACAAGCCCGTGGTGCTGATGGCCCGTGATCCGCGCGACGTTGCGGTGTCGCAGTTCTTCCAGTGGAAATACCGGCTGAAGCCGAACAAGGTGACGCTGAACAATTATCCAGCACGGGATGCAGAATCGCGGGAAGCCGAATCACGTCAAGAAGAGGTGAGCCTGTTCGAGTTTGTCACCGGCGATAACGACGGCGGCAGCCTGCGCGCGGTGGTGGACTACCTGAATGCCTGGGCAGCGGAGGCAGCGCGGGTGCAACGGCTGCATATTCTGCGCTACGAAGACCTGCGCAGCGACCCCCAGGCGGAGCTGGCGAAGCTGCTGGCCTTCATGCAGGTTGACGCCACGCCGGAAGAGCAGGCGGCGGCGATCGAGCACGCCTCCTACGATAATATGAAGAAGATGGAGGGGGCGGACACCTTCCGCTTCGCGGGACGGATGCGCGCGCGGGACCGGGACAATCCCGACAGCTACAAGGTGCGCCGTGCCAAGGTCGGCGGCTACCGCGACTACTTCGACGATGAGCAAGTCGCAGCGATTGATCGACAGCTGGTTGATACGCTGGACACGCTGTATGGCTACGCCGGCGAGTCGGCGCCCGACAGAGACTGAAGCGCCCGACAGAAGCTGAGGTGCCCTACAGGCGCTGAGGCCACCGACCGGTAGCGGTCGTGCTACAGGAGCATGAGCAGCATTCATGGAGTTAAACAGCATACGCAGCCAGTTCCCGATCCTGGGCAACAAAACCTACCTCAACAGCTGCTCCTACGGCGCGATGGCGGGTTCGGTGCGCCGCGCCATGGAGCAGTATCTCGACGATCGCGACACCCAGGGTGCCTGCTGGGGGCAATGGGTGGGTGATCTCGAGGCCCTGCGCGCCGAAACCGCAGCCTTCCTCGGTGCCCAGCCGCAGGAGATCGCGCTGGTGGCGACACTGTCCGCCGCGGTGAATGGCCTGGCCAGCAGTCTCGACTTCGACGGTGAGCGCCGCAAAGTGGTGGTCACCTCCCACGATTTCCCGACGACCGCGCATATCTGGCACGCGCAGAAGCCCCGGGGTGCGCAGGTGCACTGCGTAGAGCTGGATGACTGCCTGAGCGCAGAGGAGGCCACAAAGCGCTTTGTCGGTGCGATTGACGAGCAGACCCTGCTGGTCGCGCTGCCCTGGGTCTGCTACCGCAACGGTCGTCGCCTCGACGTCAATGCCATTGCAAAACTGGCGAGGGCGCGCGGGGCGCTTGTGGTGGTGGACGGCTACCAGGCGATTGGCACGTTTCCGGTGGACGTCAGTACGCTGGATGCGGACATACTGCTTGGCGGCTATCTGAAGTATCTGCTGGGCACGGCGGGACTGGGCTTCATGTATGTAAAAGCCGATATCGTGCAACAGCTTCTGCCGACCACCAGCGGCTGGTTTGCGCAGGAGGATGTCGCCGCCATGAGCATCGCCGCGAATGCGCCCGCGCACTCGGCGCGCCGTTTTGAGAGCGGCACGCCGGACGTCAGCGCCATCAATCCCTGCCGCGCCGGGCTGGCGATCCTGCGCGAGGTCGGCATGGACGCCGTGGAAGCGCAGAATGTTGCGATTACCGACATCATAAAGCGCGAGGCGGCGTCTCGCGGCTGGGTCTGCGCAACCGGTGACTGGCCCCACGGTGCGATGATCGCGTTGCGCTCTACCGACAGTGAGGCCCTGGTGCAGCGTCTGGCTGAGGCGGATATCGTCGCGTCATGCCGCGACGGCAATCTGCGTATCTCGCCGCACTTTTACAATAATGAGGGGGACATTGCTGCGCTGTTTGCGGCGCTGGACAGGAACGCCACCCTGATGGTTCAGGGCTCAAACCAGCATCCAGTTCTCCACGGGTAGCGCAGGTACACGATCGAACTTGCGAGTGTTGGCTGTGACGAGTGTCAGTCCCGTGGCCAGTGCGTGCGCAGCGATCAGAAGTTGTCCCTTCCGAACCGGCTCGATAATCACGCCCCTACCAGCTCGAGCGCATCTTCCCGCACATGCCCCTGCCGGATCTCATCCTGTAGCTGAGACTCAGTGATCACGCCGTGCTCCAGGCACTCCCGCACCAGCCCGAAGAAAAACGCCTCCTGCGCCGGATCGGGGTGTGCGGCATAGGCCCCGGCGAATTTGTAATCCCCGAACAGCGCACGTCGCGCACGGCGCAGCCAGTGGCGGGGCGGGG
>JBHEOO010000036.1:27104-28808 GCA_046260765.1 Chromatocurvus sp.
GTAGTCGATTGGCAGGCCGGTCTTCCAGGGCTGGGTTTTGCGCTTGGTGTTGTGCAGCAGCTTGGTGTTCTCATCCAGGTTGTCGAAGTCGTTCCAGCAGTTCTCGAACAGGCCGATGGTGGCCGGGTCTTCCAGCTTGAGTGATATCCAGTCCATGTAGTCGCGCTTGGCTGGCTCGAACATCTCGGTGAACTCGCGCTCGAACTGCCAGTGGGTGAGCTTTGCGCAGTCCAGCAGCATCACGCTGGAGGCGTAGGCGCCCTTGCGGCCCTTGTTGCCGGACTTGGGTCGGCACAGTATGGCGGCGCCCTGCATATCGCGTTCAAGCAAATCGAGAATATCGCCAACGGCGAAGATGTCCGGATCCATGACGATTGCGCGGCCTTCGTAGTTCATCAGCTGGGGTGGCGCAAAACGCAGCGGTGTAAAAGACTGCAGATCCTCGTTCAGCCAGGGGCGCATCTCGCCGTCACGGAGGTAGCGCCGGCCCTCGTGTTCGGCCATGACCGGAAAGTTTTTCACCTCTATAAAGCGCACATCAAACGCCTCGGGGTCGGCGCTGTTTTTCTGCAGGGAATAGCGGCTCACCAGTGCGCCCAGCATCTGCTTGTCATTGGTGTGTATAAAAACGGTTGGTTTCACGGCATTCACCCGGTGTCAGTCCTGTGACATAGTTTACGCGCTGGCAGCGTCGGCATAAATGCCCGCACGCAGTATCGGTGCCGTGCACCATCACCTCGATCAAGGATTCAGCGTGTCCCCTGAGATGCACGACAAGCAGCCACCGCGGGTCTGGTGCCTGCTCGGGCACAAGGCCGGCGACAATACCCAGGTGACGGCGCTGGCCGATGCGCTCGGCTGGCCGTGGGTTCCCATCCGTATTCACGCAAAGGCATGGGAGCTCGCAACGCATCTTGCGTTGCGCGTTACCCTTGCCGGAATCGACCGCCGCCGATCCACCGAACTGGTGCCACCCTGGCCCGATCTGATCATCAGTGCAGGACGTCGCAACGAACCCGTGGCGCGCTGGATACAGGCGCGCAGCGAGGGTGCGACCCGACTCGTGCACATTGGTCGACCCTGGGCGCCGCTATCGACTTACGACCTGATAGTGACCACGCCGCAGTACAACCTGCCGGACCAGCCAAACATTCAGCACAACAGCCTGCCGCTTCACTACCACGATGCCGATGTTCTGAGACAGGAAGCGGCGGAGCTTGCACCACAGCTCGCGGGACTGCCGTCACCGCGCATCGGGGTGCTGCTGGGCGGCGACAGCGGCAAGTTTGTGTTTACCGCAGAGAAGGGCCGGCGACTCGGTGCGCTTGCCAATACGCTGGCGCGCGCCTCATCGGGTTCTATTGTGCTGACCAGCAGCCCACGAACACCCGATGCCGCCATCACCGCCTGCGCTGAAGCCATCACCGTACCCGCCTTCCTGCACCGCTGGTCATCCGGCACCCCAAACCCCTACCTCGGTATTCTAGGCAGCGTCGACGCCTTCATCGTCACCGGCGAGTCCATGTCCATGCTGGCCGAAGCCCGCGCACAGAATAAAGCACTGTATATCTTCGACATGCAAGACGACCCGGCACAAGCCTGGTGGCGCCACCGCCACGCCTGGCGCTACAAGCCCATCAGCCATCGACTCGCCATGCGCTTCGCCCCAGAGCGCATGCGCCGCGACATAGGCCGTATACAGAA
>JBHEOO010000037.1:0-28287 GCA_046260765.1 Chromatocurvus sp.
CTTCGGCCACCCCGCGGTCATTACCGTGGCCTGCGTGCTGGTACTCAGCGCGGGCCTGCAAAGCACCGGCGCCGTGGACGTGCTGGCCCAGCGCCTGCTGCCGACCACGGGGGGGCCGACCCTGACCATCGCTGCGCTCACGGCGCTGGGCGCCCTGCTGTCTGCCTTTATGAATAACGTGGGCGCGCTGGCGCTACTGATGCCCGTGGCGCTGCAGATCGCGGCAAAGCAGGAACTGCCGCCGGGCAAGGTGCTCATGCCGCTAGCCTTCGGCTCTATCCTCGGTGGCATGACTACCATGATCGGCACGCCGCCCAACCTGATCGTGGCCGGTTTTCGCGAGGAAACGGGTATGGGGGGCTTCGCCATGTTCGACTTCACACCCGTGGGTGTGGTGGTGGCGGGTTTGGGTGTCCTGTTCATCGCCCTGCTGGGCTGGCGCCTGGTGCCCGCCCGCAAGCAGGCCGACAGTGACAGCTTCGATACCGGCACCTATCTCACCGAGGTGCGTCTCGACAAGGGCAGCAAGGCCGTCGGCAAAACCCTGTCCGAGGTGGAGCAGATCCTTGAGGATGCGGATGCTCAGGTAGTCGGCATGGTGCGCAACGAATTCCGGATCAGTGCGCCCAATCCCTCGCGTCTGTTGCGGGAGAACGACATCCTAGTGGTCGAGGCGGAACCGGAGGCCCTGGCCTCGGTGCTGTCCTCGTTGAGACTGAAGCTGGAGGAAGAGGTGGCGGGTGCCATCGAAGTATCCATGGATGCCGACGAGGCAGCGGGCGCGGCCGATATCGATGTTCTGGAGCACGCGTCCAAGGGTGAGAAAAAAGGGGGTGAGGAAAAAGGGGGTGAAGAAAAAGGCGACCCGCATGAGGGTGAGTCAGAAGAGAAGGCAGATAAGGCCCGCGGCGAGCGCGAGGATATCCTGATCCAGGAACTGGTGGCCATGCCCGGTGCCAGCCTGATCGGTCGTTCCGCCACCGGCATCCAGTTGCGCGCCCGCTATGGCCTGAATCTGCTGGCCATCTCGCGGCAGGGCCATCGCAGCATCAAGCGCCTGCGCTCCACCGAGGTTCGCGCGGGCGATGTCTTGCTCATGCAGGGATACCCGGAGGCCCTGGCGGGCTTCGCGGCCGAGTATGGCTGCGTGCCGCTGGCGGCCCGCACCATCCGCATCCCTGACCGGCGCCAATCTCTGATCGCCATGCTGGTGATGCTCATGGCGGTGGGTGGCGCCGCCATGGGACTGTTGCCGGCGGCCATCTCCTTTGCCGGTGGGGTGCTGTTGTACATGGCCTTGCGGGTCATGCCCCTGCGTAAAATCTATGAGGCCGTCGACTGGCCGGTCGTGGTGCTGCTGGCCGCCCTGATCCCCGTGGCCGGCGCCATGGCCACCACCGGCGCGGCCGACCTGCTCGCGCGCGCGCTCCTGGAGTGGGTGGCGCAGGGGCAACCGGTGCTGGCGCTGGCCTTGATCCTGGTGGTGACCATGACGCTGTCCGATTTCATGAACAATGCCGCCACTGCCGCGGTGATGTGTCCCATTGCCATCAGCAGCGCCACGCTGCTGAACGTCAGCCCGGACTCTTTCCTGATGGCGGTGGCCATCGGGGCCTCCTGCGCCTTTCTCACGCCGATCGGGCACCAGAACAACACCCTGATCCTCGGACCGGGTGGGTTCCGCTTTGGCGATTACTGGCGGCTGGGTCTGCCCGTGGAATTACTGGTGTTGGCGGTCAGTATTCCCACGCTGCTGTGGGTATGGCCCTTGTAGCGGTAGGGCTCGGCGTCGCTAGACGGTTCGACAGGCCACAGTCATATGTTAAATACTATTAATATCAATATATTAACGCCAATATCTTCGCTGGGTAGACAGGTCGGAGGAGAGGCTCTCGATCTCGAGAGTAGCTGCACATTATGATTGACAATCGTACTCATTCGCATTTAAATGCAGGACAGGAGGTACATGCCATGTATGTCTGTCTCTGCAAGGGCGTCACCTGTGGCGCGATCCGCTCCGCGGTCAACGAAAAGGGCATCGACAATCTGCGCGACCTGTGCCGCAACCTCGGTGTCGCCACCCAGTGTGGTAAATGCGCGTATTCTGCGCGGCAAGTACTCGACGAGGCGCTCAATGTTTGTTCTGGTGATTGCTGTGGCGCCGAGGCCGTCGCCTGAGTAACTGCTTACTTCAACATCCACTATCCCGCAACGCGCTGCTGAAAAATCCGTTCTGCGGGTATGCCGCGGTGTGCCCGACACATTACTGCTTGAGGAAGACTCATGAAGGGTGACACAAAAGTTATTGAATTTCTGAACAAGGCCCTGCGCAACGAATTGACCGCCATCAACCAGTATTTCCTGCATGCACGCATGTACGAGAATTGGGGTCTGAAAGAACTCAACGAGCATGAATATCATGAGTCCATCGACGAGATGAAGCATGCCGATGCGCTTATCAAGAGAATTCTGTTCCTGGAGGGACTCCCCAATCTGCAGGATCTCGGCAAGCTCAGGGTCGGTGAGAATGTGCCGGAAATGCTGCGCTGTGACCTGGAGCTGGAGCGCGAGGCCGTGCCACAGCTGCGCGACGCTATCGCCTATTGCGAAACCGCGCGAGACTATGTGTCGCGCGAATTGTTCGAGCACATCCTGGAAAGTGAGGAACAGCACATCGACTGGCTGGAGACCCAGCTGGAGCTGCTCGACAAGGTCGGCCTTCAGAACTATCTGCAATCCAAACTGTAGCCCGGAAACGTTGGGCGGGTGTCGCGCGGCGATGCGGCGACCAGGCTTGGAAACGGCGTCCAGATTTCAGCAGTAATTACCGCGGCATGATGAAATTGATCTCCGTAAATATCGGCCGGCCGTTTCCGGTATTCCATGAGAGCCGGTTCATCAACACCGGCATATTCAAAGCATCGATATCCGGCCCAGTCATGTTGCGACGCCTGAATCTGGACGGCGATGGACAAGCCGATCTTCGCGTGCACGGCGGGGCGGACAAGGCGGTCTATGTCTATCCGTTCGAGCATTACGCTTTCTGGGCTGGGGAGCTGAGTCGTGATGATTTTGACCATGGCCAGTTCGGCGAGAATTTCACCGTCATCGGGCTACTGGAAGACGCAGTTTTCATCGGCGATGAATTCCAGATTGGGGAGGCGCGGGTGCAGGTTACCCAGCCACGCTCGCCTTGTTTTAAGCTTGGTATACGTATGAATGACGATCAATTTCCTGCGCTATTCTCTGCGGTGAATCGCACCGGTTTTTATCTGCGCGTATTGCAGGAGGGCCGAGTTTCCGCGGGAGACGTTATCAGACATAGCGTGCACACAGATTCACTTAGCGTACGCGACGTATTTCGGATGCGGTATACGAGCGGTACGCGTGAAGAATACGAACGTGCTGTTTGTTTGCCGTCTTTATCAGCGAGCTGGCGGGCAGTTTTTGAGAAGCGCTTGGCAGAAGGCCCGTTGGTATAAATTCGTAGATCGCCCAGCGGAAGGGCTTACATGGGCGATGTAAAATATACAGCTCGGCTGGGTATGCCGAACTGTCATTCAGATATCTTCGCCGATGTCCAATCTCCACCGCGCGCCTGGCGTAGAACGTGCCGCCGTGAGTCCGGAGCGCGGGTTGCCTGCTGGAAAAAATTCGCCAATTCAATTACCTGTCGTTCAGCGTCACGACACCGGGATTCTGTTAGGGCCGTCCAAGGTCTGGGGTAAAACACTCGACAGTGATGTGCCACAAGATGTTTGGCTCCATTCAAAGGCATGGCACGATATCTGCTGATATACCGCGGACATGGCACTGAGAGAGACAGTGGACTGAAATCTTCGCGCAACAGTCTGTTGGTACCCTCAGTTTTTCGGCCAGCCGTCGTAACCTGAGAGAGCAGTGTGACGCTTATGAAAAGGAATGCCTTGCCTTCTACCAGATGGGAATCACCCTCCCGCTCTTTCGCTATCAATGCCGCGCAGTATACGGAGTGCGCCGAGCGGGTGGAGGAGAGCCCGCCCATGCTCTCACACCCGCACGCATCCTATGTACTCGAAAAACTCGCGCACGGTATCCTGATCACAGACGTAGCGGACAAGGTCGTTTACTTGAATAACCGCGCCGGTGCGATCCTTGGGGTACCGCTGGAACAGGTGCTGGGACAGTCGATCGATGCGATGTTATTCGGAGTTGCACCCCGCGAGGTGAAATTCGGAATGGGATGGACGGGCACAATCGGTGCCGGATCGTTCACCCTTCAGATACCCGACCAGAACATGGGTCTCCGCTCGATTGAGGTACGCGCGGTGCCGCTTTCAGAGGATATCGATGCCAATGGTGGGGATCTGTACGAGTTGCGCGATGTCTCCGAATCCTTGCAGCGCACGCAGCAGTTGCTGTACGACGCCAGTCACGACTCATTGACCGGTCTGGCCAATCGTCGGGCACTGATTGAACGGCTGAATCAGGTTCTCCAGTGGGAGTCCGAGCCCGGCGCTGAAAGCGTCCTGGCGCTGATTGATCTGGACGGCTTCAAGCAGATCAATGACAGTATCGGACATGTCGCTGGCGACGATGTGTTGCGAGACATTGCCCAGCTGTTACAGGCCAATGTCCGTAAGGCTGATATGGCCGCGCGGCTTGGCGGCGATGAATTCGTGATACTTCTGGTGTCCTGCGGGATGACGGAGGCATGCCGAATTGTAGAGAATATACGCAAGCTGATTGGCACCTATCAGTACCGTTTCTATAACGTCGACTACGGCGTCACGGCCAGCGTAGGACTCTCGCGCCTGGACGTGGAGGTCCGAAGCGTGACGCAGGTGCTGCAGTCCGCCGATCAGGCCTGTTATCGCGCCAAAGACGCCGGCGGGAACCGTATCAAGTATCCCGGCCGTCACAGCCGTCGACAAGAACAATAGCGGTGGTGACTCATCTAGACGCGGTTCGATAAGCGCAACGACTGCCTATTCGGCCGATCAATCTTCGCTTTACGCCAGGACTGGACGCAGAACAGACCGGCGGAATTCCTGTCACTCCCGACCCTGAGTCGCCTCGCGCGTACGCCAGGTGGCATCATTGCATCTTGATCCCATCCTGGCGGTGACCGATTGGGGATAGGCCGAGGACTGCCCAGACTCGCGAGGTGGGCTTTCCCGCACCCAGAACAGGTGACAGTCAACGGCGGCGGTTGCGCTACACTGCGTATCGGCGCCAGCGCGGCCTGATACCTGTGATACTGCCCTCACGTATGTCCGCCTATCTGGGCTTCGCCCTGCGAAACCGTCATCTCCTGGCCTTCGGTGCGTTTACCGCCGTCCTTTCCGGTTTTGGCCAGACTTTTTATATCGGGCTGTTCAATACGGAGTTCCGCCAGGATTTCGGCCTCAGCCACGGTGAGCTGGGTCTCGCCTACGGGGCGGCCACGCTGACCGCCGGTCTGGTACTCGGCCATCTGGGGCGCCTCTACGACAGAATTGATCTGCGCCTGTTCCTGACCGCCGCTGCGTGCATTCTGGCATCAGGCTGCGGGTTGCTCGCCGGCGCGCAGGGACTGATGGGGCTGGTGGCGGCGCTGTTTATGTTGCGACTCGGCGGCCAGGGCCTGATGAGTCACATCGCCATGACGACCACGGCGCGCCACTTTCATGAGGGGCGCGGCAAAGCCCTCAGCATCGCGGGCCTGGGCTTCCCGATCGCCGAGGCCTTGTTCCCGGCCGCCGCTGTCGGGTTCCTGACCGTGCTGTCCTGGCGGGCGCTCTGGGCGGGCAGTGCCGCGGTCGTCCTGCTCGGTTTTCTGCCGCTGCTGTGGTGGTTACTCGGACGGCCGCACGGCCCCGACACGCAGGCGCAATCCAACCAATCCCCCGCCGCGGACCGCACACTCGGCGAAGTCCGTCGTGACTGGCGATTCGCGCTTCTGGTGCCTGCCACACTGGTTGCGCCTTTTGTGGCCACCGTGGTCTTTTTCCACCAGATTCCCTTGGCACACGCCAAGGGCTGGAGCACCGAGCTGGTCGCATGGGGTCTGGGCGCGTTTGCGTTCGGACACATTGCGGGACTGCTCGGGGGCGGACTGCTGGTGGACCGTTGGGCGGCATCCCGGGTGTTCGTCCCCGCACTGTTGCCAATCTTGCTGTCCATGGGGGTGCTCGCCCTGATCGACGCGCCGTGGGCGTCCCTGGCGTGGCCGGGGTTGCTGGGTCTGGGCCTTGGTGCGTCGGTTACGGCAGTCAGCGCCTTGCTGGCAGAGCTGTACGGTGTCACTCACCTCGGCGCCATCCGGGGGCTGCTCCATGCCCTGATGGTGGTGTCCACGGCCATCGGCCCACCGCTGTTTGGCTGGCTCCTCGATCAGGGTCTCGCTACCGAAGCCATCGCGGTCATCTTGGCCATCGGGATTGCCGCAGCGGCGCTGTCATCTGGAATTGCGCTTCGCGACTACACCAAGGCGGTCGCTGGCACATGAGCGTGCCAAGGCATCCGGTGGTCACAGACGGCATGCCTCAGGCATCAGACAGCGCCACCGTGGCCACGGCTGTCTCTCTCACAATTTTGAACAACAACTCGCAATACTCCTGTTGTGCCTCGACCGGTGAGGGATCATCGGCGCAACTGCATCCGGCGATGATGCTTGGAAAAAATATACCGGCTTTGACATGCAGGGCTTTCGCGTCCGCAGTGATCGAGATGATCATTGTCTCAATCTTGCTGTCGAGGACATAATTCCCGGAACGCAGTCCTTTCATCAGCGGCAGCTGATTGATGCTGAGCGCTTCGATTTCCTGCTTCAGGATGGCTTCGATACCGGCGCTACCATAGGCCGCGATGCTGCGAGGGAAATAGATAGGTGATGGCATGAAAGGCGGTTACTTCAATATAGACCTGTTCGATACAAGGAACCCTGAATAATCGTCATTCAGAGGAGCTTAGCGACGAAGCAATCTCCAAGCCATTGCTGCATCAGTTGGGAGATTGCTTCGCCTCGCTCGCAATGATGCGTTTGAATGAACGGATCAGTGGGTTCCACAGGGTGGTTTGCGTGTAAATTTCGCTAGAAGCATAAACGTCAGTTTCAGTGCGGGTCAATGGATTATTCATGGTCACGCCAGCTCCCAGCTTACACCTGCTCCATCAGGGATGAATGGGCGCTGGAAACGCAAGCACCGGCAACCGCACTGGCTCACCACGTTCGTGAACGGCGGATAAAAAAACAGGGCGCGTTTGCGCCCTGCCTAGGCAGCGTGTTGATACGCCCGATCAGTTTCTGTCGCTATCTAGCTTGTCTTCATTCATCGGTGTTTTGTACTTCTTCGCGGGCGTCGTACCAACCTCGCTGCCGGATTCGAACGCGCTGAATTCCGACTTCAGGGCATTGGATGTCAACGGGTCCTTGGCGGTACCGTTGATGACATTGCTGGCGCTGACAGCCTGGTTGTAGTAAGCCTCGTTTGCCTCGTCGTCCCAGAAGATGTCTGTAACACTGAGTGCCAGGTCACCGTACAGGCCTTTCGTATCGCTCCAGACAATGACGTCGCTGCCCTTGCCAGCGGATGCCTGGCCACGCTCGGACCAGTTGGCGATGGTTAGACCCGCATCGGCATTCAGTGAAAAGTTATTTTCTTCACGGAAGCCATTCATGGCCTTGTCAGACATGATAAGGAATGCGATCGAGCCGGCCTCGCCGCCCACGGCCGCACCGATATTGATGGAGCCGATATTATAGAAGGCGGGACCGGACCAGATGTCACCATTTTTGGTCATCAGCACACCTTGGCCGCCAGCGCCACCGACAATCAGTGCCGCTCTGCCATAGTCGGGTACGATGAAGACTGCATCTGCTTGAGCGAGCTGCAGTCTTATTTCAGCATCGGCCTTCATCTTCTGGACCACCTGAGCGGCTTTGTTGATGGTTTCACGCGCATTCGCCATTTCTGTGGTACGAACCTCACCACTCATCGTGCGCGCCCTCTCCATATCCTCTGCCAGTGTGGGGCTCACACAGGCAAAACACAGTACGCTGACGTAAAGCAGGGAATTGGTGTTTTTTTTCATGACTCACCTCCGCTGAGAATTTATTAATCACTCGATACGAAGCAATCGCTATGCCAGTGCGGGATCTTGCGTGAAATTAGACGATATGGGCGTAGTTTGCCGGTCACCGTGGCGATCCACTGATCACAACTGACGTACTTAGCTCGAACACACGGGGCAAATACACCAGTGGTGGTGCATGAAAACCACTTCAGTCAGCCGTAGATCATGAACCCTAGCCTGGGAGGGGGTAGGGGGGTCAACGATTACAAGGCGTTTGAAAAATATCCGGCAGTCTTTGATTGAGTACATTATTTGGCAGGTTGTTTGCTTCAGATCGATATGTCTCGGATAACGGATACCGATCCGTTTATCCATCCGGCTGACAACGGGGAGAGGTGTATTGCGGCTCAGGGTGTTGGGATCGGGTGCTGGCGGCGGTGTACCGCAGTGGAACTGCAACTGCGATAACTGTACCGCCGTTAGGCAGGGGATGCTGGATGCGCGCACCCAGTCATCGCTCGCCGTTAGCGGTGACGGTGTCGGCTGGCTGCTGATCAACGCCTCACCAGACATTCTGCGCCAGCTGGAACGCTTCCCAGAACTACAGCCGGCACGAATGCCGCGCGACACGGCTATCAAGGCTGTGTTGCTGGTCGACAGCCAGATCGATCATACCGCCGGGTTGCTGATGCTGCGTGAACATGCCATGCCCTTGGAGATCTACTGCACACAGCGGGTCTACGAGGATCTTACGAGCGGATTCCCATTGTTTACGGTACTGAAGGATTACTGCGGCGTGAATTGGCACGAGATACCGGTCGATGGCAGCGGCTTTGCGATTCCAGGTGTGCCAGGGCTGAGCTTCTCCTGTCATGCTATCGCCGGTACAGCGCCGCCGTATTCGCCGCACCGCCAGATGCCGGCTTACGGCGACAATATCGCCCTGGTGATGCGCAACCAGAGCAGCGGCCGGGCCGTGTTCTACGCTCCCGGTCTGGCCAGTATCGAGCCGATGCTAGCCCCACGGATGCAGGTCTGCGATCTGCTGCTGCTCGACGGCACCTGCTGGAGTAACGACGAGCTGTGGCAGTGCGGCGTGGGAAGCCGGCGGGCTAGGGAGATGGGACATCTTCCTCAATCGGGGCCCGACGGGATGCTCGCGGCGTTGGTGGATTTTCCGCATCAGCGCAAGCTGCTCATCCATATCAACAACACCAATCCGATCCTGAATCCAAGCTCGCCCGAATGTCGTGAACTCAGGGCTGCAGGTGTCGAATTGGCCCACGATGGCATGGAGTTTGAGCTGTGAGTGCTATACGAAATATGGACGATCCACGTGATCCGCGGTCGGCATTGGAGGCACGGATGCTTGCGCTGGGCCGGCGTTACCATATCCACCATCCGTTTCACCAAATGATGGCCAAGGGCGAACTGCACCCGCACCAGATCCGTGGCTGGATCGCCAACCGCTTCTACTATCAGGTGACCATCCCGCGCAAGGACGCAGCCCTGATCGCCAACTGTCCCGACAGTCAGATTCGCCGGCTGTGGCTTCAGCGTCTGCTTGACCATGACGGCAGTGAGGCTGATGACGGCGGGATCGAGGCCTGGCTCCGCCTCGGCGAGGCCAGCGGACTGTCGCGGGAGGAGCTTCTCGACATGCGTCACCTGCTGCCCGGTGTGCGGTTCTCCGTGGATGCTTACCTGCGGTTCGTCCGCGACGCCGACTGGCACGAGGGCGTATGTTCCTCGCTCACCGAGCTGTTTGCCCCGAGCATCCACCGTCAACGCCTGGATAACTGGCCGCGCGACTATCCCTGGATTTGTTCCGCTGGGCTGGAATATTTCCGTCGTCGTACCCGACAGGCGTCGCGCGACGTCGAGCACGGCCTGGCACTGACCCTGGCTTGGTTCGCGGCCCCCGAACGCGAGCAACGTGCGTTGGATATTCTGCAATTCAAGCTCGACGTACTCTGGACCATGCTTGATGCCATGTACATGGCCTATGTCCTGGACATGCCGCCATATTTCAATGAAGCACAGACCGGATGACGCCGGTGGACATCAGCAGTTGCTATGCCCTTGCGTCCGGTCACCGGATGCAATGGGAGGAGGTCCAGCAGGCCTGGGTGGTCCTCTATCCCGAAGGGGTCGTCACACTCAATGCCAGTGCCGCCGATACCCTGCGGCGTTGCGACGGGCTGACCCCGTTGAGTCTGGTGATCACTGACCTGGAATGTGCATACGCACAAACCGGCTTGACGGAGGATGTCCTGGAGCTGGTCGCCGCCGCACTGAGTGAAGGTTGGCTGCGACGATGCTGATTATTCGTGCACCGTCGGTCTGTACTATCCTGAAGGCATGGCCGCGAAAGCTGCCGCCACCCACACGGCGAGGAGTGATCTCATGAAGCGTTGGAGCAAACCGAAATTTAAGAATCTGCGCCTTGGCATGGAAATATGCCTTTACGTGCAATACCGCTAGGTTAGATCGCCCACACGCAGGGCGAAGAGTATCTTTCGCATGGACGCAGATACATCCCATGCCGCTGGACCGCGCTGGCTGCTTGCTGAGCTAACCTATCGCTGTCCGCTACAGTGCCCCTATTGCTCGAATCCACTGGCGCTGGGGGCTCGCTCGCAGGAGCTTCCCACAGCTGACTGGCTGCGGGTACTGGAGCAGGGCCGGCGGCTGGGCGCGGTGCAGCTTGGGTTGTCGGGAGGCGAGCCCCTGCTGCGACGGGACCTGGAGACGTTGGTCGCGGCGGCGCAACGTCTGGGGTACTACAGCAACTTGCTGACTTCTGGGATGGGCCTGAGCGAGGCCCGCCTGGAGGCGCTCAGTCGGGCCGGGCTCGATCACATCCAGCTGAGCCTGCAGGCCGATGAGCCCGATCTCAACGACCGCCTGGCGGGACGGGTCAGCCATGCACACAAACTGCAAGTGGCCCGCTGGATCAAGCATCAAGGTTATCCGATGGTGCTGAACGTTGTGTTGCATCGCCACAACCTGGACCGTGTGCGTGAGATTCTGGACCTGGCCTGCGAACTTGAGGCCGACTATGTGGAACTCGCTAACACCCAGTATTACGGTTGGGCCTGGCTCAATCGGGATTACCTGTTGCCCACGCGCGAGCAGCTGGTCGCGGCCGAGGCGGTGGTGGCGGAATACCGCGCGCGCCTGGGCGCACGCATGCCGATCTATTACGTGGTGCCCGATTATTTCGAAGGCCGTCCCAAGCCCTGCGTTAACGGCTGGGGTCGGGTGTTTCTCAACATCGCCCCAGACGGCACGGTGCTACCCTGCCATGCCGCCGCCGACCTGCCCGGCATGTGCCTGCCGAACGTACGCGATCATGATCTGGCATGGATCTGGTACCAGTCGGAGGATTTCAATCGATACCGAGGTCAGGGATGGATGCGGGCGCCCTGTGTCGACTGCGAAGAACGGGCGGAGTGTTTCGGCGGCTGCCGATGCCAGGCTTGGCGACTGAGCGGCGATGCAGGTGCGGCCGACCCGGTCTGCAGCAAGTCGCCGCACCATGAGTTGGTGGTGCAGGCGGTGCAGTGGGCACAGCGGGGGGCGCCGATGCCGCAGCCGGTGATGCGTCACCCGCGCAACGCAGCTGCTTTCGCCACCGTGGGGCCGCCAAGCCCGGAAAACCCAAGCAACAGGCGAGGACGCGCGTAGGTCGACAGGCTTATCCGGACTTTAAAGCCGCTTCAGGTCACGGACCGCCGGACCATGTACCACGCGCCCCTGTCGATCGAACACCGAGCCATGGCAGGGACACAGCCAGACTTGCTCCAGTGGGTCCCATGAGACCAAGCAGCCCAGGTGGGTGCAATTGGCGCTGAAGGTGGTGAGTGTTCCGGATTCGTCACGCCAGGCCGCGACGACCCCACCCTGATGGCGCACCACACCGCCTTGGCCGGGGGCAAGCTCATCCGCGGGCGGCGCGTGTCTGGCATTCAGACGGTCGCTGATCATCTCTTTGCCGGCATGCAGGTTGGTGCTCAGGAAATCTCGACCGACTTTGCGCAGGTTCCAGCGGCGGGCGTCCCAATGGGTGGCCAACTCACCGCGGCGGCCCTCCAGCAGGTCGGCCAGCAGCTGCGCCGCCGCGGTGCCGCCGGACAGGCCCCAGGCGGAAAAGCCCGTCGCGAGCCACACCCGATCCAGCCCCGGCATTCGGCCCACGTAAGGTAGCCGGTCCATACTGTCGTAGTCCTGATTGGTCCAGCGATACAGCACCTCGGTGGCGCCGAAGCGCTCGCGTGCGAACGTCTCAAGACGGCGAGCCTCGTTCAGTGTATCGGTATGCCCCGGCCGATTGCCGGTGCCAGTGGCAATGAGAATCGGGCCTTGGTCGTCATGGAAGCTGCGTACCGACCATCCGGGCTCGTCGATTGCGAGGCACATTCCGCCCGGCACCTTGTCCTCCGGGATACGTGCTGCGATCACTGTGTGCTGGCGTGGGAAGGCCTTGGTGAAAAACAGTCCCCGGTCGAGGAACGGAATATGTGTAGTCACGACCACATCGCGCGCCCGTATCGTGCCCCGATCTGTAACCACCTTTGAAGGACGACATTCCTCGACCGATAACGCGCGGGTCTGTTCGAAGATCTGTCCCGCGTTGCCGTGCACAAGGTGTGCGAGTCCCGCCAGGTAACGCTGGGGATGGAACGCAATCTGGTTATCCAGTCGTACGGCACCGGCTACCGGGAAGGGTAACGGCACGGAATCCACGACCTCAGCGGCGAGGCCTGCATCACGCGCGGCCCGGGCCTCGGCATGGATGCGCCGCATGCCATCGGGAGCTTCGCTCACTGTAAAGGCCGGTTCCCGCCTGAGGTCGCACTCGATCCCGGCCTCCGTGGCCCGTGTCGCGACATACTCGATGGCTTGACTGTGGGCCTGGGCATAGCTGCGGGCCGCCGCGAGGTTGTGTTTCTCCAGGATCTGGCTATAGGCAAGCCCCTGCAGTGCGGTGAGCTTGGCGGTGGAGCGGCCGGTTACCTGCGCCCCGATGCGCTTGGCCTCGATCAACACCACAGAGCGGCCGGCACGTTTCAGCAGATCGGCCAGTGTCAGACCCACGATGCCCGCGCCGATCACCAGTACGTCTGTCTCAGCACCGCCTGCGAGCGGCGGGAATGTCGGCACGTCGGCGGTGGCAGTCCACAGGGATGCATGATGCGGTTGTGTCATCAGACGCTCCGCCGTTCAAGTCCGGATCGGGGCGTGACCGGGTACCGGTCTGCGAGAGCCAAAACCCAGGATCAACGCGAACGCTGCGACCGCCACGTGAAGCCAAACGTCGGCCCAGTTGTGCGCCATGATTCCGAGGAGGGGTGCATCGCCATAGAAGAAACCGATCACCGCCACCAGTCCATAGGCTAGCCCGAATATCTGGAAAAACAAACGTGAGGCACGTTCTCCTGCGCCAGCGGCCAGCAGTGCGATGACACCGGAGGCCATGTGCACTATGTTGTGCATTACACCGACCTGGAAGATGCCAAACAGCATTCCTTCCGGAGCCAGCGCCGGGAGGAAACCCAGTATTCCGATGAGTAGAAAGACGATGCCAAACCACAGGGCGAAGGTCTTGAGCATAATGAATCTCCTGATTGGTTTTCGTGGTAAAAAATTCAACGAACCGTCAGTGACGGTACCTTCGGTATGCGCGTCGGACGGCGACAGCTGTCGCGGCCATTCATCAAAACTGCAGTCCGATGAGGCCTGGACCGTGTTGTGTGATTTATGAGATCTGCAATATGCAGACCATCGTTGGATTTCTGCGATCTACGGACACGGTGGGCATTCGAGCCTGCTTGTTGGCAAGACTTGTTAGGGGATATACGCCAGAGTTGGTGGATATCACGCGTAGTCTGATGAGGCGAAGGTGCGAAGGTTTCTAAGAATCATCAAAGGGTCCGTTATTCGGGAGTGGCCAGCATTGGCGTAACGCGGAGATACCGAATAGAGTGATCATGAAAAATGATACCGGGATCAGGTTAGCAGTCTTTAACGCATGCTCGATCGCATAGAACGCGTCTCGAACAACAAACTACACCGGCAAGGATCGAGGGCGCAGCCGTGCGCACGCTGCCTGAGAGCGTAGTCCCAGCTCGGCGATCCAGGGGGCAGGACTACGCGCGTCTGCATCCCGCTGGCTCAGGGTTATCTATTGGGTGCGGACCATGATTGATCACACCTTAAGCCAATCTACTGCTAACCTAATTGCTATTCCCGTTACGGCCTGTCCACCCTGACGGGCGGCTGCCAATAGGTGTCATACGTGACGTAACATCACGATTGTTATGTAAATTATGGAAAACAAGTATCCTCAGGAGAACTATAGTGGCTGATCCATTACTCATAATCGAAGACGAGGAATTGCTCGCCAATGAGCTGGCGCGATTTTTCTCGAAACAGGACTGGGACGTTCAGGTGGCAGGTTCGCTCGCCGGAGCGCGCAAGCTGATTAACGAGGAGACGGCTGACCCGATGGTCATCCTGGCGGATGTAAGCCTGCCTGATGGCAACATCTTCGAGCTGATGGAAGAAGTCCATAGCCAACGCAAGCCAATTGAATGGGTATTGCTGACCGGGTATGGCTCGGTGCCTGATTCGGTGCGCGCCTTGCAGCTCGGGGCATTGGACTTTTTGGAGAAGCCCTGCAGTACTGAACGCCTTAGCGTCGTCATCAACGGGGCGCGGCGTGGCGCAAGCGCGCAGAGACGGTTGCGTCGCCAGAGCGCGGAGGGCTCACGACGCTACGTCCCGGAAGCGTTCATCGGTGACAGTCAGCCCGCCCAGCGGGTTCGGGAAATGGTTCGCCGCCTGATCGGAGTGCCGTTTAGCTCGCTGGTGATCAGCGGTGAGACCGGCACCGGGAAAGGTCTGGTTGCCCGCATCCTGCATCATTCCGGAGCACGTGCAGAAGCTCCGCTGATCGAGGTCAATTGTGCCGCCTTTCCGCGCGATCTGGCCGAATCCGAATTATTTGGTCATGAAGCCGGGGCTTTTACAGGCGCCAAAGGCCGTCATCGCGGCTATCTGGAACAAGCAGACGGTGGAACCCTGTTTTTGGATGAGATCGGCGAGTTGGATCTGGATCTCCAGGCCAAGCTCCTGACCGTGATCGAAGACCAGAAGGTTCGCAGGGTTGGCGGGGAAAAATCCTTCAATGTCGATATCCAGGTCATTGCTGCCAGCAATGCCCAGCTCGAACGTAAAGTGCGCAAACAGGAATTTCGCAGTGATTTGTTTCATCGTCTAAGCGTGTTTCAGTTCGCCCTACCGGCGTTGCGGGAACGCATAGAAGATTTGGAACAGTTGGTCCCCGTGTTTATCGAGGAATTCAACGCCCGCTCGAACAAGCGGATCAAGCACATCGGTGAGCGTAATCTGCGGCAGATGTCGCTGTATCACTGGCCAGGCAATATCCGGGAAGTGCGTAATGTCATCGAACGGGCTGTCTTGTTGTCCGAAGGCAACACGCTTGAGAGCCGCTGGTTGCAACTGGAACAGAATAAAGAACCTGGCTTCGGCCGTGCCGAAGTCGATGGCGACCGCGCGATTATCCCACTCGATGGATCAATGGCACTGGATGAGATGGACAGTTACATCATAAAGACGGCGCTAGAGCGTAACCACCAGAATGTCACTGCCACAGCCAAGGCATTGGGGACTACACGCGAGACATTGCGCTACAGGATACAGAAATATCAGCTGCGCCCCCAGCTCGAGCATTCGTCGGAGCAGGAGCGGGTCGGGGTGTCTGAAATAGGTGAACTGAACTGAGGGGGCTGTTATTGATGTTAGAAGGCGCGATTCAGCCCTTGTAGCATTGTGCCTGCACTCGGACGGCGCGCTGTAATTCTTACCGGTGCGCCATGCGGATCATGTATTAATTACATGGATCATGAAGGTTCATAAAGTAGCTCATGGCCGTGTTCGCCTGTATGTCTGCGAATTAATCACGCCTTTCTATGTTCAACTTTTCCGCCTAGATCGGTCACACGCTCTAAGTGAGTGACTATATCCTTAACGTATTCTTGCACTTGAAGACACGTTTCAAGCGATGATCATGGCGCCTGAATTAAACCTCATGGCAGCCATTATTCAGTGATCAATGCCTTGAGGCTATTACATGGATTATGGAATAAAGCTTGCTTTACGCCTTGTGGTGTTGGCTCTGTCAGATTTATAGGGGAGCTGAGCAAGTGGCCATAGTCGGCCGCGCAAAATATGTGTTACCTGTAAATAGGTAATTCAGGGAAGTTAACTGGAGGAGTTTTTTGTATGTTTAATCACACACACCTTGCCATTCTGGTAGCCGCGGGGCTTGTCTCAATCAACGCTGTGGCCGGTTCTGTGCATCACGGTGTAGACGACACGGGAAGTTGGATGAGCGAACAAGCCAAATCGCTTAATCAAGTCGGGTCCCCCGGCGCGTCTGACATCAAGGGAAATCCGTTCGTGGTCGTGGAAGATCAGAAATTCGACACGATCACAATGCCGACTACGAAGCCTATGATGCCTTCAAACCCCTTCGACGATACCGTTGGCGATAAGGGTTTTGATATGACAAATGGCGAATGCGTCAAATGTGATATCCACGAGAGTCCAAAGACGGTTGAGACACCGATTCCGGCTGCGATCTGGCTGCTCGGTACCGGCCTGATTGGACTTGTGGGCATTGCCCGCCGGTCAGGGACGGGTTCTTCACTCGCGTAGTAAGGTCCGCGTGTAGATGCCACGCACAAGGCCGGTGTCCCGCAGGGGACACCGGCCTTGTGCTATGGCGCGGGAGCTGCATTTATACGGGGAAGGTAATTTGCTATTCAGCACGTAAGTCAGCCGCTCCATTCGCTAATCGCATGCGGCATCACCAGCTTCCACAGGCACCGCGATCCCAGGTCAGCACGGATCCCGTCGCCCTCTGGGTTCACGGTATAGCACAGCGTAGAACAGAGTCCGTCCGGTTAAGTTTGCGGATTATCAATGTGCGCGCGAAGGCATTCGGGGTAGTCTGCAAGCAGGTCCCCGTGCGGTAGGCTTACCGCCGGGCCAGGATAAAGCCAATGGAGGACAGAAGATGGAACACGAACTGCCCGCGCTTCCCTACCCACTGGACGCGTTTGAACCGCATATCTCGAAAGAAACCATGAGTTTTCATCACGGCAAGCACCACGCGAGCTACGTGAAGAAGCTGAATAAGCTGATTGCCGGCACAAAGTTTTCCGATAAATCACTTGAAGATATCGTGTGTGAGTCTGATGGCGACCTCTTCGACAACGCCGGACAGGTCTGGAACCACACGTTTTACTGGAATTCCATGAGTCCTGATGGCGGTGGAGAACCCAAAGGTGCGTTTGCCGCAGCTCTCGCCGACCGATTTGGTTCGATTCAGGGCTTCCGCGAAGCATTCACCGGGGCAGGTAAGACACTGTTTGGCTCGGGTTGGATCTGGTTGTGCGTAAACCGTGACGGTGCATTTGAGATCGAGGCTACACATAATGCCGACACGCCCATTCGCCGTGGTAAGCACCCGCTGTTGACGTGCGACGTCTGGGAGCATGCTTACTATATCGATTACCGCAATGCCCGCGCGGACTATCTGAACGTATTCTGGAAAATTGTGAATTGGCGGCATGCAGCGCAGCAATGGGAATTAGTCCACGTGGGTGCGCGTCACCGCGCTTGACGGATTCTTTATTATTCTGTCTTCGAGAAGAGGAGTAGCCCACATGAATGAGCAGCTCTACGAACAGGCGTTACTCGACCCAATGTCCGTGTACTCGAAGCCCGTCCAGGTGCTACGCGACCCCGATCTCAGTGACGAACAGAAGTTGCGGATACTGCGACGCTGGGAGACTGATTCGCGTGAACTTCAGGTTGCTGAGGACGAAGGCATGATTGGCGGCGAGCGCGATCTCTATTCGGAAGTCCTGCAGGCTATCCACACGGTGCTTCCGGCGACGCAGAAAGATAGGTTGATTGAGGCCCCAACCAAACAGGGCGGCGTCCATTGACAGTCAGAAGCAGAGAGTTTCATTAGCATGAGGCTGTCATATCTGGCGTATGCCAGTTTGATCTGCACTGCAATGATGGCCACAAGCAGTCTTGTCGGCTCCGCCAGCGGCGATATCGAGCCGCTCATCTACCGCACACAAACCCTGATGATCAACGGGGAGGAAGTCGAGGCGCGCATCCCCGCCGGTTACCGCCTGGACTTGCTGAGTGACGCCCTTGAGGAGCCGCGGCTCCTCAGCTTTCATGCCAACGGTGATCTGTTCATCGGGTCGAAATCGGATAAGGTCTACCGCGTGCCACCGCCCTACACCGACCCGGAGATTCTGGTCGAGGTCGAGGGCTATCCGCACAGCGTCGCCTTCCGCAACGGCGAGATCCTGATCGCGCGTACGAAGGGTGTTTTGCATGCGCCTTACCGAGGTGGGCAGGCACGCCTGCCGAACGCTGCACTGCGCACGTTGGCGGAGCTGCCCGTCGGCGGGGGTCATAGCAGCCGCAGTGTGGGCGTAGGCCCCGACGGTCGCGTCTACCTGTCTCTGGGCATTACCGGCAACTGCAGCGACCAATATCTGGATACGTCTTATCCCTTTCAGGAGCGCCGCGGCGGTGTCCTGGTGCTCGACGAGAGCAGTGCCGAGACACAGTGGGCAAGCTTTGCCGCGGGCTTGCGCAACCCGGTAGGCTTTGATTGGCATCCGCGCACCGGTGTCCTTTACGCCAGTAACAACGGTCCGGACCACCTCGGGTACGATCAGCCGCCGGAGTATTTCAGCCGACTAGAACCCGGCTCATATCACGGTATGCCCTGGTTTCAGTATGACGGTGCGCAACTGATCCGCGACGACTGCGTGAATTCCGAGCCTCCGCGACCATTGAGCGAGGTTGCTACACCTGTGGCGAGTTTTCCGGCGCGCAATGCACCGATGGGCGTGGCGTTCATCCCCGAGAATAGTATGCATGCGGCGCTGGTGCATGACGCCGTCGTCGCCCTGCGCGGTTCCTGGGCGAGACAACCGGACGGCGGACACATTGGTAGACTGGCGTCGCGTCGTCCGCCCGCGATTAAAATCGTACGATTCTCACAGGGCGAGGCACAGCGTGTCGACGATCTGGTCACGGGCTTTCAGTCGCCCCGTGGCGATCGTTGGGCACGCCCGGTGGGGGTGGCAGTGGGGCCGGACGGCGCGCTGTATTTCACCAGCGACAGCGGCATGCAGGGTCTGTTCCGCCTTCAACGTGTGATATCAGACGAATAACGATCAGCAGGTTAAGGCCATCGTTCCATAAGGAAGTCCTGAATAAATCTCCCGTTGGCCCTGAGCGCTTACCACGAACGGACATGTCCAAGCCTTTCTTAAGTGTATGGAGGACTAAACGGTCTTGATTCAGCAGCACCCAGGTTACCGGGGTGTTGGGCTTCTGTAATTCCCCAGGTGTCGAGTGATTCGACTAGACTCTGAGAGGTGCTGTACGAGATGCGTGAACAGCGGGAAAGTCACCTGCCCGGAAACTGGAGACAAGGAATTCACAACATGCCCTGGCTGTTAGTTCTGCATATTTCCGCGGTTCTGCTATGGAGCGCGTCGTTACTGTACTTGCCTGCCTTGATCGTTGGTGGAAAGTCCGGGCGCATTGCCTTTGAGCAGCGTTCCACGCTCGCCTTGGGTCGCACCCTTTTTACCCGGGTTGCCACGCTGGCAGCGATGCTTGCGATCGTGTCGGGCACCGTCATATTCGTCATTTCGCATATCACCAGCCAATGGCTGGTACTAAAACTGTCGCTGGTCAGCGGACTGGTGATTTGCCATGCACTGCTGGGCTGGATGATGTTGCGTACCGCCAAAGCTCATAGCAAAAACACTGTAGTGGCATGCGTATCAATCGCCGCGGCATCGATGCTGTTTATCGTTGCAATAATAATCGTGGTGTTGATGAAACCGTACTAAGAGAGGCTCTGAATATACCTTTCGTCATCCCTGAGCCACGCGAAGGGCGATCACCACGAACAGGCTTATTCAGCGTATCGCCAGGTGCAGGTGATTGCGCCATGAATGACTGATGGAACAACTGTGAACACGACACATGCGCGCTTACGGCTCCATGTCGACGCCAACGCCATAGTCGTATACCAGAATTCCGCCCAGTACGCTGGTCGCCGTGATCATGACGGCTGTCAGGACAGAGAGGTAGATGCCCCAGGGCAATACCGCCGCAGCTGCGTCTTCGAGTCGCCAATGCCAATTAAAGGCTGCCAGCGACAGCACGGTGATTGCCAGAATGCCATGGATCGAGGCCGATATCATGTCACGGATTCTGCGCACTACCAGCCAGTCGAGCAACCCGATCAGGGCGGCGACCCAGCCGCCCAGCGTTCCAACACCCGCCAGCCACAAACCGAGACGGGCCCAGAAGGGATCTCCGGTGTAAATAAAGGCGGCATCGCTGGCCACCAGGCCCATCAACGCGGCGACGGGAAAATGGACGAGCATAGGATGAACAGGATGTCCGAAAACCGTCATCCGACTGGGAATCGATTGCCGTGGACTCTGCCAGTGTGGCTCCATAGGACTATCTCACTGAGGTGTCGTTGGGACACGCTTTACCTGACCCCAAGGATAGCCTTATTACTGTTCGCCTGCATTTCCTTGAATGCGTGTAGTGGCCCCCAATCAGTCCTGGATCCAGCGGGTCCCACTGCGCTGGCCGCATCGCGTTTGTGGTGGGCGATGAGCCTGTACGCCGCGCTGGTGTTGTTGGTCGTCACGACATTATGGATTTACGCGCTGCGACGTAAATACCGAGAAATCGACGAACAACAGCGCGTGCAGACTGGCCGGCGCTGGATCATTGGCGGCGGAATAATACTACCGGCATTCAGCATCACCGTCCTGCTGATGTTTGGCATTCCCATCGGTCACCGCATGCTGCCGTTGCCGCCGGCCGTGGGTAAGGCCTTGCAGGTCAATGTCATTGGTCATCAGTGGCGCTGGGAATTCCACTACCCTGATGCCGGTGTGACATTGCAGGATGTATTGCATCTGCCGGTCGGTGTGCCGGTGGATATCCATGGCACCAGCCACGACGTCATCCATTCCTTTTGGGTACCGCGCCTGGCCGGAAAGATTGACCTGATTCCGGCACGTGTAAATGTGCTGCGCATCGAAGCCAGCAAGACCGGGATATTCCGTGGACAGTGCTCGGAATTTTGCGGTATCGGACATGCACGCATGACCTTCAGCGTGCAGGCGCATGAACCAGCGGAATTCGCCGCGCTGATGGAGAGACTGCGTCATGGACCTTGAGGGCAGTGGGGGCAGCGATGGTCTGAAGCCGACGGACGACAAGCATGACGTCTTAAACCGGGTGTGGGGAAATCCGCACGGCTGGCGTGCCCTGACCAGTGTGAATCACACCACCATCGGCCTGCGCTACATGGTGACCGGAAGCGTGTTTTTTCTGATCGCCGGGTTGCTGGCCATGCTGATGCGTACCCAACTGGCGCTTCCCGAACAAAACATCGTCTCGCCGGAGGTTTACAACCAGCTGTTCACTATGCACGGCACCATGATGATGTTTCTTTTCGCTGTGCCGACCCTGGAAGGCGTGGCGATGTACCTGGTACCAAAAATGATCGGCGCGCGCGATTTGGTGTTCCCGCGCCTGAGCGCGTTCGGCTATTTCTGTTATCTGTTCGGGGGCCTCATTCTGGTGACCAGCCTGGTATTTGGTATGGCGCCAAATACCGGCTGGTTCATGTATACACCCTTGAGTGGATCGGTTTTCACACCCGGCCGTAATGCCGATTTCTGGCTACTCGGCGTGACCTTCGCGGAGATCTCCGCGGTGGCGGCCGGTGTGGAGCTGGTGGTGTCGATCATGCGCACCCGCACTGCCAACATGGCGCTGCAACACATGCCGCTGTTCTGCTGGGCGATTCTGGTGATGGCACTGATGATCGTATTCGGGTTTCCGCCGTTGATACTAGGCAGTATCCTACTCGAACTGGAGCGCGCGGCAGATATGCCGTTTTTCGATGTCAGCCGGGGTGGTGACCCGGTGCTCTGGCAGCACCTGTTCTGGCTGTTCGGACACCCGGAGGTGTACATCATTTTTCTACCGGCAGCCGGAATCGTTTCAACTCTGGTGCCGGTGTTCGCGCGTCGACCGATCGTCGGCTATCGCTGGATCGTGCTGTCACTCATTTCCACCGGCTTCATCAGCTTCGGACTGTGGGTTCACCACATGTTCACGGTCGGTATACCGCATCTGGCGCAGGCGTTTTTTTCCGCCGCCAGCATGCTGGTGGCAATACCCACGGGTATTCAGCTGTTCGCTTGGTTGGCTACGCTTTGGACAGGACGTCCGGTGTTCAATGTACCGATGCTGTGGGTATCCGGATTCCTGGTCATCTTTGTTTTTGGTGGCCTGACCGGGGTTATGTTGGCGCTGGTGCCTTTCGACTGGCAGGTGCATGACACACACTTTGTGGTTGCACATTTTCACTATGTGCTGGTCGGCGGCATGTTGTTTCCGCTGATGGGTGGACTGTATTACTGGCTACCACATATCTCCGGCCGCATGCCCTCGGACCGCCTGGGTGTATGGGGATTCTGGCTGGTGTTTATCGGTTTCAACACCACATTTTTGATCATGCATTGGACCGGACTCCTGGGTATGCCGAGACGTGTCTATACCTATGAAACTGGCTTGGGCTGGGACTTGCCTAACTTCGTATCCTCGGTGGGTGGATATATTATGGCGATCGGTGTGGGCATGATCCTGGTTGATATTATTCTGCATTTCCGCCACGGACGGCCTGCCGGCAGTAATCCCTGGAACGCTGACACCCTGGAATGGGCCACGGCCACACCACCACACTCATACAACTTCATCAGCCTGCCGGATGGTGCGGCACGACATCCGCTGTGGGAACGACCGGACCTGCAAAAAACTATCGCAGAGGGACGTTACGCGCTCTCGATACCCAGTCATGATCGACGCGAAACCTTCGGATCAGACCCGGTGACGGGTCAAATTCGTGAAGTCATACACCTGCCTGGCAATTCCTGGCTGCCGTTTATAGCGGCGTTAACGCTGGCGGTCGTGTTCATCGGTCTGTTGGCCCGGGTGTACAGCTTGTCGGCGATTGCAGCGCTGGTGACACTCGGATTGTTGCTGCGCTGGTCTTGGGAGAATGGCGCGCATCCCTTGGCAGCACCTGAGGCGGAGACTCAGCCCGGTGATCCACCACTGCATTCACGCACATTCGATGGTCCAGGGTTGTGGGGCATGGGGGTCAGCATGCTCACGAACGCCTCATTGTATCTGTCCCTGCTGTTCGGCTGGTTGTACCTGTGGACTGCAGCGCCGCGTTGGACAAGCCCCGAACAATCCCCACTCGATTGGTTGCCATTGTTGGGTAGTGGTTTGGCACTGTTCGGTGTGCTGGTGCGGTTCAGGTCGATTACGCGCCTGTTGCGTAACCGTGACTCGATGCGTCTTCAGTCCGCCCTATGGGGTGTCACGTTACTTGCAATTATTCAGACAGGACTGCTGATCTGGGTGGTGATGACATCGACGCTCGCCCCGACTGAAACATCACATGACGCCGTGATGACCGTGATCATAAGCTATCTGTTATTGCACAGTGTCGCCGGTGTCGTCATCACTGCATTGCAAGCCATGCGAGTGAGGTACGGCCTAGTAGGTGAACATGCGCCGTATGAACCGATCGTCGTAGAACAGTGGTGGCTGTACACCACGATCGCATTCTGGCTCGGCTTTGTCGCGATAATCCTGATGCCGCTGGTGTGGGGACTAAGTTGATGCTGTCACCTTACCACCCCTTGCAACTGGTGTTCGGACTGACGATCTGGACACTCTGGTTTGTGGTGATGTATGGCGTTCTGTCGGTCGCCTGCTCCGTGAAACCGCCTCTGGTCACTTCGGGCGCCGGTACCTGGATCAATGTGGCACTGCTGGTTGCCAGCCTGGCCACTGCGGGGTTGTTGCTGAACCTGGCGCGCACCTGCCGGCGTGCGACCCAGATCGGTGCCGATTCAGACAACCCGCCGCGTCAGTTCATCATCTGGCTCGCCCTGCGTTTGCACCTGGTCGCAGCCGTATCGACCATCGTCGTCGGTTTGATGGTGCTGTTTTTTCCGCCATGCCTGTGATCAACGTCATACTCATTGCGTTGACGTCGCTGTTTCTGTCGCCGGCGGATGCGCTTGCCCATTTGCCGCTGGATGGCACTGATCAGCAACGCCTAGCCAATGGACTGGGCTCAGTTGCGTTGTTCGTATTCTGGCTTGGATTCACTATAGGCGCACGCCGAACACGCCCAGCGTTGCACCGGTGGCTGATATTTCAGGGCGCTACCCTGATCGCGATTTTCACCGTCTTTGGCCCACTGGATATGCTGGCCGAGACCAGCACCGCCGCGCACATGACCCAGCACATGCTGATGATGGTGGTGATTGCGCCGCTGTGGGTACTCGCGCAGCCGCTGCCACAGTGGGCCGCAGTGGCCGGCTACCCGGGTATTCGTCTGTGGACTCCGGTGTTGCGTATCGGCCGTTATCCGGTGCTCGCGGCTGCGCTTCACGCGGCGGTAATCTGGTTCTGGCACGCGCCTAGACTCTATGTGCTGGCATTGGAAAATCCGTGGTGGCACGTACTTGAACATGCCTGTTTTTTGCTTACCGCCAGCGTTTTCTGGTGGTCTGTTCTGCGCAGCACGCCACGCAGTGCACCGCGCGCATTGCTTGCTCTGCTGTTTACACTCATGCATACCGGATTGCTGGGGGCCTTGCTGACTTTCGCTAACGCTCCGCTGTACGGCGCGGAGCGGTCGCTGCAAAGTCAACAACTGGCCGGCCTGATTATGTGGGTACTCGGTGGTCTACCTTACATTGCAGCGGCTTCTTGGTGCGGACATCGCTGGTTCAGGCAACTGCTGCGACGCAGCATGGGAGCAGCTAGCCGGAATTCGCGCGTCTTCGAAGGTGAATGATATCCGATGTATGTTCACGTTGGCCTGGACATGCGCGTCATTCATGTGGTGTCAGGTTTACCAACAAGCCGAGTTTCCACGATAGAATTGCGTAACTTTATGAATTCAAGTAAGCATCGTTCCATATCAGCCGCAGCCTTCGAAATAGACTTGTCGATAGACCTGACGTATTTGTGAAACCGATTAAATCGAAGCTCTGCAAGGCCATGATTGTCTAATAAAATTACGATACGCATGAAACTTGCTAGCTAACGCGGTTGCGCATGTCTGGACGCGTGATGTGCTGAACTCACAACGTTCACCCTACTTCAAGGAGAAGTCTCATGTCTGGAATCACCACCTTTCGAGTATTGATCATCCTGGCGCTTTGCCTGAGTCCTTTCGCAGCGCAGGCGGCCATCATCAATCTGTATGCGGATATCGACGGCACACAGGAGGTTTCTGCCACGGCCAGTCTGGGTACGGGGACAGCAACGATCAGCTTCGATGACGTCACCAACCTATTGGATTGGGATATCAGCTTCAGCGGTCTGACGGGGTCCGCTACGGCTGCGCACTTCCACGGGCCCGCAGCATCCGCTAGCAATGCCGGTGTGCAAGTGGATATCGGCGCGGAGAGTGGTCTGGGCAGTCCGATGCTCGGCTCGACGACCATCACCGGCGCCCAGGCAACCGACCTGCTTGCAGGCTTGTGGTACATCAATATCCATACGGAGACGTATCCAGGCGGAGAAATCCGCGGCCAGGTTCAGGTCGTGCCATTACCGGCAGCGGTCTGGCTGCTGGTGAGCGGATTCGTGGGTTTGCTCGGATGGCGCAGGGCGCGTAGGACGTAATAGAAGAGAGGTACGTGCCAGCTTGGTGGCACGTACCTCCTATAGCCGCCCCTTGGGAAGCACTGAATGGGTCCCCCGTTCGCCCTGAGCTTGTCGAATGGGCTTAATTCAGCGCTTCGCGAGCACTAAAGTCCGTCCACTACCTCGTTTTCTCGTTTCTTCACTTGCATCCCTTGGCGTTGGCTCGCTACTCTGCGGTTATGTCGACGAAAAGCCTTATTCCCATACCCGACAATGCCGTGGAGTGGCGTGCCGTCCGCTCGCCAGGCCCGGGCGGCCAGAACGTCAACAAGGTGGCGACGGCCATTCAGTTGCGTGTCTATCTCCCCAAGACCGGCTTGCCGCAGGCGGTACGCGCGCGCCTGGAGAAACTCGCCGGCCGGCGCGTGAACAGCGAAGGCGCGCTGCTCATCGAGGCGAACCGTTTCCGCAGTCAAGAACGTAACCGCGCCGACGCATGGGAGCGTTTCGAGGCCCTGCTGACGCGTGCACTGGTAAAACCGAAGCGACGCATCGCCACCCGCGTACCGGGCGGTGAACGCCGGCAGCGCGTGGACGACAAGACCAAACGCGGTGCTACCAAACGCCTGCGGCGAACCTCAGGCGAAGACGAGCGGTAATTTTCCCTCTATTGCGCGCACACGCAAATTCCGTCTATTTCCTGTCCGTATTGGAAAATAGCACTGTTCATCGCGCTCCGCTGACGTTCCGCGCTTGCGCGGTGATCCCCCGGACACGCTGGTTTCCTGTTGGTTGACGCGCCGCCGCTGCGGCTGATCGTCCTCGGCTATACCGCGGCAAGGACCGGGCGGCGCTCGGTTATCTGATGGACAAGCCGCGATGCATTGAAAAATGACAATGATGCCGCTCATTGTTTCGGGATACTCGGAGTACCGCTGCGGTATGTCTCAAGAGAGCATCCGAATGAAAATGAAGCTGGTGGTCGAGGGCACCAGTCTGGCGGCGAGTTACCGCACCAGCTTCCGCCAGCAACTCCAGCAGCGGGATCTCGATGCCCTGATCGCCGATCTGGCCGCACGAACTGGGCAGGGCTGCAAAGGAACGGGTTGAGCATGCCAGGCATCACGCCTGTTGTATCGAGCCTTGGGTTACTGGTGAACTGTGCGTTGCTGTTTAGGGAGCATGACGAGCATGAATGACGATACCCGTTTCGACCAGGACGGCTTTATCCGCGATCCGGCTGCCTGGGATGAGGCGCTGGCCGACGCGTTGGCAGCTCAAGCGGGTATAGCACCGCTCGCTGCGGCGCATTGGAAGGTCATCGGCGCCTTGCGCAGACACTATTTCGAAACCGGCGGTGTGCCGGTGATGCGGCACATTTGTCGCGACGCTGGGTTGGATGAACATTGTGTTAGCGACCTGCTCGCCGATCCCCGCCGCGCTTGGCGCATCGCCGGATTGCCCAATCCGGGTGAAGAGGCCAAGGCTTATATCGAAACCTCGGAAACGCATGACTGAACAATTCCAACAACCGCAAGTTGCGAGAGAGCCCATGGAAATCGTGCCGAAGACTGCAGGCATACCGCCTGACAAACCGTTACCGCCGATCGAGCCGCCCACTCCAGGGCGTCCGCCGGTCGCGCCACCCATGCCTAGCGATCCCCCGGTACAGCCACCCGGCAGGCCCGAACCCAGCGACCCGCCGTTGGACCCGCCCGATCCGGGTAAGCCGCCGGTCGAACCACCGGATGAGACACCGCCGATACGCGTCGGTCAAGCATTCACACGCTGGTGGTGTCCTCAGTCAACGTGGTACCAACGATCTGTTCGGCGTGTTCATGCGTGGCCGTATCGGCGCTGTGCATGATCAGGACGTGAAAGCCAGCCTTGATGGCGTCTTGCACCCTGTCTGCTCAAACCAAACCGTCAGCCGAGCGCCACCCTTACCTGGTGTCGCCGGCAACCCCCGGTCTATAGGTTGTTCCGTGCGGGAGAGGCGACAACTATTCTGACACCGGGGGCACCCCAGAGAAGAGCATCTTCTGCCTCTCCACGTGTGTTACGGGGTGTCTCAAGCTCCTTGCACTGAACGGTACGAAGTCACGATCATGAATAAAAAATCGAGCATGTATTTGTGGTGATCCGGGTGCTGCACCGCATGGAATCGCAATGAAACGATTACTGGCACTGTCCCTACTGATCCTCACGTCCTGGCACCTCCCGGCCTGGGGCCAGGAGCTGCCGTACGCACCCGATGCCGCCGTCACGGCCCCGGAGATCCTGGTGCAGGATGTCCCGGAAGACGCCGCGATCCGCAGCCGTCTCCTCGCCGTGCTGGGCGCGATAGACGGCCTGCAGGACATCGAGGTGCAGGTCACGTCGGGTGTCGTCACC
>JBHEOO010000037.1:28341-28648 GCA_046260765.1 Chromatocurvus sp.
GGCATGTCCGATCTCGCCGTGAACCTGGGACTGCGCATCGTGCGCATGCTGGTCATCGGCATCGGCTTGCTGATCGCCCTGGAGATCCTGGACGCCACCGCCATGGTCGGGGCGCTGCTCGGGGTCGCCGGCATCGCCGGCATCGCGCTGGGCTTCGCCTTCCGCAATATCGCGGAAAACTACCTGGCCGGCGTGCTGCTCAGCGCCCGCAACCCCTTTGCGATCGGTGACCAGGTGCAGATCGGGGAATTCATCGGCAAGGTGGTGCGCCTGACCTCGCGCGATACCGTGCTGATGACCCCGGACG
>JBHEOO010000038.1:0-1615 GCA_046260765.1 Chromatocurvus sp.
GTATGACGACCGCCTTCTTCCTTCGACAGCACGTAAATCTCTGCCTCAAACTTTGTGTGCGGCGTTACCGTGCCCGGCTTTGACAGCACCTGGCCACGCTCCACTTCCTCACGCTTGGTACCGCGAAGCAGCACACCCACGTTCTCGCCCGCACGACCTTCGTCAAGCAGCTTGCGGAACATCTCAACGCCCGTGCAGACCGTCTTCTGCGTGTTCTTGATGCCGACAATCTCAATCTCGTCGCCTACCTTGATAATGCCACGCTCAACACGGCCCGTCACCACCGTGCCGCGTCCGGAAATCGAGAAGACATCCTCAACCGGCATCAGGAAGGGCTGATCAATCGCACGCTCAGGCTCCGGAATGTAGCTGTCGAGGGCCTCAACCAGCTTCTTCACCGCCGTCGTGCCCAGCTCGTTTTCATCGTTGCCTTCCAGCGCCATCAGCGCAGAACCGCAAATGATCGGCGTGTCGTCACCCGGGAAATCATACTGGTCCAGCAGCTCGCGCAGCTCCATCTCGACCAGCTCTTTCATTTCCTCGTATTCTTCCGTGTCCGCACCGCCGCAGTCGTCGGCCAGCAGGTCGGCCTTGTTCAGGAAGACCACAATGAAAGGTACACCCACCTGACGCGACAGCAGAATGTGCTCGCGGGTCTGCGGCATCGGGCCGTCCGTCGCGCCACACACCAGGATAGCGCCGTCCATCTGCGCAGCACCCGTGATCATGTTCTTCACATAGTCCGCGTGTCCCGGACAGTCAACGTGTGCATAGTGACGCTTCTCGGAATCGTATTCCACGTGCGACGTTGCAATGGTGATACCCCGCGCCTTCTCTTCCGGCGCGTTATCAATACCGTCAAAGGCAACCGCACTGCCACCCCAGACCTCGGCACACACCCGTGTCAGCGCCGCCGTCAGCGTCGTCTTGCCATGGTCAACGTGACCGATCGTACCCACGTTTACGTGGGGCTTCTTGCGCTCGAATGCTGCTTTTGCCACTTGTAATCACCTCGTCAAATAACGTCTGTTGAATTGGGCCAGCCTTACCGGGTCTGGGATTTGGAAATAATTTCCTGGGCTATGTTGTTTGGCGCCTCGGAATACTTGGCAAACTCCATGGTGTAGGTTGCACGACCCTGGGTCGCACTGCGCAGATCTGTCGCATACCCGAACATTTCGGCCAGCGGCACTTCCGCATTGATCACCTTCCCCGCAGGGGTCTCATCCATTCCGGCAATCAAGCCGCGGCGGCGATTCAGGTCACCGACGACATCACCCATATTTTCTTCGGGTGTGACCACTTCCACCTTCATGATCGGCTCAAGCAACACAGCTCCGCCCTCGCTGGACAGCTTCTTGGTTGCCATGGACGCGGCAATCTTAAACGCCATCTCGTTCGAATCCACGTCGTGGAACGACCCGTCGTATAAAGATGCCTTGAGGCCAAGTAACGGGTATCCAGCCAGAACGCCGTTCTGCATCTGCTCCTCGATACCCTTCTGTACCGCAGGAATGTACTCCCGCGGGACAACACCACCGACAATTTCATTGACAAACTCGAGGCCCTCGGCGTTTGCGTCTTCACCAGGCTCAAATCGAACCCAGACGTGACC
>JBHEOO010000038.1:1625-26935 GCA_046260765.1 Chromatocurvus sp.
GTGTGGTTCAAATCCACCCCGTCCAGCAACTTCACTTCTTTCTCACACTCTACCGCGACCTCAGATCGCGGCTTTCTACTCTTGGTGGAGGGGGGTGGATTATTCGGGCCTGCGGCCCTCACCCTCCGGGTCGCCGCCTGTGGCGGCGCTCTTCAGCGCTTCGCGCCTTCGTCGAACCGTGTGGTTCAAATCCACCCCGCCCGGCAAATTCTCTTCTTTCCCACACTCTACCGCGACCTCAAATCGCGGCTTTCTACTCTTGGTGGAGGGGGGTGGATTCGAACCACCGAAGCTTTCGCGTCAGATTTACAGTCTGATCCCTTTGGCCACTCGGGAACCCCTCCGGAAGGCGGCACATTGTCCTGACCCGGCATGGGCTTGTCAACCTGTTTGTAAGATGTTGAGGCAGGTAACGGCTGAGTTCTGGCTAAATTTGGGCATGCCTGTTGAAAAAGTCGAGAATGTCGTCTGCGTGCAGCCACCACGCCTGCACAATACCCACCATGTGGGATCCCCATGGAAAGCCGCTTACGGAAAAATCAGTCGTCGGCTGCCAGGCTTTCCGAAGCTGCTCCTGAAAAGCGGTGGGTACCGTCTCATCTCCCCTGACTACGATAATACCCAGGGGCTTTTTCCGGGCCTCTGCGGCGTACGACAGCGGCTCCCAGTCAAACACGGCCGACAACGCATCCCGGTAGGCTAGCTGATCCTCAAATCCAAACTTTCGAATGCGACGCTCCCGGACAGATCGCAGCGCCCCCTGATCGGTGTAGGCAAGGATATCGGCCACGGGCGCACCCGCTGCAATAACGAAAGCCGCGGAAACCCGCTGAAAGTGCCCGGCCGCCGTCGCTGCATGCAAACCGCCGACGCTGGTGCCCATCAGTCCGATGAATTTTTCAGTCGCTGCTTCAATGACCAGCTCGATAGCGTGCTGGGCGCGCCCGAACAGTTGATGATGGATGGTGAGGTCAAGGGAGGTCTCAGACATTCCCGTCCACCCCTCAACAACATAGACAACGAAACCTGACTCGCAGAACAGCGACGCGTAGCGGGACTCAAGAAAGGTTGTACCACCCGTCGGGGGCATGATGATAATTGCACGATCCGCCGGACTCTCAGCCTGATACTGCTGAACCCGGACATCAAAGCCGCTCGACGAAATGCTTTTCGTTTCCGGCTTACACACAGACACAGCTGAAGAACCCTCTTCGAAAGTTCTGCATGACGCAAGAAACAGGACGAGCAGAGCAAGCAGCCATTGCATGAACCGGCTCCGTATCCTGCGCTGGATTCGCAGAATACCAATACACGGGCAGGATAGAAAACGATCCTGAAATTGGAGCTGGCGAGAGGAATCGAACCCCCGACCGGCTGATTACAAATCAGCTGCTCTACCTACTGAGCTACGCCAGCCATGTGCGAGGCAAGTTGTGCAGTCATGCCGTCGCGAACGCGGATGTTAGACAATGTTGCCCGCTCGCGCAATCGCCGCGAGGGCAAGTCCCTCAAAAACAAGGTCACGCCTGAATTCAGATATTTCTTCAAGCAAGGCGGCGATCGCTTCACCACCACCACCAGACACCACCAATCGGGGCCTCTGCGCGCCGCCCGCCGACGCGACGCTAAGGGCCAGCTGAATGGCGCCGCACTGGGCGAGTGCGGCGCCGTGAGAAACCGCTTCTGCCGTGCTGACGCCCGGAACCAGAGATGGCGCAATCACCTCATCGAAGCGCACGCGCTGGGTCCTGTGCAACAGAACATGCTGCATCAGAGCTGCACCCGGAAGAATATAACCGCCCTCGTGCTGACCACTCGCCGCGACAATATCGATGGTCAAGGCGGACCCCGCATCGACAACACAGACACGCTCCCGTCGACGATGCCAGGCAGCCAGCATAGCGAGCCAGCGGTCTACGCCCATCTTCCCGGGATTGGCATAGCTGTTGCTCAAACCCAGCGCCTCCCGTTCTGATCGGGCAAACCAGGGCTCCAGGGACCAGCGCTGACAAATTTGCGCCGCCAACTGCTGCTCGCTCTCCTCTGCCGCGACACTGGCAACAATCACGTCGGAAGGCTGAATACTGACGCCTTGCAGCTGCCACCCTGTGTCAGCTGTAATTGCCTGCATACCACGCTCGAGAACCACGTCACCCCTGATCACGCGCCACTTGAGGGCGCTGTTTCCAAGGTCAATCTGCAGCACGCTGCCGTCTCTACACACTGTCATGCTGGCCGCACGGTGACCTCGCCACCAAACATCGGAACTGTTCCGGACGTTGTCTCAAGGAGCAACGCGCCCCGGTCATTCACCCCCCTGCCGGTGCCCGCCGTCCTGCGTGATCCTGTTGTTACCGTTACCGGCCTGCTGGCGTAGGCGTCCAGGGCGCTCCAGTCCTCGCGCCAGGCGGCAAAACCGACCTCTTCAAACGAGGCCAGCATCGGCAAGAGCGCATTCAAAAGCTCGGCAACCACAGCGCTGCGGCGCGGCAGGTCCGGCCCGGCGACCGTCGCCAGATCTGTCCACGGCTGATCAATACCCTCAGCGGTTGCGGTGGGCATGGCAACATTTACTCCCACGCCAAGGACAACCCGCGCAGGACCTGCTGCATCCCCCGTCATCTCGATCAGGATGCCGCCAACCTTGCGCCCGTCAAAAAGTATGTCGTTCGGCCACTTGAGCTGAGGACAGGCAATCCCGGTGGTTTGCAGGGCCCGGGCAACGCAAACCCCTGCCGCGAGACTCAGGCCCTCGAGCGCAGCGGCTCCCTGGGCGAAATCCCAGGTCATGGATAAATACACGCTGCGGGCAAATGGACTGACCCAGTCGCGGCCCCGACGACCACGGCCAGACTGCTGCTGTTCCGCGGTGCATATCAGCGATTGGCCCGCGGGAGATACGTCACGGCGCAGCAACTCAGAATTGGTGGAATCGACCACTGCGAGCACAGCTATCTCCGCCGCGAGGCTCACGGCCTCCGCCGATAGCCCACGCCTGATGGTCTCTTCGCTCAGCAGGTCCAGCCCGCCCGGAATCCGGTAACCCTTACCGCGGATGGACTCCAGCTGCAGGCCAAGCCCTTCGAGGCGGGCGAGCTGCTTCCAGATCGCGGTGCGACTGACCCCCATGTCGTTGGCCAGGACCTGGCCAGAGTGGAACTCGCCATCTGCAAGTCGCGCGAGTAGATCCGCCTGGGGCATAGACATATTCCGAATAAGTGGCAGGTGATAATAGCAGACACGACTGCTGTGGCGTGTCACCGGAGGCAGACGTCGCAGGCAGACGTCGTAGGCAGAAGCCTGCGACAGGCGCCAAAAGTTACCTTTACGTAAACGTTAAGGTCAGCTACAGTCCTTGTGGGCTCGCAAGGGACGCAGCATGAGTGACAAGACCTACAGCATTTCCGAACTCGCCGGCGAGCTGAACATCACCCCGCGGACCATCCGCTTTTACGAAGAACGCGGCTTTATCAGCCCCGGGCGCAGCGGGCAGCAGCGACGCTACACCAGCGCTGACCGCGTGCGCATCAAGCTCATCCTGCGCGGCAAGCGCATTGGCCTGAGTCTCGCCGAGAGCGTCGAGATCATCGACATGTACGAGCCGAGCGGCAACAACGCGACGCAGCTTCGAGCCCTGATCGACCGGATTGCCGAGCGTCGCGCGCAGATGATCAGACAGCGCGCAGATATTGATGCCATGCTTGAAAGTCTGCGTGAGGTCGATGGCCTGTGTCGCGCTGCTCTGGCGGAGAAACAATCAGTACTCGAATCACCCCCCACAAAAACCAGGAGAGCAGGATGAACAGCGGCTACCCCACACTGAATTTTGGCCTCGGTGAAGACATCGACATGTTGCGCCAGTCAGTGCAGCAGATGTGCGCCAAGGAAATCGCTCCCCGTGCGGCAGCCATTGATCGCGACAACGCGTTCCCGGAGGAGCTGTGGCGGGTAATGGGCGACATGGGCCTGCTGGGCATCACCGTGGATGAAGCCTACGGTGGCAGCGGCATGGGCTACCTGGCGCATTCCGTGGTGATGGAAGAGATCAGCCGCGCCTCGGGTTCTGTGGGTCTGTCCTATGGCGCCATGTCAAATCTGTGCCTGAACCAGATCCAGAAGAACGGCAGTGAGGATCAGAAAAAGAAGTATCTGCCAAAGCTGTGCAGCGGCGAGCACGTTGGCGCGCTTGCGATGTCAGAGGCAAACTCCGGCTCGGATGTCGTGAGCATGCGTCTGTCCGCCCGGCGGGAGGGCGATGACTACATTCTCAACGGCACCAAAATGTGGATCACCAACGGGCCGGATGCTCACGTCTACGTCATCTACGCCAAAACCGACCCCACCGCCGGATCACGCGGCATCACCGCCTTTCTGGTCGAGCGCGACTTCCCGGGCTTCTCGCGCTCGCCAAAGCTGGACAAGCTGGGCATGCGCGGATCCAACACCTGCGAACTGGTCTTTGAGGACTGTCGAGTCCCGGCAGAGAACGTCATACGCAGCGAGGGCGACGGCGTGCGCATTCTGATGTCCGGCCTCGATTATGAGCGCACCGTGCTGTCGGGCGGTCCGGTGGGCATCATGCAGGCCTGTATCGATGAGGTCCTGCCCTACCTGCACACCCGTCAGCAGTTCGGCAAACCGATCGGCGAGTTCCAGCTGATGCAGGGCAAGCTGGCGGACATGTATGCCGACCTGAACGCCTCCCGCGCCTATCTCTACGCGGTGGCGGCGGCCTGCGACCGCGGTGAGGAAACGCGTCAGGACTGCGCCGCGGTGATTCTCTACACGGCGGAAAAAGCCACGCAGATGGCCTTGCAGGCCATACAGGCCCTGGGCGGCTACGGCTACACCAACGAGGCCAACGCCGGCCGCCTGCTGCGCGATGCCAAGCTGTACGAAATCGGCGCTGGCACATCTGAAATACGGCGTATGCTGATCGGCCGTGAACTTTTCTCGGCCTCGGCCTAGGGGGCGCTATGAACCGGATCACCAGCAGACTGGACCTGAATTCGGAGGATGCCGCACGCAACGCCGAGGCGATGCAGCGTCAGGTCGACGAACTACGCACGCTTGTCTCACAGATCAGCCAGGGCGGTGGGGAGAAAGCGCGGGAACGGCATACCTCCCGAGGCAAACTGCTACCGCGGGAGCGGCTAGACGCGCTGCTCGATCCCGGCAGCCCCTTTTTAGAGCTGTCTCAGCTGGCGGCCTACAAGGTCTATGACGACGATGTGCCCTGCGCCGGCCTGATCACCGGTATCGGTCGAGTCAGCGGTATCGAGTGCATGGTCTTCGTCAACGATGCCACCGTCAAAGGCGGCACCTATTACCCGCTCACCGTCAAGAAGCAGGCTCGTGCGCAGTTTATCGCCGAGGAGAACCACCTGCCCTGCCTCTACCTGGTGGACTCAGGCGGCGCTTACCTGCCGCTGCAGGACGAGGTGTTTCCCGATCGCGAGCACTTCGGTCGCGCCTTCTACAATCAGGCCCGCATGTCCGCCAAGGGCATACCGCAGATCGCCGCCGTGCTGGGCTCCTGCACGGCCGGTGGCGCCTACGTGCCGGCAATGGCGGATGAATCCATCATTGTGCGCAATCAGGGCACGATTTTTCTCGGCGGTCCGCCGCTGGTGAAAGCGGCCACCGGAGAAGTTGTCGATGCGGAGGAGCTGGGCGGTGCCGACGTGCACTGCCGACAGTCCGGCGTCACCGACCACATGGCACAGGATGACACACACGCCATCAACCTCGTGCGCCGGGCCGTGGCACGCCTCAACCGGCGCAAGACGACCGATATCGACGTGCAGCCTGCGCGGGAACCCGCCTACCCGGCAGCGGACATCTACAGCATTATTCCGGCAGACACGCGACAGCCCTTCGACATTCGCGAAATTATCGCGCGTGTGGTCGACGGTTCAGAGTTCGACGAATTCAAGGCGCTGTACGGCACTTCCCTGGTTTGCGGCTTCGCCCGACTGCAAGGCTATCCGGTTGGCATCATCGCCAACAACGGCATTCTGTTCAGCGAATCTGCGGTCAAGGGCGCGCACTTCGTAGAGCTCTGCGCGCAGCGCCGGATTCCGCTGGTATTCCTGCAGAACATCACCGGTTTCATGGTGGGCAAGCAATACGAGGCCGGCGGCATCGCTCGCCACGGCGCCAAGATGGTCCACGCGGTTGCCTGCGCCGATGTCCCGAAGTTTACCGTGGTCGTCGGCGGGTCCTTTGGTGCGGGTAACTACGCCATGTGCGGGCGCGCCTACGACCCCAGGTTCATGTTCATGTGGCCCAACGCGCGCATTTCCGTGATGGGGGGCGAGCAGGCTGCAGGCGTTCTGGCCACCGTCAAGCAGGATCAGCTCGGGCGCGACGGGCTCGAAATGAGTGACGCGGAAAAACAGGCCTTCAAGCAGCCGATTCTCGACCTCTATGAGAAGCAGGGACATCCCTATTACGCCTCTGCACGCCTCTGGGACGACGGCGTGATCGACCCCGCCGACACACGCACCGTGCTCGCTCTGGCGCTCTCCGCCAGCCTGAACGCGCCCGTACCGGAGTCCCGGTTCGGCGTGTTCCGCATGTAACAGGACGAATTTCACTATGGAAAAAACACAGGATTCGGCAACCGTACAGACACACATCAGCGAGCGCGGTGTCGCAAAGGTCGTCATCAACCGTCCTATGAAACACAATGCGTTTGACGACAGCATGATTCGCGGGCTGCGGCAGGCATTCAATCAGCTGGCGGCAGATGCCTCGGTGCGCGTCATTGTGCTCTGTTCCAACGGCAAGCATTTCTCCGCCGGTGGCGACCTCGCCTGGATGCAGCGCATGGCGGGGTTTGACCGGGATGACAATCTGCAGGACGCCGAGGACCTTGCGGGCATGCTGCTGGATCTGAGGCAGATCCCGCAACCCACCATCGCGCAGGTGCAGGGCGCCGCATTCGGCGGTGCCCTCGGTCTTGTCAGCTGCTGCGACATTGCCATCGCCGCAAGCACCGCGCGTTTCGCGCTTTCCGAAGTCCGCATCGGCCTGATCCCCGCGACCATCGGACCCTACGTGATTGCAGCCATCGGCGAGCGTGCCGCGCGCCGGTTTTTCGTGACCGGTGAGGCTTTTGACGCCCGATCTGCGTTGCGTCTCGGCCTTGTAAGCGAAGTCGTTGCGCCTGAGGACCTCGAAACTGCCGTCACCCAGCTATGTGACACGCTGCTCGACAATGGCCCCCAGGCCGTGCGTGCGGCAAAGGATCTCATTACCGAAATCTGCGGACTGCCGGCCAGCGACGAGCTGATACTGGAAACCTGCAGGCGCATCGCCAACCTGCGCGTATCGGATGAAGGCCAGGAGGGACTCAAAGCGTTTCTTGAAAAGCGACCGCCATCCTGGAGAGACGGGGAGGGCGACGCATGATCACGAAGCTACTGATTGCCAACCGTGGCGAAATCGCCTGTCGCGTCATTCGGACGGCGCGGCGCATGGGCATCGCCACAGTCGCCGTGTTTTCGGACGCCGACGCCGATGCCCTGCACGTTGCCCTCGCCGACGAAGCCGTGTGGATCGGGCCCTCCCCGGCGCGGGAGTCATACCTGCAGGGGCAGCGCATTATCGAAGCCGCACAGCGCACCGGCGCCACCGCCATACACCCGGGCTATGGATTCCTCTCAGAAAATGCCGGCTTCGCGAGACTGTGCAAAGACCAAGGACTACTGTTTGTCGGACCGCCCGCCAGCGCCATCGATGCCATGGGTTCAAAATCGGCTGCCAAGCGCATCATGGGTGATGCCGGCGTACCGCTGATTCCGGGATACCACGGCGACGAGCAGACACCCTCGCTCTTGCGCAGCGAAGCAGAAGCCATCGGCTACCCGGTATTGCTGAAGGCAGTTGCCGGTGGTGGCGGAAAGGGCATGCGCATCGCCGAGAACGACGCAGAGTTCGAGTCTGCACTGCAGGCGGCGATCCGGGAATCACGTGCGAGCTTCGGCGACGATCGCATGCTGGTGGAGAAATATCTGGCCAGGCCCCGGCATGTCGAGGTACAGGTGTTCTGCGACAACCACGGCAACGCGGTATACCTTGCGGAGCGCGACTGCTCCGTTCAGCGCCGCCACCAGAAAGTGCTTGAAGAGGCGCCGGCCCCGGGGGTCGACGACGCGCTGCGCAGCGCGATGGGCGCCGCCGCGATAGACGCTGCCCGCGCGATTGATTATCGGGGAGCCGGTACGGTGGAGTTCCTGCTCGATGCCGATGGGCGATTCTATTTCATGGAGATGAACACCAGACTACAGGTCGAACATCCCGTGACTGAAATGATCACCGGACAGGACCTGGTGGAATGGCAGCTGCGGGTCGCGCAGGATGAGCCTTTGCCGCTCGCCCAGGAGGATATCCGGCTTAGCGGCCACGCCTTTGAGGCACGCGTCTACGCCGAGGACCCGTCGCAGGACTTTATTCCTGTGACGGGTCGTATCAGCCAGCTGATGCTGCCAGAGGAAAACGCCCACGTACGCATCGACACCGGCGTGCGCAGCGGCGACAGCATCAGTCCCTACTACGATCCGATGATCGCCAAGCTCGTGGTCTGGGACAGATCCCGCGAGCAGGCGCTGAATCGCCTGCGCACCGCGCTGCGGGATTTCCACGTGGCAGGCACGGTGACCAACCTGGACTTTCTCTACCGGCTTATCGGGGTGGATGCCTTCAGCCAGGGTGACGTCGATACCGGCTTTATAACGCGCCATGAAGCGGCCATTTTCCAGACCCTGGAAACCGATGCCATCGGCGACCTTGCAAGCGGTGCTGTGGCTATCCTGCTCGCCCGCCAGCGAGAGCGGGCGCTGGCGGCCGACAACAGCGGTGACCCCGCCAGTCCCTGGCGACTGCCCAGCGGCTGGCGCATGAATGCCCCTGCCATGCATCGGCTGAAGCTGCACTGTCACGGCAGGATACACAATGTGCAGGTAGAACAGCGTCAGCAGGATTTTCTGGTCACCGCAGACAACGAAGAAACAGCCGTTGCCGGTGTGCTCCATGACACACGCCTCGACATCACGATCAACGGGCACCGACGACGCGGAACGCTGGTGCGCAATGACGCTCACTACTCGCTGGTGTTCCCGGGGCATACCGTTGAATTCCACGAAGTCGACGACGAGCACGCGGCGAGCGACGAAGACACCGGGAGTGCACTCAGCGCGCCCATGAACGGCACCATTGTTACCTTGCTGGTCGAGCCCGGTGACCGTGTCGTGGCGGGCACACCACTGCTGATCATGGAGGCGATGAAAATGGAGCATACCGTGCGCGCACCGGCTGACGGCATTCTGGAGCGTTTCCTGTTTGCACCCAGCGACCTGGTAGACGGCGGCGCCAGCCTCGCTGAGTTCATCGCGGGGGACTCGGAATGACGGCCATAGACAGGCAGGTTTCTATCGTCGAGGTGGGCGCGAGGGACGGACTGCAGAATGAGCAAGCGCCAGTGGCGCTGGCGACCAGGCTGGCCCTCATCGACGATCTCGCTGCCTCGGGCATCCGCACGATCGAGGCGGGCAGCTTTGTCAATCCGGCAGCCATACCGCAAATGGCGGACAGTGACGCGCTGTTTGCAGCACTCAGACGAGCACCCGGCGTCACCTACACTGCACTGACCCCGAATGTCCGGGGGCTGGAGCGCGCCATCGCCGCCCGTGTCGACGAGGTCGCGGTATTTGCAGCTGCCTCCGAGTCGTTCTCGCAGCGCAATATCCGCTGCAGCATCGCCGAAAGCCTGCAGCGTTTCGAACCGGTGCTCGCGCAGGCAGCGACAGCAGGCATTCCCGTGCGCGGCTATGTATCATGTGTTCTGGGGTGTCCCTACGAGGGCAGCATCAGTCCAGAAGCGGTCGGGCAGGTTACTCGTGCGCTGCTGAGCATGGGCTGCTATGAGGTTTCCCTGGGAGACACCATCGGCGTTGGCACCCCCGGCAGCATGCAGGCCCTCCTTGACGTGCTGCTTGCAGATACTCCGGTGGATCGACTCGCCGTGCACTGCCACGACACCTACGGTCAGGCGCTGGCAAATATTCTGATTGCGCTGCAGCGGGGCCTGCGCCGCATCGATTCAGCCGTGGCAGGTCTCGGCGGCTGTCCCTTCGCACCTGGCGCCACGGGCAATGTGGCAACAGAAGATGTTGTCTACATGCTGCACGGAATGGGTTTTGACACGGGAATTGATCTCGATCGCCTAATCGACGCAGGGAATTCGATATCAGCAGCGCTTGCCCGGGAGAATGCATCCCGAGTCGCCACCGCGCGCACGCGGCGCTTGAACGTCCAACCGCCACGCCATACTGCGACGTCCTGATCTCGCCAGATGCCTGTCACTCAGGGGACACCTCTGCGCAACGCCGCCGCGCTGCTGACGGGCATTTCAGGCTCCGCTCAAGTCTCGCTGCTCTGGGTGCTTGAGCTCGGCGCTCCGGTGCTAGGCGTGGCGTTTGCCGGATGTGTCTACCTCATGCTGGCCCTTGGACTCTTCGGTGTATCGCGCTTCGCGCTGTTCGCTGCAGTGGTCGTACCCGCGCTCCGCGCTTTCTATGCCTGGAATCCCCTGCCGGTCCTTGTTTGGGAACAGCTGCGCACCATCGGCGACCTGATTATTGCAGTTATCGCACTCTTCCTGCTCTGGCAGGCGCGTCACAGACCCACCCACTGACAAAAGACAGACAGGCGTCCGCTCAGGCGTCGAGGTCGGGAATGATTTCGTCCTTGAGCAGTGCGATGCAGTCCTTCAGACGCAGCTTTTCCTTTTTTAATCGCTGCAGCAGGATGTGATTCTGATAGGGAAATTCCTGCATTTCACTGATTCTGTTATCGAGCGCTCTATGTCGCGCCTGCAGCTGGCGCAATCGCATTTCCGGCGTCATTACCTCATTCGCCGCCGGCGACTGGGAATCCGGTCCCTGCCCGTTACCCGGCGGCCAGCGCATACCACCCTGCCATACATCTCGTCTCCCCGTTGGACCCCTGACACTATACGCGCCGCCGGTCGCGACACAAGCGCCACACCGAGGTATCATCCCAACGCGTCGAGCAGCTCTGCCCACAGCGGTGCGCCAGCATCCGCCATCGCAAAAAAGTTCGGGCTCAGTAGCGTTTCCCGCGCGTTATAGCGAAGGGGTCGACCATCGAGACCCAGCACCGCGCCACCCACCGACTCCAGCAAGGCCTGCCCCGCCGCGACGTCCCACTCACTGCAGGGCGAAAAGCGCGGGTAGAAGTCTCCTCTTCCATCTGCCAGCTGCGTGAACTTCAGCGCACTGCCACTGTTCAGCCGCTCGATCGGCCCCGTGCGCTCACCCAGCAATGACAGTGTGCGGTCCAGACGTGCGTTCCGGTGGCGTCTGCTGGCAACAACCGTCACGCCGCTCGCTGCGACAAGGCTTCTTGGGGTCAGGACCCGGCGCCCCCAGCCGTCCCCCTGGCGCCGACACAGCCAGCCGTTCACCCCGGGTATACCCAGGTAGGCGAGCTTTTCCAGCGGCAGGTACAGAATGCCGAGGCGGGGTGCGCCCTCTTCGACCAGCGCCAGGTTGACCGTGAATTCCCCGGTCCGCTGCAGAAACTCCCGGGTTCCATCCAGCGGATCCACCAGCCACAGCCGCTGCCAGTGATGTCGCTGAGCGACCGTTTCACTTGAGGATTCTTCGGAAAGAACGGGGATATCCGGCAGCAGACTGCGCAAGCCATCGACCAGGCAGTGGTGCGATGCAAGGTCGGCGCGAGTGATGGGCGATTCGTCCGACTTTTCCCGATATTCGTCTGCGCGAGAGCCGTGGTACTCCCGCGCGATGAGCTCACCGGCCTCGGCACACAGCGTCAGCAGCGCGTCAACGACCTGCGGGCTGAATGGGCTGGGGCTCAAGGTACTCATCGCGATAGACTATAACACTCTCTTTCATTGATGCCTGGATGACGAGAAACGGGTGCCGCGAAGCGAACAGCATCCGCAGGTAGACAGCAAACAGGACACAGGAACGCAATGATCAACTGGGATGACATCGACACCGTACTGCTCGACATGGACGGCACGCTGCTCGATCTGCATTACGACAACCACTTCTGGCTGGAGTACCTGCCCGTGGCGTATGCAAGATCACGAGGACTGTCCGATGAAGACGGCAGAATCGAGCTGCTGGGAAAGCTGGATTCGAAACGCGGACAACTCGACTGGTATTGCCTGGACCACTGGTCCGACCATCTGCAAATGGATATACCTGCCCTGAAGCGGGAAATCCGGCATATGATTCGCATCCGGCCGTTCGCCATGGAATTCCTCAAGCGCCTGCATGCGGGCCCCAGAAAGATACTGCTTGTTACCAATGCCCACCCGGTGACGCTGGACATCAAAATGGCCGAAATCGACATCCGGCCGTGGTTCGACCACATTGTGGTATCACACCAGTATCGGGCGGCGAAGGAACAGCTGGCTTTCTGGGAGCAGCTGCAGTTGCAACACCCCTTCAATCCGGCGCGCACGCTGTTTATTGACGACAGCGAGAGCGTTCTCGATACCGCGCGGGACTACGGTATTGCTCATCTTCTGACGCTCCTGCAACCCGACAGCGAGCAGGGCAAGCGCCTCGACACCCGATTCCCGGGCATTCATCACTTTGATGAAATCATGCCCTCAGGCAGCGCAGCGTGAGCGGCGATAGCAAGACCGGGGTGCGACTCGACAAGTGGCTGTGGGCCGCGCGCTTCTTCAAGACCCGCAGCCTGGCGAAAGCCGCCATTGAAGGCGGCAAGGTGCAGCTCGATGGCAATCGGGTCAAGGTGTCAAAGGAAGTGACTGTCGGCGACAGACTGCGCATACGCCAGGGATGGGACGAAAAGGATATCACGGTAACCGCTGTATCCGACCAGCGCCGGGGCGCCGCAGAGGCACAGGAACTATACGACGAAACCACGGACAGCATCGAGCGCCGTGAAAGTGCGGCTGCGGCGCGCAAGGCGGCCGGCGGAATGCTGGAGCGCCCGGTGCGCAAGCCCAACAAGAAGGAGCGCCGACAGATACACCGTTTTCGGGACAACTGAGAAACGATTGCGAGAGTCGCCGACATCCAGCCGAGCAAAACCGCCGTAAAAACGACCACACCAAATAAAAATTACGCTACTATTACGCCATGTTTTCAGAAATTCCAGCAACACGACCCGAAACCCGCCTGCTCGACGCGGTGGATCGCGGCCGCGACATCCGCGAACTGTCAGCCGATGAACTGCTGCAGCTTGCGGACGATCTGCGCGCCTACCTGCTTTACAGTGTCGGCCAGTCTGGCGGTCATTTCGGCGCAGGCCTTGGCGTGATTGAACTGACCATTGCCCTGCATCATGTCTACGACACACCGGAGGACCGCGTTGTCTGGGACGTTGGCCACCAGGCCTACCCGCACAAGATCCTCACCGGGCGCATGCAGCGCATGCACAGCATGCGACAGTCGGGGGGGCTCTCAGGGTTTCCCAAGCGCAGCGAGAGTGAATATGACACCTTCGGCGTGGGCCACTCGTCCACCAGTATTTCTGCTGCCATGGGTATGGCACTGGCGGCCAGAGCCCAGGGGCTGAACCGAAGGGCAGTTGCCGTTATCGGCGATGGTGCCATCACCGGCGGAATGGCTTTTGAGGCCCTGGCCCACGCCGGGCATGTGCGGCCCGATATGCTGGTCGTGCTGAACGACAATCAGATGTCCATCGGTTACAACACCGGAGGCCTGGCCGCCTACTTTGCAAAGATCTGGGCCAGCAAGACCTACATCACCATGCGCGAAGGCAGCAAAAAGGTCCTGAAAAAAATCAAGCCGGCCTGGGATCTGGTAAAACGCACCGAGGAACACATGAAGGGCATGGTTGCCCCGGGCACGCTGTTCGAAGAGCTCGGCTGGCACTATATCGGCCCGATAGACGGTCACGACCTGCCACAGCTGGTGCAGACGCTCGAAAACATGCGCGACCTGAAGGGTCCCCAGTTCCTGCACATCTGCACCATGAAAGGCAAGGGCTACAAGCCGGCCGAAGCCGACCCCATTGGCTTTCACGCCATCAACAAGATTGAATCCCGCAAGGAAACCACCCCGGTAGCCGCACCGGCGTCATCCGTCCCCAAGCCCAAGCCACCCAAATACCAGGATGTTTTCGGTCGCTGGCTGTGCGATATGGCCCGCGAAGACCACCGCCTCATTGCCATTACCCCGGCAATGTGTGAAGGCTCTGGCATGGTCGACTTTGCAAAGGAGTATCCAGAGCGGTTTTACGATGTCGCTATCGCCGAGCAACATGCGGTAACGCTGGCGGCCGGTATGGCCTGTGACGGTGTCAAACCCGTTGTGGCCATTTATTCCACTTTCCTGCAGCGCGCCTACGATCAGCTGATCCACGATGTTGCCCTGCAGCAACTGGACGTGACTTTCGCCATAGACCGGGCGGGACTGGTGGGGCAGGACGGGCCAACACACCATGGCGCGTTCGACTTGAGCTACCTGCGCTGCATCCCGAATATGGTGATTGGCGCGCCCTCCGGTGAGAACGAATGTCGCCAGATGCTGTACACGGCTTACCAGCATGAAGGCCCTGCCGCGATTCGCTATCCCCGCGGCAACGGCAGCGGTGAACTCATCGAGAATGCCATGTCGATCATGGAAATCGGTAGGGGCCTGACGGTCCGCGAGGGGAGTGGCGTTGCCATCCTCAACTTTGGCGCCCTGCTCGACCAGGCTCTGCAGGCGGCGGAAGTCCTGGATGCCACCGTCATCGACATGCGCTGGGTAAAGCCGATGGACGAGGCGCTGGTACTGGAAGCGGCGGCCGCTCACGAGGTGCTCGTTACCGTGGAGGAAAATGCGGCGGCGGGCGGTGCAGGCAGTGGCGTTGAGGCCCTACTGCACGCAAATGGCGTGACAACGCCCGTGATTGTGCTGGGCATTCCCGACAATTTTCAGGAACACGGCGATCAGCAGGCGCTGCGCGCGCTGGCAGGTCTGAGTGCCGAAGGTATCTGCGAGGCTGTCGGCAGAATCAGAACGCCGGAAGTGCTGGACAGCGTCCTGCGACAGACTGTCCCCGTCGGACGATAAAGCACTCAATAATAATAGTGCACGGCAGTACGGCAGCGTGACCGGGAAACTCTGCTCCTTTGACACCGACCGTTGTGATAGCCTCTCGTCTCCAATCTCAACCTGAAAAAACCATGGTCGCAAAACGTCAGAAAGACACGTCAGAGGACAATCCGTCCATCGAAGCCACTCTCCTGAAGCTTGAACAGATTCTCCAGCGCATGGAATCCGAGGAACAGGCTCTCGAAGCCTCACTCGCCGACTTCGAAGAGGGCATCAGCCTTACCCGCCAGGCCCAGACGATGCTTCGCGAGGCGGAGCAGAAGGTGCAGCAGCTGACAGAAAACAGCACGGGCGAACCGCAGGCCTCACCACTTGCGTCCGCTGAAGATGATGCCAGCGAACGATGACAGCCAGCGACCAGAAACCATGACCTTCGACAACGAGCTACAGCGATTCGATAACGCCGCGAGGCTTCTGGTGAAGGGCGAGTTGTCGGTGAGCTACCGCAGCAGTTCGGTTCCCGAATCACTCATCACGGCAATCGATTACGCCATCGCCGGCGAGGGCAAGCGCATCCGGCCGATACTGGTTTACCGGGCGGCGGCGGCAATCGTGGATGGAGCGCCGCCTCCGGCACTGGATTACGCCGCCCTGGCTCTGGAACTGGTGCATACCTATTCTCTGATACACGATGACCTGCCGGCCATGGACGACGACGACCTGCGGCGGGGTCGACCGACACTGCACCGCGCCTTTAATGAAGCTACCGCGATTCTGGTGGGCGATGGCCTGCAGGTTCAGGCATTTTCGATGATAACGCACGCGCCGGGATTAACGCCGGAACAGCGCGTCGAGATGATTGCACGCCTCGCGGAGGCATCGGGCTTTACCGGCATGGTGGGCGGTCAGTACCGCGATATGGAAGCCACCGGCACAGACCTGGGGCTCGCCGAGCTGCAGGCCATGCATGCGATGAAAACCGGCGCGCTGATACGCGCGGCAGTACAGCTTGGCGGCATTGCCGCCGGCGGCAATTCGCAGCAGCTGCAGGCGCTGGATGCCTTTGCGCAACACATCGGGCTGGCGTTTCAGGTTGTCGATGACATTCTGGACGTGGAGAGCGACAGCGCGACGCTTGGCAAGACCGGAGGCAAGGATGAAGCCACACACAAGGCGACCTATGTCAGCCTGCTGGGTCTCGAAGGCGCCAGGAAAGAAGCAGCCCGACTGCTCGGCGCCGCTCTGGCGGCCGCGGACGTCCTCGGCTCACGTGCCGAACCTTTGCGCGAAGTGGCCCACTTCATAGTGCAACGCAAACACTGAAAGGGTGCAACGCAAACACTGAAAGGGGGTAACGGCAACACTGAAAGGCATCGGGCACTATCATTCAGAGCGGAACAAGTGCCCGAGCTTGGTACCTTTAGTGCGCAGATATTTTTCATTATGGGGATTGCTGTCGGTCTCGATCGGCAGCCGCTGCCTGACCTCAATACCCAGCTCTGAAAGCGCAATGACCTTGCGCGGATTATTGGTCATGAGGTCAACGGACTGTATACCGAGATGCGCGAACATCGGCCCGAGTATGCTGTAGTCCCGCATATCGGCGCCAAAGCCCAGACGCTCATTGGCCTCGACGGTGTCAGCACCCGCATCCTGCAGCCGGTATGCCTTGATCTTGTTGAGCAGCCCGATCCCACGACCTTCCTGTCGCAGATAGAACAGCGCTCCCCTGCCCTCCGTCGCGATTGCCTGCAGGGCGCTCCGCAGCTGATCCCCGCAATCGCAGCGCAGGCTGAACAGGGCATCGCCGGTGAGACACTCCGAATGGATACGCGAGAGTACTGGCTCACCATCGCCGATATCGCCCATGGTGAGAACCACGTGCTCCTTATTCGCTACGGGATCCTCGAAACCATGCATGATGAAGTCACCCCATTCGGTGGGGAGGCGGGAAGATTCAACGAAACGGATTGACACACGGCAAACCTGGAAACTGCAATCCCCTAGTTTAACAAGCGAGGCAGGCAGTGGCGACCTCCGTGTGTAACGCTGGGTCAGGGCAGCAAAATATCATCACCACTCGCGGGACAGCGACAGAATTCCATTGCGCTCCTGCAGACTGACATGCTCCAGGAAGGTCATGCCAAGGAGAATCATGCGCGGGTATTCACCCTCCAGCACCGTCGCACGCACGTTGTCAACCCGTATCCCCCCGACATCCACAGAATCGAGGTTGACTGAGCGCCCTGTCAGCGTGTTCCCCGCGGTCTCAACGCGCGTCGCCTGGCCGCTTCCCGGTGAAATGCCCAGCCTAAGCGCCTGAGCGGCGTTCATCGCAACAATATTCGCTCCCGTATCCACCAGCACGTCAGTGCGTCGTCCGTTGATCGTCGCCGTCGTCTGGTACTGCATGCGGTCGTTGCGCGGAATGTCGATTTGCCGCACCCCAGGGGCGGTGAAAGCACCGCTGACGCGATCGGACACACCCAGCCGGCGCTGCTCGCCGGCTATCTCCAGAACAGCCTCCTCAGCGTTCGCATCAATCAGCGTCACGCCAGCGGCGCTGGTGCCTCGCCTCAGCGTGTGGCGCTTACCATCGACCGTCAGCACCACCATGCCCGGCATCAGCGCCTCGACGCTGATCTGCCCCTGTGCGAGGGGGCTCTGAGCACGCAACGCAGTGATTAAAAGCAGGACAGGAAGCGCAGTGCTCCACAGACCGCCGGCAACCTGCCGAGGGAAGTGGCCCGCGCCCTGCCTTGCGCTCACGCCAGCGCCCCGCTTTCCCTGGCCAGAAGGATGGCCACATGCAGCGTCGCGCAGCTGAAAACGCCCGCCACCACATCATCGATCATGATGCCGAAGCCACCCTCGATATGACGGTCAAGCGGTCCAATCGGCCAGGGCTTGGCGATATCGAAAATCCGGAAAACCACAAAACCGAGTGCGATCCAGACGGGCTCGGCAGGTACTGCCCACAAGGCGATCCACAAACCGACGAACTCGTCCCAGACAATCCCGGAGTGGTCGTGAACCCCCAGCTCCTGACTGGCCTTGTCACAGATCCAGACACCGAGTGCGGCCGCGACAAGCACGATAGCGGTGTACAGCCACAGCGGCGACTGCGCGAAAGACAGATACAGCGGCACAGCGACCAAGGTGCCCAGCGTGCCTGGAGCCCAGCGCGACAGGCCGATACCAAAGCCGAATGCAAGAAACTGGACCGGGCTGCGAAAGGGTCGCGGCACCGCGGAGCTGTCGCCTGTCGTCACGCGATCACCTGAACCATGTCATTGTCAGCAGTGTAATCAACATCAGAAATGTGTGTAACCCGCCCGCTCGAGCCGCGCCGCGCCTTCACACACGACGCCTTGTCCTGCAAGCACGGCGCCAATTCGCGTGAATCCCTCCGGGGCAGGAAGCGCTTCCGGTACGGTAATACACAGCTCATAGTCATCACCACCGCTGAGGGCCCACGCCAGCTGCTGGTGACGATCAGCATGGCTTTGCAGTGCGGCTGACAGCGGCAGGTGCTCCGCCTGAATCTCAATAGCGCAGCCGCTGGCAGCAGCAATATGCCCAAGATCCTGCAGCAGGCCATCAGAAACATCAATCGCGGCTGACGCAATGCCGGGCAACTGCTCACCCAGCACAAGCCGTGGCGTCGGCCGATAGTAGCGATCCAGCAGATACTCGCCATCGTCTGGCGCCGGCTGCCAGCGGGACTGCAGAACAGCGAGCCCGGCCGCCGCATCACCCAGTGTGCCGGACACCCATACAGCATCACCGGGTCGCGCACCGCCGCGAAGCACCGCCCTGCCGCGCTCAATGACACCAAACACCTGCACAGAAATCACGCGTGGACCCCGCGTGGTGTCTCCGCCTACCAGCGGCAGGTAAAACGCGGAACAGGCCTGGCCAATCCCTTCGCTGAAGGCATGCAGCCAGAATTCGTCGGCCTCGGGCAGCGTCAGCGCCAGGGTAACGGCCAGGGGTCGAGCACCCATCGCCGCCAGATCGCTCGCGGCGACCGCCACACAGCGATAGCCGATATCCTCGGGGAAAGCATCTTCCGGGAAGTGCGCGCCTTCAACGAGCGTGTCGACCGATGTCACCAGTTCACAGCCGTCCGGTATGCTGAGCACGGCGGCGTCATCGCCGACGCCGAGGACGACACCGGGCCCGCGACCAAAGGCCGAAAAATGTCGCGCAATCAGCTCGAATTCGCCGAAGGCCATCAGCTCTGTGCCGACACTTCCATGCTACGCAGGTCACGGGACAGGCGATCTAGCACACCGTTGATGTACTTGTGGCCATCCGTCGCGCCAAACTTCCGGGCCAATGCCACTGCCTCGTTGATCACTACCCGGTAGGGCACATCGATACGCTCCTTCAGCTCCCAGGTACCCATGCGAAGCAGCGTGCGCTCGATCGGATCGAGCTCATTCAGACGCCGGTCAAGGAGTGATTCATAGGTGCTGTCGAGATCGTCGACACTGGCTGGGATACCGTGAAGCAGAGCCTGGAAATACTCGAGATCGACATTGCTGAAATCGTAATCGCTGCGAAATTCCGCCTCGATGACGTTCACCGCCGCATGCGCCATGTGCCATTGGTACAGAGCCTGCATCGCGTAGTGGCGCGCCTTGCGGCGACGCGCCGCCAGCAGGTTGTGATCACCGGCCATCTAGTCGATCTGCTTGAAGAGGTTGACCATTTCCAGTGCCGAGGTCGCCGCCTCCGCACCCTTGTTGCCCGCCTTGGTGCCCGCGCGCTCAATGGCCTGCTCGATCGAGTCGACAGTGAGGACGCCGAAAGCGATCGGCACGCCGTGCTCCAGGCTGACCTGTGCTATGCCCTTGGTGCACTCACCGGCAACATGTTCGAAGTGTGGTGTGCCCCCGCGAATCACCGCACCCAGCGCGATGATGGCGTCATACCCGCCCTTCGCGGCGAGTCGCTGGCAGACAAGCGGAATTTCAAACGCGCCCGGCACACGCACCACCGTGAGCTGATTGTCATCAATACCGTGTCGCCGCAGGGTATCGATCGCGCCGGCCACCAGGTGTTCCACCACAAAACTGTTCCAGCGACCCACCACGAGTGCGTACTTGCCGTTGTTACCCGCCAGTGAACCCTCGAACGTTGTCATTGTGCTCATTGTTTTACTCCCCGCTGCCGTGCTTCGCCGGCCGCACATAATCCAGCACCTCCAGCCCGAAGCCGGAGATGGCATTGTACTTCATGGGGGCTCCCAGCAGATGCATCCTGCCGACGCCAAGGTCTCGCAGAATCTGCGAACCCAGGCCCACAGTGGTATAAGTATCTGTTGTTTCGCTGTCGGCCCCCTGGTCAGCGCCAAGGGCGAGATCGACGCTATGCAGAAGCTGCTCATCGGTCTCGCGACGGGCAAGCAGCACCAGGACACCCTTGCCCTCGCGGGCGATGTGGGAAAGACAATCGCCGATGCGCCAGTAGTCAGTTCCCTGCAGATCGGTTCCGAGCAGATCGCGTAACGTCGCCCGGGCGTGCACCCGGACCAGCGTCGGGGCATCGGCGCTTATGTCACCGCAGTACAGCGCCAGGTGCAGATCGCCCGCGGTCTGGTCACGATAGACCTTGAGCTCAAACGCGCCGTAAACCGTCTGCAGGCGACCCTCGCGTACCGGCTCAATCGTGCGCTCGTTCATCAGTCGGTAGTGTATGAGGTCCGCGACCGTACCGATTTTCAGGCCGTGTTCCCGCGCAAACGCAACGAGATCCGCACCGCCGGCCAGTTCGCCGGCATCAGTAAGCACATCGGTAATAACCGACGCGGGATGCAGACCTGCAATTCTTGCGAGGTCCACTGAAGCCTCAGTATGCGCCGCGCGGGTAAGCACACCCCCGGCAGCACTCGTCAGCGGAAAAATATGTCCAGGCTGCACGATGTCCGCAGGCGTCGCGTGCGGCGCAACCGCCACCCGTACCGTATGCGCACGATCCGCAGCAGAAATTCCCGTATCAATGCCCAGGGTCGCTTCAATGGAGAGAGTGAAACTGGCATTCTCGGCACCGGCGTTGTCGACCATGGGTGGCAGATCGAGCTGCAGGCAGCGCTCTCTCGTCAGCGCCAGACACACAAGCCCCCGGGCGCGTCGGGCCATAAAGGTGATGTGATCCGCCGTGCAGTGCTCAGCGGCGACCATGACCACACCCTCATTGCGCGTATCCCCGTCGTCGTCCAGCAGCACCACCATGCGGCCGAGGCGGATGTCGCTGAGCAGCTCTTCAATCGTGTTGATAGTGTCCTCCTGAAGCCCCTGCGTCACGACAGGTACCCGTTGTCGGCGAGGGTCTGCAGCGTCACACCGACGGGACCGGGCTGCGCTGCGGCATCGCCCAGAACCAGTCGCTCCAGGTAACGCGCGATTACGTCGACTTCCAGATTCACTTTCGAACCCACGGCGTAGGTCCCGAATACGGTTTCGGCCATCGTCTGGGGAATGATATTCAAGTCGAATTCGGCACCGTTGACGCCATTGACGGTAAGACTGGTGCCGTCCACGCAGATACTGCCCTTTTTCGCGATATAGCGGGCCAGGTCGTCTGGCGCGCGCAGCACAACACGCCAGGAACGCCCTTCCTCGTACAGTTCGATTACCTCGCCAACGCCGTCGACATGCCCGCTGACAATATGTCCTCCGAGGCGGGTCATTGGCGTCAATGCTTTTTCGAGGTTGACGGGTGAGCCCGGGCGAAGATCGCCCAGCGTGGTAAAGTTCAGTGTCTCTACCGAGACATCCGCCCAGTATCCGTCACCCGGAAGATTGACGACGGTCAGACAGACGCCGTTGGTGGAGATGCTGTCGCCAGGGCTGACATCGTCCAGCGGCAGCTTTCCGGTCAGTACACGAAGACGCGCGTCTCCCCCACGAGGCTCAAGTGCGACGATCTCACCGACGGCCTGCACGATACCGGTAAACATGGCTTACTCCTTTGCCGTGAGCGACCCACGCGGAACGAGGGTGAAACGCCAGTCTTCGCCTACCCGGCGAACGTCGAGGGTAGTCAGTTCCACCTTCTCCGACATGGCACCCAGCGGCAGCTGCAATAGAGGCCGCGCAGAACTGCCCATGAGGCAGGGCGCCATGTAGACAATCAGCTCATCAATCAGACCGGCCTGCAACATTGCCCCGGTCAGCGTCGGTCCGCATTCTAGCAGAATCTCGTTGCACTGCCGTGCGGTGAGCTCACGCATGACCGCGGCCAGATCAAGCCCCGAGGCGGCGTCGGGGATCGCCACCTGCTCGACATGGGGTGGCAGTGCCACGGCCGGGGCACCCGGCGCATGCAGCAGCAGCGTTGGCGCGTCCGTCGACAGTATCCGCGCCGTGGCCGGCACACGCCGCCGGGAATCCAGCACCACGCGCAGAGGCTGGCGCCTACCCGGGGGCTCTGCCTCTCCCAACGTCTCGGCAAAGCTCTCCGGCCGCACAGTCAGCGCGCAATCATCCGCAAGCACCGTTCCCGAACCCGTCAGAATGGCGCAGCTGGCGGCACGCTGGCGCTGAACGTCCGCTCGTGCCGCCGCGCCGGTAATCCACTGGCTTTCGCCAGACGCCATGGCCGTGCGTCCATCCATCGACATCGCGAGCTTGGCGCGCACACGCCCGCGACCGCGGCGCATACGCAGGACAAACCCAGGGATCATGCGTTCCGCCTGATCGGCGAGAAGACCACATTGCACGTCGATACCGGCATCCCGCAGAAGCTGCAGCCCGCGACCGGACACCCTCGGATTCGGATCCTCCATCGCAGCGACCACGCGCGCGACGCCGGCTTCAATCAACGCATCGGTGCAGGGCGGCGTCCTGCCGTGATGCGAACAGGGCTCGAGTGTAACGTAGACAGTGGCGCCCGCTGCAGCGGCACCGGCAGCCCGCAGGGCCATGATCTCAGCATGGGCATCGCCCGCACACTGAGTGCGACCCTCGCTGATAATGGTGCCGCCCTTTACCAATAGACAGCCGACATGGGGGTTGGGTGCTGCCATGAAGCGGGACTGCCTGGCGATGACCAGGGCACGCGCCATCATCACCCGGTCGTGGGCACGCTCGCTGCCGTCGATCATGGGTCAGGCGTCGCTGTCTACAGCGCTGCGGGGCTCGGCCTCGAGACGCTCGATGGCATCGCGAAACTCCGCAATATCCTGGAAGCTGCGGTATACGGAGGCGAAACGCACGTAGGCGACCTGATCGAGCTGCTTCAGACTGTCCATGACCAGTTCGCCGAGGACTCGGGAATTGACTTCCCTCTCGCCGGTCGCCCGCAGAGAATGCTTGATCTGGCTGATGACGGATTCGATTGACTCTACCGGCACCGGCCGCTTTTCCAGCGCACGAAGAAACCCGGCACGCAGCTTTTCCTCATCAAAGGGTTCTCGATTGCCGTTCTGCTTGATGATACGCGGCATCACCAGCTCGGCCGTTTCGTAGGTCGTGAACCGTTCGTGACAGGACAGGCACTCACGGCGCCGACGTACCTGTACCCCGTCGGCAACGAGTCGGGAATCGATAACCTTTGTATCTTCGGCGGCGCAAAACGGACAGTACACTTCAAGCCCTCCGGGCTCTGCGGATCACGCCGCAGCTGCACCCGCTGACCGGGCCCGACTGTAGACCGGGAAGCGGCCGCAGATTTCCAGAACCTTGCCCTTCACCTCAGCGATAGTTGCGTGCGCATCCCCGTCTTCAAGCGCGGCCAGCACGTCACACATCCAGTGCGTCAGCTCCCGGGTTTCCTTCTCACCGAAACCGCGCGTCGTGATCGCCGGTGTACCTACACGCAGTCCCGACGTGACGAAGGGCGAGCGCGGGTCATTCGGCACCGCATTCTTGTTGACTGTAATATTGGCAAGACCCAGGGCTTCATCAGCATCCTTGCCGGTGTAGGGTTTGCCGATCAGGTCCACCAGCATGAGGTGGTTGTCCGTGCCGCCAGAGACGATATTGATGCCCCGCTCCATGAAAGTTGCAGCCATGGCACGGGCATTGCGAACCACCTGCTCCTGGTATTTCACAAATTCCGGCGACTGAGCCTCCAGAAAGCTGATCGCCTTGGCCGCGATCACATGCATGAGTGGTCCACCCTGACCGCCGGGGAAAACCGCGCTCTGGAATTTCTTTTCCAGATCGGGATTGGAGCGCGCAAGGATAATGCCGCCACGGGGCCCGCGCAGGGTCTTGTGGGTGGTAGACGTCACCACGTGGGCATGGGGGACCGGGTTGGGATACACGCCCGCCGCCACCAATCCGGCGACGTGCGCCATATCGACCAGCAGCCAGGCACCGACGCTGTCGGCAATTGCGCGGAAGCGCGCCCAGTCCATGACGCGGCTATAGGCGGAAAAACCCGCGATGACCATTTTCGGCTGGTGCTCTTTTGCCAGCGCCTCGACCTGCGCGTAGTCCACCTCGCCGGTGGCGTAATCGAGTCCGTACTGCACCGGGTTGTAGGTCTTGCCGGAAAAATTCGGCTTGGCGCCATGCGTGAGATGTCCGCCATCCGCCAGGCTCATGCCAAGTATGGTGTCCCCTGGCTTCAGCAGCGCCTGAAACACCGCCGCGTTGGCCTGGGAGCCGGAGTGTGGCTGCACATTGGCATAATCGGCGCCAAACAACGTTTTCGCGCGCGATACCGCCAGTTCCTCGGCCACGTCGACGTATTCACAGCCGCCGTAGTAGCGCTTGCCCGGATAGCCCTCGGCGTACTTGTTGGTCAGCACCGAGCCCTGCGCCTGCATGACCCGAGGACTCGCGTAGTTCTCGGATGCGATCAACTCGATATGCTCTTCCTGTCGGCGCTCTTCGGCCTGAATGGAAGCGAAAATCTGGTCGTCGAAGCCTTCGATGGTCATATCGCGGTCGAACATGGTCTGATTCCTTGTGTGCGGGCGATGTCTGGGATGCGAAGAGGGCTTATTCTAGCGAAAACGGGGCTGTGCGGTAAGTGGGTGGCCGCTTCGTGTGGACCGGGTGCGGGGCGGAGGTGGCTCGCCGGTCGCAGCGGTGCGCAGGGCAGCGGCCGCTGCGCAACTCGTTCTGCAATCGCATTGCGATTGCAGAACTCAGACAGTGCTCGCGGAAACCCCGCTGCCCTGCGCACCGCTTGACGCGACCTGATTGGCGAGCCACCCCCGCCCCGCACCCGGCCCACTCCGGCACTGTGCCAGCG
>JBHEOO010000039.1:0-26361 GCA_046260765.1 Chromatocurvus sp.
GGACTGGCCCCTCGCGATCCTGTGGCAGGTATACATCCGTTGCCAGTCGCACGCCATCACGCATGGGCACCATGACCATGGTGTCAGTATCGGCTATGTCCTTGAACCTCGCCGCATCCGGATCGCCGGCTGCCCAGGCGTGCAAGGGGGTGAGCGCCAGCAGAAAAAATAGACAACGTGGTCGAAAAACAGCGTAGATCATTGGCGTCAGTCCAGAGTGAGGAAACAGAGAGAATAGATGCCCAGCGCACGCGGGTCAAAAAACAGGCAGCAGCGTGGGCACCGGCAGCACACTCCGTCATACTCAGGCCGCTACACGCTATTTCTCCGCAGGCCGGTTTCCGCTTATGGACCTTTTCAGCGACAGCTACAGCAACCTGGGCAACCTGCTGCCACGCGATGGCACGGTGCACTACCACGGCGCAGTAATGCCTGCGCAAGCCGCGGATGCTTACTTTGCCTCACTTTTTAGCGATATCGCCTGGGAGCACGATCAGGCGGTAATGTTTGGTGAGCGCATTATTACGGCACGCAAGGTGGCCTGGTATGCGGACGCGCCGATGAGTTATACCTACTCCCGGGTTACCCGCACAGCGCTGCCCTGGACCGCTGCGCTGCAGTCCCTTCGCGCAGTTGTGGAACAACACGCAGAAGAAAGTTTCAACGCCTGCCTCCTCAACCTCTACCACGACGGCAGCGAGGGCATGGGCTGGCACAGCGACGGCGAGCGTGACCTCGTTCGCGGTGGCGCTATCGCCTCGGTCAGTCTGGGCGCCGTGCGCAAGTTCGCCTTCAAGCACCGCCAAAGCAAGCAAACAGTCTCATTGGAGCTGGAACACGGCAGCCTTCTGGTGATGCGCGGGGAGACGCAGCGTTGTTGGCTGCATAGACTACCGCCGACAAAGAAAGTGGCGAAGCCGCGAATAAACCTTACGTTCAGGCAGATGGTCGTCTAGCGCTCGCAAACATAGGCGCGGTAGCGCCCTTCGCCCTCTTCCGCCCGGTCCCGAACGAGGGTATCCGCGGCCAGCCCACCGAAAAAGCGAGCCGCCATGACCACACAACAGATTCTGATTATCGCCATCCTGCTCGCGACAGTGGGCATGTTCCTGTGGGGAAGGTGGCGCCACGACATGGTCGCCCTCGGGTCCCTGCTGGCCTGTGTCACCACGGGACTGGTGGAACCGTCTGTCGCGTTCAGCGGTTTCGGGCACCCCGCCGTGATTACTGTCGCCTGCGTGCTGGTTCTCAGTCGCGGCCTCCAGGCCTCAGGCGCCGTCGATGCACTTGCCCGCGTCGCGCTGCCCGGCGATGCCGGGCCCCTTGCCAGCCTGGCTGCCATCGTCGCGCTCGGCGCCGTACTGTCCGGATTCATGAATAACGTGGGTGCCATGGCACTGCTCATGCCGGTGGCACTGCAGATCGCCAGACAGCACGAGCTGCCGCCGGGCAAGGTTCTGATGCCTCTGGCTTTCGGCACCATTCTCGGGGGCATGACGACCATGATCGGAACGCCACCCAACCTGATTGTCTCCGGCTTTCGTGCCGAGTCCGGCGGCAATAGTTTCGGGATGTTTGACTTCACACCTGTGGGACTGACAGTTGCCGTAATCGGTACCCTGTTCGTGGTATTGCTCGGGCGTAGACTGGTGCCCGATAGGGAGCAACACGCGGCGCAGGATTTCGCGACAGGTGCCTACCTGACTGAAGCACGGGTTCGCGACGACGGCAAGGCTGCCGGCATGACGCTGAGGGAGGTGGAATCTACTCTGGGAGAGGGCGGCGCACAGATTATCGGTCTCGTGCGCAACGAGGTACGACTTGCGGCCCCGCATCCCGGACGGGAACTGCTCAGCGGAGATGTCCTCATTATGGAAGCAGATGTCGAGGCGCTTGCCGAACTGCTATCAAAGCTCGGCCTCGAACTTGAAGCCACTGCAACGCCTGACGAGGCAAATGGCGAAGCAAATGATGAGACCGACCGGGAGGACGAATCCGAAGACGACGCCAGGGACAGAAAGCGCGGGCGAGAAGAACTTGTTCTCGGTGAACTTGCCGTCATGCCCCTGTCCACGCTTGCCGGACGCTCCGCTGCGGATCTTCAGCTGGCGGCTCGCTACAATCTCAGTCTTCTGGCGGTATCACGGGAAGGCGCCAGTGCGCGCAAGCGGCTGCGAAACATGGCTCTGCTTCCCGGCGATCTGCTGTTGATGCAGGGGTCAACAGAATCGATTGCCGAATTTGCCGCTGACAACGGCTGCGTGCCCCTTGCCAGGCGTGAGCTTCGCATTCCAGACAAGCGCAAGGCGTGGATCGCCGGGCTGGTCATGGCCGGGGCCGTTGCTGGTGCGGCCTTCGGGCTGTTGCCTGCGGCGATTTCCTTTGCCATGGGCGTTCTCGCATCCATGGCCCTGAATACAGTGCCCCCGCGCAATGTCTACAGCGCGATTGACTGGCCGGTCATCGTGTTACTCGGCGCATTGATTCCGGTGGCGGAGGCGATGGCGGCAACCGGCACTGCAGATCTGATCGCGACGTTCCTCCTCACCACACTGGCGCAGGGCAATGCGATTGCCGTGCTGACCCTCATTCTCGTTGTGACGATGTTTCTGTCGGACCTGATGAACAATGCCGCTACCGCGGCCGTCATGTGTCCGATCGCCATTGGTACCGCCTCGGCACTCGGTGTGAATCCCGATTCCTTCCTGATGGCTGTGGCCATCGGTGCGTCCTGTGCGTTCCTGACCCCGATCGGGCACCAGAACAACACGCTGATTCTGGGACCCGGGGGCTTCAACTTCAGTGATTTCTGGCGACTGGGGCTGCCGCTGGAGATTCTCGTCGTCCTGATCAGCATTCCCATGCTACTGCTCGCGTGGCCGCTGTGACGGCGGAGCACAGGGATTGGCGGCCGACTTTACACGCCGTCGACCAGGTCCCCCCGCTCGTACTCTGCGAGTACCGCTCTGGCGACATCCTCGTCGGCATCATCCACTGACAGCGTGGCGGAATCGAGCGCCGCGAGCTCACCGATGCCGCCCTGTAAATAATGACCGCCAACATGGGCCTCGACACCGCGCGACTGCAGAAGCCCGGCGAGGATATGTGCCTCAACGATATCCTGTGCCCGGTAGATAACTTTCACCGCTATAAGCCGCGCTGCCGGGTATCAGGAGGCCGGGGTCAGCTTGAGCAGTCGGCCCTGGCTGCTACCGCGCTCGTCCTCGAGCACCCAGATGGATCCATCAGGCCCCTCGGTGAGGTTGCGGATGCGTGCGCCCATGTCGTAGCGCTCCACCTCGCGGGCGCTCTCACCGTCGAGTTCGATGCGCACGATTGCATGCCCGGAAAGGCCCGCGGCGAACGCGTTCCCCTTCCAGTTCGCGAACTTTTCACCACCATACACCATGAGATGGGCCGGTGAGATGACCGGTGTCCAGGTGATCGCCGGCGCCCTGAATTCCGGGCGGGTGTCGTGGTTCGGAATGTCGCGGCCGTCGTAGTGCTTGCCATTCGAGACTACCGGGTAGCCATAGTTTTCGCCGCGCTTGATCAGGTTGAGTTCATCACCTCCTGCTGGACCCATCTCAATTCCCCAGAGCCGACCGTCAGGATCACGAGCAATACCCAGGGGGTTGCGATGACCGAGGGACCAGATCTGACCATACACACCATTCCCGTCGACAAATGCGTCGTCGTCACGATAGTTCACGAAGGGATTGTCTTCCGGCACTGAGCCATCGTCGTGCAGGCGAAGTATCTTGCCCAGGGAGGACTGCATGTCCTGTGCGGGGGTGAACTTCTGCCGATCGCCAGATGAAATCCAGAGGTAACCCTCGTCGTCGAATAGCAGCCTGTGCGCGTAGTGGCCGCGACCGAGTACTTTCGGGTACTGCCGCCAGATAACCTCCATATTCTCGAACTGCGGACTCCGACCGCCCTCGACGAGTTTGCCGCGGGCCACTGCCGCGCCGCGTACACCGCCATCGCCGGATTCAACGTAGCTGATGTAGATCATGCCGTTTTCTGCAAAGTCCGGGTGCAGCGCGACATCACCCAGGCCACCCTGGCCGCCGTAATCGACATCGGGCAGTCCGGCCACCGGGGGAAACTTGTCGCCGTTCCGGGTGACGATAATCAGGTTGCCTTTTTTTTCTGTAACGAGCATGCGCCCGTCAGGCATGAAGGCCATTGACCAGGGCTCATCGAAACTCGTGACTTCCTCAACGTTGAACGGCAGGTCATTCTGAGCCGCCAGTGTCGTTGCGAAGAACAGTCCCAGCATGGGAGCAAACGCCTGTTTGATCATGCAAAACCTCTTGCGTGGTTGATGAATGAATTTTGAGTATATCAGGAACAGGTCAGCGAAACTGCCCGATTATCGCACCGCGGCGGTATCACGCCGCGCTCGATCGGGACCACGCTGAGTCCATCAGCATCTCTCGCGATTCAACCAGGGAGCAGGCGCTCTCCAGCTTTCAATCCACGGAACGATCTCCGCTGCCGGCATCGGGCGGGCGATGCCGTAACCCTGTGCAGAATCACAGCCCAGATCAAGCAGACACTCGCCATGGGCAACGCTTTCTACGCCCTCAGCGATGACATATCGATCAAACACCTCCGCCAGGCTGAGAATGCCCCGCAGAATTGCCATGTCATCTGAATCGCCTAACATGTCGCGCACAAAACTCTGATCAATTTTCAGCGTATCGGCCGGCAATTTTTTCAGGTAGGTCAATGACGAATAGCCGACACCAAAATCATCCAGGGCAAAGCGAACGCCCATTTTCCGGCACTCCCGGATAAGACCGATGACGGAGCTGATATCGTCAAGCGCACTGCTCTCGAGGATCTCTATCTCAAGCAAATCTCCCGCAGAGTCCGGCCACTGCGCAAGACATGCCTTCAGAATGTCGACAAACTGGCCGTGCTGCAGCGTCATGGCGCTGAGATTGATGCTGATGGATAACGCATGACCGTTTTCCTGTTGCCAGCAATGGGTCTGTGCCAGCACCTCCCCGAGCACCCAGGCATCCAGCGATATCGACAAGGGGTGATTCTGAATAACCGTCAGAAACTCTGCCGGCAGCAGAAGACCCTGCTCAGGATGCTGCCAGCGCACCAAGGCCTCAAGGCCAATCACCTTGCCTGTACGCATATTTACCTTCGGCTGGTAGAAAAGCACGAGCTCATCACTTTCCAGGGCCTTCTCGATACGGCCGATGCGTTCGTGATGCCCAATGATGGCCTGGTGATGTTTGGTATCGAACAGCGTGTAATGGTTTTTACCCGACAGCTTGGCCTGATACATGGCCTGATCAGCCTGGCGCAGCAGCTGATCGGCGTCCTGAGGATCATTCTGCGGATAGAGCGTGACGCCCAGGCTCGCCGAGACACGCAATGAGAGCCGCTCAATTTCCACGGGCATCGCCGCCGAGTGCAGCATGCGACGCAGCGCCGCGTGCAGGGACGCGTCGGTGTCCACGCTGGAGAGGACTGCGACAAATTCGTCACCACCGAGTCGCGCCAGGGTGTCTTCCGCGCGCAGTGCACCCTTTATATTGCGGGCAACTCCCGCCAGAAGCCGGTCGCCAATATCGTGTCCATACTGATCGTTGATAGCCTTGAAACCATCGAGATCGAGATACGCGATGGCGATTCTCGCGTCGCGCCTGAGTGATTTCGCCATGGCCTGTTTAAGCTCTCTGGCCAGCAGAATCCGGTTTGGCAACTGGGTTACCTCATCAAAGTGGGCAACGCGTTCCAGTTGCTCCTGGTGCCGCATCTGATCCGTGATATCTGTGGCGAGTGCAACGTAATGCAGCACCTTGCCGCGCCGGTCCTGAACGCGACTGATCGTCAGATTGGCCGCGAACAGCTCGCCATTTTTTTTGCGATGCCAGACCTCGCCACTCCAGTGACCGGCATTCAACAGCCTCCCCCACAGTTCCCGGTAAAATCCCTTGGGGTGACAGCCGGACCTGAGCAAGCGGGGATTCGCGCCGATAAGCTCTTCTCGCGTATAACCGCTCATGGCGCACAGGGCATCATTGACCTGAATGGTCGTCCCCTGGGGGTCAGTAATTGAAATGCCTTCATTGGCGTGGGTAAAAACCGTTGCCAGCTGCTCCAGTTCCAGATTCGCCCGGGTCAACTCATCCGTACGCTGCTTGAGGGCGCGCTCCGCCGATTTGCTCGCGCTGATATCGCGCACTGTTCCCTGCACCACCGTCTGGCCAGACCACTCGGCCCGGTTCAGCAGCACGCTGCACTCAAGTAAATGGCCATCCCGATGCCGGTGACGCCACTCAAAGAAGTGGGTCCCGGTCTGCAAGGCTATTTTCAAATGTGCGGCTGCGGCTTCCACTGAATCGCGTCCGTCGGGCTGCTTGGGCGGTGACAACCTTCCGACACTGAAGTCCTTAGGCAGGCCTTCATGCTCGTAACCAAACATTTGCAGCGTCGCCGCGTTGCAGGCTACCAGCTTCCAATCCGGGGGCCGGAGGATCACCAGCGCGTCTCTTGAGTTGTCGAACAAGCGACGGTAACGCTCATCACTCTCACGCATCGCCTTCTCAGCCGCCTTGCGCTCAGTGATATCCAGAGCAACCTCCATACGGACGAAGCGGCCATCTTCCCAGGGGATTGCCTGGTCGGTGACATGGAACCAGCGCTCCACCGTGGGGTTGTAGTGCTCCCACACAACCGGTTTCGCCGGTGTGCCATCCGCACGCAGGAGCTGCGGATTGGTACAGAAATCACACGGACCCTCTTTCTTGCCGTATATGACCTGCCAGCAGGTCTTGCCGACAACATCGCCCAGTCGTTGCCGGAAGTGGCGATTGACAAACAACACTTCGTGAGTATCGATGTCAGCGACGTATACGGCTGCATCGGTACCATCAAGAATATTCAGAAACCGCTGATTCACCAGCTTGAGATCATCACGCGTCTGACTTAACACATCGACCATCTGCCTGCGCTGCTCGATGCTGACCAGCAAATGCGTGAACAGCACCAGCAGATCATATTCGCCCTCGGTGAACTGACGCTCTTCGCGAACCGAGTCGAATCCGACAAAGCCAAGACACTCCTCATCATTCATAAGGGGTGCCGTGAGCAGGCTCTTGATCCCTTGACGCTCCAGAGTATCGCGTAATCGGCCGGGCGCCAGCTGCTCTGCATCTGACACCAGCAGCGGCTTGCCAGCCCTATGCGCCTCCGACCAGTCCGATAGCTCTCCTATTGGAACTGCCACCAGCTGCTCGATTACCGGCTCGATGCCCTCTGCACACCATTCATGAGTATTGGAGCCAATGTCCAGGCTAAAATCGTATTTGAAGACATAGGCCCTGTCGGCCTCAAAAAAAGATCCCATTCTGCCCAGAGCCTGCTGTGTTGCCTGCTCCAAACGCTCAATGGGCAGGTTGATGAACGACATGGACAGTTCCAGCATAAGCTGGTGATATTGTGCTACCCGCGATGACGTGTTCAGGGTCGCATGGGTAAGGAAATCGTGATCGCTCATCAAAGCATCCGGAGATTCATTCCACATAGATGGCGCTATCTCATTGCGCTGAAAAACGGCGAATCAATATGGGGCAAACTCTGCGCGCGCGCCCGGTCATTCAGCGGTTTCAGATGCTCCACTTCGATAACCTCGAGCTCCCGGCGAAGCCCCGCCCACACCCGCTCCAGGTCGTCCAGCCGTTCCCTGGCGCCGCCGGTGACCGGCGCGCCGCCATCCTCCACGACATCCAGCAGGTGCCTGAGCTGACCGTCCAGCTGCATGGCCCAGGCGTCCTCGTCCTCGAAAGTTTCGTGGCGCAGCTCGGTAACCTGCGGTTCCCAGCGATCGATGGCCTCAATGGCAGCCGTGCCGAGCTTCGCGAGCGCCGGGTCATCGTGCTTTGCCAGCAGCTTCTGCAGCTGTCCGCGAGACTCACGCGCGCCCTGCAGGGCGCCGAGAACCTCTTCCAGCATGGTGGCCATGCGCTCCTGTACGGCGATCCAGGCCGCCAGCTCGGCGCTGCTCGCGCTGGAGCGAGAGTCCGGCAGGAGCTCCACCTGTGTGCTCGCTGATGCATCACCGGCCGTCACGCGGACCGTGTAGCGTCCCGGCGGTACCGGTGGGCCGCCATAGCCCTCGAACAGATTGTGGTCGTCAATGCAGCGAATATCGTCCCTGTGAAGGTCCCAGTCCCAGCGCTGCAGGCCCGCGCCGGTAGCCGGATAGTCGATCGTGATGGGTTTGCGCGGGTCCATGTTTTCCAGCCGGCAGCGGTCCTGTGCGGACTCGCGGCTGTCGTAGCGGCGCAGTACGTCGCCGCCATCGTCGAGCACCTCGATAGTCAGTGTCGCGTCTTCCGCAAGCTCCGCGGGGAGGTGGTAGTAGACGGGCAGGTCCGGCTTTGGGTTGGCACCCTCAAACCTGACATCACGACTGCTCGGCCTGCCCATCGTCAGCGCCGGTGGCGTATAGACGTGAACGGGTGCCGCGGCATCCGCCGCGGCTGCCTGGCGCACCACGAACAGGTCGTCAAGGACCCAGAAGGCCCGACCCTGGGTGGCAACGGCCAACTCATCCTCGCGCACGCGCAGGTCCGTGATCGGCACGGCCGGCAGGTTCAGGTCAAGCGGCTGCCATTCCTTGCCGTCATCGTAAGAAGCGAACAGGCCCTTCTCCGTGCCGGCGTAAAGCAACCCCGGCACTTTCGGATCCTCGCGAACCACTCGCGCAAAAGCGCCTTGGGGGATATTAGCCTCCAGGCGTCGCCAGCTCTTACCGTGGTTGGTGGTTTTATAAATGTAGGGGGCAAAGTCATTGAGCTTGTAGCCCGTCACCGCCACATAGGCCGTGCCCTCGGCGTGGGGCGACAGCTCGATGGCGTTGACCATGGCCTCGCCCGGGTGCGGTGGCGAGATATCCTGCCAGCTCTCACCGCCGTCGCGGGTCAGATGCAGCAACCCGTCATCGGCGCCAACCCAGATCGTGCCCTCGGCCATCGCCGATTCGGCGATGGCGAAAATTGTGTGGTAGAACTCCGCGCCCACATTCTCCGGCGTCAGCGGCCCGCCGTTGCGACCGAGGTGCTCGGGATTGTTGCGGGTGAGGTCCGGGCTTACCGGTTCCCAGCTCATGCCCCGGTCTGTACTCTTCAGGAGATACTGGGTGCCATAGTAGATCACAGAGTGATCGTGGGGTGAGGTGATAACCGGCGCGTTCCAGTTCGTACGATACTTGAGATCTTTCGCGTCCTTGCCGTACACGCGCTCCGGGTAGGGCACGATGTAGCGCTTCTTCTGGTTTGCCTCGTTGAACTCGGTAAGCGTGCCGTTGATGGTGGTGGCGTAGATCAGCGTCGGGTCCCTGGGGTCAAAGGCAATGTGCGCGCTCTCACCACCGCCCACGGGATGGTAGTCATCGCGGCCGATGGCACCATCCCAGGACCAGGCGGCAATAGAGACCGTGGAGTTGTCCTGCTGCCCGCCGTACAGTCGCCAGGGCGTCTGCTCGTCAGTAACGAGGCGATAGAACTGCGCGGTGGGTTGGTTCTCGATGCTGGACCAGGTCTCGCCGCCGTCAAAGGTGACCGTAGCGCCGCCGTCATTGCCGTTAATCATGTTGCGGCTGTCGTCGGGGTTGATCCAGTGGTCGTGGTGGTCGCCGTGGGGCGTCTTCACCTTGCTGAAGGTCTTGCCACCGTCAATTGACTTCATAAGCGGCACGTTGAGCACCCATACCGTGTCCGGGTCGTTCGGGTCGGCGGTGAGGTGTATGTAGTACCAGGCGCGTGTGTGCAGCACACGGTGCGGGTTGATGTGCTGCCAGGTCTCGCCGTAGTCGTCACTGCGCCAGAGGCCGCCCTGGCCCGGCTCTGCCTCGATAAGGGCATAGATGCGTGAGGGCTGACTGGCCGAGACGTCAAGACCGACCTTGCCGATCAGCCCCGGCAGTCCGACCTCCAGCTGCGCCCAGCTGTCGCCGCCATCGGTGGATCTGTAGATGCCACCGCCCTCGCCACCGGACTTGATGTACCAGGGCGTGCGGCCGTGGTGCCACAGGCCAGCGTACAGGATGCGCGGATTGGTCGGGTCCAGAGACAGATCCGTGGCACCGGTGGCGGCGTTCACCTTGAGCACGTGCTCCCAGCTTTCGCCGCCGTCGCGGGTGCGGTAAACGCCACGCTCTTCATTCGGCGCCCAGATCTGACCCTGCGCTGCTACCCAGGCTGTGTCCGCATCCGTCGGGTGTACTTCTATCTTCGCAATCTGGCCGGCCTCGGCAAGTCCCACAAAGGTGAAGGTGCGACCCGCGTCTGTCGACTTCCACAGCCCCTCGCCCTGCGCAGTGGTAACGCCGCGGATCGGCGCCTCGCCACTGCCCACGTAGATCACGTTAGGATCCGAGGGAGCTACAGCGATGGCACCGATGGTGCCGACGGGAATCTGGACATCGGAAATATTGTCCCAGGAGACACCCGCGTTGTCCGTTCTCCACACGCCACCGCCGGCGGCGCCCATGTAATAGCGCTGCGGATTGCCCGAAACGCCGGTGACCGCCGTCACCCGGCCACCGCGCCAGGGTCCGATAAGCCGATACTCGAGTCCGTCGAGGAGTGACGGCTCTACCGCTCCCGCCGGCGCAGTCAGCTGGGCCAGCAGGACAAAGACGGTGGACAGCAGAAAGGCGTGATGGAAACGACAACGCATGCAAGGACTCCGGAAAACAGGCGCCCCATGGGGCAGAAAACATGGGAAACTACCGCCTGGCGGGGCGCGACGCAAGCACTCTCGACGCGATCCTTACTGGCAATTTCACCTCAGGATAGGGCCTCGCTAAATTTGCAACAGCGCCCCGCTAATCCTGCGATAGCGCTTCGCTAAATTTGCAACAGCGCCTCGCTAATTCTGCATCGGAATCCCATCTTCCCACCGAAAGCCAATCCCCCCACCCTGCCAGACACCCTCACCAAACGGGCTCGGTCCCTGAATGTCGACCTGGAGTGGCAGGTCAAAGCCCGGCGCAAGCGCCTGAACGCCGCGAACGGTACTGCGATGCATAATGCGCAGACCCTGCTCCTGGGGCGGCAGGTGCGCCTGCGGGGACGCGCGATGCGCCACGGCGAGGTTATCGATAAAAATGCAGTCGTTTTCCTCATACTCGTAGGCGATGGCATAGCCGTTATCCAGCCCCGCATTGAGGATGTCAGTGTAGTCGTGACATAACTGCCTGAGCTCTGAAACGTTCAGCAGCCGGAAGCCGTCATCGTCAGTGCGCTTTTCAATCACGGCGCCCGTCATGCCAAGATGCAGCCAGATACACGGGCGCCCCGAGATGGGATGCTCGTGCACCAGCGGATGCACCACGCCCGAAGCGGAATTCACTGAGGAAAGGCGCCGCCAATCGTCTTTCATCTTCTGTGGTAGTGCATCATACGCAGCAGCCTGGTGGGCAAAGTAAGTGCCGCCGCCTTTGTCGGCCGGACGTATAATGTGGTAGCCCGCGTGGGAAAACGTGTGCGTGTTGAAGCTGCCATCGTTGTGCCACTGCGGCCCTACGCCCGGTATGCCGTGACGGGAATCGTTTGACAGCCGGAATATATGCCCGTTGCCTGCCGGGGTCGCGGGGTGCACGCCATGCGTGCTGTGCAATGCCCGGCCGCCCCACCAGCAGCTGGCACGCAGAAAGTCATCGACCTCCAGCGGCTTTACGCTCTTGAACGCGATAAACCCGCGATTGGCCATTTCCGCTTCCAGCGCTTCGACAACATCTGGCGGCAGTGCCTGCTCGGATGACAGGTCAATGCCCTTAACAATGGCACCTACAGGGTCCAGTGGTGCTATGAATCCACCGTGCTTTTCGATCGTGGCGGCGCGTGAAGGGTGAAGGGGCGGAATTCTGGATGATCGCTTTTCCATCGATGGTCTCCTCTTACTCGCGGGGAACCTGCGGGGCCATGTTCCCTGACCCGCACCGCGAGACACTAGCAACTGAATACCTCTTTTGAAAGTTCATGAATTACTCTCTCGCACGGCGGTCGCGCCGACCGCGTACACCAGGACCAGCAACCACAGGCCCAGCCAGGTGGCTCGAATATCCTCAAGTTCCGCACCCATCTGGTAAACCCTGACAAAAGCATCAATGCTACCGGTAGAGGGTATCAGGCGTCCCAGCGCGACCAGCCAGTCCGGCATCGCCTCCGCCGGCCAGGCGAAACCCGCCAGAAACAGCGCCGGGACGCTGACCAGCATCATCACCTGCAGCGCGGTTTCACGACTGGTAAAAAGACAGCCCAGCAAAAGCCCGAGCAGCGTCACCGCCATAAAACCCGGTAGCACCGCGAACAGCGCGGGGCCCGCGGAACCCTGGTGCGGGAAGCCGAACAGCTCATACACCACGAGCAGGTAGAAGCCGAACAGCAGGCACTGGAGTATCAGATAAACACACAGCTGTGCCGCCATAACCGAAGGGGAACCATCCACGATCCCCTGCTCTCGCCGTCCTACCTGCACCATGCAGATGCCGATGAGAAAGGTCTGCTGCAGAATCAGAATGAGCACCGCGGGCACCACGTAGTTGGCATAGCCTCCGTCGGGGTTGTAGAGCTCCTGCAGGTCGACCGTAACCGGCATGGCCAGCGCCGCTGAAGCCTGCGGCGAACGCTCCCCGCCCGCCAGCAGTCGCTGCTCGACGATATCGCGACTGAAGGCCAGACTGGCGCTGGCCGCGGCGTTTGCTACCTGCGAGTAAAAGACAATGTAGGCTGCATTGGCGAACACGCCAACACGCGCCGTTTCACCGCGCAGGACGCGTCGACCGAAGTCACTGGGTATTTCGATGTAAGCGGCGAGTGCCTTGCGCCGGACCGCATCCTGCACCTGCAGAATGTCAGGAGTGTTTACAGTGACCTCAACCTGTTCTGTCGCGTCGATCCAGCGCACCAACTGGCGCGAGATTGCACTGCCATCGCGATCGACCACGGCCACTGGCAGATCTGTGGCGACCTGCGCCTGATAGGGCAAGGGATAGAATAGCGCATAGAAAATGCTGCCACCGATCATGACCAGTACTACCGCGCGATCAGTAAAAATCGCCCTCAACTCGCCCCGTGCTGCTGATAAGAAACGTCTCACACCTGACCCCAGCTCGCGGGTTCCGAGAACCAGCGTCGCCAGCGCCGCAGTGTCAACAGCGGCAACAGGCTGCACAGCAGCAAAGCGCCGAGAGAACCAGAAGCGGACGTTGGCGGCGCGTCCATGAGAACCTGCGCCGTCTGCAGATGCAGGAAGTGCCCGAGCGGCAGGGTCTGGGCCCAGAGCGCAGCGAAACCGTTCATGGCCGATATCGGAAAAGTCATACCCGAATAGGCAAAGGCCGGGCTGACCAGCACGCTGGCAACGCTGGTCGCCAGACGCAGATTGCCGAACAGGCCGAGAAGAAAAGCGCCGAGCCCGAAACTGGCAAGGACCAGTCCAAGCCAGCCCAGCAACCAGACACCCAGACTGCCCTGAAACTCAATACCGAGTAGACGCAGGAGAGCCGCAAGGATCACCAGACCGAACACGAAAAACCAGGCCATGTAGGGCAGTAACTTGCCCAGAAGCGCGGCCAGGAAGCCGCCGCCCGCTGCCTCAAGCCAGGCACCCGCAGAACCATGGCGAAGCTCTCTTCCCGCGACATCAATCGCCAGAACCACCATCAGCACGTGCAGAACAGCAACGGCCAGCGGCAGGGCCAGAAAGCGGCCAAATTCCAGTCCCGGATTGAACAGCGCATGGTTCTCGACCAGCACTGCCGGTGACACCCCCTGCGCCATACCCATGCCGATAGCTGCCGTGGTCACAGCGGTGCGCACCTCGCGCAGCACCAGATTGCCCGCGGTAAGCGTCTGTCGATTGAAATAGAGCTGAAGACGTGGCTGCTCGCCGCGTATGACGGCACGCGCGTAGTCCCGCGGCACAACCAGCACCGCATAAACACCGCCTTGACGGATTCGCGTGACCGCCGCGGTCAGATCTGGGAGGCTGGCCACGATGCTCAGGCCAGGGGTGCTGTCCAGCGAGCGCAGTAGGCCACGTGAACCGGCACTCTGGTCAAGGTCGACCGCCGCAACAGGAAGCCGATCAGGCGCCTGCTCGCTGAAGATCAAGAGTAACAGGCCAGGCAGAATCACCGGCAACAGCAGGGTGTACCACCAGAGTCGAGGCGTCGTGGCGAAGCGCGCCCACTCGCGCGCCAGCAGACGACTCATTCGTCGGCCTTGAGACTGCGTTCGTCCACCAGCACGCTCATCCCGGGGCGCATGTCGCGCACCGTCTCGACGGGGCGGGCGCGCACTTCAAAGGTGCGCAGGTCAAAGCCGCCCAGATCCCGTGAGGATCGCCAGGTCGCGAAGTCGGCCATGGGCGCGATATAGTGCACCTGGAACTCGACGCTGCGCATCCCCAGAGCCGGCAGTTGGCCGCTGAAGCGTCGCCCGGGGCGAATACCGGGCATCAGATCTTCCCGCAGATTCAACGTCACCCAGGGCCGATCGGTGCGGGTAATGACCAGCAGCGGGAACCCCGGACCCACCACCTCCCCCGGCTCGACCACCCGGGTGGTAATCTCGCCGGAGACCGGCGCGAATTGCTGCGCCTCGGCCAGTGCGCTCTGCACTTCGTTCAGACCGCTCCGGGCCTGCTGCAGTTGCGCCTCAGCGGCGCGCAGCTCCTGTGGACGCACCGCAGACCGGGAGATTTCATAGGCCTCGCGCGCGGCATCTGCCTGGGACTGAGCGGCCTTCGCCTGAGCCACGACCTCGTCCCGGCGCTGGGTCGGCACCACGCCGTCGGCGTGCAGGCTTTCAATACGAGTTCGGGTTTCCACCGCCAGCTCGGCCTGACTTAACGCCGCCTGCCACTGCGCGCGCGCAGCACGAATCTGCTCATCACGGGCCCCGCTCCGAGCCATGTCGGCCATGGCCCCGGCAGCGTCAACCTGGGCCTCAACCTGCCCCGCGCGCGCTTCCGCCTCCGGCATGAGCAACCGCGCCAGGAGGTCACCTGTGTTGACGCGATCACCTTCATCAACTTCGATTGAAGCCACCCGGCCCCCGACCTTCGCCGACACCCGCACGCTGTCAGCCTCTATCTGCCCCTGCAGAAAGGCGGGGCCGGAGCGAGTCAGCCAGAGCAATAGTCCGACCAGACAGGCGACAACGATGATCGACACGAGCGCCCAGAGCAGGATGCGGGGCCAGCGGCGGGACGTTCCGGATTCAGTCATCAGCCAGTTGCTCAATCAGGTCGACCAGTTGTTCACCGCGACCGGCCGCCGTATACAGCGCGGCAGCAGCCACCCAGGCATCACGGCGTGCGGCCAGCTCACCCAGCGCCACCCTCGAGCGCGCCAGCTCGGCCTCGATCACGTCCATGGATGTTGCAAAGCCTTCTTCAAACGCGCGCTGCTGGGCCCGCAGGCTTTCATCGGTCAGTTCAGCGCTTGCAGCCAGCGTTCGCTGGCGGGCCAGCGCTCCGATGAGCCGATCGACCTGTTGATCAACCAGCAGCGCCACATCGCGCCGACCCGCCTCCAGCTGCCGGTCGACCTCACTGACCAGCGCCTCCGCCTGTGCGGTTCGTGCCCGGCGCTGGCCGCCATCAAAAAAGGTCCAGCTGGCCTGCACGCCGACCACCCACTCGGGATCGATCAGCGTCAGGTCTTCGGTGTATAGCTCCCGCGAACCAAATAGCGAAACGACCGGCAGGGATTCACCGCGCGCTGCGCGGGCAGCCGCTCGAGCCTGCTCCAGCCGCTGCGCCGCCTCGCGCAGCGCGGGGTTGGAATCCTCTGCCGCCGCCTTCCAGACATCCCGCTCCACCGATGGCGGCGGCGACGGAATTGGCGTCGCGGTGGTCACTGGCCGGTCACTGGCCAGCAGCGCCGCCAACGCCGCCCGTGACAGCTCCAACTGCTCGCGCGCCACAAGGACTTCATTTTCGGCCTCAGCGAGAGCGACACTGGCCCGCAGGCGCTCTACTCTCGCAATCTGCCCCTCATCCTCGAGACGGCGCGCATTGAACTCATGTCGACGCAGGCTTTCCGCGCTGTGCCTGCGTACCTCGAGTGACTCTGTGGCCAGGGCCTGGCCGAAAAACCGATCGACCAGAACCACCTCAAGCTCGGCGCTTTTGCGATCCACAGCCGCTTTGCTCGCCTCCAGGCCATAGCGCGCCGCCTCCCTTCCCGCCTCGATACGCCCGCCCAGATACACGGGCTGCACTGCCTGCACCGATACATTGACGAAATTGCGATCCTGTATCCGGTATTCGCGCGGCAGTATGCCGGCAGGCAGATCCACGCCAACCTGCTGGAACCCGACAGAAATTGCATCCCCCAGTGGAGCCAGGTCTGCCTCCAGCGGCGCATTCAAATGGCTGTAACGACTCTTGAGTTCAAGGGTCGGCAGGCGTCGCGCATCGGCTTCGGCGCTTTTTGCCCGGCTCTGATCTACCACCGCGCGGGAGGCCTGCAGCGCTTCATTGACAGTGACCATGCGCTGCAGCGCGCTGCGAAAATCGAGTGTTCGGGAATCTGGCTCCCGACCATCGGCGAGACCCGCACACAGGAGAACCGACGCCACAAACGCCTTACGAAACACCTTGTCAGACTTCCGCCCGGAGAGAAAATAACCTGGCACCTGCAGACATGCCCGACAAGCTCAGCGTCAGCGCGACGGCGCAGCTCAAAAATTCTGATGACACGGCAACCTCCTGCTGGACCCGGGACAAAGCCGGGCAAATCAGGCTCGCAGTTTATCCTGGGGAGACAAGCTATAACAGTGCGCTGTTCCGCCAGGTCAGCCCGTTACAGTATGATGCGTGCAGCTCTCTTCGCAGCACTCTCCGCAGCAACAGAGGCCTAGTAAAGCCAGGCCCGCACTTGAACTGGCGCGCACAGCCCAAACTCCACCAGCAACCAGGATCCACCATGTCACCCGCGGACAGCCTGCGCCTTCTGCTTCTTTCGTCACTCTGGGGATTTTCGTTCATCTTCATGCGCGTCGCCGTGCCGGAGTTTGGCCCGGTAAGCCTGATCCTTCTGCGCATGACGGTTGGTGCGTTGCTGCTGGTGCCGCTGCTGGCGAACCGGACACACCTGCGCCTGATGCGCGACAATCTATTGCCGCTGATCATATTGGGGATCACGACAACCGCGCTTCCCTACACGCTGCTGGCGCTGGCGACGGTCCGTCTCGACGCCGGCTTCACATCGCTGATCAATGCCGCGACGCCCGTCGCCACGGCGCTGATCGGTATGTCATTCTTCGCTACGCCGATCCTGCGCCAACAGGTCATCGGGCTGACGCTGGCGCTGGCCGGTGTGGCGATTCTGTCCTCGGGTCGACTCGATTTCAGCGCCGGCGGCGACGGCTGGTTTATCGCCGCGGCACTGGCCGCCACCTTGAGTTACGGCGTCGGGGGGAATTACTCGCGAACGCGCCTGTCACATCTCCCGAGCCCGGTGCTGGCGGCAGGTGCCTGTGCGGTGGCCGCCGCAGTGCTGTTGGTTCCCGGCATATTGCTATGGCCGCAGGCTCCGGTCAGCACTACTGCATGGGGTTCTGCCCTGGCACTGGCGGCGCTGAGCACTGCTGCCGCGCTGCTGCTTTATTTCAGGCTGATCGCCAGTGCCGGTGCTACCGCCACGTCGACCGTGACCATGCTGGTCCCGGTCAGTGCGATTGGCTGGGGCGTGTTACTCCTGGATGAGAAAATTACCCTGCAGGTCTGTACCGGTATGGTGATCACCCTGGTCGGCACGGCGATCGCAACCGGCATCGTGCAGCTTAAACGCCGTCGTACGCTGCCGGAGTGAATGGCCCGCGAAGGCTCGTAACGCCTTACCTACCAGTGTCCCGTGCCGGGCGCGCCCTTGAAAGGACCCACTACGCGATCGGTAATCCACCCCCCATAGAAAGACCCCGGCTGCGGCCGCACGCGTTCGCCGTTGACGAAGCAGTCGATCCTGTCGGGGTAAAACGACACGTGATCATGCAGCGCGGCAAAACGCTCGCTCGGGTCAGCGTACAGCCAGGCCACCGGTCCGGCGGCCGGATTGCCCGCCAATGCAAAGTAGCTCGCCCTGCCCTTCCACTCGCAGAAACTGCCGTGCGCCGTGGCGACCAGCAGTCGCCAGTCGATATCGGCAGCGGGAATGTAGTACGTGGGTGGGCTCGCAGTTTCCAGTACGCGCAGCGCAGAGCGACTGCTGGCGAGAGGAATATAGTCAATGCTGACATCCACCAGCTCGTCAGTGACGGCAAGCGTCGGTGGACGGGGATAATCCCAGACGGATTCCTGTCCCGGTCCTGGGGTGTCGGCAAAGTCGGGTCGTTCCTGTCCGGTGTATTTCCACATACTTCAAGAGTAGCGCTAATACGGGCAGCGGCCAACCTTCAAACAAGCTGTACAAAAAATGCTCAGAATACTGGTTCAAAAAAGATGCCGCGCAAACGGGCGCTGCGCGAATCACGTGTCGCTCGTCTGCGCAGCCGGCGTTATTCTGTCGTGGAGCGCACCTGTCATTCCGTCAGGTCTGTCGTTTTCAACTATAACGGGACAAAGGACATGCGAACCTCGCTGATTGAAGCTCTGCAGAACCCTGATCGATACCCGCACCGGGTCGACCGGGTTGAGCTGCTGGAAACCCACATATCCTGGGTGCTGCTCGCAGGAGACAGGGTCTACAAGCTGAAAAAACCGCTCAATCTGGGGTTCCTCGATTTCTCCACCCTGGAGAGGCGCAGGTTTTTCTGTGAAGAGGAACTTCGCCTCAACCAGCGCACAGCGCCTGACCTGTATCTGGACGTGGTCGCAATTCGCGGCACGCCGGAAAATCCGTCTTTCGAGGGCACCGGCGAGGTCATTGAATACGCCGTGAGAATGCGTCGCTTCGGCGCTGACGCCGGGTTTGACCAGCTGCTTTCGCAACACCGGCTGCGAGGTGAGCACATTATCGGCCTGGGGCGGAAACTGGCTGAACTGCACCGCATTGCCGGGGTTGCCGGACCGGACAGTAACTTCGGCACCGCCAGTGCCGCCGCCGAGCCCATCCGTGACAATTTCACCGATCTTGCCCGGACCCTCAAGGACGCACCGGTGGCGCAAGGCCTGACGTCGCTGCAGACATGGACAGAAGCCGAGATAGGCAGACTTGCCCCACTCATGGAGCAGCGGCATCGCGACGGATTTATCCGCGAGTGTCACGGCGACGCACACCTTGGCAACGTCGCATTGATAAATGGCGAAGCTATCCTGTTTGACTGCGTGGAATTCAGCAGCGAGTTGCGCTGGATCGACCTCATATCCGACGTGGCCTTTGCCGTGATGGACCTGCACCGTTGCGGTGAACAGGGCTTCGCCTGGCTCCTGCTCGATGAATACCTGGCCGTAACCGGCGATTACCGGGGACTGCAACTGCTGCCGTTATATATGGTGCACCGCGCACTGGTGCGAGCAAAAGTCACTGCCCTGCGCCTTGAAGACACAGACATAGACCGTGATGCCCTGCTCAATGAGGTGCATGTCTACCTTGAACTGGCGAGGAAAATCAGTTCTCAGAATCGCCCGGTCATTATCATCACCATGGGGCTCTCCGGCAGTGGCAAATCATGGCTCGCGCAGCAGCTGGTGGAGCGTGTGGGACTGGTGCGGCTGCGCTCCGACGTCGAGCGCAAACGGCTGCATGGCGTTAGCCAGAGTGACAGCAGTGATTCCGCTATCGACAGCGATCTGTACTCGACCGAAGCCACCCAGCGCACCTATCGTCACCTCGCCGAAATGGCACGGCCCCTCATCGACGCCGGGATACCGTGTCTGATAGATGCAGCCTGCCTCAAGCACTGGCAGAGGGGCGTCTTCAGAGAACTCGCCTCGGAGCTTGGGGTCCCCTTCGGAATTCTGCACTGCCATGCCGGCAACGCGACATTACGTCAGCGCATTGTTGCCCGCGAAGCGGTGGGAAACGATCCGTCTGAAGCGGGCCTGGAAGTCCTTGAGCACCAGCAGCAGACCCTGGAGGCACTGAATGCGCAGGAGCTGACGCAGGCGCTTCTGATCGATACAGGCAGCGATATCGACAGCAACAGCGGCGACAACACGGCCAGCGCCGCCGACTGGGTCAGCCAGCTAACGCTCGATGGTATAGGTCACATCGCCGCCACTTGAGATCGTGGAGGACTCGGTAGACACCTTCCAGCTTTCGGTCAGGGTATATTCGAGTCGGACCGTGGATACCGAGTCGAACAGACCGATGCCGTAGCTGACAAACAGATCCGGTGACAGGTATTTACCGATCACGAAGGCCGCCTGGTTCACATCGCTGGAGGCGCCGGCTTCGCCCGAACCCGTCTCAATGCCGACGCTGTCCACACCCAGCGAGTCGCCAAACCGATCCGCGAGAAAATTCCCGCCCCGCAGTCCCAGTGCGAGGGCCGCCTGAGTAATCATGTCGCTCTCTCCCTCCGAGGCGCCTGCCAACGGACGCCCCAGCACAAGCCAGGATAACTGCTCGGACTGGGTCATGCCGGGCTCCGAGAACACGTTGAAGTCAGGGTTCTGCAGCGGGCCCCTCACGCTGACGCCCACGACAATACCCTCAGCGGGCCGCCGCAGCGCACGCACATTGATGCCAGGCTCGGAAATCGGCCCGCCGGCAAACAGGATTTTGCCGGTATCGATCACAAGGCCCTGACCGTAGGCGCGATACTCGCCGTCAAGGATATTAACTTCGCCGCTGCCCAGCGTCGGCTGGCCCGGCATCTGGGTCACGGTGACACCGCCGGCAAGGCGCGCCTTGAGTCCGAAGCCATCGAGGGAAACCGCGTCACCCAGAACCAGGCGGATACGCGCCTCGAGCTCTCGTGGAGCAGCCGTGGCGATGTCTTTCTCAGTCTCATCCGTGATGATGACCGCATCGCTCGAGGCGGTAACGACGGACGCGGGCAATTGCTTCGGTGTGATTTCCGCGCGCGGTACGACGACTTCACCGTTGATGGCTATGCCACTCTCGCGCACGGAAACCTGGAGGTCCGGCGACACGAAGACACGCGCATCCACGGTGTTCACCACCTCGAAGCTGTTACCTTTGATGTCGATATCAGCCTCGGACTGCGCACCATCCAGTTGCGCGGAACCAGACAGCCGGAGCGTTCCATTCCCGGATGTGGCACGCCCATCGAAATCAAACGCCGAAACGCCGCTGCTGCTTACCCGAACGCCAATGTCGCTGATGTTGAGACTCGGACCCGCGAGCTCAAGCCGTCCATCCGCCAGCTGTATCTCGCCCTCGGGCACTGGCGTTGCCAGCGTCCCCGCAATGTCGAAGTCACCGCTAAGGGAACCCGCTGACTGCTCTATCTCGCTGGATAGCGCGCGAAGGAAACCGATGTCATTCAACGCCAGAATCAGTTTTCCCGCCAGCGGCCGTTCTGTCAGGGGATCACTGCCCTCGCCAACCTGTGCACTGGCATCGATACCGCCACCGCCCGTAAACGGCATGGAAACCTCTGCCAGCAGACCGCTGTCGGCGTAATTCACGCTCACCGTCGATGGCTCCAGACCCAGAAGCAACTCATCGGGCTGCTCAGCCGATTCTCCGGTGCGCAACTCGACGCCATTGGCACTCAACGTGAGCATAAGTTCCGGTGTTGCGCCTCCCTGCTGGCGAACATTTACCTGCGCGTCCAGGGTACCCGCCAGGGAGAACGCGTCCGGCATCATGCTGCTCAGGTACGCAAAGCTGAACGCATCAAGACCCAGCGCAGCATCGATATCGCCCGCCACGCGCTGCCCCCGCAGACACAGACTGGCATCGCCGCTGCGCCAGCAGCCCTGCTCAAGGTGCTGCGCTTCCGCACTCAGGCGCAGCGGCTGCGGATCCTCCAGGGTCCAGGCAGCGAACTCAGGGTACTGCAACTGGCCAGACTTCAATTCACCTCGCCACGCATCATCTCGCAGACCGCCGCCAAGGCTAAGCTGTGCCACCCCCGCGGAGCTGTCGACCTGCAGATCGAACTGGTGATCGCTGCGGTTGCCCGCGCCGATAACATTGACCCGGCGAATCTCGATGCCACCGAGCAATGCATCATCGAGCGTAAGCTGCAGCGTCGAAGGCGCTTCACGTTCCAGGTCGACATCCAGCTCCAGCAACAGACGCTGCAGCTCATACTCCGCGTAGGCGATCGAATCGCCCTGCAGATTCCCGCGAATAACGGGAAGTGCAATGCGTCCGGCAAGACTTCCCGCGCCTGCGAGTGAGCCGGAAGCCCCGGGCAGCAGATCACCCAGATCGGGGCTGTCGATATCCCACCGCAGATCCATGCTGTCGCCAACGTGACCTGTTGCGCTGAGGCGTGTTTCTCCGGAGCGGGCAATCAGGGTGTCGAGGCGAAGCTGCGCGTTCTGGAATTTGCCCTGTGCCTGCACGTCCACCGCTTGCTCGCGAAAGGTGCCACTCAGGGCCAGCGTTTCTATCTCCGCCTCAGCGTTGCCGTCTGTCATAGCGCCACCAGCGCGGAGGGTCAGGCGCAGATCACCCGGAAAGTCAGGCGCCAGAACGCCGGGGTTCAGACCCTCGCCGTCGAGCGTTATCGAACCGCGCAGTTCCGGGCTCCACCGGACATTCCCGCGTCCCGTCAGCGATCCATCCAGCAGCGCCAGCTGCAGGCTGGCAAGTTCGAATGATTCACTGTCGCCACGCCCGGACAGAGACAGCTGACCGTCTGCCTGATCGGGCACGACCAGCGCTGTGTTCAGCTCGACAGCGTAGTTCTCGGCACTGCCATCGACAGCGAAGCGACCCGTGCCACTGCTGATCCGGGGCTCACCGACCAGTGGCCAGGCCAGATCACGCCAGTCGCCCTGCAGCTCAAACGAGGGTATGGGGCCCGCAAGGTTCGCGCGACCCGCTATTTCCAGCCTCGCGGCACCGGGCTCGCGGGTGAGCAGCAGCTGCTCAATCGCCACCACCTGGTTGCTGAAGCCACCGTTGGCAAGCAGCGCCAGGGCACCAAACTCGTCTGAGTCCAGGTTCAGGTCTGCCTGATAATCCAGATCGGTGACGCTGCCGTCGGCCAGCAGCGTGCCCCTCATGGTCATGATCGGCAGCGTCTCGCCAACATCCTGTAAGCGTATGTCGTTGAGAGCGACCCGTGCATCCAGGCGCATATCGTCACCCAGCAGATCGCGAATGTCGATGCGTTGCGTCGAGCTGTAGGGTGCGGCGAGCGTTTGCTCTACGCGCATGGCTGCGAGGTCGCCATCCACTGACAGATTACCGCCCAACGGCGCAAGATCTGGCAGTGATGCCTGCCAGCTCAACGAAGCCGTCAACGCGTAGCTGCCCTCCGTCCGCGCGCTGGCGACGCCGTCGACGCGAAACAGGGGGCCGTGCGCCGACAGCTGGTCGATCGAAAGCGCATTGCCGCGGAAATGGGCAGCCAAGGCCGCCTCATCCACCCGCATCGGATCAGCCTCAGGCGCAGAGCGATACTCGAACGAGCGCAGAACGATATTGCGCAACGCCAGTGCCACAGGCAGGGAGACCTGCTCGGGCAGCGAAAAGGCTTCGGTTTCCTCCGCTGCCGTCGGTGGTGCCGGCTTCAGCTGCGTGTAGGCGACATCATCGACATGCAGTTTTTCCAGGCGCAACTCCCGTTTGAACAGCGCAGCGGGGGACCAGTCGAGCTTCAGAGAGCCGACAGTGACGAGCATTGTGTCGGTTTCGAATCGCAAGCCACGCAGGGACAGCGCGCCACCAAGACGGCCTTCCACGGCCTCGGCAGAGAGCCCATCGACAGCGTCGGAGACACCGCTCCAGAGCACTCGTGTGCCGCTTTGTGTTCCCAGAAACGAACCCAGCAGCAGGGTCATTACGACCAGCAGGGCCGCAAGGCCAATCCCGATGACGGCAAGAATTCGTCTGGTCATTGCAGGTCGGGCCCGAAGCTGATGTGGAGGGCGAACGAGGAGTCGGGGTCATCGAAGGGATGTGCAAAATCCAGACGGAACATGCCCACTGGTGACTTGTAGCGCAGCCCGATGCCGGCGGCGGATTTCCAGTTGATTTCCGCGCTGTTGGAGGCGTTACCCGCGTCGACGAACAGCGCCAGACCGATATTCCCGTAAACCAGATAGTCCACCTCGACACTGGCGGTTCCGAGATAGCGCCCACCAATAATGTTGCGCTGGTCATCCCGCGGGCTCAATTCCTCAAATCCGTAGCCCCGCACGTTCTGGGCGCCACCGTTGAAAAAACGCTGTGAGGGCGGCAGACGGTTGAATTCATCCGTCATCGTGGCGCCGTATTCACCCCGGACAAGCAGCCTGCCATCCGGTCCCAGCGGGTGTATGTATCGTCCGCTGACTTTCGCCTGCAGAAATGAAGTATCTGACAACAGCTCTTCCACGGCACCGGTCACGGCAATCTTGGCGCTGTAGCCGCGACGGGTAAAAAGAAGGTCATCGGCAACAATGCGCGAAAACTCCAGACCCGGTGCCAACAGCGTGGCGTCCTCGTTCGGATTGTCTCCGAAGGCCCAGACTTCGTGCCGGAGGGCGAGGGTCGCCCGTCTGCGGCCGCCCCAGCGGTTCTGGTTCAGGCTGCTGCCGATCGCGTAGCTGGTAGCATCGACATCGTTGAGACTGCGTTGTGCCGCATCCGCAGTAAAATCGAGATACTCGGTGCCCACCTCGCCGATGGGGATCTTGTACTGAGACGCCAGCGTGGACTGGATCGCCGAGAGTCGGAAATCGGTGCGGAACTGGTGACCATGCTGGTTGATACGCCGCCAGAGAATACCGGCGCCACCTCGCGGACCGGTATCCGTGCCGTAGCCAACGCTGGTTTCATAGCGCTGGGACTTCGATTCGGTGGTGGCTACCCGCACAGGCACGCGCTGATCCTGAGTCTGATCGCGCTGGATCGTTACCTCGACCTGACTGAAATAAGGACTGTCGGTAAGCGCGAGCTGCAGATTGGTCAGCCGGCGCGGCTCAAAGGGCTCGCCGGCGCGGATCGACACAAACTTGTCGATGAATGCCTGAGACAGGATGCTTTGCTCCACCGTGATATCACCAAAATAGAAACGCGGACCCGTGTCAAGCACGAGGGCCAGATCGGCGACCTGCTGGTCTGGATAGACTTCGATGGAACTCCGACGGAATCCGCTGTCCAGGTAGCCCAGCGCATAGGCATCATTTCTCAGCGCATTCTTGAGTTCTTCGTAAGCCGGGTGATTCAGACGCTTGCCGGGCGCGAGGGCGGCACGCGCAATCAGCCTCTCGAGACCGGGCTGATCCTTACCCTCGCCCTCAATCGCGAGGGTCACATTACGCAGCTGTGTCGCCGGCCCTGCGTCAACGGCGTAGATGGCCCGCCAGGCATTTTCGCTCTGCTCCAGCGATGCGGTGATCACCGGCGAGTAAAAGCCAAACGGCCTGAGGGCTGCCTCGATTTCTGCGGTCGCCGCCTTGTGCAGCCGCCGGATGGATTTTTCCGTCAGTGTCGGCGGCGTCTCGGCTTTGCGATCGCTCGCCGCGACTATCCCAAGGTGGGCCCGGACGTTGTCGCGAAGCTGGCCATTCAGACCCGAAATGCTGACGTTCAGACGCAGGTCGGCGGCCATGACCTGGCAGATGCCGCAGGCGAAGAACAACAGCAGAGCAAGGATGGGACGCAGCGTTGCGCGAAATTTGTCGTTTTCTACACCAGGCGGTGATAACCCGCCGGGCAGCACGCGTAACTGATTCACGAGTTTTGCACCGCATCGTCTGTTTCTGTGGGGGACAGATAAAAGATACACCATGTTACCACTGGGGGTTTGTCGATATTTGACATTGGACCACGCAGGAAGCGGCTCAGTGACGAGCAATTTCTGCTGGCATGACGCGATCCGGGTGTTGCATAGTTTAACTTTCTCTGGTGACGAGCGCACTCGGCTCTCCCTACTCGGCTCTCCCCAACTCGGCTCTCCCCGCTCGAGCAGGGAGGCGGCTTCATTTGATGATTGAATTCCACATGCGCGCAGCATAGGCTCATTGATGATTGAACCGATGCCACCTGGAACCGACACCTCTCAAATGTGCCCACGCTCCAACGGACTTTTCTCCTGCGCTCTCGGGCTGACATGGCTGCTCCTTGCGGCGCCGGCAAGCACCGAATCGACCGCCATGCTGCCACCGACTGACAAGGACGCAATCGTTGCAAATATCGGTGACCTGTCGTTTCGCGAATGCGACCTGAGCAGCGTTGAGCGCAGCCGCGTCGTGCAGTGCGCCGGATTAACTGTCCCGGAGAATTACGCAGACCCAGAG